>NZ_LLXZ01000218.1:27887-101210 GCF_001440395.1 Bradyrhizobium jicamae | reverse complement strand
ACGTTTGCCGACCTGGGTGCGGTCGATATAGGTGACGGCGGCTGCAGCGGCGGTTGCTTCCAGCCGCGACATCGCGGAAAGACCGTCCATGGTCGCGACTGCGAAATAATCGCACAGGCGTCTCTCCGCGGTGGCACCGTCAAAGACGTCGCGGGTCAGCGGCGTCACCGACGGCAGCTCGCGCAGCAGCGGTCCGAGATCCGCATCGCCGTAGAGCGCGTCGGTGACGATGGCCTCGTTCGGATTGATCCGCGCCAGTGTCGCCGCCAGTTCCGCGGTCGAGCATTCCGTGACCATGAACTCGGACGTGGAAATATCGATCCAGGCGAGGCCGATGCGGTCGCCGCCGGCAGAGGCGCGGGCGCGCGCAATTGCCAGCAGGTAGTTATTGGTGCGGGCGTCGAGCAGCGTGTCTTCGGTCAGCGTGCCCGGCGTCACCAGCCGCACCACGCCGCGGGCAACCACGCTCTTGTTGCCGCGGGCGCGTGCCGCCGCGGGATTTTCCGTCTGCTCGCAGACGGCAACGCGATGGCCGGCATTGATCAGCCGATGCAGATAGTCCTCGGAGCGCTCCACCGGCACGCCGCACATCGGGATATCCATGCCCTGATGCTTGCCGCGCTTGGTCAGCACGATGCCGAGCGTCCTGGAGGCGATCTCAGCATCCTCGAAGAACAGCTCGTAGAAATCGCCCATCCGATAGAACAGCAGCAGGCCGGGATGGGCGGCCTTGATCTCGAGATACTGTTCCATCATCGGCGTGACGCGCGAATTTGCGTCAGCGGCCGGCGTGGCTTCGGGAGGCGCGGGGGCGGGGATGGATTGCTGGATCGTCATGCGGGCGGCAAGCTACAAAATTTCACCGTCCGGTCCTATTCCCTTACCCCCATTGTCAGAGTTTTCCACGCCCTGCGGCGAAGAATTGATCATGCCCGCCACGAGGGCATGGCGGCCCCCCGCGAAAGCAACGCACGGGAAACGACGCCTCAATTGACCTGCCGCGGGCACGCTCCTAAAACTCGCCAACAGTTCCGTTGGGCTCAACGCCTAAAGCACGGCATTCAGGGAGAGATTCTATGCGTGATGTATTCATTTGTGATGCCGTCCGGACCCCGATCGGCCGTTTCGGCGGCTCGCTCGCCAAGGTGCGCGCCGACGATCTGGCCGCCACCCCGATCAAGGCATTGATGGCGAAGCATCCGAATCTCGACTGGTCGCAGGTGGATGAGGTGTTTTACGGCTGCGCGAACCAGGCCGGCGAGGACAACCGCAACGTTGCGCGTATGGCGCTGTTGCTCGCGGGCATGCCGGAATCGGTTCCCGGTCAGACCCTCAATCGCCTGTGTGCGTCCGGCCTCGATGCAGTCGGTGCGGCAGGGCGGGCGATCCGCGCCGGGGAAATCGATTTCGCGATTGCCGGCGGCGTGGAGTCCATGACTCGCGCCCCGTTCGTGATGGGCAAGGCGCCGGAAGCGTTCGCGCGCTCAGCCGACATCTACGACACCACCATCGGCTGGCGCTTCATCAATCCCCTGATGAAGGCGCAGTATGGCGTCGATGCGATGCCGGAGACCGGCGAGAACGTCGCCGAGGAATTCCAGGTCTCGCGCGCCGATCAGGATGCGATGGCGATCCGCTCGCAGCAGCGCGCAGGCGCGGCGATCGCGGCCGGTTATTTCGCCGAGGAGATCACGCCGGTCCAGGTGCCCGGCGGCAAGGCTGGCCCGATCACCGTCGACAAGGACGAGCATCCGCGCCCCGAGACCACGCTGGAAGGCTTGACGAAACTGAAGCCGATCGTGCGCAATCCCGGCACGGTCACGGCGGGCAACGCCTCCGGCGTCAATGACGGCGCGGCCGCGATGATCCTCGCTTCCGAAGCCGCGGTGAAGAAGCACGGGCTGACGCCGCGGGCGCGCATCCTGGGGTTGGCCTCGGCGGCGGTGCCGCCGCGCATCATGGGCATCGGGCCGGTGCCGGCGACCAGGAAGCTGATGGAGCGGCTCGGCATCAAGATCTCCGACTTCGATTTGATCGAGCTCAATGAAGCCTTCGCCTCGCAGGGCATAGCCTGTCTGCGGCAACTGGGCGTCAAGGACGATGCCGACTTCGTCAACCCGCATGGCGGCGCAATCGCGCTCGGCCATCCGCTCGGCATGAGCGGCGCGCGGCTGGCGCTGACGGCGGTGCACGGCATGGAGAAGCGGGGCGGGAAGCTTGCCTTGGCAACCATGTGCGTCGGCGTTGGTCAGGGCGTTGCGGTGGCGATCGAAAAGGTCAATTAAGACAACGATTTGGGAGGGCGAAAAATCGCCCTTTCCCAAATTAGTTATGTCATATAATGATCTGGCGGCGCGGCTCAGCGACAAAATCGCAAAGTGATTTTGCGCTGATAGCGCGAGGCGAGGGAGGAATTCGACATGACATTGGTCTATCCAGTGCAATCACTCGCGGCGCATCCGCCGCGGTTGTCTCCCGCCTACAAGAGCACGGTCAAGCGCTCGCCCTCCAAGCCGCTGATTCCGATGCGGCACACGCTGTCGGAATTGACCGGCCCGGTCTATGGCCACGAAACGGTGCGCGAGCACGATCACGACCTCACCATTCAGGGCAAGGGCGAGCCGATCGGCGAGCGCATCATCGTGCACGGCCATGTGCTCGATGAAGACGGTCGCGGTGTGCCGAACGCGCTGGTCGAGCTTTGGCAGGCCAATGCCTGCGGTCGCTATGTCCACGTCGTCGATCAGCATCCCGCGCCGCTTGATCCGAATTTCACCGGCGCTGGCCGCGCGCAAACCGATGCGGAAGGTTATTACCGCTTCGTCACCATCAAGCCGGGCGCTTACCCCTGGGGCAATCACCACAACGCCTGGCGTCCCGCCCACATCCACTTCTCGGTGTTCGGCCACGCCTTCGTCTCGCGTCTCGTCACGCAGATGTATTTCCCCGGCGATCCCTTGTTCCCGTTCGATCCGATCTTCAACTCGGTCACCGACGAGAAGGCGCGCAACCGGATGGTCTCCGCCTTCGATCTTGACAACACCAAGCCGGATTGGGCGCTGTGCTACCGCTTCAACATTGTGCTGCGCGGGCGCAACGCCACGCCGATGGAGAACAAGTAAGTGCCACAGGCCAAGCCGGACGGGGTCACCCCGTCGCAAACCGTCGGTCCCTATTTCGCCTACGGCTTGACGCCGGGCGGCAAGTACGAGTGGAACGACGCGTTCACCAACAACCTCGTCACGCCGGATGCGTCGGGCGAGCGCATCCGCGTCGAAGGAACGGTGTTTGATGGCGACGGCGTGCCTGTTGTCGATTGCATGCTGGAGATCTGGCAGGCGGACGCGCAAGGGCGCTTCTCCGATCCGCAGGACAAGCGCGCGCTGCCGAACTCATCGTTCAAAGGATTCGGCCGCATCGGCACCGACGCAAAGGGCGCTTACGCCTTCGACACCATCAAGCCGGGCTCGCTGCCCGATCCCGACGGCAAGCCGCAGGCGCCGCATATCGTGCTCGCCGTATTCGCGCGCGGCATGCTGCTGCATCTCTATTCCCGGATCTATTTCGACGGCGAGGCCGCCAATGCTGCCGATCCCGTGCTGGCGCTGGTGCCGGCCGAACGCCGCGCCACGCTGATCGCGACGCGGCAGCCGGGTAACGGCAACGCCGTCTATCGCTTCGACATCCATCTGCAGGGTGACAAAGAGACGGTTTTCTTCGACGTGTAGGCGCAACGACACGGCCGCCGGGGGTGCGGAATGATCATCGGGCGTCAGCAGGATGTCACGGTTGCGGCGACTTCCGTGATGGAGCGGACGTCGGACTCGCGGTTGCGCGAGATCATGGTGTCGCTGGTCGAGCACCTGCACGGTTTCGTCCGTGACGTCAGGCTGACCGAAGCGGAGTTTCGCGAAGCCACGGCGATTCTCGCCGAGATGGGCCGGCAATCGAACGATACGCACAACGAAGTCGTGCTGATGGCGGGTTCGCTCGGCGTCTCAGCGTTGGTCTGCCTCCTGAACAATGGCGACAACGGCAACACCGAAACGGCGCAATCATTGCTCGGCCCGTTCTGGCGATTGAACTCTCCCCGTACCGAAAACGGCGGCTCGATCGTCCGGTCCGAAACGCCGGGGGCAGCGCTCTTTGTCACCGCGCGCGTCGTGGATCAGGCCGGCAATCCGGTTGCCGGGGCGGAGGTGGATGTCTGGCACGCCTCGCCGGTCGGCCTTTACGAGAACCAGGACCCCGAACAGGCGGAGATGAACCTGCGCGGGAAGTTCACGACCGATGCCGATGGTCGTTTCGCCTTTCGTTCGGTGATGATGGTCGGCTATCCGATCCCGACCGACGGCGTGGTCGGGCGGCTGCTGAAGGCGCAGGACCGGCATCCCTATCGGCCGGCGCATCTGCATGCGCTGATCGTCAAGCCGGGATTCAAGGTCTTGATCTCCCAGGTCTACGATCCCGCCGATCCGCACATCGACAGCGACGTGCAGTTTGGCGTGACCAAGGCGCTGATCGGCGATTTCGTGCGTCATGACGAGCCGCATCCGACCGCGACGGACGTCCGCCCGCCCTGGTACTCGCTCGACCATGTCTACAGGATGGAAGCGGGCGAGGCCGTGCTACCGCGCCCGCCGATCAAATAGGATGTCGCGCGTTATCCAGTTTCCGCGGAGTTGCTGCACATGATGACGCTTCGCCAGGTCGAGGTGATCCGCGCCGTGATGGTGACCGGCACGATCGGCGGCGCGGCGAGGCTTCTGAACGTGTCGGCGCCCGGCATCAGCCGCCTGGTGAAATACACCGAGAAATCGCTGGGCGTCCGCTTTTTCCAGCGCCAGAACGGGCGCTACTTCCCGACGGCTGAGGCCCGCAACATTTTCGAGCAGATCAACGGCGTCTATGAGAAGATGGACGATCTCACCGAGATCATCTCCAAGATCGGGCGCGGCGATCTGTCCGAACTGCGCATCGGTTCGGTGCCGAGTATCTCGCAGGTCATGGTGCCGCGCGCGATCGAACGGGTCCGTCGGCGCTATCCGGAGCTGCGGATCGACATCAACATTCTGAAGATCGAGGAGGCCGTCGACTATCTGCTGCTCGGCCGCGGCGATTGCGTCGCCATGAGCTACCGGCTCGAGCACCCCGGCCTCGACTTCCTGCCGCTGGCATCAGGCGAATTGTTCTGCATCGTGCCGGCGGGGCATGAACTGGCCGGATGCAAGCAGGTTTCGGCCAAGGAGATCATCCGCTATCCCCTGATCGGCATCGATCCCAACGATCCCTATGGGCGGATCATGGCGGAGATCTTTGCGCGCAACAAACTCGACTATGACATCACCATCCGCGCGCGCTTCGGCACCACGGTGTGTGCGCTGGTCAAGGCCGGCCTCGGCATTGCCGTGATCGATCAGTTCACCGTCGCGCACGGCGGCTATCCCGGCGTTGACCTGCTGAAGATCGTCGAGCCCACCAGGTTCGACACGTATATCGCGGTGAAACGCGGCGCGCCGCTGTCGCTGCATATCGAGCATTTCATCGAATGTCTGCGCTCGGAAATGCGGGCGGTGGGGCCGGTTAAGGCCGCGCCACGAAAGCCGGAGTCCAGGCCCCGCAGGGAAACAACACCGCGAAATAAATAACATGATGTTATCTATCTGGCATAAATGGGTAATTGTGTTAGGTCGGCAAAACGCTATCGTTCGATCGGATCGGGGCGTATCCCGAGCCGTCCGCTGCCGCTAAAGCGCATTTGTGCCAAGACGAGATCATGAGCCCTGCCGCCCGTCCCATTGCCCCGGCCGACCGCCGCTTTCTCACCGGCTTGATCGGTGCGCCGATCGCGCATTCGGCGTCTCCGGCGATGCATGAGCGGGCCGCCGAAGCGCTCGGCGCCCATTGTCACTACCAGCTGATCGAAGTTGCGGGCGCTGGCCGCGAAGATCTGCGGCTGCTGCTCGACGGTGTGCGCCGCCTGGGCTTTGCGGGCGTCAACGTCACCTTCCCCTACAAGGAAGCCGTAATTTCCCTGCTCGATGATCTGTCGCCGGGCGCGCGCGCCGTCGGCGCGGTCAACACCGTCGTGGTCCGGGATGGCCGGCTGATCGGACATAACACCGACACGACTGGATTTGCCCGGGCGATCGCCGGCCTTGTCCGCGATCCCGCGCAGAGCCGCGTCGCCGTGATCGGCGCCGGCGGTGTCGGCAAGGCAATTGCCTTCGCATTGGCGGAGATAGGCGTCAGCGATATCCGGATCTTCGATACCGACGCCGCCAAGGCGACGCAACTTGCGGGCCAGATCGAGAATCGCGCCAGCGCAAAGGTTGCCGGCAGCGTCGAGGAAGCCATGCGCGGCGTCACCGGCGTGGTCAACGGCTCGCCGGTCGGCATGCTGCCGAACCGCGGCACGCCGGTACCGGAAGCATTACTGCACGGGGATCTCTGGGTGGCGGATGCGGTGTATACACCGCTCTGGACGCCGCTGTTGAACGCCGCCAAGGAGAGGGGCGCCGAGGTCATGACCGGGCGCGAACTCGCGATCTATCAGGCCGCGGATGCCTTTGAACTGTTCACGGGATTGAAGCCGTCGGCGATCGAGATGGGAAATGCATTCGACGCCGTGATGGCCAAACGCTACGCTAAAGTGAACGCAGCTTGACAACGCGGCCGGTCACAAGGTCGCGCATTGGATCAAAGAAGAGGGGATGGAAATGAGATCAGGATTTTTCGCAGGGCTCCTGCTTGCCACCGTGTCGGCCACAGCCGCTTTCGCGCAAGGCGCGCCGATCAAGCTCGCCGATGTCGCCGAACTGTCCGGTGGCGGCGCCACCGTCGGCAATAACTGGAAAAACGGCATCGACCTCGCGATCGAAGAGATCAATGCCAAGGGCGGCGTCCTCGGCCGCAAGCTCGAAGTCACGCACGCGGATTCGCAGTCGAACCCCGGCGTTGCGCGCGCACAGGTGCAGAAGGCGCTCGACAATGAGCCCTACGTCCTGCTCGGGCCCGGCTACTCCGGCTCCGTCAAGGTCACGTCGCCGCTCGCCGCGGAAGCCGGCATCGCGCAGATCATGGGCGGCGAAGCCGCTGAACTGACGCAAGGCGGCAACAAGTTCCTGTTCCGCACATCCTTCGGCCAGCAATCGTCGATGCCGAAGGTCGCCAAATACATCAATGACGAGCTGAAGGCGAAATCGGTCGCGGTCGTCTGGGTCAACAACGATTTCGGCAAAGGCGGCCGCGACGTCATCACCAAGGAATTCGCCAAGTACAACATCAAGGTTGCGGCTGACCTTTCCACGGAAGCGGGACAGGCGGACTTCGCTGCCGACGTCAGCAAGATCAAGGCCGCGGCACCCGATGCCGTCTTCATCTACCTCAACGAGGAAGAGAGCGCGCGGATACTGAAGGAGCTGAAGCGCCAGGCGGTCACCGTGCCGCTGATGGGCGAGACGACGCTGGTCGGCCAGAAGGTGGTCGAACTCGCCGGCGATGCCGCCAACGGCGCGCGCGGCCATGTCGGCCTTACCACCGATGCGCCGGTCGATTTGGTCAAGGCCTTCAGGGAAAAGTTCGTCAAGAAATACAACTACGTCCCCGACCATAACGGGCTGAAGGGCTATCTCGCGATCTACATGATCAAGGCGACCACCGACAAGATGGGCAAGGTCGATCCCAAGGCGTTCGCCGACACACTTCACGGCCTCACCATCAAGGCCGCGAACGAGCCCGGCATCCTGATGGACGTGACCTTCGACGAGAAAGGCGACATCGACCGCCAGGGCTTCCTGGTCGAGATCGTCGAGGGCAAGCAGGTCGTCAAGCAGGTGCTGCCGAAGCTGAATTAAGCCGGATGGGCGCGTGCGTTTGAGCGTTCGCGCCCGGCGATCAGCACAACGAAATCATTGGCGCCGTCCGTGCGTGACGGCTGAGGGGAGAAGCATGTCCAATCTGCTCGATCTTCTCGTGGCAGGTCTTGCGACCGGGGCGATCTATGCTCTCGTCGCGGTCGGGTTCACGCTGCTGTGGCAGACGTCGCAAACCATCAATTTCGCGCAGGGCGAATTTGTGATGCTGCCGGCGTTCCTGATGCTGGCGGTGATGCACGCGGGCGCGCCGTTCTGGCTCGCCATCATCCTCGGCATCCTGCTGTCGCTGCTGCTGCTTGGGCTCGGCTTCAAGCTGCTGCTGGTCGATCCGATGCTCCGCCACGGCGTGCTGCCGCTGGCGATCGCGACCATGGCGCTGGCGATCGGCATGAAGGAAGCGGTGAAGCAGTTCTTCAGCGCCGAAGCCTCGCCATTCCCCTCCATCGTGCCGGCCGGTGACGTCTCGATCCTCGGCCGGGTGATCTCGCTGCAGAGCCTCGGCGTGCTCGCGCTCGCGATCGCCGTGGTGATCGGCCTGACCCTGCTGCTGAACCGTACCTCGATCGGCCACCAGATGCAGGCGACCGCGCAGAACCCGACAGTCGCCCGCATCATCGGCGTGCCCGTCGAACGCATGATCCTGCTGACCTTCCTGATCAACGCCTTTCTGGTCGCGCTGGCCTCGCTGCTGATCACGCCGATCTATCTGGCGAAATTCTCCTCCGGCGAAGTGCTGGGACAGGCGGCGTTCATCGCGGCGATCGTCGGCGGCTTCAACCAGGTGCGCGGTGCGATTGCCGGCGGTCTCCTGATCGGCGTGGTCGACAATCTGGCGGCAGCCTATGTGTCGACGCAGTATCGCGCCGCGGTGCCGATGGTTCTTCTGATCGTCATTATTCTGTTCCGGCCGCAGGGCCTGCTCGGCCGGCCCGAGGAGCGCACGGTATGACCATCAACGGAAAATACTGGCGCATCGCGCTCGGCATCGCCGTCATTGCGGCGCTGATCATCGTGCCGATGAATTTCAACCGCTACGGCCTCTACATCCTGAGCCAGTGGGCGGTGATGACGATCGCCGCGATGGGGCTCAACCTGACGCTCGGATATGCCGGCCAGGTGTCGCTGGCGCAGGGCGCGTTCGTCGGCATCGGCGCCTATACGGCGGCGATCATGACCACGCAGGGGCTGCCGCTGATTGCGGCGCTCGGCGTCGCCATCGTGCTGTGCTTTGCGATCGGCTGGATCCTCGGCTATCCCGCCCTGCGCGTGCAGCATCACTATCTTGCTTTCGTGACGCTGGCCTTCTCGACGCTCGCCTTCCTGGTGTTCCGCAACGAGGACTGGCTCACCAAGGGCATCTACGGCATATCAGGCATTCCACGGCCCAATGTCCTCGGCTTTGCCACCAACCGGCCGCTGCCGTTCTATTACTTCTGTCTCGGCTCGCTCGCCATCGTCTCGCTGGCGATGTGGTGGCTGATCCGCTCGCCCTGGGGCCGCGCCTTCGTGGCGCTGCGCGAAAACCCGGTGCGGGCGCTGTCGCTCGGCATCGACACAAGACGCTACACGCTGATGGCATTTGCAATCGGCTCTGCTCTCGGCGGCGTCGCCGGCACGCTTTACGCGCCGCTGACGCAGTATATCGATCCGGTGCCGTTCAACCTCTCGCTATCGCTCGACCTCTTGATGATGGTGATCGTCGGCGGCTCCGGCTTCTTCTTCGGGCCGTTCCTCGGCGCGATGATCGCGGTGCTGCTGCCGGAATGGCTGCGCTTCACGCAGGGGTACTATTTGATGCTCTATGCGGTCGCGGTGATGCTGCTGCTGATCTATTCGCCTACCGGCATCCTCGGCATTCTCGATCGCTATCTGGCCGAGCGGCGCACCAAGGCGGCATCGGCACTGCGCGCAGTTGCCAAATCGAGATTGGAGACGGCGCCATGACCGCGGTCCTCGAAGTCACCAACGTCAAGAAGAGCTTTGGCGGCATCAAGGCCGTCGACGGTATCAGTTTCGACGTGCAGGAGGGCGAGATCCTCGGCCTGATCGGCCCGAATGGATGCGGCAAGTCCACGCTGTTCAACTGCATCCTCGGCCAGTTGGCGCCGACCGACGGCGAGGTGAAGGTCGACGGCAAGGTTGTCACCGGATTGCGGCCGTCCGAATTGAATCGACTCGGCGTCAGCCGCACCTTCCAGCTCCTGCAGGTGTTCCCGAAACTGTCGGTGCGGGAGAACCTGATCCTCGCCGGCCAGGAGCATCAGGGCAACATGATGTCGCGGCTGTTCGGTCCATCGGATGCCGGACTGTCTGCGGCCGCGGACCAGATGATCGGCTTCTTCAAGCTCGATCATCTCGCCACCGAAGCGGCGGGCGGCCTGTCCTACGGCCAGCAAAAACTGCTCGACGCCGCGATGGCGTTCATGGGCGGGCCGCGGCTGGTGCTGCTCGACGAGCCCGCCGGCGGCGTCAACCTCACCATGCTCGGCGATCTGAAGGAACGGCTGGCGGCGATCAATCGCGAGAAGCGCGCCACCTTCGTCGTGATCGAGCACAACATGGAATTCGTGATGTCGCTGTGCACGCGCGTGATGGTGATGGCGGAAGGCAAGCTGCTGGCGATGGGCACGCCGGCCGAAGTGCGCGCCAATCCGGCCGTCATCGAAGCCTATCTCGGCCACTGAAGGGATCGATCCCATGAGCGATGCCATCCTCGATGTACAAGGCCTCGTCGGCGGCTACGGCAAGATGACGATCCTCAACGGCACCAGTTTTTCGGTGCCAGCAGGCTCCATCACCACCGTGATCGGGCCGAACGGCGCGGGAAAATCCACCGTGTTCAAGGCGATCTTCGGCCTGTTGAAGCTGCGCGAAGGCAAGGTCGTATTCAAGGGGCGCGATGTCACCGGGCTGAGCCAGCGCGAACTGCTCAATGCAGGCATCTGCTACGTGCCGCAAGGGCGCAACATCTTCCCGGAACTGTCGGTGCGCGACAACATCCAGCTCGGCGCCGTCGTTGCGCGTGACATCGCCGATCTGCCCGCCAGGATCGAGGCGGCGCTCGATAAATTCCCGGTGCTGCGCAAGAAGGCGACGCAGCAGGCATCGACGCTGTCGGGCGGCGAGCAGAAGCAGCTCGAAGTCGTCCGTGGCCTCCTGCTCAATCCGCAACTGGTGCTGATCGACGAGCCGTCGATCGGGTTGTCGCCGCTGATGGTGCAGCAGACCTTCAACATCCTGAAGGAATTGCGCGACCGCGGCGTGTCGATCCTGATGATCGAGCAGAATGCGCGCTCGGCGCTGGAGATTTCCGACTACGGCATCGTGCTCGAACTCGGCCAGACCCGGCTCGTCGACAAGGCCGACCGCGTGCTGAACGATCCCCGCATCGGGCAACTGTTCCTGGGCGGCGCGATGACGGAGACGGCCGCATGAACAAGCGCTCGATCGCTACCGTTTCGCTCAGCGGCGCGCTCGACGAAAAGCTGCGCGCGATCGCCGAAGCCGGCTTCGATGCCGTCGAGATTTTCGAGAACGATCTGCTCTCGTTCAACGGCAGCCCGCGCGACGTCGGCCAGATGTGCCGGGATCTCGGGCTGTCGATCTGCGCCTTCCAGCCGTTCCGCGACTTCGAGGGCATGCCGGAGCCGCAGCGCGGGCGGAATTTCGCGCGCGCCGAGCGCAAGTTCGACCTGATGCAGGAACTGCAGACCGACCTGATGCTGATCTGCAGCAACATCTCGCTGGCCTCCCTCGGCGGCGTCGATCGCGCCGCCGCCGATTTTCGCGAACTGGGCGAGCGGGCTGCAGCGCGGGGCCTGCGCGTGGGCTATGAGGCGCTGGCCTGGGGCCGTCATGTCAACGACTATCGCGACGCCTGGGAGATCGTGCGGCGCGCCGACCACACGGCGATCGGCGTCATCCTCGACAGTTTTCATGCGCTGGCGCCTTCGTTCCCGACGCTGCCGATCCAATCGATTCCCGCCGACAAGATCTTTCTGGTGCAACTGGCCGATGCGCCGAAGCTCGGCCTCGACGTGCTGTCGTGGAGCCGGCATTTCCGCTGTTTTCCCGGGCAGGGCGATCTTCCGGTCGCGCGTTTCGTGCAGGACGTGCTGGCCACCGGCTATGCCGGCCCGCTGTCGCTCGAAATATTCAACGATCAGTTCCGCGCCGGCTCTGCGGTCCGCACCGCGACCGACGGGCTGCGTTCGCTGATCCTGCTTGAGGATGACGTCCGCGCGGCGGCGTCAAGCGTTCCGGCGGCGCCGCTGCCGCCGAAAGCGCACAGCCGTGGCGTCGGCTTCATCGAATTCGCCGTGAGCGAGGAAAAAGCCAAAGGCCTCGCCGCGCTGTTCGGCCAGCTCGGTTTCCGCAGGACCGGTGCCCATCGCAGCAAGGACGTCGAGCGCTGGTCGCAGGGCCATATCGACCTCGTCATCAACTGCGAGCCGGATGGCTTTGCGCATTCGCACTTTGTCGCGCATGGACCCGGCGTCTGCGCCATCGCCGTCGACGTGGACGATGCCGGCAGGACCATGGCGCGGGCGGAGGCGTTGCAGGCACGCACCTTCTACCAGCCGGTCGGGCCGGGCGAGCTGGAGATTCCGGCGATCCGCGGCGTCGGCGGCAGTCTGCTGTATTTCCTCGAACAGGCCGGCAAGAACTGGGACCTCGATTTTGAGTCCCTGCGCAGCGATGCGGCTACCGACCGGCTCGATGCCGTCGACCATATCTCGCAGTCGATGCCCTATGACGAGATGCTGTCGTGGCTGCTGTTCTACACCGGCATTCTCGATCTGGAGCGCCTGCCGCAGATGGAGATCGCGGACCCGGTCGGGCTGGTGCAGAGCCAGGCGTTGATCAATGGCAATCAGGGCCTGCGCATGGTGCTCAACGGTTCGTCAGCCACCCGCACGCTGTCGGCCCGCTTCATCCACGAATTCTTCGGCTCCGGCGTGCAGCATGTCGCGTTCTCCTGCGGCGACATCTTCGCCGCGATCGCCGACATGCGCGCGCGGGGTGCCGACTTCCTGAAGATTCCCGACAATTACTACGACGACATCGAAGCCAAATACGGCCTCGATGCCGACATGATGGCCGCGCTTCGCCACAACCAGATTCTCTACGACCGCGAAGGCGACGGCGAATTCTTCCAGGTCTATACCCACGCGTTCGACGAGCGGTTCTTCTTTGAGATCGTAGAACGCCGCAACTATCACGGCTTCGGCGCCGCCAACGCCGCGATCAGGCTCGCGGCCCAGACCCGCGAATCGCGGCCGCTGACCATGCCCAAGGCGTAACTATCGGATTGGAAAACAAGAAGACTAAAGGGGGAGCGAGACGATGTCGATCATGAAACGGAAGGCCGTTGGCGCAACATTGCTGCTTGCTGCCTGCGGTTATCTCTCGCCGGCGTGGGCCGATGCGCTTTCCTGCGATGACGGGATCAAGACGGCGTTCCGCCCCGACGCCGACACCAAGGTCATCGCGGTCCGGCTGGTGAAGAAGGGCGAGGAGCTGAAGGCGCCTGACGCGCCTCAGCCGGTAACCGCGGCGGCCGATCTGTGCCTGGTCAAGCTGTTGGTCGGCCCCGGTGCCACGGCGGAAAAGGACAAGAACGCGCGCTCGTATTCCGAAGGCATCGGCATCGAGGTTTGGCTGCCGACGCCTGCCAACTGGAACGAGCGCATCCGCAACTATGGCGGCGGCGGATGGGTCGGCGGCGGTCATCGCTATGCCGACAAGATCGGCAGCAAGGTGCCGGCGATCGTCAATGCCAATATCGGCTATGCATCGGGCACCACTGACGCCGGCCAGCCCTGGTATCAGGATGGCTCGTTTGCATTCCTGTCGGACGGCAAGGTCAATGTGGAATCGCTGCGCGATTTCTCGGTGCGGGCCATGGTGGAGCAGGCCGTCAAGACAAAGGCGCTGGTCAACCTCTATTACGGCAAGGCGCCGAAATATGCCTATTACGACGGCCATTCGCAGGGCGGCCGGCAAGGCCTGAAGCTCGTGCAGGAATACCCTGAACTCTATGATGGCTACATGATCGCGCAGCCGGCGCTGAGCATCGCGAAATTCGGAACGGCGGGTCTTTATCCGCAGATCGTGATGAAGACCGAGCTCGGCTTCACCTCGGCGGACAAGCCCAAGGCCACAGCCTTCGCTGCCAAGATCGCCGCCGCCAACAAGCGCGCGGTAGCCGCCTGCGACAAAGCGGGCCTCGGCTTCCTGCTCGATCCCTTTGCCTGCGACTACAATCCCGCGCGCGATGCCGACATGCTGTGCACAGGCGAAGCCGGCGAGGGTGTCACCGGAAGTAACGCCGATGCCGCGGCCTGCATGAGTCTGAAGGAGGCGAACGCGCTGAACCGGATCTGGTACGGCGCGACCAGCGATGGAAGTTTCGATGCCGCGCAGAGCGCCGGGGCGCGATCCGGCAAATCGCTCGGCAAGAATCAGCTCTGGTGGACGTTCACCAAGAGCACCGCCATCGGCAATTTGATCACCAGCGCTTCCTCCTACGGTGTCGCGCTGGCGCTGCAGGATGTCGGCTACGCGCCCGATGCCAGTACGTCGTCGGGCGAACCGATCACGAATGCCTCGACCAATGCCCGCAACAAGTGGCTGGAGCTGGATTACGCCGGGCTTGCCGACGCCGTGAACAAGGGCGTCGCACTGCAGCCGACGCTGTTCAGCGATCTCATCACCGACAAGGCAGATCTTGCCAAGCTGCGCGATCTCGGCCGCAAGGTAATCGTCCACACCGGCCTCGTCGACGACGCGATCCCGCCGGCCGGCAACATCAATTACCACGAGCGCGTGGTGGCGGCGATGGGCGGCGATACCGAGGTGCAGAAGTTCATGCGAATGTATCTTGTGCCGGGTTCGGCGCACTCTTCGCAAGGTCGGGCCTACACGGTCGGCGGCAAGAACGATACCGTGCCGCTGCCGAAGCTGCCTGGCAATGCCAACCAGACGCCGACGCGCGAGCAGGATCAGTTCTTCACGGCGCTGATCGACTGGGTCGAGAAGGGCGCCGCGCCCGGCGAAATCCTGCTGACCTCGCGCGACAATAGTCTTAGTTATCCCGTCTGCGTTTATCCGCTGCGGACGACCTGGAATGGCAACGGAGACGCAAAGCAGGCTTCGAGCTATAGCTGCCGGTAGGCCGGCGGGTTAGGATCGTGTCGTCGGTAGCGACGTCAATACCGGATTGGACATGATCGAACCCAAGGAAAGCGCGCGCCGCGCGCGCGACATGCTGGGCCTGCTCGGCTTTCTGCTGATTGCCACTGCCCAGGTCTCGAACATGATCCTGGCGCGCGGCGTTGCCGGCAGCGTTCCGCCGTTCTCGATTGCGTTCTTTCGCTGGAGTATCGTGGCGCTCGGCCTCCTGCCGGCCGTCGTGATAGCGCTGCGGGAAAAGCCCGGCGTGTTGCGCGGGCAGACGCTCGGCATCGTCGTGGCCGGTTTCCTCGGCATGTTCGTCTGCGGCGGCCCGGTCTATGTCGCCGGTGTTACGACCTCGGCGATCACGCTGTCGCTGATCATGGCGCTCGCCCCGCTCGTGGTCCTGCTGTTTTCGTTCCTGTCGGGACAGGAAGCCGTCCATCGAAGCCAGATCATAGGCATGCTGCTCTCGCTGGCGGGCGCCGCATTGATCATTACCAAGGGGCAAGCCGCCATCGGAGGAGGCGTGGCGCTCGGCGATCTGCTCGCTTTGCTGGCGATGCTGGGTTGGGCGGGGTACACCCTGTTGCAGAACCGTGTCGGCAGCGGGGTAAGCTTTCTGGCGCGAATCGGTCTGTTCGCCGCGGCAGGCGCGATGTTCTCGCTGCCCTTCGCCATCCACGAAATGTGGGCCGCGCCGGCCGCCGCGTTCAGCGGGCGTGCGGCGCTGGTCTATCTCTTCGCGGGGTTGGTGCCCGGGCTTTTTGCCTATTCGGCCTATGCCTATCTCGGCGTGAAGTTCGGTGCGGTGTCGACGTCGCTCAGCCTCTATCTCGGTCCGATCGTGAGCGCCGTGCTGTCGATCCTGTTTCTGAGCGAGGCGCCGACCATGATCCATCTGATCGGCGGCGCGCTGTCGCTTGGCGGCATGTGGCTGAGCCTGCAGGCCAAGCAGGGTGCGGCGAAATAGCACCGGCCATGACGTTGAGAGAATGCTCCCGTTATTCCATGACAGCATGGTCAGGCGCGACCGATTGCTGGCGCAGCGTCGCCTTGGTCGAGCCGATCATGATGGCGAGCGGGATGGCGCAGGCGGTGAAGATCATCACCAGCTGGTAGTCGTGCGAGAACGCGATGATCTGCGCCTGCGCCTTGACCGTCACATCCGCC
Source organism: Bradyrhizobium jicamae (assembly GCF_001440395.1). Taxonomy (GTDB): domain Bacteria; phylum Pseudomonadota; class Alphaproteobacteria; order Rhizobiales; family Xanthobacteraceae; genus Bradyrhizobium; species Bradyrhizobium jicamae. The sequence goes on along the minus strand of NZ_LLXZ01000218.1, from coordinate 84,984 downwards.
AAGGCGCGGCCCTTGTCGGTGGCGAGGTCGATCATGTCGCGTACTCCTGGCATCTGCAGGGCGTGATTGAACGGATTGATATGTTCCGACATGACGGCGTAGGTGTAGCGCGTGCCCTGTGTCAGTTGCGCGATCACGAGGGAGATCCCGATCGAGCTGGCGACGTTGCGCATCAAGGTGAGCATCGAGGTGCCGTCGGTGCGCAGATGATTGGGCAGCGTCAGGAAGGCTACCGTGGACAGTGGGACGAAGACGAGACCAAAACCAAAGCCCTGGACCACGCTGATGATTACGATCTCGGTCGCGCCGGTCTGGTCGGTCCAGCCGGTCATGTAGTATAGCGACAGACAGGTGATGCCGAGGCCCGAGACGATCAGCGTTCGAGCCTCGATATGGTTCATCATGCGGCCGACCAGCATCATCGCCACGAACGTGCCGCAGCCGCGGCTCGCCAGCAGAAGCCCGGCGGTGATGATGGGATAGCCGATCACGTTCTGCAGGAACGGCGACGACAGCGCCATGGTCGAGAACAGCACCAACCCCATCACGGCCATGAACACGCAGCCGGCAACGAAATTCTTGTCCTTGAACAGCGCGAACTGGATGAACGGATGCTGCGTCGTCAGTGAATGCGCCAGGAAATAATAGAAGCCGATGCCGGCGACGATGAATTCGGCGATGATCTCGTTGGATTCGAGCCAGCCGAGCTGCTCGCCGCGGTCGAGTGCAAGCTGCAGCGCGCCGATCGCGATAGCCAGCGCGGTGAAGCCGAACCAGTCGAAGCGCAGCCCAAGATCCTTCTTCGTCTCGTCCATGAAGATGATGAGGCCGAGCACGGTAATGACGCCGAACGGCAGGTTGACGAAGAACACCCAATGCCAGGAATAGGTCTCGGTCAGCCAGGCGCCGAGCGAGGGACCCATGATCGGTCCCATCATCACGCCCATGCCCCAGATCGCCATTGCTTTCGCCCGCTCGTGCAGCGCGTAGGAATCGAGCATCACCGCCTGCGACAGCGGCACCAGCGCCGCGCCGAACACGCCCTGCAGCAGGCGAAACACCACCATCTGGGTGATATCCTGCGCCAGTCCGCACATCACGGACGCAATGGTGAAGCCGGCCGAGCAGATGATAAAGATGCTCTTTCGGCCGAAGCGATTGGCGATCCACCCGACCGGCGCGGTCATGATCGCGGCGGCGACGATGTAGGAGGTCAGCACCCAGTTGATCTGGTCCTGCGAGGCCGACAGCGTGCCCTGCATATAGGGCAGCGCGACATTGGCGATCGTCGTGTCCAGCGCCTGCATGATGGTCGCCGTCATGGCGCAGATCGTCACCATGTTCCGGCGCAGGCCGGGAACGGCAGCCGATAATGCGCCGGGCGTCGGCATGGCGTTATTCGTGGTCCTGGTTTGCCACCGCGGGCGAGAGGCCGAGCAGGGCCGACAGCGAGCGGCGATGGTTGGTGTCGATCGTGGCGTAGACGCTCATGCCGGCCTTCAGCTTGCGGACGAACTTGTCGTTCCTGTCGAAATAGATCCGCACCGGCACGCGCTGCACCACTTTCACGAAATTGCCTGAGGCGTTCTGCGGCGGCAGGATCGCGAACTGGGCGCCGGTGCCGGGCGAAAGCGAGCCGACGGTGCCCTTGAACGGATGGTTGGGGAAGGCATCGACCTCGAGGGTCACGGACTGGCCGACCGCGACATAGGTGAAATCGGATTCTTTCGGGTTGGCGTCGACCCACGGGTTAGAGGTGTCGATGATGCTGAACACCGGCGTGCCGGCGGTGACGAAGCGACCGAGCTGGATCTGCTCGACCTGGGTGGCGATGCCGGCCATCGGCGCGCGCATCACCGTGTGGTCGAGATTGCGCTGGGCCTGGTCGAGCGCCGCCTTGGCCTGGGCGTAAGGCGGGAATTCGGCGAGCGGCAGCTCCGGGTTGCCGAGCAGTTGCGCCTTGGCGGTCGCGATCTTCTGCTGCAGCAGCTGATACTGCGCGCTCGCGGTGACGAGGGCGGTCGACGCATTGTCGAGGTCGAGCTGCGAGCCGAAATTATTCTTCACCAGCGAAGACTTGCGTTCGACGTCGCGCCGCTTCAGCTCCATGCCCTGTTGCGACAGCTCGCTCATCTGGCCGTAGATCTTGAGGTCCGCGATCAGATTGTCGTAGGTGACGTTGGCTTGCGCGAGACTGGCCTTTGCCTGCGCGACGGCGAGGCGGAACGGCACCGGATCGAACTCGAACAGCACGTCGCCGGGATTGACCTGCTGGCCCTCCTTCACCACCACCTTCTCGATCTTGCCGGAGATGTCGGGGGTGATCAGAACCTTTTGCGCGCCGACATAGGCGTCGTCGGTGGTCACATAGCGGCCGCCATTGAGATAGAACGTCACGCCGGCCACCAGCGCGACCAGCGGCAGCACTACCAATAGCAGGAAGCGGCGATAGCGGCGCAGGCCGGCCAGCAGGCGGCGGCGCGGCTCGGCCGCAAGTTTCGGCCGCGTCGTGGGGGCGCCCTTCTGCTCGGGCGGGAATTTGAGCACGGGATCAGCCATAACGCTGCTCCTTTCGCGGAGGTTCGTTCGCCGGATTCTGGACCGCGTTGCGAACGTTCTCCTTGATCAGGTCGAGTTGGTCGAGCAGGCGATGCGCATCGGCAGGGTTGATGCCATCGAGCGCGGTCGCCGTCAGTTCGGAGCGCAGCCCGGCAAGCTTGCCAAGTAACGGGCGCGCGGCCTTGCGCAGATAGAGGCGGTTGACGCGGCGGTCGTTCTCGTCGCCGCGGCGCTCGATCCAGCCATTGTCGCAGAGCTTGTCGATCAGCCGCGTCAGCGTGATCGGCTGCATCTCCATCTGTTCGGCGAGTTCCGATTGCTTCAGGCCCTCGGTCCGTTCGACCTTGGCCAGAACCGCCCATTGCGCGCGGGTGATGCCGTAGCGCGCCGCCTGCCGGTCGGCATAGGCGCGCATCATCCGCTGCACCTCGCCGAGCGTAAACAGGAAATTCATGTCCACCGAGCCGCGCATCGCCCTACGCCTCCATAAGCTAGCGATATAATAAGCTTGCTTATGAATTTCGCATGCCAAGTAAAAGATGGCCTGATCCGCTTCCAGCACATGGCTGGGAACCAATGGGCTACCGGGCTTTGGGGTTGGCCGCCAGAAGTGCTACAAAAGGCCGAGATGAGCGTGACAAAGCCGACATTTCCTGCACCCGACCACGATCACGGCCGCTGCACTGCGGAAGCGATAGCGCATGCCGAACAGGTTTGTGCGCGCCGGGCGCAGAAATTCACCCCGATCAGGCGCCAGGTCCTGCAGGCGCTGCTGTCCAGCCACCGCCCGCTCGGCGCCTATGAGGTGATCGACGAACTCGCCAAATCGATGCCGCGCCCGGCCCCGATCACGGTGTACCGCGCGCTCGATTTCCTGATGGAGAACGGCCTCGTCCACCGCATCGAGAGCCGCAACGCGTTCCTCGCCTGCGCGCATGACCATGACGAGACCTCGATGGTGGCGTTTTTGATCTGCGAGCTCTGCGGCTCCGTCGGCGAGATTCCCGCAGCCCCCGTGGCGCAAAGCCTCAACGCGGCGGCGCGCGCGTCAGGTTTTGCGCCAAAACTTTCCGTCGTCGAGATCGCCGGCACCTGCGCCCATTGCCAAAAGTAGGACAGGCATATTTAACCCAAAACACTTGCCCCGTCATTGCGAGGAGCGAAGCGACGAAGCAATCCATGCTTCAGCATACGCGGCGCGATGGATTGCTTCGCTTCGCTCGCAATGACGTGGTGAGAGCTGGATCATAATAACAATACGGTATTCAAGCCGGCCACGAGGATCGATGTCTTCCAAAAAAGTAGAACCTTCCGCCGGGCGTGCGCTCACTCCGGGCGCCATCGCCTTGATGCTGATGCTGTGCCTGAGCTGGGGTTTTAACCAGATCGCCGTCAAGCTCGCGCTGCCCGATGTGCCGCCGATGATGCAGGCGCTGATCCGCTCCGCCGGCGCGTTGCCGGTCATGCTGTTTGCCGGATGGCTGCGCGGCGTGAAATTCTTCGAGCGCGACGGTTCGCTGTGGCCCGGCCTTTTGGCCGGCACATTGTTCGGGATCGAATTCGTGCTGATCTTCACCGGGCTGGTGTTCACGTCGGCCTCGCGCGCGGCGGTGTTCCTCTACACCGCGCCGTTCTTTGTCGCGCTCGGCTCCTACCAGTTTCTAGGCGAGCGTTTGAGCATGCTGCAATGGAGTGGCCTCGGCCTCAGCTTTGCCGGCGTAGCACTGGCGATCGGTGTCCCGCAGGCGAACGTCGACGCAACAGTATTGCTGGGCGATTTGCTGGTGGTCGGCGGCGGCGCATTGTGGGGCGCGACCACGCTGATCGCCAAGGGTACAAAACTTCGTAACGCCGCGCCGGAAAAGGCGCTCAGCTATCAGGCCGCGGTGTCGATCCCGATCCTCGGCGGCGCATCGCTGCTGTTCGGCGAGAAGATCACGCACATGCCGAGCGCGTTGTCGATCTCGCTTCTGGCCTATCAGGCGATCTGGGTGGTGGGCTGCACCTTCGTGCTGTGGTTCGCGCTGGTGAAGACCTACTCGGCGAGCAAGCTTTCCTCATTCACCTTTTTCACGCCGCTGTTCGGCGTCGTCGCTGCCTATTTCATCCTGCACGACACGCTGACGATCGCGTTCGGCGTCGCGGCGCTGCTGGTCATCGCGGGGCTTTATCTCGTGAACAAGCCCGATCCGAAGGTGGTGCCGGATCCGAATGTGCCGGCTTAATCCCTGCGTCATTGCGAGCGCAGCGAAGCAATCCATCTATTTCCCTGCGGCGCTATGGATTGCTTCGCTTCGCTCGCAATGACGCGGAGAGAGCGCGAATCTGCGCCTACCCCGTCTCGATCGGCAGCGACGCATCCTTGGCCCACTCGCCCATCGAGCCGTCGTAGAGGGTGAGGTTGTCGTAGCCGAGCCGGTGCAGCAGGAACAGGTCGACCGTCGCCGAGATGCCGCCGCCGCAATAGGCGACGACGCGCTTGTCTTTGGTGATGCCCTGCGCCTTGAATTTCGCTTCGGCTTCCGCAAGCGGCACGAAGGCCTTGGTCTTGGGATCGAGCAGCGTCGCGGCCGAGACGTTGCAGCTGCCGGGCACGCGGCCGGGCCGGCCGTAGCGGCTGGGTTCCAGCCCCCTGTGAAACTGCGGGCCGAGGGCGTTGACGACGACGGTGCCATGCTCGGACGTGGCGGCGAGCGTTTCGTGCTTGTCGACGAAAAATCCGTCCTTCGGTTCTGCGACGAGCGTCGCCGGCGCATATCCCTTCGCAGGCCCCGTATCGAGCGGGCGTCCCTCGAATTTCCATTTGTCGAGGCCGCCGTCGAGCACTGATACGTTCTCGAAGCCCAGCGACTTGAGCATCCACCAGAATCGCGTCGCCCACATCGGGGTGCCGATGCTGTACAGCACCACCCGGCTGTCATTGGATATGCCGTGACGGCCGAACGCAGCCTCGAGCTGCGCCACATCAGGCATCATGAAGCGAAGTTCGGTACTGGCGTCGGAGAACTCAGCCTGCAGATCCAGAAAATCCGCGCCGGGAATATGACCGGCTTCGAAGGTGTGCCGTCCTGCTACGGTGAGATAGGGCTGGCTGGAGCCTTCGGGCGCGGGTTCGAGATAGGTGGTGCAGTCGAACAGGCGCAAATTCGGCCGGTCCAGGATGTCAGCGAGTTCCGCCGTCGAGATGAGCCCGTTATGCCCCGACATTGATGGCCTCCCTTTATTTTAGGCCAATGCTAGTGCCGGCATCGGGCCATGAAAAGGCGGCCGGGAGGGATGCCCGCCCTTTCAATTCGGCGATTCCTGTCCAATATAGCGGTTAACGGAAGACGAGGTCTTTTGCCCTGCTGCCGGCCGCCGCGGTCGACCTAAACCATTGAAGATACAGGACAAAAATCAAAGTGTGACGAGGCGCACAGCGCTTTCGGCACCCACTTGGTGATTGTCACCAAAACCTGATATTCGAGGCCCCATGAACAAGCCCGAAATAATCCCGCAAGACGACGTCGCAGGCCCCAAGGCCCGGCATAAAACCACCCAGGTCATGGTCGGCAATGTTGCCGTCGGCGGGGGTGCGCCGATCGTCGTGCAGTCGATGACCAATACCGACACCGCCGATATCGAAGGCACGATCGCCCAGGTCGCGGCACTGACGCGCGCCGGATCGGAAATGGTGCGCATCACCGTCGACCGCGAGGAGGCGGCCGCCGCCGTTCCGCATATCCGTGACGGCCTGCGCAAGCGCGGCATCACCACGCCCCTGATCGGTGACTTCCACTATATCGGCCACAAGCTGCTCGCCGAATATCCGGCCTGTGCCGAGGCGCTCGACAAGTACCGAATCAATCCCGGCAATGTCGGCTTCAAGAACAAGCGCGACAGCCAGTTCGCCGACATCATCGAGATCGCCAACAAGAATAACAAGGCGGTCCGTATCGGCGCCAACTGGGGTTCGCTCGATCAGGAGCTGCTGACCAAGCTGATGGACGAGAACACGGCGTCGCCAAACCCGCGCGATGCACGCGCGGTGACCCGCGAAGCGATGGTGCAGTCGGCATTGCTTTCCGCGGCGCGGGCGCAAGAGCTCGGCATGCCCAAGAACAAGATGATTCTTTCGGCGAAGGTTTCCGCCGTGCAGGACCTGATCGCGGTCTACCAGACGCTTGCCTCGCGTTCGGACTACGCCATCCATCTCGGCCTCACCGAAGCCGGCATGGGCTCGAAGGGCATCGTCGCTTCGTCCGCCGCGCTCGGCATCCTCCTGCAGGACGGCATCGGCGACACCATCCGCATTTCGCTGACGCCCGAGCCCGGCGGCGATCGTACTCTTGAGGTGCAGGTCGCGCAGGAATTGCTGCAGACCATGGGCTTCCGCACCTTCGTGCCGCTGGTTGCCGCATGCCCGGGCTGCGGCCGCACCACCTCCACCACGTTCCAGGAACTGGCGCGCTCGATCCAGGATTTCATCCGCGACGAGATGCCGAACTGGAAGACGCAATATCCCGGCGTCGAGCAGCTCAACGTCGCGGTCATGGGCTGCATCGTCAACGGCCCCGGCGAGTCCAAGCACGCCAATATCGGCATCTCGCTGCCCGGCACCGGCGAAGCCCCGGCCGCGCCGGTGTTCGTCGACGGCAAGAAGTTCCGCACCCTGCGCGGACCGACGATTGCCGCCGACTTCAAGGCGCTGGTGATCGATTATATTGACCAGCGTTATGGTGCGGGTGCCAAGACGCCGGAAACGACGGCGGCGGAGTGAAGCCGTAGCCCGGGTGGAGCGAAGCGAAACCCGGGATTCTCGCGCAATCTGATGGACTGATCCCGGATTGCGCTTCGCTCCATCCGGGCTACGATGCGTCCCAATCAAGAATGATTGGGAGAACGCCCATGAGCTCGCTGTCCGGCAAGCAAGGTCCTCGTTACAGGCACACCGCCGGCGACAGCGATCCCTACGAGACCATTGCGGTTGAAAAACTGACGCCGATCATCGGCGCGGAAATCTCCGGCGTCGACATCGGCAAGCTCGTCTCCGACGACGCGCGCTCCAATCGGCAGATGGACGAGATCCATCGCGCGCTTGCCGAGAACCTCGTGATCTTCTTCCGCGACCAGCACATCAGCTCCGACCAGCATCTTGCCTTCGGCCGCAAGTTCGGTGAACTGCACGTGCATCCGGCGGCGCCCAATGAGGGCGACCCGGCGCTGATGAAGATCTACGCCGACAAGGATTCGCCGCGCGCCAATGGCGAGGGCTGGCACTCGGACGTGTCCTGCGACCTCGAGCCGCCGATGGGATCGATCCTCTACATCAAGCAATGTCCGCCGCGCGGCGGCGATACGCTGTTCGCCAACATGTATGCGGCTTATGAGGCGCTGTCGGACCGCATGAAGACCTATCTCGACGGGCTCACCGCACTGCACGACGGCGAGCAGACCTATCGCGGGCTCTACGCCAATTACGGCGTCGCCGACCGCCCGGAATATCCGCGCGCCGAACACCCGGTGGTGCGGACACATCCGGTCACGGGCAAGAAGGTGCTCTATGTCAACCGCGGCTTCACCCGCCACATCATAGGCATCCCCCGTGACGAGAGCGATGCGATGCTGGCCTATCTCTACCAGCACGCGGAAAACCCGCTGTTCCAGTGCCGCTTCCGCTGGACCGAAAACGCCATCGCCTTCTGGGACAACCGCTGCGCCCAGCACCGCGCGATGTGGGACTACTGGCCGCATACGCGATCGGGTACGCGGGTGACGGTGAAGGGGGAGCGGCCGGTGTAAATTTCGTAGGGTGGGCAAAGCGCAGCGTGCCCACCATTCACGCCATGACGCGTTGATCGATGGTGGGCACGCTTCGCTTTGCCCACCCTACTGCTGCATTCGCGTTGACGCCTAGCCGCGTCTGCGTCAAGCTCCACCAAAAGCAAAAACATCCGGAGGACGCCCATGCTCCGCGCAGAAGACAACAAATTCCTCACCGAGAGCGGGTCCGGGACGGGGATGGGTGAATTGCTGCGGCGGTTCTGGCTTCCGGTGCTGCTATCGGCGGAATTGCCTGAAGCAGACGGCACGCCGAAGAAGATCGTCGTCATGGGCGAGGAGCTGCTCGCCTTCCGCGACACGCGCGGTGTGGTCGGCGTCATCGATCAATATTGCCCGCATCGCGGCGCCAATCTCTGGCTCGGCCGCAACGAGGAATGCGGCATCCGCTGCGTTTATCACGGCTGGAAGTTCGATACCGACGGCCGCTGCGTCGACATGCCGACCTCCTATCCCGATCTCAACGCAAAAGACCTGATCCGCATCAAGTCCTATCCGGTACGCGAATGGGGCGACATGATCTGGGCCTATATGGGCCCGGCGGACCAGGTGCCTGAATTGCCCGATCTGGAGATGGCGCTGGTGCCGCCGTCGCACCGCTACGTCACCAAGAAATGGCAGGACTGCAACTGGGTGCAGGCGCTGGAAGGCTCGATCGACACCGCGCATTTCACTTTCGCGCATCTCTCCTTCGAGAAGGAAGAGAACGAGATCCTCGACATCAAGAAGCACTTTGTGAATCCGCTCACGCGGGTGGCGACCGACCACATGCGCTGGATCGCCGAAGATCCGCGCCCCGTGATCAAGATCAATCCGCACGAGGCCGGCCTGACGGTCGCGGGCGGGCGGATGACCGGATCAGACAACATCTACTGGCGCATCGCCCAGTTCCTGATGCCGGTGCACGCCTATGCGCCGAGCTCGATGCCCGGCGAGAACATCTTCGGTCAGAGCTTCGTGCCGGTAACGGATACAAATTGCTGGATCTACACCTATGCGTGGAATCCGGAACGTCCGCTGACGCAGGCCGAACGCGACGGTTACGATCGCGGCAATGGCGTCATGGCCGTGGTCGACGAGAATTATGTGCCGCTGCGCAACAAGTCGAACGACTATCTGATCGACCGCAAGCTGCAGAAGACCTCCAGCTACACCGGCATCAAGGGCGTGTCCGAACAGGACGCCGCCGTGCAGGACAGCCAGGGCCCGATCGCCGATCGCACCCGCGAACATCTCGGCCCGACCGATCTCGGCATCATGCATTTCCGCAAGCTGGTCATGGATGCCGCCCGCGCGGTGCAGAAGGGCGAAGCGCCGCCGCACCTGAAGCATCAGGACCGCTATGCCGTGCGCTCCGGCGCCTGCGTCACCAGCAAGGCCAAGGATCTCACCGCGGTCATGATCGAACGCTTCGGCGATGCGGCGGGCTTCGTCGGCGGTCCCGGCAGGAACGCGGCGGCGGAGTAGGGACCTTCACTAACGCCATGCCCGTTGCACCTCATTCCGGCGTCTGGCCCGACGGCCGCGCGGAGGCTGGCCGGCGGGCGGGAAGGCGTGAACGGATTACTCGCGCAGATCGTAGCGGTAGGATTTCGAGACGATCTTCCAGCCGTCGCGCAGTTTCATTGCCACCAGATAGTCGGTGAAATAGCGCGGCGGCAATTGGCAGCGCACCTTGATGAAGGCGGTCTGCTCATCCGAGCGGTCGATGGTGACGATGAAGTCCTCGCGCGGCTTGCCTTCGGCCCTGGCAGAGGGGCGCTTGCGCACGCGATCGAGCCAGTCAGGCACGGTCAAAACCTGCAGCTCGCCTTTTTCCAGCCAGCGCAGATCGGCGGTGGCGTCGAAGATCGCGCCGAGCTTTTCGGCGTCGCCCTCATAGAGGCCATCGAAATAATTCTGCACCACGGCTTCGACGGTCGATCGGTCAGGATTCACGGATTTCCTCCCGGAATAACAGAAATTGTTCGGGGTGAATTAAGCCATGAACCGGCAGATTGCGCTATTGAGAAAAGGCGAACGCTCGCATCGCTGCGGCAGAAGGGATTTGTCCCGTGGGGCCGGGTGCCGCCCGATCCGGGAACCCCCGGCGCAAATGGCGCGGCAGTGGCCGAACCTTGCGGCCCGGTCGTCTGACTAAGGAAATAACGAGAGGCACGTTTCACGTTGGCGTGGTTCGTGACTTAACTCACAAAGCCGGGCCGCGGCTTCTGGTAGGCAGGCCGGTGTGGTAAAAAGAGCGTAGCTCCGGAACAAGTGTCATGAAGAAATCTGGATCGCTGAAACTGCTTCAATGGGCCGCTGCAGCGGCCGCTCTCCTGTTCGTGAGCGGACCGGCCCTAGCCGAGAAGCGCGTGGCTCTGGTACTGGGCAATTCCAACTACCAGAATGTCGCACCGCTCGCCAATCCCGTTAACGACAGCAGCAGGATGACGGCGACGCTGAAGGACGCCGGCTTCGATGTCGTCGATTCCCGCCGCGACCTGGCGGCGGCCGAGACGCGCCGCGCGCTGCGCGATTTCGCCGACCGGGCGCGCGATGCCGATATCGCCGTGGTCTATTATGCCGGCCACGGCATCGAGGTGGACGGCGCGAACTATTTGATTCCGGTCGATGCACGGCTGGAACGCGACACCGACGTTTACGACGAGGCTTTCTCGCTCGATCGCATCCTGATCGCGATCGAGCCGGCCAAGAAGCTGCGGCTCGTGATTCTCGACGCCTGCCGCGACAACCCGTTCTCCCGGACCATGAAGCGCACTGTCGCGTCGCGCGCGATCGGGCAGGGCCTGGCCAAGGTCGAGCCGACCAGCCCGAACGTCCTGATCGCCTATTCGGCCAAGGCTGGCTCCACCGCGGCCGACGGCGACGGCAACAACAGCCCGTTCACCGCGGCGCTGTCGCATCATCTAACCAAGCCCGGCCTCGACGTGCGTCGCGCGTTCGGTTTCGTCCGCGATGAGGTGCTCAAGACCACCAACAACCGGCAGGAACCGTTTGTGTATGGTTCGCTCGGCGGTGAAGACGTGCCGCTGGTGCCGGCTCGCCCGGCGCCTGCCGCGGCGGCCCCTGCGCCAGCACTGAGCGCGCAGGCCGAGGCCCGCCGCGATTACGAACTGGCGCTGCAGGTCGGCAACAAGAGCGCGCTCAACGCCTTCCTTGCGCAGTATCCCGACGGCTTCTATTCGAGCCTCGCCAAGCTTCAGCTCGACAAGATCGCCGCCGAAGAGACGCGCGTCGCGGCAACCGAAAAGGCCCGGCTGGCCGAACAGGAGCGGGCGCGGCTCGCTGCCGAAGGCGCCCAGAAGTCGCAACAGGCCAGGGCCGAGGCGGAAGCCAAGGCCGCGGAGCAGGCGCGTATCGCGGCTGAAAAGGCCAAGCAGGTGGCGCAGGATCAGGCCGCCGCCGCCGAACAGAAGCGCGTCGCTGCCGAAAGCGCCGCTGCGGACAAGGACAAGCCGGTAAACATGGCCGCGCTTACGCCGGCCACGCAGCAGCCGGACGTTACCAAGTCGGTGCAGGCCGAGCTGCGCCGCGTCGGCTGCCTCTCTGGCAACGCCGATGGCAATTGGAACAACGCCTCGCAGCGGTCGCTGACGCAGTTCAACCGCTACGCTGGAACCAAGCTCGACACCAAGGTCGCCAGCGTCGATACGCTCGATACGATCAAGCTGAAGTCATCGCGGGTGTGTCCGCTGGTCTGCGAGCACGGCTTCAAGGCCGAGGGTGAGCGCTGCACCAAGATCGTCTGTGCCGAGGGCTCGTACCTCAACGACGACAATGAATGCGAGAAGCGCCGCGCCAAGAAGCCGGTCGCGAGCCGGGACAGGCCGGAACCGCGGCGGGCCCCGGAGGCACGGCAAGGTCGGGAGCCGCGGCAAGTGATCGTAACGCGTTCCAACAACCCCAATGCCCCAGGGATGTCCCAGCAAGGCCGTCCGCTGACGGGCCTCGAACGCCAGCAGGGTTGCAATAGCTACCAGGCCATAATGTCGGGCGTGTGCCCGTAGCCTGAAGCCGGCGTGCCATCGAACACGCCGGCGCCTCGGCCCATCCCTGCCGTGACGGCAGGGGGTGCTTCAAGTCCATCACATCGGAAGATCAGATCGCGCTCGCCGCGATATTCACCATCAAGGCCAGCAAGGCCGTGTTGAACACGAACGAGATGATGCCGTGCACTGTCGCGGTGCGGCGGATCACCCGGTCGGTGATGCCGACGTCGGAAACCTGCGCGGTCATGCCGATCACGAACGAGAAGTAGACGAAGTCCCAATAGTCGGCCTCGACAGGCTTCTCGCCGCTCGGAAACTGCAGGCCGCCGGGCTTGCTGCCGCGGTAGAATTCGTGCGCGTAGTGCAGCGAGAAGGCGGTATGAACGATCGCCCATGACAGCGCGATCGTCACAATGGCCAGGATCAGCCCGGGCGTGCTGCCCTTCGAGGCGCCGAGCTCGAACACGATCGCGGCGAGGCTCGCGAAGGCGCCGAGCGCGGTCAGCAGCAGCAGCAGGAAGCGCCCGTCGTCCTGCAACACCGCGCTGCGCCTGATATGGCCGGTGTCACAGCGCAGCATCATGATGTAGGCGAGCACGAGGTAGAGCGCGGCAAACACGTCCCAGCCGACGACGAGCCGTGTTGGCAGCCGCAGCGTGCCGGGCAGCAGGAAGAATGCGATGACGCCGATCGCCAGCGCGATGAAGGTGCGTGGCCTGCCATAGATCACGCGGATCGGCAGCGGCAGGTTTCGGAACCGAACAAGGTGCTCTTCGAATTCCCTGCTCATCCGCTGCCTTTAACATAGCGTTTTCGAGCGAAGTGGATCCCGGTTCGCGTAAAGAAAACGCGTCAAACAAAAGAGCCGGGCGCTAGTTCTTGCGCTCCGCGACGAAGCGCGCCGCTGCCCGCAACACGTCGCCCTTGGCGCCGAACACCGACAGCGCGGAATCCGCCCGCGCCAGCAGATCGTGCACGCGCTGCTTGGCGCCTTCGATGCCGAGCTGGGTGACGAAAGTGGTCTTGCCGAGCGCGGCATCGGCGCCGGCCGGCTTGCCGAGTGCTGCGGCATCGCCCTCGACGTCGAGCAGGTCGTCGGCGATCTGGAAGGCCTCGCCGAGCGCGCGGCCGTAGTCGTCGAGCGCCTGATATTCCTTTTGCGAGGACTGGCCGAGGATCGCGCCGGCGATGCAGCCGTAGCGCAACAGCGCGCCGGTCTTCATCTGCTGCAGCCGCGCAACGTCGACCGGTTCCCGATCGCCGAAGCGGCCTTCGCCGGCGAGGTCGAGAATCTGGCCGCCGACCATTCCGCCGATGCCGGAGGCGCGCGCCAGCGCCCGCGTCAAAAGCAGGCGCACCGTGGCATCCTTATGGATCTCGTCGCGGGTGACGATGTCGAAGGCCAGTGTCAGCAGGCCGTCTCCGGCGAGGATTGCGGTGGCGTCGTCGGTCTTCTTGTGCAGCGTCGGCCGGCCGCGGCGCAAATCGCTGTTATCCATCGCCGGCAGATCGTCATGGATCAGGGAATAGCAGTGGATGCATTCCAAGGCAGCGCCGACCAAAAGGCCCGCCTCGCGCGGGACGCCGAACACGGCCGAGCTTTCGACCACCAGAAAGGGCCGCAGCCGTTTGCCGCCGCCGAGGCTGGAATAGCGCATCGCGTCCATCAGCCGCTTCGGCCGGGCGATCTCGTCGGGCAACAGCGTATCGGACAACAGCTTCGCCAGCAGCGCTTCGGTGTCCTCCGCGGTCTGGTCCAGTCGTTTGGCAAAATCGGCAGTGGCGGTGGTCATTAAGAATAGCTCCAGATCAAATTTGGCCCGGACAATCGTTGATGCCAAAGGCTTCGTCAATTCCATGGCGAAGGTCACAAAAGCGCTGGAAAACTCCCGCAATATCATGGAGATGTCACTTGGGTGGGGCCTATTCTTCGCCCCGGGGCCGGCTTGGGCCGAACCAGAAGCGTCCGATTTGCGCATTGTCCGAATTTTAATACTGATCCTGCTGGCGGTGCTGTTGCTGCCCTATGTGGTGACGCCGTTCTACCGAACCGGGCATCCGGTCTCGATGCTGATGGCTTGGCGCTGGCTCAAGGGCGCGCCGGTGACGCGGCAATGGATCGATTTCAACGCAATGTCGCCCTACCTGCCGCGCTCGGTGGTGGGTTCCGAGGACGCCAAATTCTGCAGCCATCGCGGGGTCGATTGGGGCGCGTTACAGGACGCGATCGACGATGCCGAGGATGGCGAGCCTGCCCGTGGCGGCTCGACCATCACCCAGCAGGTCGCCAAGAACCTGTTCCTGTGGCCGGGCCGCAGCGTGGTCCGCAAAGCCCTGGAACTGCCGCTCGCGATGTGGATCGATCTGGTGCTGCCGAAGCAGCGGATCCTGGAAATCTACCTCAACATCGCCGAACTCGGCCCGTCCGGGCAGTTCGGCGTCGAGGCCGGCTCGATGTACGCGTTCGGCCGTTCGGCGGCGACGCTTTCGGCGCGCGAGGCCGCCTTGCTGGCGGCAATCCTGCCCAATCCGGTCAGGCGCAGCGCCCGCAATCCCGGCCCCGGCGTGCGCCGCCTGGCCGGGACCTACATGGCACGCGCCAATGCTGTGGCACTACAGCGCTGCTGGAGCGAAAATCGTGGTTTCTGAGCCAATTTTCGGCCGCTTTTACCGTATGCTGGCCTAGCTTTACGTCGTCCGTTCCTCTATAAGCGCGGCCTTATCGGCATCGCAGCCCTTGCGCGAAGCGCTGGGCCCCCGTCTGGTTTCGGACGATGCCTCCGACAACACCCCTAGAGGACCGTTATGGCCGTTCCGAGAAGAAAAACATCGCCCTCGCGGCGTGGCATGCGCCGCTCGGCGGACGCGCTGAAGAAGCCGACCTATGTCGAGGACAAGGATTCCGGCGAACTGCGCCGTCCGCACCATCTCGACCTGAAGACCGGCATGTACAAGGGCCGGCAGGTGCTGAAGAAGAAGGAATCCTGACCGGATAGGGGATAAGGCGCCGCTTTCGGCGGCGTCTGCCCGAATTTGGCCAACGAGTGGGCCAACGGTTCCCGAGGGGCGAAGCGGGGTGCTTTGCCCGGGGACAATCCGGTTTTTCCTAGCAAGGCGCGATACCCATGGTCGGTTTTCCGCTGCTTCTGATTCCGCTCGCGATCTACAACATCATCGTCTTCCTGATGCCGGAAGTGTCGTTCACCGACCCGCTGGTGAAGGTGACATTGATGTCGGGTGCGGAGTGGGCGGTGTCGTTGAGCGACGTGCTGCTCACGCTCGGCATTTTGCTGCTGCTCGCCGAAGTCATCAAAGGCGCGCGCCCCGGCGCGAAATATGTGACCGACCACCTGCTGTCGCTGATCGTGTTCGGCGCAGCGGCGGCCGAATTCGTGCTGTGGCCGAAGTTTGGCACGTCGACCTATTTCCTTATGACCGCGCTCTCGCTGGTGGATTTCCTCTCTGGCCTCGCACTGCGGACACGGCGCCGTGCCGTTGCCGTGGCGCCGGCGCCTGCACCGAAGAGCGCCGAAAAGGTCGAGCCTCCCGCCGCCGAGCCCAAGATCGAGCCGGCACCCGCAGCACCGCCTGCGCGCGTTGCACCAGCGGCGCCGGCGGCAGCCTCCGTTGCCGAATCCGTGTTGAAGGACCACCCCGAACCGAAACCGGTGCCGCCCGCGCCGACCGTCGCGCCCGAGGCGACCTCGGTCGTCCCCGACCCGGCGCCGCCAAAAACGCCTTCACCGGAAATCACGCCGCCGGAAGCCACGTCGCCCGAAGTCCCGTCGCCGGGGCTGCAGCCGGGCCCGGGCTTCCCGCCGTCGCCGGATAAGCCGGACTCTCCTCAACGCTGATTCATGGCGTTTTCGAGCGAAGCGGACACCGGTTCGCGTGAAGAAAACGCGTCAAAACAAGAATCTTGAGCATTGTCGGTTCTGATCCGATCAGAATCGATCGTGCTCTAGATGGTTTGCCGTGTCCGGAAGCCGGCGCCGCAACGCCGGATCTGGCTGGCGCCATAAGCGGTCTGCGCATCCGCCAGCGAGGCTCGGCGCAGGCTGCGGGTTTGCGGCGCCTGGTCGGCGGTGGCGATCAATTGCGCAAGGAAGGTCGGATCGGGCCGCGGCAGCGCCCGTCTTGGCGACCATTGCACCGACTGGGTCACAGGCACCAGCTCGACGCAGGGCGGCTCGTCGAGATTGACGAACTCGCCGTCCAGGATTTCCTCTGGTCGATCGGCATCCAGCATCGCACACCGTAACCGGCTAAAACTGTCACGTTTTGGGACGTTACGCCCCACTGCGATAGGACCTCGCAAGGCCTATGCCGTTCTCTCTCGATTCGTTCCCGGCTGGCTCGGCAAGTCTGTGAAACATGGTTTCCGGATTATTTATGATCTTCACGTAGCCTCTGCTTCGGAACAGCCACTATCCTTGCCATTGGGAATCACCCGGCGGTGTCCCGAATCGAGGCGACCTGATGCTTCCCGTCCCGCAAGCTTCCAGCATCCTTGCCTCGCTAGGCCAGGCCGCCTTCCTCTGGGACCTGATAGCCGACGCCATCACCTGGAGCGACAATGCCGGGGCGGTTTTCACCGACATTCCACCGCAAGCGCTGGCCAGTGGCGCCGGCTTCGCCCGGCTGATCGAGCCCTCCCGCTCGGTCCGGACGGACGTGCTCGCGCAATCGGCGCCCGCGCGGGGCGGCGAAGGCGTCGCCTACCGGATCGAGTATGGGGTGCGGGCCTCGACATCGGCGCCCGTGATCTGGATCGAGGAGACCGGTTGCTGGTTTGCAGGTGCCGACGGCAAGCCGGTGCGCGCGCAAGGCATCGTCCGTGTCAACAACGAGCGCCACGCCCGCGACGAACAGCTCATGCGGCTGTCGCGGCACGATCCGCTGACCGGCGAGCTCAATCGCACCCATCTCGTCGCCGCGCTGGCGGAATCGATCGAGGAAGCCATGCGTTTCCGATCGACCTGCGCCTTCATGCTGATCGGCATCGATCATCTGGCGCGCGTCAACGACGCCTTCGGCTTCGACGTCGCGGACGCCGTGATTGCCGAAGTCGGAAAACGCATCCGCGCCAAGCTGCGCGGCGGCGACATGCTCGGGCGGTTCTCCGGCAACAAGTTCGGGCTGATTTTGCGGAACTGCACCGTCGACGACACCAATATCGCGGCCGAGCGCTTCCTCGCCGGGATCCGCGCCGAGGTGATCCCGACCAAATCCGGCCCGGTCTCGGTGACCGCCTCGATCGGCGCCATCACCACCCCGCGCTATGCCCGCAATGCCGATGAGGCCGTCAACCGCGCCCAGGAAACGCTCGATGCCGCCAAGCGCCGCCGGGCCGGATCGTTCGCGCTGTGGAAGCCGAACGTTGAGCGCGACGCCCAGCGACGCGTCAACATCCGCGTTACCGACGAGATCGTCACCGCACTGAACGAGCGGCGGATCGTCACCGCCTTCGAGCCGGTGGTCGAAGCGCGCTCGCGGCAGCCGGCATTCTACGAATGCCTGGTGCGGATGGAGCAGGAGGACGGGCAGGCGCTGCTGGCGCCCGATATCGTTCCGGTTGCCGAGCGCCTGGGCCTGATCCGGCTGGTCGATCACCGCGTGCTCGAACTCGCGGTCGCCGAGCTGGCGGCTTCGCCGAACGTGCGGCTCAGCCTCAACATCTCGCCCGACACCACCATGGACCCGGATTGGTGGACGGGTATCGAATCGCTGATGCAAGCCTGTCCCGGCGCCGGCGAGCGGCTGATCGTCGAGATCACCGAAACGGTTGCGATCCAGGATATCGACGATATCAGGGACTTCATCACGCGACTGAAGAACTTCGGCAGCCAGATCGCGATCGACGATTTCGGCGCCGGCTACACCTCGTTCCGCAACCTGCGCAAGCTCGGCGTCGATATCGTGAAGATCGACGGCGCCTTCGTGCAGAACATCGCGCGCTCCGCAGACGATCGCGCTTTCGTGCAGACGCTGATCGATCTTGCGCGGCGGCTCGGTATCAAGACTGTTGCCGAATGGGTGCAGGACGAGGAAGCCGCCGTGATACTGCGCGAATGGGGCTGCGACTACATCCAGGGCCGCCTAATCGGCCTTGCCTCGCCGCAGCGGCCGTGGGCCGCATCGCCCGACAAGACGCTGCCGGCCGCAGGCTAGTCTCGAGCCGAACTTTCTTCTCCGCACTGTTTCGTGTCGCGCTGCGGAAATTCCGCTGAGCGGACATCGTGTGCCGAAATGTCACCACGTCGGACATCGCCTGAATGGCGTCGTCATGATAGCGCTTGCTCAAGCAAAAAAATATCAACGCGCACCAAGGGCAGGAAAATGACGATGCTGACGCGGCGAACGTTCGTGACTGGATCGGCGGCCCTGATGTGCGCTCCCGCCGTGATCGCGCAGGCCCAGACGGCGTGGCCGGCCAAAACGGTTCGCATCGTCGTGCCGTATCCGGCCGGCGGCCAGACCGACGGCATCGCGCGCGCCTTCGGTGACTATCTGGCGCGGCAGATCAACAAGACCGTCATCGTCGAGAACAAGGCGGGCGCCGGCGGCACCATCGGTGTGACGGAAGCGAAACGCGCCGATCCCGATGGCACCACGATCCTGTGCACGATCTCCTCGTCGCTGATCCAGAACCGCGTGACGGTGAAGGATCTGCCCTACGATCCCGAAAAGGATTTCATCTATCTGACCATGGTCAGCGGCGCCGGTGGTCCTGTTGTCGCGGCCAAGAAAACCGGCGCGACGAATCTCAAGGAGTTCGTCGAATACGCAAAGAAGGCCGGCAGCATCAATTGGGGCTCGTACGGCATCGGTTCGACGCCGCACGTCCTGATCGAGACGATCGCCAAGCAGTACGGCATCAAGTTCCAGGTCATCCAGTATCGCGGAGAGGCGCCGATGTGGAATGACATCGCGGGTCAGACGCTCGATGGCGCCGCGGGAAGCTACGCCGCTGCAGCCCCCGTCGTGCAGGCCGGAACGGGCAATCTGATCGGCGTGGTCGGTGCCCGCCTGCCGCCCTATCCGGACACGCCGACGATGACCGAGCAGGGCGCCGTCGGCGACTTCTACGATCTGCGGGCCTTCACCGCCTTCGCGGTGCCCTCGGCGACGCCGAAGGATATCGTCGACAAGATTTCGGCGCTGCTGATCCAGGGTGGGACCGATCCCACGGTCCAGAAGATGCTGACCAACTTCATCTTGTCGTCGCCGGCCGATCTCCAAACGACGAACCGGATATTCAAGCGCGACAGCGAGGTGATGCTCCGCATCCTGCGCGATCTCGGGGTGAAGCCGGAGTAATCGCCCAAACGAAAATGGCCGGGACGAGCCCGGCCATCACAAATTCAGTTTGCGCGAAAAGAACTACTCTTCCTTCTTCGGCTCTTTCGACATGCGCTCGAGGCGGTCCTGCATGTCCTTCATCTGGCGGCGAAGATCGTCGATATTGTCCTCGTCGGGCGCCGGCTCGGGTGTCTTGTCCGGTTCGGACGAGTTCGACCCGCCGCGCGGCGGCACGAACGGCTTGAACATCGAGAAGGTCTGCTGAAACAATTCCATGTTGCGGCGGACATGCTCTTCGAGCGGCGCGAACGGCGTGCCGCTGAACGTGTTGGTGAGCTGCTGGCGGAATTTTTCCTGCTCGCGCGTCAGCGTGTCGATCGACTGTTCCAGATATTTCGGCACCACCATCTGCATGCTGTCGCCGTAGAAGCGGATCAACTGGCGCAGGAAAGTCGTCGGCAACAGATTTTGTCCGGCCTTGTTTTCCTGTTCGAAAATAATCTGCGCCAGCACCTGGCGGGTAATGTCGTCACCGGTCTTGGCGTCATAGACGAGAAAATCCTCGCCTTCCTTCACCATCGCCGCGAGATCCTCGAGCGTTACATAGGTGCTGGTGCCGGTATTATAGAGCCGCCGGTTGGCGTACTTCTTGATCGTCGTAGGTTGGTCTGACTTTGCCATAAGCTCACACATCGACACCGAGAGCGGGGAACCCGGCAGCTTCGCCGACGGGCAGACGAGCAACGCAAACGCAGCAAAGTAAGCATTTTCAATGCGGCTCGGCTACCGTTTTGTGCGGCACGGTTAATTCCAAGGCATGGACGCTGCTACGGAAACCCCGACCGGGATCATTTTGAATGCGCCGCGACAGGAATTTAGGCCTCGGCCGATTGACATGGGTCAACGGGGTTAACAGGATAAGGTGAGAGACAGGCTCGCCAGCCGGCCCGCCCGCCGTCCAAGAAACCTCAAGCCCAAAAACCCATAAGGAGATGTCCATGTCAGACGATGTCGTCATCGTCAGCGCCGCCCGCACCCCGGTCGGCAGCTTCAACGGCGCATTCGCCACCATGCCGGCCCACGACCTCGGCGCCGTCGCCATCAAGGCCGCGCTGGAGCGGGCCGGCATCGAGCCGGGCCGCGTCTCCGAAGTCATCATGGGCCAGATTCTGACCGCCGCCCAAGGCCAGAACCCGGCCCGCCAGGCCTCGATATCAGCCGGTATTCCGGTGGAGAGCCCGGCCTGGGGCGTCAACCAGCTCTGCGGGAGCGGCCTGCGCACGGTGGCGCTCGGCTATCAGGCGCTGCTCAACGGCGATTCCGAAATCGTGGTCGCCGGCGGCCAGGAATCCATGAGCATGGCCCCGCACGCGCAATATCTGCGCGGTGGGGTGAAGATGGGCGGCCTGGAGCTGGTCGACACCATGATCAAGGACGGCCTGTGGGACGCCTTCAACGGCTACCACATGGGTAACACCGCCGAGAACGTTGCCCGGCAGTGGCAGATCACCCGCGCGCAACAGGACGAGTTCGCGGTCAAGTCGCAGAACAAGGCCGAGGCCGCGCAGAAGGCCGGCAAGTTCAAGGACGAGATCGTCCCCGTCACCATCAAGACCCGCAAGGGCGATATCATCGTCAGCGACGACGAATATCCGCGCCATGGCGCAACGCTGGATGCGATGGCGAAGCTGAAGCCCGCCTTCGAGAAGGAGGGCACCGTCACTGCCGGCAGCGCGTCGGGCATCAATGACGGGGCCGCCGCCGTGGTGCTGATGACCGCCAAGCAGGCGGCCAAGGAAGGCAAGAAGCCGCTGGCCCGCATCGTGTCCTGGGCCCAGGCCGGCGTCGATCCCAAGATCATGGGCTCAGGCCCGATCCCGGCGTCCCGCGCCGCGCTGAAGAAGGCCGGCTGGAACATCGGCGACCTCGATCTGATCGAGGCCAATGAGGCGTTCGCGGCGCAAGCCTGTGCGGTTAACAAGGACCTCGGCTGGGATACCGGCAAGGTCAACGTCAATGGCGGGGCTATCGCGATCGGTCACCCCGTGGGCGCCTCCGGCGCGCGCGTGCTGGTGACGCTGCTGCATGAAATGCAGAAGCGCGACGCCAAGAAGGGCCTCGCCACTTTGTGCATCGGCGGCGGCATGGGCATCGCGATGTGCGTCGCGCGCGACTGAACTAAAGGCAGAGTGAACGGTTGAATGATGAAAAGATCATCTCGTAACCGCGGCTCGAATTGATAAGGATGAAATGCCCGGTCTCGCGCCGGGCATTTTCATCTCTGAAGCGTTCAACAGCGCTTTTAGGAACGGAAGACCGACATTCGTCAAAAGACCGGGACAATTCCGGCGTACTATGAGTTTACCAAGGAGGACTACGACATGGCACGTGTTGCACTGGTTACGGGAGGTACGCGAGGCATCGGCGCTGCGATCAGCAAGGCGCTGAAGGCCGCAGGTTACAAGGTTGCGGCAAGCTATGCCGGCAACGACGCTGCCGCCGAGAAATTCAAATCCGAGACCGGTATCCCCGTCTACAAATGGGACGTCTCTTCGTTCGACGCCTGCGCCGAGGGCATCAAGAAGGTCGAGGCCGATGTCGGTCCGGTCGACGTGCTCGTCAACAATGCCGGCATCACCAAGGACGGCGCCTTCCACAAGATGACGCTCGATCAGTGGAACGCCGTCATCAACACCAATCTCGGCTCGCTGTTCAACATGACGCGCCCGGTGATCGAGGGCATGCGCGCCCGCAAGTTCGGCCGCATCATCAACATCTCCTCGATCAACGGCCAGAAGGGACAGTTCGGCCAGGTCAACTATTCCGCGGCCAAGGCCGGCGATATCGGTTTCACCAAGGCCCTGGCGCTCGAGAACGCCAAGGGCGGCGTCACCGTGAACGCGATCTGCCCCGGCTATATCAACACCGAGATGGTGCAGGCGGTGCCAAAGGATGTGCTGGAGAAGAGCATCCTGCCGCTGATCCCGGTCAATCGTCTCGGCGAGCCCGAGGAAATCGCCCGCGCGGTGGTGTTCCTCGCCGCCGATGAGGCGAGCGGCATCACCGGTTCGACGATGACGATCAACGGCGGGCAGTACATGACCTGATCGTTGTTCCGTGATTGCACCGCCATTGCGATTTGCAATGGCCATGAAAAGTCGTCATGCCCGGGCTTGTCCCGGGCATCCACGTCTTTAAAACCTTCGTCGACAAGAAAGACGTGGATGGCCGGGACATAGGCGAGCGCAAGCGACGCCGTCCTTCGGACGGCTATGCCCGGCCACGACGAAAGAATTCTGCCCATGACTCCACGTGCCGCCACCCTGATCGGATTGACCGCGATCCTGATGTGGTCGCTGCTGTCGGTGCTGACGGTGGCGACCGGAAAAATTCCCGCGTTCCAACTCGCCGCGATGACGTTCGCGATCGGCGCGCTGGTAGCGTTCGCGAGTTTCCTGTTCCGGCCGGCCGCCTTCAATGCGCTCAGGCAGCCCGTGGTCGCCTGGGTCGTCGGCGTCGGTGGCCTGTTCGGCTATCACGCGCTTTACTTCCTGGCGCTGCGCTTCGCGCCGCCGGCGGAAGCCGGGCTGTTGAATTATCTCTGGCCGCTGTTGATCGTGCTGT
Source organism: Bradyrhizobium jicamae (assembly GCF_001440395.1). GTDB lineage: Bacteria > Pseudomonadota > Alphaproteobacteria > Rhizobiales > Xanthobacteraceae > Bradyrhizobium > Bradyrhizobium jicamae. Next base: position 61,687 of record NZ_LLXZ01000218.1, on the reverse strand, counting down.
TCTCCTCGCTGCTGCCGGGCGAGCGGCTGGCGCCGCATCACATCATCGGTGCGCTGCTCGGGCTCGCCGGCACCGTGCTGCTGTTCGCCGGCAATGGCGCGAGTTTTGCGCCCGGCCAGATACCGGGACTTGCCGCAGCCTTCGTCGCCGCCTTTGTATGGGCGGCGTATTCGGTGATGTCGCGCAAGCTCAAGGCAGTGCCGACAGACGCGGTGGCCGGCTTTTGTCTCGCCACCGCGCTGCTTGCCGCGCTCGTTCACGGCATGGTCGAGACTACGGTATGGCCGGAAACGATCGGGCAGTGGCTGGCGATCATCGCGCTCGGCGTGGGCCCGGTGGGGGCGGCGTTCTTTGTCTGGGACATCGGCATGAAGCGCGGCGACATCCGCGTGCTCGGCGCCGCCTCCTATGCGACGCCATTGCTGTCGACCGCATTCCTGATTCTTGCCGGCTTCGCGCAAGCCACCGCCACGATCGCCATCGCCGCGATCCTGATCGCCGGCGGCGGCCTGATCGCGGCAAAGGACATGGTGTTGAGAAAAAGCTTGTAGGATGGGTAGAACGAAGCGAAACCCATCATGCTTCGGCATGCCGCGGTTGATGGGGATCGCTTCGCTCCACCCATACTGCGAAAACGGGTTCCTAGTCCGCCGGCTTCCAGCTCGGCGGCTTGTACATAACTTCCGGAATCTGTCCGAGCTCGGAGCGGTGCAGTTTTTGCGACGTCAGCCCGTAGAATTGCTGAAAACTCATGATCAGCGGCCGCCACTTGTCGGGATCGATGCGGTTGGGCTGTCCCTCCATCATGATTGCCGGATGCGCATGCACGCGGGTGATGCGCACTTCGATCGCCGTGATGTTGCCGCGCCAGACCGCATCCTCTTCCGCCATGGCATGAACCTGCGCAACCTTGGCTTCGATCTGCACCGGACATTCCAGCGCGCGGGGCGCCGCCACCGTTTCGCCAGCCGCCGGCGTCAGGCCGCACAGGCCGAACTTGTCACGCGCATGTCGATAGCCGCGCATGATCTTGCCTGAAGGCACCGGGTCAGAACCAGTGGTGCGCGCCAGCCGGTCGACTGCGTCGACCAGTGCGGCCGACGGCAGGTTGAGCACGCATTCGCCGGAGCGGATCATGTTCTCCGTGGTCTTCGAATGGGTTGCCAATCCCAGCATGCAGCGCCATCCGACCCACCACGCCGACGACATCGGCGCGAGGTTGAATGAATCGTCCTCATTGGTCGAGCCGATCAGAACCACCGGCGTGCCGAAATAGAAAATCGCCGGCTCGATCTCTTGTGACACGCTGAATGTCCCGTGCATCTTCCGCTCCTCTGTTTGCGAGGCCGGAAACTATGTGCGTGTGTATGTGAAGCCCACCCGATTTCCGATGCGTTCAAAGAAAGTAGGGTAGGCAAAGCGAAGCGTGCCCACCATTTGGTGACGCGGGTGAGGATAGATGGTGGGCACGCTGCGCTTTGCCCACCCTACGATGTCGGCTCCCAGCCTTTCGGCGCCAACTCGAATTTCGCAAACTCGAATCCGGGCGCCACGGTGCAGCCGACCAGCGTCCAGTCACCGGTGCTCTCGGCTGCCTGCCACGCATGTGCGGGCACGATCGCTTGCGGCATTTCGCCGGAGGCGAGGTCAGCGCCGAGCTTGATGCTGCGCTCGCTGCGCTCTTCCGCGATCCGTAGTGTCAGCGCGGCGCCGGCGTAATAGTGCCAGGTCTCGACCGCATCGATTCGATGCCAGTGCGAGCGTTCGCCGCGCGCCAGCAGGAAGTAGATCGCCGTCGATCGCGAGCGCCCGTCGGCATCGACGCTTTCGTCGCGAAACGTCTCGCGATAGTGGCCGCCCTCGGGATGCGGCTTGAGGTCGAGCCGCGCGATGATGTCGGCGGCTTCTTTCGGCAGCGCCATCAGGATTTGTTCTTGCGTTCGCGAAGTTCGCCGAACACTTCGACGGCGCTGGCGCCCTTCATGTGCAGCCTGGCGGCCACCGACGGCTCGTCGGCACGCAGGAATACGTTGGTCTTCTTCTCCTCGCCCAGCAGCACCGGGATCGTCGGCTTGTTCTCGGCGCGCAGCCGCGTCACTTCCTCGGCGCGCGCCTGCAGCGCGGGATTGTCGCCGTCGACGGTCAGCGCGAACTTGACGTTGGAAGCGGTATATTCATGGCCGCAATAGAGTTTGAAATCATCCGGCAGCGCACGCAGCTTCAACAGCGAATCCCACATCATGGGGTAGGTGCCCTCGAACACCCGGCCGCAGCCGATCGAGAACAGCGTGTCGGCGGCAAACACCGCCTTCTCGCCGTCGAATACATAGGAAATGTGGTCGAGCGTATGGCCGGGCGTTTCCAGCACCCGCACCAGCAGGCTGCCGACCTTGAGGACGTCGCCATGGGCCGTGCGCAGATCGACATTGGCGATCTTGGTGGACTTGTCGTGTGGTGCGACGACGCGGCAGTTGTATTTTTGCTTCAGCTCGGCGACGCCGCCGACATGGTCGTGATGGTGATGGGTGATCAGAATATCCGTCAGCGCCCAACCTTCGCGCTCCAGCGCCTTGATGATCGGACCGGCTTCCGGCGCGTCGATCGATGCGGTGGCCTTGGTCGCGGGATCGTGGATCAAATAGCCGAAATTGTCGCTTAGACAGGTGAAGGTGCGAATTTCCGCGGCCATGATCGCTCCGTGTTATGCCTTTCAGCCCCATTAATCCCAAAGAAATATGGCGTTAACGCTTGCGCGGCAATGCCAATTTCGGTGCGCCGCAATCTAACACGGTGTGGTAGATTGCGCGCATGACCATCGACGTCATCGATCTCCGCGATTTCTATTCGCAGCGCCTCGGCATCGTGGCACGGCAGTTGATCAACCGCGGTATCCGGGCGCGCTGGCCCGATGCGGCCGGGCAGCGCGTACTCGGGCTCGGCTACCCTACGCCCTATCTCGGCCTGTTTCGCGAGGATTCCGAACGCTGCATCGCGTTCATGCCGGCGGCGCAGGGCGTGTTGAAATGGCCGACGGCGCGCCCCGCCCTGGCGACCCTGATCGATGAATTTTCAATGCCGCTGCCGGACGCCGCAGTGGACCGCATCCTGCTGGTTCATGCGCTGGAAATGTCCGACGATCCGGAGCGTTTGCTGCGCGAGGTGTGGCGGGTGCTGGCGCCGTCCGGCCGCCTGATCGCGGTCATCCCGAACCGGCGCGGCGTGTGGACGCGCACCGACACTACGCCGTTCGGCCACGGCCGGCCCTATTCGCGCGCTCAGATCACGCAATTGCTGCGACAGACCTGGTTCACGCCGGCTTCGTGGGGCGAAGCGCTGTTTCTGCCGCCGGTCGGCAATGGCTGGTTTCTGCGCTCGGCGATGGCGTGGGAGCGCGTCGGCGCCGCGCTGTCGCTGCCGTTCGCCGGCGTGCATATCGTGGAAGCGACCAAGCAGGTCTATCGCGCGATCCCCGCGGGCCGCGAACGCACGCGGCTGATTCCCTCGCTGGAGCCGGTATTGGTGCCGTCCTCGACGGCGACGCGAGACAAGCTGAAGGGGTCGTAGAAATCGTAGGGTGGGCAAAGGCGCGTTTGCGCCGTGCCCACCATTTTATCAGCGGTTTTGTCGAGAGGAGTGGTGGGCACGCTTGCGCATTGCCCACCCTACGAAACGACGAAGACGAATGCCTACTCGTTCCCCGGATTGAAATCTTCGCTCGGCGCGGCAGGGGCGGCCATGCTGTCGGGACGCGGGCCATGCGGCCGGCGGCGACGGCGCGGGAAACGCTCGCCGCGGCCCTCTTCATACCCGCCGGGCGTGCCATTCACCTGCGGCTGCGGGCCGGTGATGAAGGAGGGCAGGCGATCGACGCCGCCGGCATCGGCAACCACCGGCTGCGGCTGCGGCTGTTGCGGCTGATATTGCGGCTGCTGACGATGGTCGCGGTCGCGGTCCCGCTCGCCACGGTGTTCGCGCGGCTGCTGCTGGTCGCGCTGATAGGGCTGGTTGTCGCCGCGCTCACGCTGGTTGTTGTCGCGCATGAAAGGCTGCGGCTGCTGCGGCACGAAGCCCGGCTCCTGGCCGAAATGCGAGAAGCCCTCGCCCTCGTCGTCGCCGTCTTCGGTCGGCTGCGTCTCGGCGTCGATGCGCGGCTGCGGCTGGTTCTGCCGGAACTGCTCCTGGGCGGCGGCAATCAGGCGGAAGTAGTGTTCGGCGTGCTGGTAGTAGTTCTCGGCTGCGACCGGGTCGCCGGACGAGCGCGCGTCGCGCGCCAGCTGGACGTATTTTTCGGCGACGTGCGAGGCGGTGCCGCGGATCTTGATATCGGGTCCGTTCGATTCGAACACCCGGGTCATCGGGTTTTGACCGCGCCGGTTATTATTATTGTTGTTATTGTTGTTATTCCGGTTACGCATCCGCTTGTTGTTCTGACCGTTTCTCATGTGTCGCCTTTATTCCAGCCCTGAAGTTATGCAGTTGCCGTCGTAGCCTTGATCCGATCCGGCGCGCGCTTATGCGCACCGAATCACGATGCCGTTCAGTTTCATGTCGTCGATTTCGCCAACCATCGCGTTCAGCAAAGACGCGTTCCCCAACCGGCGGCTGACATTCGCCCGCCGGACCAAATCATTCAGCCTGCCAAAACCAGCCTAATCGTCTTGCGTGACGGCTTCGCGTGAGTGGCTGTTGCGTAAGTCTTCAAGCGCAATATCAGGCTTTCGTTCGCTTTACGGTCGAGAGCAGCACAGCTCCAGCTATTGCGCTCGATTCGACCTGCGTTTGGAACCTTTCACCCGGCGGGCTCTCGTTTCGAGAACTCTGGCCTCACCCGTATGAACTACGGGGCCAGCGACCCTGGTCCGATGTTGTGGCCGGAACGTAGTCGCTCCCGGGGAATATTCCAAGGGGTTTTTTTGCGTTTCAAGGGGACTTTATCGGGCCATTTTGTGGCCCGCGACCGCCCGCGGAATGCCCGCCAGATCGGCCTTGGGTGCAGTTGTGCACATTAACCCTGCAGCCGCCATCAGCGCCTGGATTGGGCCGCTTTGGCCCTCTCCGGCCTCCACAATCAGGGCGCCACCCGGGGCCAGCAACCCGGCTGCCTGGGGAATCAGCGCGCGGTAGGCGTCCAGCCCGTCGCGGCCGCCATCGAGCGCGGCCAGGGGATCGTGCTTCCTGACCTCCTGGTCCAGATCGGCGATGTCAGCCGAGCGGATATAGGGCGGATTCGAAACGATCAGATCGAACGGGCCGGATAATCCGCTCGCATAGTCGCAGGCGACGAATGTCGCGCGATTCGAAAGTTCGGTGCGCGCCGCGTTGGCGGCGGCGGTCTGCAGGGCGGCCTCGGAAATGTCGGTGCCGAATCCTTGCGCCGCCGGCAATTCGGACAACAGCGCCAGCAGGATCGCACCGGAGCCGGTGCCGAGATCGGCGATACGCAACGGACGATGGAGGTTCCCGCCGGCGCGCAGCAGTTCCAGCGCCAGTTCGACCACGGTCTCGGTATCGGGCCGCGGCACCAGCGTCGCGGCCGAAAGGTGCAGCGGCAGCCCCCAGAACTCTCTCTGGCCAATAATGCGGGCGACTGGCTCGCCTGCGAGACGGCGGCGGGCGAAGCCTTCGAGGCGCGCCGATTCGTCCACCGTGAGCTGGCGCTGCGCAGACGTGATGATGCCGGTCAGGTCGAGGCCGAGCGCGTGGCCGGTCAAGAGCCGCGCGTCGAGTTCGGCTGAGTCGATGGCGGCGGATTTGAGTTGTGCTGCGAGCGCGCGCCGCGCGGTTTCGACGGTGAGTTTGCTGCTCACGCCGCCGCGCCTTGCGCCGCGAGCTGTGCGGCCTGGTGCTCGGTGGTGAGCGCATCGATCAGGTCGCCGAGCGATTCGCCTGCAATGACCTGCGGCAGCTTGTAGAGCGTCAGGTTGATGCGATGGTCGGTGACGCGGCCCTGCGGGAAATTATAGGTGCGGATGCGCTCGCTGCGGTCGCCGGAGCCGACCTTCTCCTTGCGATCGGCGGAGCGCGCCGCATCGACGCGCTGGCGCTCGGCGTCATAGATGCGCGAGCGCAGGATGTTCATCGCGGAAGCGCGGTTCTTATGCTGCGAGCGGCTGTCCTGCATCATCACCACGATGCCGGTCGGAATATGGGTGATGCGGATCGCCGATTCGGTCTTGTTGACGTGCTGGCCGCCGGCGCCTTGCGCGCGCATGGTCTCGATCCGCAGATCCTCGTTCTTGATGTCGACATCGACATCCTCGACTTCGGGCAGCACGGCCACGGTGGCGGCGGAGGTGTGGATGCGCCCCTGCGTTTCGGTATCGGGCACGCGCTGCACGCGGTGCACGCCGGATTCGAATTTCAGTTTTGCAAATGCGCCGCGGCCCTGCACCTCGGCGATGATTTCCTTGAAACCGCCGACGGTGCCTTCCGAGGCCGAGATCACCTCGACCTTCCAGCCCTGCAAGGCCGCAAACCGCTCATACATCCGGAACAGGTCACCGGCGAACAGCGAGGCCTCGTCGCCGCCGGTGCCGGCGCGGATTTCCAGCATCACGTTGCGGTCGTCCATGGCGTCCTTGGGCAGCAGCGCCACGCGGATCTTCTGCTCGAGGTCAGCGACACGCGCCTGCAGCGTCTCCAGTTCGGCTTCGGCCATGCTGCGCATTTCGGGATCGGTGGCGGCATCAGCCAGCAGCGATTCTGCGCCGGCAATCTCGGCCCGCGCCGTGCGATAGGTCTTTACGGCGTCGATCAGCGGATTGAGCTCGGCGAGCTCGCGCGTGATCTGGACGTATTTTTCGGAGTTCAACTGGCCCAGCAGCTCGGCCTCGAGCGAGGCGTGGTGGGCGAGCAGGATATCGAGTTTGGCTTCGGGTAGCATGGCGTTGTTCTCAAGGACCGGAAAGGGAAAGCGGCGTTGTCGGGCCAGAGCCTCGCTACAACGACAGCCCCTCGGCTTCCGCGAATTCCATCAGCTTCTGCCGAATCGAGACACTGCCGGCCGGCGCGTCGAGCAGCGGCATCATGACCGCCTCGGCCTTCTTGGCGTCGAGGTCGAGAATCATCGCCTTCACCGGGCCATGGCCGGTAGCCGACAGCGACAGCGAGCGGTAACCCAGCGCAATCAGCGCCAGCGCGCCGAGCGGCTTCGAGGCCATCTCGCCGCACAGCGACGCCATCTTCTTCGCCGCCTGCGCCTTGCGCACGATGTCGCGCAGCGCGCGCAGGATCGGCGCCGACATGGTGTCGAACCGATCGGATACCTTGGCGTTGCCGCGGTCGACCGCGAACATGAACTGGAACAGGTCGTTCGACCCGACCGAAACGAAGTCGACCTTCTTGAGGAGTTCGTCGAGCTGATAGAGCAGCGCCGGCACCTCCACCATGGTGCCGACGTCGATGCGTTCCGGCAGCGCGTGGCCATGCTGGCGCAGATAGGTCAATTCGCGCTCGACGATGGCCTTGGCCTGGTCAAACTCGGCGACATCGGAAATCATCGGAAACATGATCTTCAGCGCGCGGCCGCCGCCGGCCCGCAGCAGCGCGCGAATCTGGCCGCGCAGCAATCCCGGCCGGTCGAGGCCGAGCCGGATCGCGCGCCAGCCGAGCGCGGGATTTTCCTCGATCACGGCCTCCATATAGGGCAGCGCCTTGTCGCCGCCGATATCGAGGGTGCGGAACGTCACCGGCTTGGTGCCGGCGGCATCCAGCACGGTGCGATAAAGCGCGAGCTGGTCGGACGAGCGCGGCAGGCTCTGGCCGACCATGAATTGCAACTCGGTGCGGAACAGGCCGATGCCGGCGCTGCCGGTGTCGTCGATATGCGGCAGGTCGATGACGAGACCCGCGTTGATCATCAGCTCGACCGCCTGGCCGTCCTTGGTCACGCAGGGCATGTCGCGCAGCGCGGCATATTGTGCCTGGCGGCGGGCGCGGAACCGCACCCGCTCGGCGTAGGCCGATTCGATCTCGGCCGAGGGGCGGACATAGATCGAGCCCGAGGTGCCGTCGACGATGATGGCGTCGCCGGGATCGGCGATGCCGGGCGCGTTCGGCACTTCGCCGACGGCGGGAATACCGAGTGCGCGCGCCACGATCGAGACATGGGAGTTGGCGGTGCCTTCCTCCAGCACCAGGCCGCGCAGTCGCTTGCGGTCGTAGTCGAGCAGCGCCGCCGGGCCCATCGCACGCGCGATCAGGATGGCGTTTTCGGGAAGTTGTTCGCGCGAGGGCGCGTGGTCCTGCCCGACCAGTTGCCGCATCAGGCGGTGGCCGAGGTCTTCCAGGTCGTGCAGCCGATCGCGCAGATAAGGGTCGGTCGAGCGCAGCATGCGGGCGCGGGTATCGGACTGCACGCGTTCGACGGCGGCTTCGGCGGTGAGGCCGGTGGCGACCGCCTCGTGCAGCTTGTGCGACCATCCGTGGTCGTTGGCGAACATGCGGTAGGCTTCCAGCACCTCGCGGTGCTCGCCGCCCTCGGCGACGTCGCCGCGCTCCAGCATGCGGTCGAGATCGGCGCGCAGCTTGGCCAGCGCCGCGTCGAGCTTCTTGATTTCCTTCGGCAGGTCCTCGGCGATGTAGTTGGTGATGACGACCCGCGGCTCGTGCAGCACGACATGGCCGAGCGCGATGCCGTCGGAGAGGATTGCACCCGTCTTGTGCAGCGAATGCCGCGCCGCCGGTTCCGCGCCGGGCTGCGCCAGCGCCGCCAGCTCGCCGGAGGCGATCATTTCCGCCAGCACCATGGCGGTGGTCTGCAGCGCCTCGACCTCTTCCTCGACATAGGTGCGCTTGGCGCGGTTCTGCACCACCAGCACGCCGAGCGTGTTGCCGGCTCGCAGGATCGGCACGCCGAGGAACGAGTGGTAGATTTCTTCGCCGGTTTCCGGGCGGAACGAGAACGCCGGATGGCTCTGCGCATCGGAGAGGTTGAGCGGGCTCGCCTCGCTGGAAACCAGGCCGACGAGGCCCTCATGCGCGTTCAGCACGGTGCGGTGCACTGCGTCGCGGTTCAGACCCTCGGTAGCGTAAAGTTCGAGCGTGTTATCGATGCGCAGCACGTAGCAGGAGCAGACCTCGGCCACCATGTTGGCCGCGATCAGCACCACGATCTTGTCCAGGCGCTCCTGGGCCGAGACCTTCTCCGCCATGGTTTCGCGGAGCCGTCTCAGCAAGACGCGGGGACCTCCCGACGTGCTCCGCATGTGCTGGTATCCTCCCCCGCGAGGCCAGCCCGCCGGGTGGCCGGTAGCTGGCGTGAAACCTACGAAATACTACAATTTTATTCATTCGGCGCTGCCGCAGGCACGTGATCCACCGAATCGGGATCGCCAAAACCTTGGTGCAGTTTGCGGCAACCCACCTCACAGGCCGTATAGCCAATCGAGGCTTGCTTTGCCAAGCAAAACGCCTGCCAGAAACAATAACGTCTGTGTCAGGGCCGATGCTGCGCCGCGAAGCGGAGATCCGCCAAGCCAAACCGGATTGGCGATCAAACCATGCGCAAAATTTGAGAGAAAATCGTTCTAGAGCATGATCCGGAAAAGTGGGCACCGGTTTTCCGAAAAGATCATGCTCAAACAAAAAGATAAAGCGGGATGACGATTCGAAGAAAAGTCATCACGCTTTAGGTCTGGTCCAGCCCGTAGAGCGTGTGCAGCGTGCGCACCGCGAGCTCGGTGTAGGCGGCATCGATCAGCACCGAAAACTTGATCTCCGAGGTGGTGATGGCGCGGATGTTGATGTTGCGCTCGGACAGGGCCTTGAACGCCTTCGCCGCGACGCCGGCATGGCTGCGCATGCCGCTGCCGATCACCGAGACCTTCGACACGTCGGTGGCGCTGTCGAGCCTGATATAGCCGATCTTGCTCTTGGCGGCGGTGATGGTGTCGCGGGCGCGGTTATAGTCGGAGGCCGGAACGGTGAAGGTGAGGTCGGTAGTCTTGCCGTCCTCAGACACGTTCTGCACGATCATGTCGACGTTGATGTTGGCGTCCGCCAGCGGGCCGAAGATCGCGGCGGCGACGCCCGGCTTGTCCTCGATCTGGCGGAGCGAAATCTGGGCTTCGTCCTTGGAGAAGGCGATGCCGGTGACGACGTGGCTTTCCATGATTTCCTCCTCGCTGCAGATCAGCGTGCCCGGCGGCGTGCCGTGCGGGTCGATATCCTCGGGCTTGTCGAAGCTGGAACGGACGAACACCGGCATGTTGTGCACCATGCCGAGTTCCACCGAACGCACCTGCAGCACCTTGGCGCCCAGCGAGGCCAGTTCCAGCATGTCTTCGAACGCGATCTTGTCGAGCCGCCGCGCCTTGGGAACCACCCGCGGATCGGTGGTGTAGACGCCATCGACGTCGGTATAGATGTCGCAGCGGTCGGCCCGGATGGCGGCGGCAATCGCCACTGCCGAGGTATCCGAACCGCCGCGCCCCAGCGTGGTGATTCGGTTGGTCTGCGGATTGATGCCCTGGAAGCCGGCGATGACGGCGACTTCCTTGCGATCTCCGAAGCGGTTGATGATCTCCGTGCCGTCGATCTCGAGAATGCGCGCCGAGGCGTGGGCGTCGGAAGTCTTGATCGCGATCTGCCAGCCCTGCCAGGAGCGGGCCTGGATGCCCATGCCCTGCAGCACGATCGCGAGCAGGCCCGAGGTCACCTGTTCGCCGGATGCCACCACGGCGTCATATTCGCGCGCATCATGCATCGGCGAGGCGTCGCGGCACCACTCGACCAGCTCGTTGGTCTTGCCGGCCATGGCCGAGACGACGACGGCGACATCATGTCCGGCGTCGACTTCGCGCTTGACGTGACGCGCGACGTTGCGGATTCGGTCGATATTCGCGACGGACGTGCCGCCGAATTTCATCACGAGGCGGCCCATGACGACGCGTGCATTCCCTGTGAGGATAAGTTAGGTGACCCGCACGGAAAGTGGAGCGCCCGGGTCGAAAGCGGCGTATACATAGCGGCGCGGTCCGGGGCAAGCACCCCCGGTTCCGTTTTCGACCCAAAATAGCGCAAATTGCTGTGGTAGCGGGTTAATTCAGGGCGAGCGTATGGGCCGATATATCGATGAGATCCTGCAGCCCGGGGAAAAGGTGCTGTATTCAACCAACGCGCACTGGATCTTTTTCCTGCCGGCGATCATCGGCTGGATTGTGGCGGGCGTATTCCTGGTGCTCTCGGGCCTGGTGTCAGCGGGACCACCCGTATTGATCTGTCTGTCGCTGGCGGCGATCTCAGCCGTCGCTGCATTGTACAAGACGGCAACCGCCTGGTTCCATCGCTGGACCACCGAGACCGACGTCACCAATTTCCGCGTCGTTCACAAGACCGGCTTTGTAAAGCGGCAGACGTTCGAGATGAGTGTGGACAAGGTTGAGAGCGTTGACGTCAACCAGAGCATCCTCGGTCGCCTCCTCAACTACGGCGACGTGACGGTCCTGGGGGTCGGCGAGGGTGGCAAGACCCTCGATATGATCGCGTCGCCATTGTCGTTCCGCAATGCCATCACCGCACGACCGGCCGGCACCTGAACCATGGCCATGCAGCAGAATTCTTCCGCCGGTTTCTCCGCCACCGGCTCGACCGTTGACCCGGCCGAGGTCGCGAAATTCTCCAAACTGTCCGACGAGTGGTGGGACCCCAAGGGCAAGATGGCCCCGCTGCACAAGATCAATCCGCTGCGGCTCGGCTACATCAGAGACGCCGCATGCCGCAAGTTCGAGCGCAATGCCCGGAGTCTGAGCTGCCTGTCGGGACTGCGGATCCTCGATATCGGCTGTGGCGCGGGCCTGCTGTGCGAGCCTTTGACGCGTCTCGGCGCGCAGGTGATCGGAGTCGATCCCTCGGCAACCAACATCGCCGCCGCCAGACTGCATGCCGACAAGGGTCATCTGTCGATCGACTATCGCTGCACCACCGTCGAGCAGATGGACCACCGCGAGCGCTTCGACATCGTGCTGGCGATGGAAGTGATCGAGCATGTCACCGATGTCGGCGCATTCCTCACCCGCTGTGCGGCCATGGTCAAGCCGGGCGGGCTGATGGTGGTCTCGACGCTGAACCGCAACTGGAAGAGCTTTGCGCTCGCGATCGTCGGCGCGGAATACGTCCTGCGCTGGCTGCCGCGCGGCACCCATCAGTGGGACAAGTTCGTCACGCCGGATGAGCTTGCCCAGCATCTCGCCAACAACCGCCTCACCATCACCGAGCAGGCCGGTGTGGTCTATAACCCGCTCGCCGACCGGTGGAGCATCTCCTCCGACATGGACGTGAACTACATGGTGGTGGCGGAGGGCGTGTAGTCGATCCCGGCACCTTAGCCACATAACCGGTGTCGTCCCTGCCTAGTGCGCAATTGCGCACGGGCGCAGGGACCCATAACCATATGTGTTCATTGTTGCGCGAAAGTCGTCGACCAGCGGAATAAGATTGAGAAGCCGCGGCGTATGGGTCCCTGCGTTCGCAGGGACAACATCACCTTTGCGGTTGGACGCAATCCTGTCATGACGCCGCTTCGGTTGACCTGACCCATCCCGCCCGGCACGGTGCGGCAGCTTCCCGCCGGTATTCCCCATGCTGTCCCTCGCGACCCTCTGGATTCCCTTCACTCTCATTGCTGCGTTCGGCCAGGTCGCGCGCAACGCGATGCAGCGCTCGTTAACGGGCCCGCTCGGGACCTGGGGCGCGACCAATATCCGCTTCCTGTTCGGCTTTCCGTTCTCGGTTATTTTCTTTGCGCTCGCGATTGCCGTCACCGGCGATCCCGTGCCTTGGCCGACGGCGGTGTTCTGGCCGTGGCTGCTGCTCGGCGCGCTCAGCCAGATCGTCGCCACCGGCTTGATGCTGCTGGCAATGAACGACCGCTCCTTTGTCGTGACGACGGCCTACCTGAAGACCGAGGCTATCCAGACCGCGATCTTCGGATTCATCTTCCTCAGCGACCATTTGACGGTGCTGAAGGTGATCGCGATCCTGATCGCGACCGTCGGCGTGGTCATCACTGCGCTGCGGCCGGGCGGCGAGAAGGGCTTTGCCGAGCTCAAGCCGACGATCATCGGTCTCGTTGCCGCCGGTTGCTTTGCGCTGTCGGCCATCGGTTTCCGCGGCGCGATCATCACGGTGCCCGGCGTCTCCTTCGTCACCGCGGCGTCCTACACACTAGTATTCGGCCTGTTCGTGCAGACGCTGGTGCTGACGGTCTATCTGCTCGCCCGCGCGCCCGATGTGCTGATGAAGATTTTCGGCCTGTGGCGGCCTTCGATGCTGGCGGGTTTCATGGGCGCGTTCGCCTCGCAATTCTGGTTTCTGGCTTTCGCGCTGACGGCGGCGGCCAACGTGCGCACGCTGGCGCTGGTCGAGGTGCTGTTTGCGCAGGCGGTTGCGTATTACTCGTTCAAGCAGCCCATTTCGGCGCGCGAACTTTTGGGCATCGTGCTGATCGTGGCTGGCGTGGCGCTATTGGTGGCGGCGTAGCCAGAAGCCGTAGATCCGGGATTCGTAGGGTGGGCAAAGGCGCGCTTGCGCCGTGCCCACCATTCTCAATTCGCGAAAGGTGATGGTGGGCACGCTGCGCTTTGCCCACCCTACGGAATCGCGCTTCGCGCTAATTCCGATCGTCCGGCAGCACCGGCAACGGAGAAACCTCAACGCCTTCGTCGATCAGCGCACGGGCCTCGTCGGGTGAAGCCTCGCCATAGATCGGACGATGCTCGATGTCGCCGTAATGCATCTTGCGCGCTTCGTTGGGGAAGCGCTCGCCGACATTGTCGGCATTTTTCACGATATGATCGCGCAATTCCTTCAGCTTCGTGCGCAATTCGCGTTCCTGCGCCATCAATAGCGGCGTCGATTCCGATCCGGTTGCTTCCGCAGGCGCGGCTGGCGCGGGCGCGGCTTGCTCGCGGCCCTTCTTGCTGACGATCTGCGGGGCCATGATGGCGCGCTCGACCTTCACCGAGCCGCAAGCAGGGCAGCTCACCAGCCTGCGCTTTTCCTGGCTTTCATAGGCCGCGGAGCTTTGAAACCAGCTCTCGAACGCATGGCCCTTCTCGCAGCGAAGGTTGTAGCGGATCATGCCGAGCCCCGGACGAGATGCAGGTGCTCCGGGCCGGCCTTGGGGTCGGCGATGCCGAAGCGCCTGCCGTGCTGCAGCGACGGCACGGCTTTCCGCGCCGTCTCCACCCTGGATGTGTCGATCTTGGCGAGGAACACGCCGGGCTCGACGCCGCCTTCGGCGAGAATTTCGCCCCAGGGCGCGATGATCAGCGAGTGGCCGTAGGTCTCGCGCTTGTTCTCGTGCATGCCGGCCTGCGCCGCGGCGAACACGAAGCAGCCGTTCTCGATGGCGCGGGCGCGGAGCAGCGTGTGCCAATGCGCCTCGCCGGTCTTCTTCGTGAACGCGGAAGGGACGGTGAGGAACGATGCGCCGGCTTCGGCCAGCGCCCGGTAGAGCGCCGGAAAGCGCACGTCGTAGCAGATCGTCAGGCCGATGCGGCCCCACGGCAGATCGGAGATCACGGCGGTTTCGCCCGGCTGGTAGTTGGCGGACTCGCGATAGCTCTCGCCGCCGGGCAGGTCGATATCGAACATATGGATCTTGTCGTAGCTGGCGAGCAGATTGCCGTCGGGCCCGATCAGGAACGAACGGTTGACGGCGCGGTCCGGCGAGAAGCGCAGCGCCAGCGAACCGATATGGAGATGGATCTTCAATTCCGCCGCCAGCGCGCGATAGGCTTTCAGCGAGAGATCGTCTTCTTCCGGGGCGAGATGCTCGAACAGCGCCTTGCGGTTCAGCTGCATCATGTTGCTCACTTCGGGCGTGAGCACGTAGTCGGCCCCCTGGGCCACGGCCTCGCGGATCAGTGTGACACCCTGATCGAGGCTCGGCTCAGGCAGCAGCCCGGTGCGCATCTGCACCATGGCGGCGGTGAAGGTGGAACCAGCGCTCATGAGGAGGCCTTTTCTCCGGCCAGCAAGGCGTCGAGCTTGCCGGCGCGGTCCAGCGCGTAAAGCTCGTCGCAGCCGCCGACGTGGGTTGTGCCGATGAAGATCTGCGGAAAGGTCGAACCGTGGCCGGCACGGTCGTACATCTGATCGCGATAGGCCGGGTCGGTCGCCACGTTCAATTCCGTGAACGCGGCATTCTTGCGCGTCAGCAGCGATTTGGCGGCGGTGCAGTAGCCGCAGCCCGGACGGGTATAGATTTCAATGGCAGTCATGGCGCGCCCTGATTTGGCGAGTCTTTGAATTACAAGTCGTTGAATTATATGGGAGCCCGGTGGCTGTCCACAACCCGCGCGAATACCAGCACGTCGACCTGCGCCGCCTTGGCGCGCAACAGCGCACGGGCGCAGGCGTCGGTGGTGGCGCCTGATGTTAGCACGTCATCGATCAGGATGACGCGGCGGCCCTGAATGTCGGCCATGCGATCGGCGGCGACCTTGAAGGCGCCCTGCACATTGCTGGCGCGCTGCGGCCGCGACAGGCCGATCTGCTGCTCGGTCGCGCGAATGCGGCGAAGCGCCTCAGCGGCCAGTTTGACGCCACTTTGCTGCGAAATCGCCCGCGCCAGCGCGCCGGACTGGTTGTAGCGGCGGCTCCAACCGCGTCGCCAGTGCAGGGGTACCGGCACCAGCACGTCGGCGTCGTCGAGTAATTCCTTCCCCGCCCGGGCCATCCAGCGGCCCATCGCGGGCGCGAGATCGGTGCGGTCCTGGTACTTCAGCGCATGAACAAGCGTGCGGGCGACGTCGTCATAGCGCACCGCGGCGCGGGCGCGCTGATAGGCCGGCGGATTGGCGATCGCCTCCATCGACAGCAATTCGGGGCCGGGATCATAGACAAAGGGAATGCCGAGCCGCGGGCAGAACGGCGGCGCAATGAACGACAGTTTGGCCCAGCATGCCGCGCAGACGCCCTCACCATCCACCGCCTCGCGGCATGAAACGCACTGCGTCGGCAGCGCGATGTCGAGCAAGAGCCGCGGGATGTGTGTGAACATGTCGCGGCAGGCGCCGAGCGCGCCGCGAAGATGGCTTGCGATGGAGCGTGATGGTGATGCCTCGGCGTCCATGGAGGGAGGCTAGCGCCGTGCTGCGGGCGGCTCAAGCGCGGCATTGCCAGAGATGGGCAGCCAGCGTACCAACCGCGCATGGCTTCGAACCCGACCAGTGCGCCCCTCCTGTTCGACCGCGCATTGCTGCGTGCACGAATGGACCGCGCGCGGCGTGGCGGGCCCGTGACGTTTCTGCTTGATCGCGTCAGAGAGGATTTTGAAGAGCGGCTGCAGGCGGTGATGCGGAATTTTGCCGACGTGGCGGATATCTGGACGCCGGATGAACTGCTGCAGAAGTCATTGACCGATCGTTTCCGGTCGATCGTGCGCCTCGATGTCGATCGATCGGAAGTTCTTTCGCTGCAACCGGAATCCCTCGATCTCGTCGTCTCCGCGCTCGCATTCCAGTTCGTCAATGATCTCCCCGGCGTGCTGGCGCAGATCCGCCGCGCGCTGAAGCCGGATGGATTGTTGCTGGCGGCGATGCTCGGCGGCGACACGCTGACCGAGCTCCGGCAAAGCTTTGCTGCGGCGGAAGCCGAATGCGAGGGCGGGGTGTCGCCGCGGGTTGTGCCGTTCGCCGATCTGCGCGACGTCGGCGCGCTGCTGCAGCGGGCGGGCTTCGCGCTGCCGGTGACCGACGTCGATCGCGTCGTGGTGCGCTACGACAGCGCGTTTGCGCTGATGGCCGATCTCAGGCGGATGGGGGCGACCAATATCCTGGTCGAGCGGCGGCACACGCCGACCCGTCGCGCGACCATGTTGCGGATGGCGCAGATTTACGGCGAGCGGTTTGCCGACGCGGATGGCCGCATCCGCGCGACGTTCGATATTGTCTGGCTGTCCGGGTGGGCGCCGCATGAAAGCCAGCAGAGGCCGCTGCGGCCGGGATCGGCGAAGGCGAGTCTGGAAGAAGCGGTGAAGCAGGTGAAGCGCGATTGACGCGCAATTCCCTTCGGCGGAAGCCGCGAACAGGGCCCCATTCTACTTTGCATGGGGTTGTTTTCGCGATTTTGTGACGCCAGCCCATCATTGTCCACCGGGGGGACGCCGACCTCCCGCTTCACATCAGCAAATCAATCAGATGCGGGATCAGTGGAATGTCCGCGGGCGGCATCGGGTAGTCGCGCAGCTTGTTGGCGCGGACCCAGGCCAGTTGCTGGCCCTCGCGGGCGATTACCGTGCCTTCCCAGCGCCGGCAGATGTAGAGCGGCATCAGCAAATGAAAGCTGTCATAGGCGTAGCTGGCAAAGGTCAGCGGCGCCAGGCAGGGCTCGCTGACATCGATGCCGATCTCCTCGTGCAGCTCGCGGATCAGGGTCTGCTCCGGCCGCTCGCCGGGCTCGACCTTGCCTCCGGGAAATTCCCAGAGGCCCGCGAGCGCCTTGCCTTGCGGGCGCTGCGCGATCAGCACGCGCTTGTCGGTATCGACGAGGGCGCAGGCGACCACGAGGGTGAGCTTGATGTCTGCCATGCGCCGCTGTCTCGCTTAGGATCGGTAGTCGCCGTTGATCGCGACATATTCCTTGGTGAGATCGCAGGTCAGCACGCGGTCGCGGCCCTTGCCGAGGCCGAGGGCGACCTTGATCTGGATCTTCGGGTTCTTCATCACCTCGGAAACCTCAGCCTCGTTGTAGGACGGATCGCGCGCGCCGCTCCTGGCGACGCGGATGCCGTTGAACGAGATCGAAAGCTTGTCGCGGTTGGCGGGCTCGCCGGCCTTGCCGACCGCCATCACCACGCGGCCCCAATTGGCGTCCTCGCCGGCGATCGCGGTCTTCACCAGCGGCGAGTTCGCAATCGACATCGCGATCTTGCGCGCCGAGGTCTTGGTGGTCGCGCCTTCGACGATCACCTCGACCAGCTTGCGCGCACCTTCGCCGTCGCGGGCGACCTGTTCGGCAAGGTCCGCCAGCACCTCGTGGAAGGCCTTGGCGAAAGCCTTCAGTCGGGGATCGCTGGCGCGGCTGATCTTCGGCGCGCCATTGGCCGCGGCCGTGCCGGTTGCGAAGGCCAGCAGCGTATCCGACGTGGATGTGTCGCTGTCGATGGTGATGGCGTTGAACGTGTCCTCGACGCCGCTCTTGAGCAGCGACTGCAGCACGGCGGATGACAGCGGCGCGTCGGTGAATACGAACGACAGCATGGTGGCCATGTCGGGCGCGATCATGCCGGCGCCCTTGGCCATGCCGTTGATGGTGACCTTGGTCTTGCCGAGCTTCACCGTCGCGGTTGCGACCTTCGGGAAGGTATCGGTGGTCATGATCGCCTTGGCGGCGTCCATCCAGTGGTCGGGCGTGGCAGCTTCAGCCAGTGTTCCCAGCACGCCGTCGAACTTGGTGCCATCAAGCGGTTCGCCGATGACGCCGGTGGAGGCGAGGAATACGTCTGATGTCGAGCAGCCGACCGCCTTCGCAGCGATCTGCGCGGTCAGCGCCGTCGACTGCTTGCCGGTCTTGCCGGTGAATGCATTGGCATTGCCGGAATTCACCACCAGCGCACGGGCCTGTCCCCGGCCAAGCTTGGCACGGCACCACTCTACCGGCGCGGACGGGCATTTCGATTTGGTGAAGACGCCGGCGACCGTGGTTCCCTTGTCCATGACCGCGAGCAGTACGTCGGTACGGTTCTTGTAACGGATGCCGGCGGCAGCGGTCCCGAGCTTCACGCCCGAAATCGCGGGCATATCGGGGACATCGGTCGGGGCGAGGGGGGAGACGGTAGTGGACATGCGAGCACCTTCTTCGACCAGATCAACCGCAGCCGGGGCCGCCAACTCGTCCCCAGACATGGAACGGCCGGGCGCTTCGGCCCGGCCATGAATGGTAGATACTATCGGTCTCGAAGAAGTGACAGCGTTTTTTACTTCTTTGCCGGCGCCATCTTGGAGTCCGCGGGCTTGGCGGCATCCGGCTTGGCGTCGGTCTTGGCGGCTTCGGCCGGCTTGTCCATGCGCTCGACCTTGGCGGCTTCGCGCAGCTTGGCGACGTATTCGGCCTGTGCCTTGCGCGTTACATAGGTCTCGATCTGCGCCTTGACCTGCTCGAAGTCGGGCGCCTTGCGGGCGCGCTTTTCCTCGACCTTGATGAGGTGCCAGCCGAATTGCGACTTCACGGGATCGGAGATCTTGCCGGGTTCGAGCGTGAAGGCGACGGCGGAGAATTCCGGCACCATCTGGTCCTTGGTGAAGAAGCCGAGATCGCCGCCATCGGAGGCGCCGGGGTCCTTGGACTTCTTCTTCGCCAGTTCGGCGAAGTCGGCGCCCTTCTTCAGCTCTTCCGCGATCGCCTTGGCCTCGTCCTCGGTCTCGACCAGGATGTGCCGGGCGTGGACTTCCATTTCGCCGGTGATCTGCTTGGAGGCCTCCTCATAGACCTTCTTCATGGCCTCTTCGGTGGTCGCGGCCTTGCCCTCGGATGCGAGCAGGCTGTCCATCAAAAGGCGGCTGCGGGTGAAGGCCAGGCGCTTCTTGAAGTCCTCGGAATTCTCGACCTTTTTGTCCTCGGCGGCCTTGGCGACGATTTTCAGGTCGATCAGGAAGGCCAGCACGTTGTCCTTTTTGGTCGCGGGGTCCATTTGCGCGAGGCTGGGGCCCAGTTCCTCCTCCGCGAGCGCAACGTCGCTCTGGCGGATCTCGACGCCGTTAACCTTGGCGAGAACGGGGTTGTCCTGGGCACGAACCGGCAGGCTGGCAGCCAGAATCGCAGCCAGGCAGGCCGTTGCGGCCAGGGTGGCCGCGCCGAAGCGCAGGCCGGTTTTCGTTTCCGGGAACGAGGTGGTCATGGAAAATCCTTGTCTTGAAGAGGGGGCGGCAAAGGCGGCGGGACACTCGCCCAATCATGCCGGCTTGGCAACGCGAAAAGTCTGTCAAAATGATGAATTCCTTGACAGATGGACCCACGTTGACAAGGCCCCGACCCAGCCATATCTGTGCCGGAACCTCCAGCGGCGATAGCGCTTATTTTGCTGCGTTTTTTGCCGTTGAACCTTGGATTGCTTAATTCCCACTCATTAGGCGGATGATGCCCCGGAACGGGTATTTGCCGCGATGCGTCACGGTGAGTTGATAGGCAACTTGGTGGTCCACGTCACGGCTCGCAACGCAAGTAACGGCAAAGGCAGGAATTGGCATGATCGGCGCGCTCGCCCGCAAGTTTTTCGGCTCCGCCAACGACCGGCGGGTGAAGGGGTATCAGTCCCGAGTCAACGCCATCAACGCGCTTGAGCCCGAGGTCTCGAAACTATCGGACGAGGCGCTGAAGGCCCGCACCGCCGAATTCCGCCAGCAGCTCGCCGACGGCAAGACGCTCGACGACATCCTGGTGCCGGCCTTCGCCACCGTCCGCGAGGCCGCCAAGCGCACCCTCGGCCAGCGGCATTTCGACGTCCAGCTGATCGGCGGCATGGTGCTGCACGAGGGCGACATCGCCGAGATGAAGACCGGCGAAGGCAAGACGCTGGTGGCAACCCTGGCGGTCTATCTCAACGCACTGGCCAGCCGCGGCGTCCACGTCGTCACCGTCAACGATTACCTCGCCCGTCGCGACTCGGAATGGATGGGCCAGATCTACAATTTCCTCGGGCTCACCGTCGGCGTGATCGTGCACGGCCTCGATGACGCCGAGCGCAAGGAAGCCTATTCGCGCGACATCACCTACGGCACCAACAACGAATACGGTTTCGACTATCTGCGCGACAACATGAAATACCGGCTGGAGGACATGGTCCAGCGCGGCCACTTCTACGCCATCGTCGACGAAGTCGACTCGATCCTGATCGACGAGGCGCGCACGCCGCTGATCATCTCCGGTCCGCTCGACGACCGTTCGGACTTCTACAACACCATCGATACCTTCATGCCGAAGCTGGAGAAGAAGACCGACTACGAGGTCGACGAGAAGCAGCGCACGGTGACGCTGACCGAAGGCGGTATGGAGAAGATCGAGACGCTGCTGCGCGATGCCGGCCAGCTCAAGGGCGATTCGCTCTACGACGTCGAGAACGTCTCGGTCGTGCACCACGTCAACCAGGCGCTGCGCGCCCACTCGCTGTTCACCCGCGACAAGGACTACATCGTTCGCGATGGCGAGGTCGTCATCATCGACGAATTCACCGGCCGCATGATGCCGGGGCGGCGCTATTCCGAAGGCCTGCACCAGGCGCTGGAAGCCAAGGAGCATGTCCAGGTCCAGCCGGAAAACCAGACGCTGGCCTCGATCACCTTCCAGAACTATTTCCGTATGTACGAAAAGCTGTCGGGCATGACCGGCACGGCCGCGACCGAAGCCGACGAACTGTTCGACATCTACAAGCTCGAGGTCGTGGAAATCCCGACCAACGTGCCGGTGGCGCGTCTCGACGAGGACGACGAAGTCTACCGCACCCAGAACGAGAAATACGCCGCGATCCTGACGGAGATCGAGCGCGCCAATGCGCGGATGCAGCCGGTGCTGGTCGGCACCGCCTCGATCGAAAAGTCGGAAGTGCTGGCCGATTATCTGAAGAAGCACGGCTACAAGCAGATCGATTTCGGCAGCGAAGCCGGCATGGAGAAGCTCTATGCCGCCGCGCGCGCCGGCAAGCCGGCAAAACTGTTCGCGGTCCTGAACGCGCGCTTCCACGAACAGGAAGCCTATATCGTCGCCGAGGCCGGCGTCCCCGGCGCGATCACGATCGCGACCAACATGGCGGGCCGCGGTACCGACATCAAGCTCGGCGGCTCGCTCGATATGCGGATCCAGCAGGAGACCGCCAACATCACCGACGAGGCCGAGAAGGCCAAAAAGATCGAGCAGATCAAGGCCGACATCGAGCGCTTCCGCGAGATCGTGCTGAAGGCCGAGGAAGTGGTCGAGATCGAGCCGGCCAAGGGCTCAAAGCCGGCCAAGACGGTGACCAAGCCGGGCGGGCTCTACATCATGGGCTCGGAGCGGCACGAATCCCGCCGCATCGACAACCAGCTCCGCGGTCGTTCCGGCCGTCAGGGCGACCCCGGACGTTCGAAATTCTTCCTGTCGCTGGAAGACGATCTGATGCGGATCTTCGGCTCCGATCGGCTCGACACCATGCTGCAGCGGCTCGGCCTCAAGGAGGGCGAGGCCATCATCCATCCCTGGATCAACAAGGCGCTGGAGAAGGCGCAGCAGAAGGTCGAGGCCCGCAACTTCGACATCCGCAAGAACCTGCTCAAATTCGACAACGTCCAGAACGATCAGCGCAAGGTGATCTTCGATCAGCGCGTCGACCTGATGAAGGACGACAGCGTCGCCGAGACGGTTGCCGACATGCGCCACGCCTTTGTCGACGACGTCGTCGCCAAGCACGTGCCCGAGCATGCCTATGCCGAGCAGTGGGACGTTGCCGGCCTCAAGGACGAATTGAAGCGCGTGCTCGACGTCGACCTTCCCGTCGACGAATGGGCCAAGGAAGAGGGCATCGCCGACGAGGAATTGCTGGCGCGCATCGAGAAGCATGTCGACGAGCACATGGCGGCCAAGGTCGCACAATGGGGCCCCGACGTGATGCGTTACGTCGAGAAGACCATCCTGCTGCAGACGCTAGATCACCTCTGGCGCGAGCATCTGATCATGCTCGACCATCTGCGGCAGGTGATCGGCCTGCGCGGCTACGGCCAGCGCGATCCGCTGCAGGAATACAAGTCGGAAGCCTTCAGCCTGTTCGAGGCGATGATCGCGCATCTGCGCGAGGCGGTGACGGCGCAATTGATGCGCGTCGAGATCGTACCGCCGGAAGAGCAGCAGCCGGTGCTGCCGGCGATGGAGGCGCACAAGTTCGATCCGAACACCGGCGAAGACGAGATGGCGTTCGCCAACGCCTCGCTGGTGCCCCAGGTCGCCGCCGCCGATCGCGATCCGAAAAACCCCACCAGCTGGGGCAAGGTCGGCCGCAACGAGGATTGCCCCTGCGGCAGCGGCAAGAAGTACAAGCACTGCCACGGCAAGTACGGTTAGGCTCGCGCTGAATCAGCAGGGTGGGCAAAGGCGCTCTTGCGCCGTGCCCACCAGAAGCGGCACACGATATGCTTGATGGTGGGCACGCTTACGCTTTGCCCACCCTACGGCCTAGGCGCTGATTTCAGAGGACGACAATGGTGGCAGGTCATCGCCTGCCACCATTTTTTATGACCGTGCTCGACAGTGTGCAGGCAAGTAGCCTGTTATCGATCACTTAGCCGCCGGGCGGCGTGTATGAGCCTTTAATCTGCGCTGCCTTCTGGCGAACCGCCGTAATTTCATCCGGCGTCCACAGACGAGTGAGGGTTACATTGTGAACGGCGCCGCTCGCAATCACAACGCCTGACATCGCCGATGCTGAGTTGGGATCGGGCACATCAAAGATCACGAGAACGCCGGGCCCGTTGGCAGCAGTGCTGTACATCGAAATCAACTTGCCGCCGGCGGCTTCGACCATCTTCTTGGCCGCTTCGTAACGACTGGTCTTGGGGTTTTCCAGAATCGCGTTGAGAGATTTTGGCGTGTATTGTGCGGTCATACAAAAATGCATGATGTCCTCCTGTTGGGGCGTGTTTGATCGATGAGGCGCTGGCCTCTCGTCCGGCTCAAATGAAAAGCGAGCCGGCCCAAA
This sequence comes from Bradyrhizobium jicamae, assembly GCF_001440395.1. GTDB lineage: Bacteria > Pseudomonadota > Alphaproteobacteria > Rhizobiales > Xanthobacteraceae > Bradyrhizobium > Bradyrhizobium jicamae. Next base: position 38,022 of record NZ_LLXZ01000218.1, on the reverse strand, counting down.
ACCTGGAGATGAAGGACTTTAGCCCCGCCGTGGGCATGATGCCGCTGATACTCTGGCGGGTCTTCGGCACTACCCGCTGGCGGCCTGTCGTCAGGCTATATCAACTTCATACCGCGCGGAAGAGCGCGCTGGTTTGGCCAGCGATCGCCTGAGGCGATCACTCCCTTACCGTTGCCTGCAGTTATGGCCGTGGCGGGTCTCGCCTGCGAAACGACACGCTTTAGTACGTGCGAACGCTCAGTTCGAGCTGTCGATCAGGCTTTCCAGCAACCGTTTGAGCTCGTTGGTCGACTTGTCGCCATAGCTTTCCACGATGTGCTCTTCCTGGCTCACCGCCAGCGAATTCAGCCGCTTGCTCAGCGCCTTGCCGCGGTCGGATACGAACATCAGGACCTTGCGGCGGTCCTTGGGATCCTGAACACGGTAGACCAGCGCGTCCGACACCATGCGGTCGACCATCTTGGTCAACGTCGGATGGTTGAGGAGCACAGCGTCCGCAAGCTCGCCCATCGAATGGCCGTTGCCATCGGACAGGACTTTAAGGATGCGCCACTGCTCGACGGGCACGCCTTCCTTGCTCAGCCGCATCTCCAACTGCCGGTTGATCTCCCGGTTGGCCTGCGCGAGCAGATAGGCGAGATGTTCAGTGATCGGAGAGTTGTCTTTCGGCGGTCTGGCCACGGCTGAGACTTTGTCTTGACCCATTTTGAATGAATGTCCGGCAATCGGTGCCATTTCTATATGCACTTCAATTGTTGAATATTCAATATTTTCAAATAGGATATTTCCCCAACTAAGGGCGGATGCCGCGGCCGCCCGCTGGATGCGTTGCACTACTGCTGCCAGACAGGAGTTGGCGTGCTTTCGACCGTACATTTTCCGGCCCAAGGCAGTCTCGCGATGCCGCCATCGCTGCTGTTTCGAAACCTCTCGTCGGCGGCGGACAATCTTGACCTGTCCACGATCAAGCCGGGCTCGTCACGGCGCCGCGGCGCGCACAGCAAGCTGCGGATCGGCAACTTCCTCACCTTTTCCGGTTCGCCCGGAATCTGGGGACCCACGTCCACCAACAGCGTCGTGCTGGCGATCGATGAAATCAACCGGCGCGGCGGCATCCTGGGGCGCGAACTCGAGCTGTCGGTCTATGAATCCGGCGGACCGCTCGAGGACATCGTGCGCCGCGCCGAGCAGGCAATCGCCTTCGATGAAGTCGATCTCATCATGGGGTCGCATATCAGCGCGGTCCGCGTGGCGCTGCGCAAGGTCACCCGCAACCGCATTCCCTACATCTATACCCCCGTCTATGAGGGCGGTGAGCAGACGCCGGGTGTCATGGCGATCGGCGAGACGCCGCGCTGGCAAAGCCGGCCGGCGATCCATTGGCTGGCGGATGTCAAGAAGGCTTCGCGCTGGTATCTGATCGGCAGCGACTATGTCTGGCCCTGGCAGTCGCATCGCGCGGTGAAGAAATACATTGCCGAGGCCGGTGGCCGCGTCGTTGGCGAGGAGTTCGTTCCCGTTGGCGAAGACAATCACGAGGCACATCTGGCGCGCATCAAGGCGGCGCGGCCGGACGTCGTGCTGATTTCCCTGATCGGCACCGATAGCATCACCTTCAATCGTGCGTTCGGCGAATGTGGTCTCGCCGCCACCACGCTGCGGCTTGCCGGTGCGATGGACGAAACCGTCCTGCTCGGCATCGGCGCCGACAACACCGACCACCTTTATTGCGCCTCCGGCTACTTCAATTGCGTCGGCTCGCGCGCCAATGACGATTTCCTGATCCGCTATCGCGCGATGTTCGGCCCACACGCCCCGCCAATCGGCTCGGTCGGCCAATCCAATTACGAGGGATTGCGGTTCCTCGAAGCGGCAGCCAACCAGGCCGGCTCGTTGTCGATGAGGCCGCTGCTCTCGGCGGCGCGCAACGTGGTGTACGCAGGCGCCCGCGGCCCCATCACCATCCGCAATGGCCGTGCCGAGATGCCGATGTATCTCGCCGAGGCCGATGGTCTCGACTTCAGGGTGATCAAGACGATCTAGAAACGCCGCGACGATCTTCGTCAGCCGAAATCCGAAATAATACTTGAAAAGGAAAATATTTCCGTTTTCAATACCGACGTGAAGCCGACGGCCGGCATCAAGCGGTCGGGGCGGCGCGCCCAGGGACTCGAAGCTTCAGGAGAACGTCGTGTCAGTCGTCTTACCAACCCCAACGCAACTTCGTGCGGTCGCCGAACAGTGCGGCCTTTCGCTGACCGAGGAAGACGTCGCCTCGTTCCGCGGCCTGATGCAAGGCTCGATCGACGCCTACAATCTCGTCGCGGCAATGCCGGACGAGGTACCCGCGGTGAAGTATCCGCGCACGCCCGGCTATCGCCCGTCGCCGGAAGAGAACCCGCGCAACGCCTGGTACCGCAAGTCGACGGTGAAAGGCGCCGCGTCCGGCAAACTCAAGGGCAAGACGGTCGCGCTCAAGGACAACATCATGCTGGCCGGCGTGCCGATGATGAATGGATCGGCGACGCTGGAGGGCTATGTGCCCGATTTCGACGCTACCATCGTCACGCGCATGCTGGACGCCGGCGCCGAGATTGCCGGCAAGGTTCACTGCGAATCCTTCTGCATGTCCGGCGGCAGCCATACCGGCGCGGTGGGGCCAGTGCACAATCCGCACAAGATGGGCTATTCGGCCGGCGGCTCGTCGTCGGGTTCAGGCGTTGTCGTCGCCCTCGGCGAGGTCGACATGGCGATCGGCGGTGACCAGGGTGGTTCGATCCGCATGCCGTCCTCATTCTGCGGCACGTACGGCATGAAGCCGACCTGGGGGCTGGTTCCCTATACCGGCATCATGCCGATCGAAATCTTCGTCGATCACACCGGGCCGATGACGGCGACAGTTGCCGACAACGCATTGCTGCTGGAGGTGATTGCCGGCGACGACGGCTATGATCCGCGCATCAAGGCCCCGAAGGTCGAGGAATACACCAAGGCGCTCGGCGCCGGCGCCAAGGGAATGAAGATCGGCATCCTGAAGGAAGGCTTTGAGCAGCCGACCGCGGAAGCCGCAGTCAATGAGAGCGTGCGCGAAGCGGCGATGCGCTTCAAGGACCTCGGCGCCTCGGTCGAGCAAGTCTCGATCCCGATGCATCTGACCGGCCCCGCGATCTGGACGCCGATCGGCACCGAAGGCATGACGCAGACCATGATGTATGGCGACGGCTATGGCCTGAGCCGTGCCGACCTCTATTCGACCTCCCTGATGGATTTCCATCGTGGCTGGCGGCGGCAGGCCGATTCGCTGTCGGAGACCACCAAGCTGTTCCTGCTGCTCGGCACCTACATCAACAACAATTTCGGCCCGCGCTACTACGGCAAGGCGCTCAACATCTCGCGGCGGCTGACCGCGGCCTATGACAAGGCGTTCAAGGACTACGATCTCCTGCTGCTGCCGACGACGCCGATGAAGGCGACGCCGCTGCCGCCGGCCAATGCCAGTCGCGAAGACTATGTCGCCCGTGCGCTGGAGATGATCTCCAACACCGCGCCGTTCGACATCACGCATCACCCGGCGATGTCGCTGCCCTGCGGCATGGTTGACGGCCTGCCTGTCGGCCTGATGCTGGTCGGCCGCATGTTCGAGGAATCCACGATCTACCGCGCCGCGCACGCCTTCGAGCAGATCGGCGACTGGAAGAAGATGTGAGCAACGCTTTGTTGCAGGCGGGTTGGATCGCAAGGCATGGCTAGCACCTTCGTGGCGGCGTTCGAGATCCTGAGTTTCGGCGCGATCATCGTTCTGGTCGTGCTGGGACTCGGAATCATCGCCAGCATGATGGGGATCTTCAACTTTGCGCAGGGCGAATTCGTCCTGCTTGGCGCCTACGTTACCTATCTGGCGTTCAGCCGCGGCGCTCCCATCTGGGCCGGCATGCTCGCGGCGCCCTTCATCGTCGGCGCGTTCGGCTTCGTGCTGGAGGCGCTTATCATCCGCCGCTTCTACGCCGCACCTATCGTGGCGATGCTCGGCACCTATGCGCTCGGCCTGATCATCCGCGAGAGCGTACGCGGCCTGATCGGCGGCTTCTATCTGACTGTGCCGGAGCCGATCGGCGGCTCGATCGATATCGGCACCATGCACATTTCGGCGTGGCGCTTCACCATCATCATAATCACCCTGCTGGTCATGGGCGGTTGCTATCTCCTGCTGTCGCGTACCAGTTTCGGCCTTCGCGTGCGTGCGACGCTGGAAAATCCTGCACTGGCGCGGGCGTCGGGAATTTCGACGCCCTTGATCTACGGCGCCACCTTTGCCTTCGGGGCCGCGCTGGCGGGGCTTGCCGGCGCGCTGATCGTACCCGTGTTCAGCCTGTTCGCCGATCTCGGCATCCGCTTCCTGATCCAGGGCTTTGTCGCGGTCATGGTCGGCGGCGTCGGATCCTTCATCGGGCCGGTTGCCGGAGCGGGCCTGATCGGAACGCTCAGCGCCGCACTGCCCTGGATCATGGCGCCCGTCGTCGCTGATGTACTCGTCTTCGTGCTTGCCATCGTCTTCATCAAATTCCGGCCGCAGGGCCTCATATCGGGGAAAGGGGTTTAGCCAATGTCCATCGATCGAATGAATCTCACGCGTCGCCGCTTCATGAGCAATTTTGCCTTCGCAACCGGTGCGCTTGCCACCGGGGTCGGCAGCTGGGTTGTCCGGCCCGACTGGGCCAATGCCGCCGAAGGCCCGATCAAGGTTGGCATCGCGACCGACCTGACCGGTCCGATGGCTTATGCCGGCAATGCCGACGCCAACGTCGCCAAGATGGTGATCAAGGAGATCAACAATGCCGGCGGCCTGCTCCGCCGGCCACTCGAGCTCTACATCGAGGACACCGCCTCCAACGAATCGGTCGCCGTCGGCAACGTCCGCAAGCTGGTGCAGCGCGACAAGGTCGACATGGTGCTCGGCGGCATCACCTCTTCGATGCGCAACGCGATCAAGGATCCGATCGTGGCGCGCGGCAAGACGCTGTACATCTATCCGCAGCTTTACGAGGGCAAGGAATGCACGCCCAATCTGTTCTGCACCGGGCCGACCCCGGCGCAGCAATGCGACGAGTTCATTCCCTGGCTGATCAAGAACGGCGGCAAGAAGTTCGCGCTGCCGAGCGCCAACTACGTCTGGCCGCACACGCTCAACGTCTATGCCCGCAAGGTGATCGAATCCAACGGCGGCGAGGTCGTGTTCGAGGAATACTACCCGCTCGACCAGGTCGATTTCTCAGCCACGGTGAGCCGCGTCATCTCCAACAAGGTCGACGTCGTCTTCAACACCGTGATCCCGCCCGGCGTCGGGCCGTTCTTCAAGCAGCTCTATGAGGCAGGCTTCCTCAAGAATGGCGGACGGCTCGCCTGCGTCTACTATGACGAGAACACGCTCAACATCAATCAGGCCAACGAGATCGAAGGTCTCGCGAGCTGTCTCGACTACTTCAAGGCGCTGACCAAGGAAGATCCGGTCAGCGCGAAGATCCAGGCCGCCTACGAGAAGGATTTTCCCGGCAACTTCCTGTTCGCAGCCGGCAGCGCCGCGACCGGCACCTATCGCGGGCTGAAGCTGTGGGAAGCGGCAGTCAAGGAAGCCGGCAAGATCGACCGCGACGCGGTGGCAGCAGCCCTCGATCACGCCAAGATTGCGGAAGGTCCGGGCGGACCGGCCGAGATGGTGCCTGGCAAGCGGCATTGCAAGATGAAGATGTACACGGCCGTTGCCAAAGGCGGGAACTATGAGATCGTGGGACGCAGCAACGGCCTCGTCGATCCCAAGGAATGCTGAGTGATCCATGGGCGCAGCAAAGCAGGCCCTCCGCGCAACGCTGAGCGAAGGGCCGGAAGTTTCAATGGCTGACAACGGACCGGACCAAGCATCGCCGGTGCGGCAGGCCGCGGCAGGACTGAAAGTCCTGCCGATCGTGGAAGGATTGGTGCTGATCGTCGCGCTGATCCTGCCGCTGTTCCTGCAGGACTATCTCACGGTGTTCGCCACCCGGGTCATTATCCTCGCGCTGTTCGCGCTTTCGTTCGATCTGGTGTGGGGTTATGCCGGCATCATGAGCTTCGGCCAGGCCCTGTTCTTCGGCTCGGCCGGCTATGGGGTCGCATTGTTGGCGCGCGACCTCAACATCACCTCGATCCTCCTGGTGCTGCCGGCGGGAACGCTGATCGGGCTCACCACCTCGCTCCTGCTCGGTGGCTTTCTGCTGCTCGGCCGGCATCCCTCCAGCGTAATCTTCGTCGCGCTCGGTACGCTTACCGGGTCCTACGCCGCCGACCGCCTGGCGCGCGGCTGGTACTATCTCGGCGGACAGAACGGCATTCCCTCGATCCCGCCGATGTCGCTCGGCAGCTACGACCTCACCGAGGGACCGGTCTACTATTACTTTGCGCTCGGCATTCTCGCGATCGTCTATCTGCTGTGCCGTTTCCTGGTGCGGTCGCAGTTCGGCCTGGCGCTCGCCGGACTTCGCGAGAACGAGCAGCGCATCGCCTTCTTCGGCTACAAGGTCCAGCACCTCAAGGCGATTGTGTTCGCCGTCGGCGGCACCATCGCGGGCCTTGCCGGCAGCCTCTACGCGTTTCACGAGGGCTTCGTCTGGCCCAACATGCTGGGCGTGGTGATCTCGACCCAGGTCGTGCTTTACGTTTTGTTCGGCGGATCGGGCACGTTGATCGGTGCGGTCATCGGCGCCGTCATCATCGAGGGCGTCAGCTTCTGGCTCTCGGACAATTATCGCGAGATCTGGCCGATCATTCTCGGCGTGCTGCTGCTGCTGGTGATCCTGTTCCGCCCGCTCGGGCTGATCAGTTTCGTGCTCGGCGAACGCGAGCGCGTCGGCAGTTTCGGGGCGGCACGCAAGGAGAAGCGCAATGCCGCTCCTTGAAGCCACCGACATCGGCAAGGTGTTTGGCAAGCTCACCGCGCTGGACGGCGCGGCCCTGACGGTGGGCGATAACGAATTTCACGGCCTGATCGGGCCGAACGGCTCGGGAAAAAGCACGCTGATGAAGTGCGTCGCCGGGGCGGAGATGCCGACCCGGGGCAAGGTCAGCTTCGTGAACCGCGACATCACCGCGCTGTCGCCGACCGAGCGCGCCCGCGCCGGCATGAGCCTCAAATTCCAGATCACCAGCGTGCTGCCGACGTTGACGCTGTATGACAACATCCTGCTGGCGCTGCAGGCGCAGTCGTCGCTGTTCGATCTGGTGTTCTCGCGCACGCGCGGCGTGCTGCACGACCATGTAATGATGATGTTGAGCCAGTTTCGTCTCGCCGACCGCGCACATGACGCTGCCGCAGCGCTGTCGCACGGGCAGCAGCAATGGCTGGAAATCGCCATGGCGCTTGCCGGCAAGCCGCGGCTGTTGCTGCTGGACGAGCCGACCGGCGGCATGAGCCTGGAGGAGCGTCGAGTCACGGGCGAGTTGCTGCAGCCGATCAAGCAGCATTGCTCGCTTGTGATTGTCGAGCACGACCTGGATTTCATCCGCGATATCTGCGACCGCCTTACCGTGCTCGACCAGGGCCGCGTGCTCGCTTCCGGAACGGTCGCCGAGATCCAGGCCAACAGAAACGTCCAGGAGATTTATCTGCGCCGTGCCTGAACAGACATTTCTCGATATCAGGCATCTCGATGCCGGTTATGGTCGCAGCCAGGTGCTGTTCGATGTCAACATCGACATCCCCTGGCGCGGCGGTGTCGCTGTGCTCGGCCGCAACGGCGCGGGCAAAACCACGCTGATGAAGACGATCGTCGGCGAGCTTGCGAGTTCGAAGGGGGAATTGTTCTTCGACGGTCACGACATCACCCGGCGCCGCACCGAGGAGCGGGTCCGCTCGGGCATCGGCTATGTGCCGCAGGAACATTCGGTGTTCGCGCGCCTCTCGGTGCGCGACAATCTCGCAGTCGGCTCGTTGTTCAATTACGATCCGGCAGCGGTCGATCGGGTCCTTGCCATTTTCCCGAAGCTCGGGCAGCGGCTCGACCAGCCGGCCGGCACGCTGTCGGGTGGCGAGCGCAAGATGCTGGCGATCGGGCGTGCGATGTTGGGGAATCCCAAATTGCTGTTGCTGGACGAGCCGACCGAAGGCGTCTGGGTCGGCGTGATCGAGGAGATTACCGAGCGACTGATTGAATTGGCCAAGCAGATCGCGGTCGTCGTCGTTGAGCAGCATCTCGACCTCGCGCTGCGCGTCGCCGATTACGCCTATGTGCTCGATCGCGGTCGGGTGGCGCTGCAGGGAGCGGCAGGCGAGGTGCGGAGTGATCCGGAACTGTTGCGGTATCTAGCGCCATAGCACGCGCGCCTGCGAAGGCGCCTGCATCGACGGCTGATCGGGCCGGGAAAAGTCCGTCCGGGAAAGTCTGTGGCGCTTACTTCACCGCCCCGAAGCGGCTGTCGAACGAGTTCGTCGACACGATCGGCGCAGAGCCCGAGACCTGATTGTCCTTGGCGGCCGGAGTATCCGACAGCGACGGCTTCAGCGGCGGGCGGCTTGCGGCAGCGTGCTTGGTGTCGGGCTTTGGTGCCGTGGTCTTGGGTGCGGACGCTTCAGGACGCGGCGGCTGCTTGGTCTCGGCCGCCTTCGGTTTTGACGGCGGCGTGCTGGCGGTGGCGTCGGCCGCACCGCCACCGAACCCGACCTTGCGAGCGAGATTGGAGAACCACCCATCATTCTGGCTTGTGGCTGCCGGCGCGGCATTGGCGACCCGCGTCGGGGCAGGGGCTGCTGCCGGAGCCGGCGCGGCGACCAGCTTCGGCTGTTCGGGCGCACCCATCAGCAAATTCTCGGAAGGCGCCCGGTCGGCGGGTGCTTTCGGCGGATTGACGTGGGAGGGCACGGTGCCGGGCGCCCGTGCCATCAGCGACAGGGAGCCGTCGCCGGGCTCGGAAAGACCGGTGTTGCCCTCCGGTACGCGGGCGGCGAACACCCGGTGCATACCGCCGTCGATGCCGGTATTGGTCCGTGCCACCGGCGTCCCCTTGGCGATCAGCCGCGCGGTTTCGGCGAGGTCGGTGGCCTGCTTGTCGCGGACGGCGTCGGCGATTTCGTCCGACATCGCATAGGCGGGGCACTTGGAGGAGGCTTCGAACACCGGATCCCTGGTGGAGCCCGGCGGCTTGATCGCATCGAACACGTATTTCTTGTCGCAGAAATCGACCTTCGGCTCCTGCTTCGTCACCTCGAAATGATCATTGCCTTCCTTGATCATTTTCCAGAACGGCATGTTCGGGTTGTTGCGATGCTTCGCCATGTTCGTTGGCGTCATCTTGAACGGATAGGCCTGCAACTGGAACGACTTCTGGCCGCCGAAGAAGGATTCGCGGCCCAGCGAATAGATTTCCGCGATCTGCTCGTCGGTCATCGCGTAGCAGCCGCGCGAGGAGCAGTCGCCATGCACCATCAACTGCGAGCCGGTCCGGCCAAGCGCCTTGTCGAACGCGTTGGGATAGCCGGTGTTGAAGGAGAGGTAGTAGGCCGACTGCGGATTCATCTGCGCCGGCGAGATCGAATAGAAGCCTTCCGGCGCCTGGCGGTCGCCTTCCTTGATCTTGGGGCCGAGATCGCCCGACCAGCGGCAGATCGGATAGGTCTTCAGGAGCGCGAAGCGACCGGAGCGGTCCTGCTTCCAGATTTCCAGTTCGGCTTCCTGCTTGAACAGGCGGACCAGGATCGGCGACTGCAGATCCATGTCCTTTGCGGTCATGTCGGCGACCAGCTTTGGCGGGACCGGCTGGTTGGCCTTGGCGTTATTGGCGAGCGACATGTCCTCGCCGTTACAGCCGGCCAGCAATGCGCCCGTACCTGCGAGGGCAGCCGACGTGACGAGCGCGCGAACCAGCGACCGGTTAATCAAAGGCTAAGCTCCACACCCACCGGGCATTTTCGCACCCCAAATCATGGCGAACATGCCCTGAAGCCATTGCATAAAATAGTACCCTTTGACCTCCTGCGCCGCAACCCGAACGAGACCGTCCAGCGGCTGCGGCGGCAGCCATGGTCAACAGAATTTAAAGACCGGCGCCGCGGCCTAATTGCGGCCGAATCAAGAGCGCTGGCGAAAATAATGGCCGTTTAGAGGTTGTT
>NZ_LLXZ01000218.1:306-27824 GCF_001440395.1 Bradyrhizobium jicamae | reverse complement strand
GATTGTGGCGGGCAGGCCGGGCGACCGCATCAGACGCGTGCGCGAAGCAATCAGCCGAGCTTGCGGCCGATATCGAGAAATTTCTGCCGCCGCTGCCGGCGGATGCCGTCCGCGTCGAGGTTGCGCAGCTCGTTGAAGGCTTCGGCGATGGCATCGCCGGTAGCTGAAATCATGGCGGCGGAATCGCGATGGGCGCCGCCGGAAGGTTCTTTCAGGATCTGGTCGATCACGCCGAAGCGCAGCATGTCCTGCGCGGTGATCTTCATGTTGGTCGCGACTTCCTGGGCCTTGGTGCCGTCGCGCCACAGGATCGAGGACGCCGCTTCCGGCGAGATCACGCTGTAGATCGCGTGCTCAAACATCATCACCTTGTTCGCGGTGGTAATGGCAATCGCGCCGCCCGACATGCCTTCGCCGGTGATGATCGCGACATTGGGGACGCCGAGCGAGAGGCAGGTGTCGGTCGAGCGCGCGATCGCTTCCGCCACGCCGCGTTCCTCGGCGCCGATGCCGGGATAGGCGCCGGCGGAATCCGCGAGCGACAGCACGGGGATGCCGAAACGGTCCGCCATCTCCATCAGCCGCACCGCCTTGCGATAGCCTTCGGGGCGGGCCATGCCGAAATTATGCTTGATGCGGCTGTCGGTGGTGGCGCCCTTTTCCTGGCCGATCACGCAGATGCTCTCGCCGCGGAAACGGCCGAAGCCGCCCATCAGCGCCTCGTCATCGGCGAATTTGCGGTCGCCGGCGAGCGGGGTGAATTCGGTAATCAGCGCATTGACGAAGTCGGTGAAGTGCGGACGCTGCGGATGGCGCGCCACCAGCGTCTTCTGCCAGGGCGTCAAATTGTCATAGAGGTCGGTGAGCGCCTGCTGCGCCTTGTCCTCGATGCGCGAAATCTCGTCGCCGATGTCGCTGCCGGACGCCGCGAGCGCGCGCAATTCGTCGACCTTGGCTTCAAGTTCGGCGACGGGTTTTTCGAAGTCGAGATAGCTGCGCATCTGATCCGGCATCAAAGCAATATAGGTAACAACGTGCATTGTGGCGAAGCGGTTTCGGTCCGCTCCAGGAAAGCACGCATCTTCAATGATTTAGCGCGCATCTCGGTCCGGTGACCCGGCTTTCCGAAGCGCGCCAAACAAGGCCGCGGGCGGGAGACGGCTGTTTCGGGGGAGACGGCGCGGAAGTCAAGGCATGGGTTGGGGCGAAGGTTACTTCTCCGCTAGCGGATGCAGGTCGCGCACCAGGCTTTTCAGCCGTTCCTCGACCACATGGGTATAGATCTGCGTGGTGGAGATGTCGGTATGGCCGAGCAGCGTCTGCACGATGCGCAGGTCCGCGCCGTTATGCAGCAGATGGCTGGCAAAGGCGTGGCGCAGCACGTGCGGCGAGACCAGCCGCGGCGCGAGGCCCGAGGCCGCCGCCAGTTCCTTCAGGTCGCGGGCAAAATGCTGCCGCGTCAGGTGGCCGCTCTCGCCGAAGGAGGGAAACAGCCATTTCGACGGGCTGGCGCTTTTCTTCTTCTCTGGCTTGAGCGCTTCCATCGCGGCGAGATAATCGGCCATCGCCTGCCGGGAGGCTTCGTTGAGCGGCACCAGCCGTTCCTTGTTGCCCTTGCCGCGCACGACGATCATGCGGGCATCGCGCCGCGAGGCCGACAGCGGCAGCGCCACCAGTTCCGAGACGCGCAGGCCCGTGGCGTAGAGCACCTCCAGAAGGCAATACAGCCGCAGCGCGCGCAGCCGCTGTTGCGGCGAGGCGTTCGCGGCCCCGGTCAGTTCCTTAGCCCGCGTCAGCATGCGGTCGACATCCGCGATCGACAGCACCTTCGGCAGCCCCCGGCCGCGTTTCGGGCCGGACAGGATCGCCGCTGGATCTTCACTGCGGATCCGCTCATTCAGGAGGAAGCGGAACAAATGCCGCATCGCCGACAGCCGCCGCGCCACGCTGGAGGATTTGAAGCCTCTGACGTCGAGGTCGGCGAGGTAGTCGCGCAGCACATCCGTCCCGGCGCCGGAAAAGCTCTCGCCGGCGCGGGTCAGAAACTCCGAGAGATCGGTGAGGTCGCGGCGATAGGCGTCGAGCGTGTTGTCGCCCGCGCCCTGTTCCGCCGCGAGCATGTCGAGGAACAGGTTGATCAGTGTCTCGTCTTTGGCCGTCTTGCTGGAGCGCATTGCCCGGACATCCCCCGTCGATGGAGATGCCTCTCCTCGAATTGGTCTCTCACCAATCAGACGATAGCGGCTATTTCTTGAGGAACTTGTCTGGGGGAATCGTGACCGTCATTTCCCGGGGTTTTGGGGTGACGAAGTTCGCCAGCGCAAAAATGGCGCCATAGATCACCCCGGCGATTACGCCGACGACCGTCAGAAAGCGGAACAAACTGGGCATAGGGGGCTCAGGGCGGCGAATTAACCAATGAAATCATCCATCATGTTCCTATCCCCGTGGCAAGAGTCTCTGGCAACGGCCTCGATGGGGGTAGTATAGGTGGCGCAGCGCGGGTCAAATCCCGCCAAAGAGCAGGGTTTTTGATGTCCGAGACCGCCGCACCGGCACAGGTGAGCCCGACCCAGGAGGCCGACATCACGTCGGCGCTGGGAAGGCGTTCGATCGTGCTGGTCGGCATGATGGGCGCCGGCAAGTCGACCATCGGCCGCCGGCTGGCGGTGCGGCTGCAACTGCCCTTTACCGATGCCGACACCGAGATCGAGACGGCGCACCGGATGACGATCCCGGAAATCTTCCAAAACTATGGCGAGCCTTATTTTCGGGATGGCGAAGCCCGGGTGATCGCGCGGATCCTCGAGGGCCGTCCCGTGGTGCTTGCCACCGGCGGCGGCGCCTTCATGCGCGAGGAGACCCGTAATCGCATCCGCGACAGGGCGGTCTCGATCTGGCTGAAAGCGGACGTCGACATCATCATGAAGCGCGTCAAGCGCCGCGCCGACCGGCCGCTGTTGCAGACCGAGGACCCGGTCGCGACCGTCAGCCGCCTGCTCGAAGCGCGCGAGCCGGTCTATCAGACCGCCGATCTGACCATCTTGTCGCGCGACGTGCCGCACGATCGTATCGTCGACGAATGTATCGATGCCCTGCGCGCCCGGCTGTGCGTGGGCAGCCCTTCTGCCCAGCCGACAACCGACGGGATCAACGTCACGCCATGACTGCGCCACTGAAACATTCCGCCGATATCACGGTCGACGTTGCCCTCGGCGACCGCGCCTATGACATCGTCATCGGCCGCGGCGTGCTGGAAACGCTCGGCGCGCGCGTCGCCGCGTTGCGCCCCGGCGTGCGTACCGCCATCGTCACCGACCGCACCGTGGCAAAGCATTGGCTGGAGCCGACCGAGCGCTCGCTCGCCGGGGCCGGCATTCCGACCTCGCGCATCATCGTCGAGGAAGGCGAGATATCGAAAACCTATGCCGGTCTCGAAAAGGTCTCGGAAGCGCTGATCGCAGCGAAGATCGAGCGCAACGACCTGGTGATTGCGCTCGGCGGCGGCGTAGTCGGCGATCTCGCCGGCTTCGCGGCGGCGATCCTGCGCCGCGGTGTCGACTTCGTGCAGGCGCCGACCTCGCTATTAGCGCAGGTGGACTCCTCGGTCGGCGGCAAGACCGGCATCAATTCGCCCCAAGGCAAGAATTTGCTCGGCGCGTTTCATCAGCCGCTGCTGGTGATCGCGGATACTTCCGTGCTCGACACGCTGTCGCCGCGCCAGTTTCGCGCCGGCTATGCCGAGGTCGCCAAATACGGCGTGCTCGGCGATGAGGCCTTTTTCGCCTGGCTCGATGCCAACCACGCCGACATCTTCTCCGGCGGCGCGGCGCGCGAGCACGCGATCGCAACCTCCTGCCGTGCCAAGGCCGCGATTGTCTGCCGCGACGAGCGCGAAAATGGCGAACGCGCGCTGCTCAATCTCGGCCACACGTTCGGCCACGCGCTGGAGGCTGCGACCGGCTTTTCCGATCGCCTGTTCCATGGCGAGGGCGTTGCCATCGGCATGGTGCTGGCGGCGGAGTTTTCCGCTCAACTCGGCATGATCTCGGCGGCGGACGCCGCCCGCGTCGAGCGCCACCTTGCTTCCGTCGGCCTGCCGACCCATTTGCAGGACATCGCGGGCTTTACGCAGGAAGGGCTGGCAGATGCCGACGCCCTGATGGCGCTGATGGCGCAGGACAAGAAGGTCAAGCGCGGCAAGCTGACTTTCATCTTGCTGCAGGCGATCGGCCGCGCGGTGGTCGCAAACGACGTCGAGCCGGCGCTGGTGCGCGATTTCCTGCAACAGAAGTTGTCGGGATGAGAACGGGATTGCCGGGGCGCAGCGTCGGGCAAGCGTCGCGCGTGGCCGGGGCCGTCACGAGGCATATATGAGTTCGACCGCGTCCAATCTGCTGCTCGCGATCCTCTTGCTCGCCGCCAATGCGTTTTACGTGGCCGCGGAGTTTGCGCTGGTCAAGAGCCGCGGGTTTCGCATCAAGGCGATGGTCGAGCAGGACCGCTTCGGCGCGCGCCTGCTGCACGGCATGATGGGCAACATCGAGGCCTATCTCGCCTGCTGCCAGCTCGGCATCACCATGGCCTCGCTCGGCCTCGGCTGGGTCGGCGAACCCACGGTTGCGGCGCTGCTGGAGCCGCTGCTGGTCCCGCTCGGCATGTCGGAGCGCACCCTGCACTTCGTGTCGTTCCTGGCCGGCTTTCTGATATTTTCCTCGCTGCATATCGTCATCGGCGAGCAGGTGCCGAAGACGTTTGCGATCAGGCAGCCGATGCCGGTCTCGCAATGGATCGCCTATCCGCTGCATCTGTCCTACCTGGTTTTCTGGCCGCTGAACTGGCTGCTCAACAGCGCCTCGCGCGGGATCCTGCGCATGTTCGGCGTGCAGGAATCCTCGCAGCACGAAATCCTCACCGATTCCGAGATCGAGGGGCTGGTGGAGGAATCCGCCGTCCATGGCGGAATCGAGAGCGGCGAGGCCGAATACATTCACAATGTCTTCCGCTTCGGCGACCTCGCCGTATCAGACGTCATGGTCCACCGCACCGCCATGATGATGATCAACGCCGACCTGCCGCCCGAAGACCTGGTGCGCGAGGTGCTGGCGACCGAGTACACCCGCATTCCGCTGTGGCGCGACAAGCCCGAAAACATCATCGGCGTGCTGCACGCCAAGGATCTCCTGCGCGCGATCCGCGCTTCCGAAGGCGATATGTCGCGCATCAACGTATCCGCGATCATGCTGCCGCCCTGGTTCGTGCCGGAGATGCGGCCTCTGTCCGAACAGTTGAAGGCGTTCCGCCGCCGCAAGACCCACTTCGCGCTCGTCGTCGACGAGTACGGCGAAGTCGAAGGCATGGTGACGCTCGAAGACATCCTGGAAGAGATCGTCGGCGATATTTCCGATGAGCACGATGTCGTGGTCGCGGGCGTTCGCGTCCAGGCCGACGGCTCCGTCGTGGTGGATGGCTCGGTGCCGATCCGCGATCTCAACCGCGCCATGAACTGGCATCTGCCCGACGAGGAGGCGACCACGGTGGCGGGCCTCGTGATCCACGAAGCGCGCTCGATCCCCGAGCGCGGCCAGAATTTCACCTTCCATGGCTGCCGTTTCCGCGTGCTGCGCCGGGAGCGCAACCGCATCACCGCGCTGAAGATCACGCCGCTGCCGCGCGAAGCCGAGGGGGAAGATCCGAAACCGAAGCGGGCAGGGACGGCGTTCTGACGGCCTGTGCCGGCTATTCGATATCGATCGCGACGCCAGAGAGTTTCCACTGGCCGTCGGAGGGAATGAAGCCGAGCTGGTACTTCACTTTCTTGGGCGTGGTGTCGAAGCGTCCCTTGAGGCGCAGCACGCCCTTGTCGTCGATCTTGGCGTCGTCCTCCGGGATGACCGGGCTGGCGACGATGGCGTCGAACACGGCGTGCTTCTCGACCAGGTCCTTGAACACGGCCCGCAGCTTGTCGGGTGGAAACTGATCGCGGAACGGTTTTGAAATCTTGGCGTGCAGCACCGTGAAATTATCCGACGCCACGGCATCGTTGAGCGTCAACAGAATGCTCTTGACCAGCACTTCCTGGACGAAGGGGCTCGGCATATCCAACGCCTGCGCCCGCACGGAAGAGGCCGCAATCGTCAGCGCCATGGCGGCGGCCCATCTGAAGCGTGCCCAACATCGCATCGGACGACCCCATCGAGCTGCGATGGCATCAGGGTCAGGCCGACCCTGCGTCCGAACGGAACTTGATGCATCGCCTCAGTGATTGTCTCACGTTTACGAGAACCGTTCTACCGTCTCCGCCGATCTTCACAGGAAGCTGGTTGATAGCCTCACGTCAGATAGCCGATCGCTTCGGCGAGCAACCGCTCGGGCGGGTGCGCCGACGTATCCAGCGTCAGCCTCGAATCGGTCCAGGCTTCATATTCCGCGCGCCGTTTCTCGACCCGTTCCCAAGTGATCTCCGCCATGCCCTCGATGCCGCGCACGCGCGCTTCGATCCGCCGACGATGCGTCGCCTGGTCGATGCAGACGCATTCGATGATCTTCAAATCCGCGCGATATTTTGTGCCGAGATTGCGCCACGCCGCGCGCGGCGCCTCGACCGGATTGACCGCGTCGATCACGACGGATTGCCCTAGTCGAAGATGCTCCTCGGCCAAGGCTTGCGCGACCGCGTAGGCTGCGATTCCCGTATGATCCCGGGACAGGCCGCCGCGCCACATCGCGGCCTCGATCGGATCGACTGAAAACAGCGGCAGCGAAAAATGCCGTGAAAGCGCTTCCGCCAGCGTGCTCTTCCCGGAACCGGGAAGGCCGGCCAAAACAATGAGCCTCTGCGACGTCATCGGATGCTCATCTTCTTGCGCCGGGTTTGCCGGATTACCGTCCGGCTTCTTCCGGCGTCTGCGCCTTGATCGCCAATGCGTGAACGGATCCCCTGAGTTCCGCCTCAAGCGTCGCATTTACCATGCGGTGGCGCTCAATCCGGCTCTTCCCTTCGAAGGCCGGAGACACGATATACACTCTGAAGTGCGTCTCGCCGCCCGGCCTGTGGCCGGCATGGCCCTCATGCAGATGAGATTCGTCCGCGACGTCGAGGCTTTCCGGCAAGAAAGCTTCACGCAACTTGTTTATGATAATGTCCCTGGTGCTCATGATGGCGGCAGATAATTCTGTGTCTGCTTTTCGTCAATGGTGTATCCGAACGGAGGTATTCGCAATGTCAAGACTTGAAGCCTTTCGCATTGCGTAGTCAAAGTCAGTCATGCCAATTGATTCATCCAAGTTCTTCGATTCCATTCGCATCAAGCCCAACAAGGTCAGCGCGAAGGCGCAGGCGCGTGCGAATGAAGAATCCGCCATGTGCGAGTGGGCAGGCTGCCAGAACAAGGGGCCGCACCGCGCGCCCAAAGGCCGCGAGAATTCCCGGGAGTACTTTCACTTCTGCCTCAACCACGTCCGCGAATACAACCAGAACTACAATTTCTTCCAGGGCATGAATGCCGATGCGGTCGCGCGCTACCAGAAGGATGCGCTGACCGGCCATCGCCCGACCTGGAAGATGGGCGCCAACACCGGCGGCAAGAAGGGCAAGCAGCCCGGCGCCGAGGATTTTGACGGCGCCGCCGACCCCTTCAGCATGTTCTCCGAGCTTAACGGCCGCGGCCGCTGGCGGCCCGGACCGGGCGCGGAGGCCAAGGCCGAGACGCGCAAGGTGATGAACGCCGAGCGCAAGGCGCTGCAGGTGATGGGGCTTTCCGCCGAAGCAACGCTCGATGACGTCAAGGCCAAGTACAAGGCGCTGGTCAAGCAGCACCATCCCGATGCCAATGGCGGCGACCGCTCCACCGAGGATCGCCTGATCGAGATCATCAAGGCGTATAATTATCTGAAGACCGTGGTGCGCGCCTGATCGTCGCCCCTGCGAACGCAGGGGCCCATACGCCGAGGCTTCTAGATTTTATTCCACTGGTTGACGGCTTTCGCGCAACATCACGCATTTGTGGTTATGGGTCCCTGCTTTCGCAGGGACGACAGCGGAGATGATGGCTCCGCTGTTGCCTTCCAAACATTCTTGCTCGTTCACCCCGGCATTGGCCCGATATACGCCGAGCTCGGTCGGATCAGCCGGCCGCCGCGCTGCTGCTCGCGGGCGTGCGCCGTCCAGCCCGCCGCACGCGCCACCGCAAAGATCGGCGTGAACGCCTGCCGCGGGATTTTCAGCGCGTCGAGGAGGATCGCGGTGAAGAACTCCACATTGGTGTCGAGTGGCCGGTCCGGATTCTTGATCCGCAATGCGCTGCGGATATAGGCCTCGACCTCGCCCGCAAACGGCAGGTCAGTACCGTCACCGGCGAGCCGCTCGATCGCGCCCTTGAGAACATCGGCGCGCGGGTCGCGGACGCGATAGACGCGGTGGCCGAATCCCATCAGCCGCTCGCCACGGGCGAGCGCACTATCGACCCACGGCTTGATGCGCTCGGTCGAGCCGATCGCATCCAGCATTTCCAGCACCGGCTCGGGCGCGCCACCATGCAACGGTCCGGTCAGCGCGCAATAGCCGGCCGTGACAGCCGCGAACAAATCCGCCTGCGTCGAGGCGACCACGCGCGTCGCAAACGTCGAGGCGTTCATGCCGTGGTCGCAGACCGTGACGAAATAGGCGTCGAGTGCGGCGGCCTCGCGCGCGTCCGGTTTGCGGCCGAGCATCATCGACAGCGTGTCGGCGGCGTGGCTCGCGGTCGGATCGGGCGCGACGGGATCGTTGCCCTTCACCCGCTGCACCAGGGCGCCGGCAATCACCGGAAACGCGCCGACGATCGTGGCCTCATGCACAAGCCCCGCTTCCGCGCGAAGCCCGGCGATTGCCGCGCGAAAACCGTCGATGATCGAAAGACCGCGCGTGATGCCGAGAAGATCCGGCAGTCGGGCGAAGGCGCGTTCACGCCCCGCGCCGAGCGCCGCGCGCACCGCGGCTTCGCCGATCGGCTGGCCGGTGCCGCCGCTCCATAACCGGGCGGTCACGCCCTCAAAACCGGTCTTGCGGGCGAGGTCGCCGACCCGCTCGCCGGCGATGATCAGTTCGCCGCGCTCGCCATCGACATGGCTGAGCACGGTTTCGGCGGCCGGAATGCCGTCCAGGCCGATCGGGGTCTTCGAAATCTGCATGTTCATGGGGCTCTCCTTTGCCTGCTGCCAAAGGTCGGGCCTCTCGACAGATTGATCAATCTTGATTATGTAAATCAACATGAAAAAATCCGCCGGCCTTTACCTCTCGGCCCGCGAGGCCTCCGCCGAACTCGCGATCTCGCAGGCCACCCTTTATGCCTATGTCAGCCGTGGCCTGATCCGCTCGGAGCCGTCGGAGGACTCGCGCAGCCACCGCTACCGGGCCGAGGACGTCCGTACGCTGAAGGAGCGGCGTACCCCCTCGCCGGAGCCGCGGGGCCTGCGCAGCTTCGATGCCGATCTGCCGGTGATGGATTCAACGGTCGGGACCATCACCGAGGAGGGCGCGATCTATCGCGGCGTCAACTGCGTCGATCTCGCCGAGCGCGACACGCTCGAACATGCCGCGACGCTGCTCTGGGACGTGACCGGCGTCGATCCCTTCGATCAGGACAATTGCCCGATCATCTCAGACGAAATGCGCGCCGTCGCCGAAGCCACCCGCAAAGCCGGTGCGATCGATCGCGCCATCGCCGTGCTGGCGCTAGCAGCCGCCGCTGACCCGCGCGCCTTCACGCGAGCGCCCGACGGGCGCGCGATGGTCGGGGGCCGCATCGTACGGCTGGTGGTTGCGACCATGCTGAACGCAAAATCATCGGCAAAACCGCTGCATTCGCAGATTGCCCGCGCCTGGGCGCCGGACAACAAGCACGCGCCGGATCTGATCCGCCGCGCGCTGGTGTTGCTGGCCGACCATGAACTGAACGCCTCGACCTTCACCGTGCGCTGCGCGGCGTCGACCGGCCTGAATCTCTACGACGCCGTGATCGCCGGCCTCGTCGCGTTGAAGGGCCCGAAACACGGCGGCGCCGGTGTGCTGGCCGCGCAGCTTCTGAAGACGCTTGCCACTAGTGAAGTTGCCCCGGTCATCCGCGAGCGCGTCGCGCTCGGCGAGCGTTTTGCGGGCTTCGGTCACGGCGTCTACAAGCACGGCGATCCGCGCGCACGGGCCCTCTTGGAAGCGCTGGCGCGCTCCGGCGCTGACCGCAAGCTCACCCACGAAATTCCCGAGCGAATTGCCGAAGCGACCGGCGAATTCGTCAATATCGATTATGCCCTTGCGGTGCTCGTGCACACGCTCGGCCTGCCGCCCGGCCACGAACTGGTGCTGTTTTCGATGGCGCGCACGGTCGGGTGGATCGCGCATGCCTGCGAGCAACTGCAGCACGGCCGGTTGATCCGGCCCCGCGCCCGTTACGTCGGTCCGGCGCCGGGACGCAGCCCCGTCCGGGCCTGATCCGAAGCGGTCTTGCCCGTCCGGCGGCGGCGCAGCGTCCAGACGCCGAGCGCGATGATCGCGGCCGCGAACACGCCCAAAATCCAGAGATGCTTGCCGATGTGTTGGTGATGCGGCAGGCCGGCATAGTGGTGCAGCGCCGAGACCGCGAACACGCCCGGCAGGATGTGCGCCGAAGCCCATGCAATGACCGCGGCAATGTTGACGCTGTAAAACCTCGCCGGCGACATCCCGAGCGCGCCGGCGGTGACCGGTACGAAGGCGCGGATCGGGGGCACAAAGCGCGCGAACAGCACGGCGAGCGCTCCCCAGCGCTGGAAGAACGCCTCGCTCTGCGCCATCACGGCGGGATATTTCGACATCGGCCAGGCGCTGAGAATTTCGCGTTGCGAGCGATGGCCGGCCCAGAATGCCGAGCCATCGCCGAGCAGGGCGCCTGCGATCGCGGCCGCCAGCACGCCCCACAGGTTCAGTTCTCCGCCGGGCACCAGCGCACTCAGCGCCAGGATGATGGTCGATCCCGGCACCAGCGCCCCTGCGACCGGGATCGCCTCCAGGAGGGCAGCGAGAAACAGCGTCAGGTAAGCCAGCCACGGATGGACTGAGATGAATGCGATCACGGGATCGAGGAATGAAGTCACAACCATGCCGTCCGCTGGAGGGCCGCCGCACTCAGAGCTACCAAGCCCGAAGGGAGCCCGAAAGTGCCGTCGTCCTCGGGTTTGGGCCTGGCAGGGGGCACAAGCCGACAAAAGTGCGGCGTGATTCGCAGAGCAGCCCTCCAAAAACCTGATACAGGGCCTATCTCAATGATAAGGCAATGGAACTTTGATTGCGCCGCGGGCTTCTGCCGGCCCCTGCTCTCTGCTAGGTTGGCAACAGCCCCCATCCGCAGCCATTAACAGATCTGGTTTCGGGAACGCCCGGGACCTCGGAGGATTGATGACGACCGCCGCCATGAGCAAAGTTTCGGAGCCCGCCGGTATGCCCGACATGAAGGTGTCGGTTCGGCAGGTCTTCGGTATCGACAGCGACCTCGAAGTGCCGGCCTATTCCGAAGTCGACCCGCATGTGCCGGAAGTCGATTCGGATTACCGCTTCGACCGCGCCACCACGCTCGCGATTCTCGCCGGTTTTGCCAAGAACCGCCGCGTCATGGTCACCGGCTATCACGGCACCGGCAAATCGACCCATATCGAGCAGGTCGCCGCGCGCCTGAACTGGCCCTGCGTGCGCGTCAACCTCGACAGCCACATCAGCCGTATCGACCTCGTCGGCAAGGACTCGATCGTCATCAAGGACGGCAAGCAGGTCACCGAATTCCGTGACGGCATCCTGCCCTGGGCGCTGCAGCACAATATCGCGCTGGTGTTCGACGAATACGACGCCGGTCGCCCCGACGTGATGTTCGTGATCCAGCGCGTGCTGGAAGTCTCCGGTCGCCTGACGCTCCTGGACCAGAACAAGGTGATCAAGCCGCACCCGGCGTTCCGCCTGTTCTCGACCGCCAACACCGTCGGTCTCGGCGATACGTCGGGCCTCTATCATGGCACCCAGCAGATCAACCAGGGCCAGATGGACCGCTGGTCGATCGTCACCACGCTGAACTATCTGGCGCATGACGAGGAAGTCGAGATCGTGCTTTCCAAGGCGCATCACTATCGCACGCAGGAAGGCCGCGACATCGTCAACAAGATGGTGCGGCTCGCCGACCTCACGCGCAACGCGTTCGCGAACGGCGACCTGTCGACGGTGATGAGCCCGCGTACCGTGATCACCTGGGCCGAGAACTCCGAGATCTTCGGCGACATCGGCTTTGCGTTCCGCGTCACCTTCCTCAACAAGTGCGACGAGCTGGAGCGGCCGCTGGTGGCCGAGTTCTACCAGCGCTGCTTCAATCAGGAGCTGCCGGAATCGGCGGTCAACGTGGCGCTCAGCTAGCCCATGGCGAAAATTTCCGTCGAGCGCACCATTGGAAAGACCAAGAAGGCGGTGCTCGGCGGACTTATCGGCTTCAACGCCGAGAAGATGGGGAAGCAGAAATACAAGCGCCTCGCCATCTCGCTGCGTGAAGGGGACAAGATCGTCGGCGGGATTGTCGGCGAAGTCTGGACCACGGTGCTGTTCATTCAACTGTTCTGGATGGAGCAGAAACTGCGCGGCAAGGACTACGGAACGAGGCTGATAAAGGCGATTGAGGACGAAGCGAGAAAGTTCGGGGCCACGCGGTCCTATCTGGATACGATGAGTTTTCAGGCGCCGGGTTTCTACCGCGCTTGCGGCTATGAGGAATTCGGTTCGATCGAAGGTTATCCCGGCGGCGTCACGCGGCACTGGTTTACGAAAGCGCTATGAGCACATCATCCAACTCCAAATTCCGCACCGGGTCCAAGGAAGCGCCGACCGAGCCGTTCAAGCGCGCGGTGACCTCCTGCCTGAAGGCGATTGCGAAAGCGCCGGAACTGGACGTGACGTTCGCGGCCGAGCGTCCCGGTCTCGCGCCGGGCAAGGCGCGGCTGCCGGAGCCGGCCCGCAAGATGACGAAGCGGGATGCGGCGATCGTGCGCGGCCACTCCGATTCGATCGCGCTTAAGCTCGCCTGTCACGATCCCAAGGTGCACCGCAAGCTGATGCCGGGAAATCCGCAGGCGCGCGGCGTGTTCGAGGCGGTGGAGCAGGCGCGCGTCGAGGCGATCGGCTCGCGCCGGATGGCGGGCGTGGCGAAAAACCTGACCGCGATGCTCGACGATCATTTCCACCGCGGCAAATACGACGAGATCACCGACCGCGCCGATGCCCCGCTGTCGGATGCGCTGGCGATGCTGGTGCGCGAGCGCCTGACCGGCCTTGCACCGCCGACGGCCGCCAAGAAGATGGTCGATCTCTGGCGCCCGGTGCTGGAAGACAAGATCGGCGCCCGGCTCGACAAGCTCAGCCGCGTCACCGAAGACCAGGCCAAGTTCGGCGACCTCGTGCACGACCTGTTGTCTGCGCTCGACCTCGGCGACGACCGCGACGCGGACGCCGATGACGACGAGAACGACGACGAGAACCAGGACGGCGAGAACGACCAGTCCGGCGCCGAAGGTTCGCCCGACAGCGACGCCGCGCAGGAAATGAGCGCCGACCAGGCGCAGGCATCCACCGACGAAATGTCTGAAAGCGCGATGGAAAGCGCGCAGGCCTCCACGTCGGATACGTTCGACGATGGCGAACTCGGCGATGACGAGACGCCGGGCGAGGCGACGCGGCCGAATACGCGTGGCGCCAACGAGCCGCGCGGGCCGGAATATCACGCCTTTGCGCCGAAGTTTGACGAGGTCATCGCTGCCGAAGATCTCTGCGACCATGACGAGCTGGAGCGGCTGCGCTCCTATCTCGACAAGCAGCTCGCGCATCTGCAGGGCATCGTGGCGCGGCTCGCCAACCGGCTGCAGCGCCGCCTGATGGCGCAGCAGAACCGCGCCTGGGAGTTCGACCTCGAGGAAGGCATCCTCGATCCGGCGCGGCTGTCGCGTGTGGTCACCGATCCCTATCATCCGTTGTCCTTCATGCACGAGAAGGAAGCGACCTTCCGCGATACGGTGGTGACGCTGCTGCTCGACAATTCCGGTTCGATGCGCGGCCGCCCGATCACGGTGGCAGCGACCTGCGCCGATATTCTCGCGCGTACGCTGGAGCGTTGCGGCGTCAAGGTCGAGATCCTGGGCTTCACCACCCGCGCCTGGAAGGGCGGGCAGTCGCGCGAGGCGTGGCTCGCCGCCGGCAAGCCGGCCAATCCCGGCCGGCTGAATGATCTGCGCCACATCATCTACAAGTCTGCGGATGCACCCTGGCGGCGGTCGCGCAAGAATCTCGGCCTGATGATGCGCGAGGGCCTGTTGAAGGAGAACATCGACGGCGAGGCGCTGGACTGGGCGCACAAGCGTCTGCTCGGAAGGCCCGAACAGCGCAAGATCCTGATGATGATCTCGGACGGCGCGCCGGTGGATGACTCCACGCTGTCGGTCAATCCCGGCAATTACCTCGAGCGGCACCTGCGTCATATCATCGAGGAAATCGAGACCCGTTCGCCGGTCGAACTGATCGCGATCGGCATCGGTCACGACGTCACGCGCTATTATCGCCGCGCGGTGACCATCGTCGATGCCGAGGAACTCGGCGGCGCCATCACCGAAAAACTCGCCGAACTGTTCAGCGAGACCCACGGCGCCGCGCCCGTCTCGGGCCACCACCGGCCGCGCCGCCTGCACTCGTGAGCGCATGCCCCCGCCGATCGGCCGTCGCCGCCTTTTGAAATATGCCGCGGCGGGGCTATCGGTGGCGGTCATGCCGGCCGTCGCGGCGGCGCAAACGGCCGTTCAGCGGCCGCCGAAGCAGGCGAGTCCCGACGAGTTCACCGTCAGCACCCCGGTTTCGATTGAGGTCAACGCCCGTCCGTTGCCCTCGTTCGATACCCGCGACCGGGCGCGGGTGCGGTTCGGCGAGCTCGAATATCGCAGCGGCCTCATGCTCACCTCGCGCTTCCGCGGCTTCGGTGGGTTGTCGGGACTAAGGCTGGACGCCAAGGGCGAGCGCTTCATCGCCATCAGCGACAAGGGCGGCTGGTTCACCGGGCGCATCGTCTACAAGGGCCGCGAGATGATCGGGCTCGACGATGTCGAGGCTTCGCCGATGCTTGGCCCCGACGGCAAGCCGATCACCTCGCGCGGCTGGTTCGATACCGAGGCGCTCGCGCTCGACGGCTCGCTGGCCTATGTCGGCCTCGAGCGCGTCAATCAGATACTGCGCTTCGACTTCGCCAAGGGATTTACCCGTGCGCAGGGCGAATTGATTCAGTTGCCGCTGGGCGTGCGCAAGCTGCCCTACAACAAAGGCATCGAGGCGCTTGTGGTGGTGCCGAAGGGCCTGGCCCTGGCGGGAACGCTGATCGCGATCTCCGAACGCGGGCTCGACGCGCAGGGCAACATCACGGCCTTCCTGATCGGCGGCAAGTCGCTGGGGCTGTTCAGCATCCGCCGCACCGACAATTTCGACGTCAGCGACGCGGTGCTGCTGCCCTCCGGCGGGTTGTTGCTGCTGGAGCGCAAATTCTCCTGGCTTGGCGGGGTCGGCATCCGCATCCGCCGCATCGCGCTCGCCTCCATCGTCCCCGGGGCGGTGATCGACGGTCCCGCAATCTTCGAGGCCGATCTCGGCAACGAGATCGACAACATGGAAGGCATCGACGTCCATGTCACGCCGGAGGGCGAAACGGTGCTGACGCTCGTTTCCGACGACAATTTCTCGATGATCCAGCGCAATCTGCTGCTGCAGTTCACGCTGGTGGAGTAGGGGAGGGTTGCAAGCGGCACGGGTTGAGCCGCGGACAGCGGCTCGCTAGCATTGCGGACCGCTTTCCTTGCCCCCGGATCCCCTTGTCATGAGCGCTTTGTTTACCCCGATCAAGCTGCGCGGCCTCAACCTTGCCAACCGCATCATGGTGGCGCCGATGTGCCAGTACTCGTCCGTCGATGGCGAGGCCAATGACTGGCACTTCACCCACATCAATTCGCTGGCGCTGTCGGGCGCGGCCATCTTCTGCATCGAGGCGACGGCGGTCGAAGCGAGCGGCCGCATCACGCCGGGCTGCCTCGGCCTCTACAATGACGCCACCGAAGCCGCCTTGAAGCCGATCCTCGCCTCGGTGCGGAAGCGTTCGAAGGCCGCGGTGATGATGCAGCTCGCCCATGCCGGCCGCAAGGCGTCGAGCCACACGCCGTGGGATGGCGGGCAACTGATTCCCGTCGCCGAAGGCGGCTGGCGGGCGGAGGGGCCGTCGGCGATCCCCCACAAGCAGGGCGAGACGCCGCCGATTGCGTTCGATGCGGCCGGGCTTGCCCGCGTGCGCGACGCCTTCGTGGCGGCTGCGAAGCGCGCCGAACGGCTCGGCATCGACGCGATCGAGGTGCATTCGGCGCACGGTTATCTCTTGCACCAGTTCCTGTCGCCGATATCAAACCAGCGTACCGATCAATATGGCGGCTCGCTTGCGAACCGCATGCGCTTCCCGCTCGAAGTGTTCGACGCGGTGCGCGCGGCGTTTCCGCATGACAAGCCGGTGGGATTGCGCGTCTCCTGCACCGACTGGGTCGAGGGCGGCTGGGATCTGGCGCAGACCATCGAATTCGCGCAGGAGCTGAAAAAGCACGGCGTCGAGTGGATCGACGCGTCCTCGGGCGGCGTGTCGCCGCTGCAGAAGATTCCGCTCGGCCCCGGCTACCAGGTGCCGTTCGCGCAAGCCATCCGCGAGGCCACCGGGCTTACCACCATCGCCGTCGGCCTGATCACGGAAGCCAGGCAGGCCGAGGAGATCGTGGCGAGCGGCAAGGCCGACATGGTCGCTCTCGCCCGCGCCATGCTCTACGACCCGCGCTGGGGCTGGCACGCGGCGGCTGAACTCGGCGGCGAGGTGTTCGCCCCGCCGCAATACTGGCGCTCGCAGCCCTCGACACAGAAGGCGCTGTTCGGCGCGACCACGTTCGGGACGAGGTAACCTCTTCTTCCTTCTCCCCTTGTGGAAGAAGGGAAGGGGCGCTCCGCTCTCCCCGCGTCATTGCGAGCGAAGCGAAGCAATCCACATTTCGGCTCGGAGATAGATGGATTGCTTCGCTGCGCTCGCAATGACGGCGTCAGGCATCCGCGCGCGATCCGCTCCCTCGCAATGACGATCTCGAAACCTGACCTCTGCCCATCCGTTTCGTCATAACTCGGCCGCACGCCGGGCATGCTATGCTCTCGCTTGCGCGCGACAGACGCGCTTTGAATAACAACATACAGCGAGGACGCCCCATGGAAATCGGATATTTCACGATGCCGTCCCATCCGCCGGAGTGCGGGTTGAAGGAGGGCCACGACTGGGACCTGCAGACGCTGCGCTGGCTCGATGAACTCGGCTACCAGGAAGCCTGGATCGGCGAGCACCACACCGCGC
The DNA here is from genome assembly GCF_001440395.1 of Bradyrhizobium jicamae. Lineage (GTDB taxonomy): Bacteria > Pseudomonadota > Alphaproteobacteria > Rhizobiales > Xanthobacteraceae > Bradyrhizobium > Bradyrhizobium jicamae. The sequence continues at coordinate 10,383 of NZ_LLXZ01000218.1, read as the reverse complement.
CCTGGGAACCGCATCCCTCGCCCGATCTCATTCTCGCGCAGGCGTTCTTGCAGACCAAGAATATCCGCCTCGGGCCCGGCGGCTTCCTGCTGCCCTATCACCACCCGGCCGAACTGGCGAACCGTGTCGCGATGCTCGATCACCTCTCCGGCGGACGGCTGAACTTCGGCGTCGCGGCCTCGGGCCTGCCGAGCGACTGGGCGATGTTCAATGTCGACGGGATGTCCGGCCAGAACCGCGACATGACGCGCGAGGCGCTGGAGATCATTTTGAAAATGTGGACCGAGGACGCGCCCTGGAACTACACCGGCAAGTTCTGGACCGTGAACAAGCCGGACACGATGTTCGACTTCCTCAAGCCCCACCTCAAGCCGCTGCAGGCGCCGCATCCGCCGATCGGCGTCGCCGGTCTTTCCAAGGGCTCGGACACGCTCAAGCTCGCAGGCGAGCGCGGCTATATCCCGATGAGCCTCAACCTCAACCCCGCCTATGTCGGCAGCCACTGGGAATCGGTCGAGATCGGTGCTGCGAAGACCGGACGCAAGCCGAAGCGCAGCGACTGGCGGCTGGTGCGCGAAGTCTTCATCGCCGACACCGACGAAGAGGCGTGGCGGCTCTCCGTCGGCGACATGATGGGCCGGATGATGACCGAATATTTCCTGCCGCTGCTCGGTCATTTCGGCTTCAAGGACTATCTCAAGGCCACGCCTGATATCGCCGACAGCGACGTCACGGCCGAGTACTGCGCGCGCAACAACTGGATCGTGGGCTCGCCCGCGACCGTCACCGAGAAGATCGAAAAAATCTATCACGAGGTCGGCGGCTTCGGCACGCTGCTGGTGTTCGGCTTCGACTACAAGCACAAGCCGGAGGCGTGGTACAATTCGCTACGCCTGTTGCGGCACGAGGTGATGCCGCGGCTGAAGCATCTCGACGCGGGTCTGACGAAAGCGGCGTGACGGATCGATCTTCCTTCTCCCCTTGTGGGAGAAGGTGGATCGCTGGCGCGAAGCGGCAGCGAGACGGATGAGGGGTTCTTTCCGCGGAGACAGACCCCTCATCCGCCTCCGCTTCGCTCCGGCACCTTCTCCCACAAGGGGAGAAGGGGAAGTAAGCTTCGTAGCTCGCATGAGCGGAGCGATATGCGGGTGCGTCGGGCAGCGGTCCCGGATATCGCTTCGCTCATCCGGGCTACGTGATCTCTCAACTCTTCTTCGCGGCGTCCGCGGCGCGGACTTGCCAGAATTTCAGCAGGCGCCGCGCGTTCTCGACCGTGAGCTTGGCGTATTGCTCTTTCGCTTTCGCCAGCTCATGGCGGCCCATGCTGCCGGCGGCAAAGCGACTGTCGAGGATGGCGGCCACCGTTTCCCAGTTCAAGCCGGCGACGCGGCAGGGGATCAGCACGCCGTCGTCGCGCAGGCTCTGCATCACAGGGCGGATCACCTCGATGCTCGACGCCGACAGCTCGGCGAGCGCCGCGACCGTCTCGGCATACTTGCGCTCCTTTGCAAATGCCAATAGCGCCGGCTCGTTGAGCTTGCCGTGCTTGCCAAGTGTCGCGACGAAGCGGCGGGCCGCGGAGAAATCACGGGTGCGCGACATTTCGCGGCTGGCGCCGACGGAGGCGGCCGCGATCGCGCTCCTGATTTCCTCGAACAAATGCGGCGGCGCGCGCGACAACAGCCGCGTGCGCACGGCCTCAGTGGCGCTCTGCAGCAATTGGCGGCGCTGCTCGGCCGGCAGGTCGACGCGGATGCCGGTTTCGACCACGAGATCCGGATCGCTTTCCGCCTGCTTCAGCACGATGGCATAGCCGGACGCCGACATTCGCGCACCGGGATTGCTCACCAGCCGCCGGCTGACGGAGGGATAATGCCGCTTCAGCAGCGCATCGGTGACGATCTCGGTCAGCCACCAGCGCCCGGAAATCGCGAGCAGATGCTGCTCGCTCTTGGTCTCGGCGAGTTCGATCAGGTCCTCAGGCGTCAGCCGCGCCGATTCGGTCAGCACCGGCCGCGCGATCGAAATCTCGTCGTTGTTCGCGAGCCGCCGGACCACGGCCTTCGGCGCCTGCTTGATCGAGGCGAGTTGCGTGCTCATTTCCGCCAGCGCAATGCGTGCGGAGACATCGGCCAGCGCGCGCAGCTCGATGGTGCGGATCAGCCGTTCCAGCACGTCGCCGAACAGCTCGATCTGTTCGCCGGAATAGCCGTCGGCGGACAGCAGAAACAGGTCGGTCACCTGTCGCAGCGTATCCAGATGTTTTTCCGACGAACCGGCCTGGATGGCCGCCTCGACTTCGTCGGCGATCGATCGTGTCAACATCGCTCGTCCTGAGCGTTTCAAGCCGGTTCTGGCAGCAGATGCGTGAGAATAGGAGGCAGAGTTGAACGATCCGTAAACCATTTGGGTCGCGCCGCGGCGGGATTGCGGCCACAGGATTGCGGAGGTGCTCGGCCAGTGGCCGAGTGATGCGTAGGGTGGGCAAAGCGCAGCGTGCCCACCATCTATCACCGAACGTGCTGCTTGATGGTGGGCACGCTTGCGCTTTGCCCACCCTGCAAAAGGGTGCTCACTCCGCCCCAACCTCGTCCGCGCTCGCATGCGCCGGCGGCACCGGCATCGGGAATTTCTCGTACTCTCGCGGCAGGTTCACCGGGCGGTAGCTCGGCAGCGCGTCCATGCGCTGCAGCGCGGATTCGTGGATCACGGCGCCTTCGGGGATGAAGCGCGGCTCGGCGTCGGGGATGTAATAGCCGAAATGCGTCTTCCGCGCCGGCCATTCCTTGTAGGTCGCGCTCTTCGGCAGATATTCCAGCAGCCACCATGCGCCCTTCAGCGAGGTGTGCAGGTCGCCGCGGATATCGGGCACGACATAGGAGAACGGGCTGCCCTTGCGAGGGACGCCCCAGGCGAGCTGGTTCACCGTGGCCTGGTTCACCTTCAGTCCGCATTTTGTGGCTTCGTCGATCATCCAGAGCAGCGGATATTTCGAAAGCCCGCTTTCCTTTTCCGGATAGCCGCCGCCGATGTCGGCATGCACGCCGGCGAACCACACCTGCAGAATATCCTGCGCGGCCGCATTCACGTCGTTGAAGCGGACCGGCTTGTAGGTCTGCGGATCGTCCCACTTTTTTAGGCGGAACATGCAGCGCCGCTCGTCGATCGAGATCGCTTGGCGGAACGTCTCGACGCTCGGGTTCACGATCGTGAACGCCAGCTCCTCCAGGCTCGGCCAGTAGAAGCGATCGGCCCGCGGCACGATCACGCTCGCCACCGTATCCCAGACGCCGACGAAGCGGATGGTGGGCCAGCGCGTCGAGGTGATGCGCGCGAACTGCGCGGCATTGTCGAAGGGGGTTTGCAGCGTGTCTTCCGCGGCGATCGCCTCGATGGCCGACTTGAACTTCGCGCGAAGCTTCGGCGCTTCATCCGAGGAGAACTGCTTGTAGGCGATCAGCCCCGAGCCTGCGAGATTGGCCTGCTCCGGCGTGATCAGACCGATCTTGTGGATCAGCCCCGCCAGCACCCGCACGGTATAGGCGCCGCGCGAAAAGCCGAACAAGTAGATCTGGTCGCCCGGATGCCAGTTCGTAACCAGGAAGCGATAGGCCGAGAGCACGTTGTTATCGAGCCCATAGCCGGTGGCGAGCCCCAGGATGGCGTTGAAATCCTGCTTCAGCTTGTGCCATGGGTCCGGCCGCTCCAGCGTGCCGACCCCCGGATCGTAAAACACCAGCTGCCGCGGCTCGGTCTTCTCCGTCTTGCGCAGGCAGCGATAGAGCTTGAGTACGTTCGAGATGTTCTCGGAAATCTCGTTGCCGGTGCCGTCGCAGCAGATGATGATGTTGCGCATAGTGTCGCTTCCCAGATACTACCGGAGCGAGCATAGCAGAATTTTGGGGATTTTGGATGGCGGCGCGTATCGCCGCGTCACGCCGCCTCGGTGACCGCGCGAATCTTCAAATGCATGCCCGTCTCCTCCTGCAAGGCGCCGATGACGCCGAGCAGGTTTTCGGCGGCAGCATGAGCACACTGCCTATCCATTTGAGCGCCTCTCACCAGCAGCGAAATCGGCAGAAAGCTCACAGTCTGCTTGCCTATGTCCCCGCTGGCCCTTGATTGACATCCACCACGTGCCGGTCCGGCCCGACAGTAATCACAATCGTATAGCTCTTCTTGCCGCCAGCCTGATCCGTCGGCGGCGCAAGATGCAACTGACCACCATACCATTCACCGGGCATCAGCGTGTTGTCCTTGATCACCGTCTGCTCAAGCATCGCCATGTTGCGCTGCCCCGTTTCAATCGTGGCAGCCACCATGGCTTCGTTCTGAAAGGCCGCGTTGTTCTGTGCGATCGCTGCGGCTGTCGGACTGTAGAACGTGCCCGTGCGGCCGCTCGGCGTCGTGTAGGTGCCGCGGCCAGCGTTAGAGGCGCTGTAGGAATTTGCAGCAACGGCAACGCCGGTGAGAATGGCTGCTGCCACCTGCCGGTTTTTCTCTTCCTGCTGCAGCATTTCGAAGGTGACGATCTGCATTCCAAAGTCGGAGCCGCCGACGTGCTGGATAGCCTCCACCTGGGCGACGCGAAATTCCGTGGGCTGTTTGCCGACGTTGTTGATGCCGACGACGAACACCGGCCGTCCGTTCGCCTGCAATTGGCGTGCGGCTGGTCGCACCAGCACCAGCGAGCTCTTCTGGCGTGAGACCAGCGCCGGTTGCCCGTCGCGCATCATCGCCTGTTGTTGTGGATTGGAAGCGCGAAACGCAATGGTTTCGCCGTTCGAAACACAGCCGCCCAACGCGGCGCAAAGCGCCACGATTCCCAGATTACGCATGACATCAGCCCCCAGACCCGATGCAAATACAAGCGCAACCGGAGGGGGCAAACAAGTTCGAATGCGTGCTTTCCCGTGGGAATACGGTGGATACTAAAGATGAAGACGTGGATGGCCGGGACTAGCCCGGCCATGACGGGGAGAGGAAGAGCGGCGCGCCCCAAACGCAAAAACGGCCGGGTCTTCCGACCCGGCCGCTGCAAACTCCGATCCGCCGATTTCGTTGAGCTCAGCTCGCCTTCTTCACGAAGACGGGCTTGCCGACCTTCTTCTCGATGGCGCGCTTCAGGTCGAGCGCGCGGGGGGAGAGGACGTCGGCCTTGGCCTTGAGCAGGTAGGCGTCGAGGCCGCCATTGTGGTCGACGCTCTTGAGCGCATTGGTTGAGACGCGCAGGCGCACGTTGCGGCCGAGCGCGTCCGAGATGAAGGTGACGTTGGTCAGGTTCGGCAGGAAGCGCCGCTTGGTCTTGATGTTCGAGTGGCTCACCTTGTGGCCCACCTGGGGGCCCTTGGCCGTCAGTTCGCAGCGCCGGGACATCTTGCAAATCCTCTTCCATCCCCGCCTAAGGCCAAGCCGCATCTCGCGGGCGCCGCGGGGGTCCAAAATCGCGTCCATTTCCAGGAACCGCGGACGTATAGGGGGAGACGGCTGCGGGGTCAAGGTTCTTTGGCCCGCCGCGCGGGGCGGAATGGGGCCTAATATTAGGAAGTTCCAGCGGTTTAAGCCTTCCTTATAAAGGGCGCAATCCGCGCCGACATCATGAGTTTCGCGATTAAGACCCCTCGGCCGCAGGATGTGGCCCCAGTACCGGGTCAGTGAAGCGTGTTTTCGCGTCAACACGCGTTGTTTGCGGGATATTTCTGCCTAAATGAACAAGAGTACGCGCCGATCCCGGGACCTGCAGGAATTGACCAGCCGCAAAACCCCCTCATCCCTCACCAGGCTCACGCTCGGCCTGTGCGCCGCCGCGGGCCTCTGGCTGGTGCCGCAGGGGGTTTTGGCGCAGGGCCGGCTGGATGCGCAATATGAGGCGACGCTGGCGGGCATTCCCGTCGGCAAGGGCACCTGGACTATCGAAATCGGCGACGACATGTTTGCCGCCACCGCCCAGGGCGGCACCGCGGGGCTCTTGAAGGCGTTTTCCGGCGGCAGCGGCTCCGGCGCCAGCGTCGGCCGGATCGTCAACGGCGCAATGGTCCCCAATGCCTATACCGCGACCACCACCACGCAGAAGAAATCCGAAACCATCCGGATTTCGCTGGCAAACGGCGGTGTGAAGGAATTTTCGATCGACCCGGCGCCGCCGGTCGATCCCGACCGCGTCGTCGTCACCGAGGCCCACCGCAAGGGCGTGCTCGATCCCATGACCGGCTCGATGGTGCGGGTGCCCGGGAATGGCGAGGTGATGACGCCGGATGCCTGCCGCACCGGCACCGGCATTTTCGACGGGCGCATGCGCTACGACCTCAAGCTCGATTACAAGCGCATGGAAACGGTCAAGGCCGAGCGCGGCTATCACGGGCCGGCGATCGTCTGCGCGATCTATTTTACGCCGCTTGCGGGCTACATCCCCGATCGGCCCGTCATCAAATATCTCGCGGCCGAGCGGAAGATGGAAGTCACCCTGGTGCCGATCACGGGAACCCGGGTTCTGGTTCCCTTCCGCATGACCATCCCGACGCCGCTTGGGCTCGCCATGCTGGAGGCGACGTCGTTTGTTTCGACGGCGACGCCGCCAAGGGTAGCGAAGACGAATTGAGCCTCAGTCGTCATTGCCGGGCTTGACCCGGCAATCCATCGTCTTTGGAAGAGCTTCTTCTTTTTGGATGGATGCCCGGGTCAAGCCCGGGCATGACGACTGGAGCGCGGGGTACTAAGCGGAGCAAAACCCCCGACTCATCGCTTGACTCTTACCCACTTCTGATTCGACTCACGTCTTTAAGAATTTGGTCCCGAAACCGTCGCTTGTGGAGCCCGCGTAAACTTGATCTAGTGCCGCCCCGGGCGTTTCAGCGCGAGATGTTGCGGTGAACGTATCGGGTCTCGGGAGGAGTCAGCGATTCGGACGCGATTCGTTCCAGACTCGTTCCAGAACTTAAGCCGCGACCGCATCGCCGTCGCAAAGTGAAACAGAATCGGCGCGGATGGTGCCAGACGAAAGCGAAGTGCTGATTTTTTCCGTCATTGCGAGGAGCAAAGCGACGAAGCAATCCATACTTCCCGTGGGGCGAGATGGATTGCTTCAGCGGAGTTTATCATCGGCGGCGCTTGGCGCCGACCCGTTGGCTCGCAATGACGCGGTGAGCGCTCGCACCTAAATAGAAACACCTGCACTGATGGCTTTCTCTCCTTCCACGTTCGCAACCGAACGCGCGCCCGGCGCGGGCGTTACTGCCGTGCTCGGGCCGACCAACACCGGCAAGACGCATCTCGCCATCGAGCGGATGCTGGCGCATTCGTCCGGTGTGATCGGCCTGCCGCTGCGGCTGCTCGCGCGCGAGGTCTACAACAAGATCGCCGATCGCGCGGGGACTGAAGCAGTCGCGCTCGTTACCGGCGAAGAGAAGATCAAGCCGAAGAATCCGCGCTACTGGGTGTCTACCGTCGAGGCGATGCCGCGAGATCTCGACGTCTCGTTCCTCGCCGTCGATGAAATCCAGATCGCCGCCGATCTCGAGCGCGGGCATGTCTTCACCGACCGCATCCTGCATCGCCGCGGCCGCGACGAGACGCTGCTGCTGGGTGCTGCGACGATGCGGCCGATCATCGAGCGGCTGCTGCCGGGCGCGTCCATCATCACGCGTCCACGGCTGTCGCAGCTTGAATTCGCCGGCGACCGCAAGATCACGCGCCAGCCGCGCAGAACCGCCATCGTCGCTTTCTCGGCCGATGAAGTCTATGCGATCGCGGAATTGATCCGGCGCCAGCACGGCGGCGCGGCTGTTGTATTGGGCTCGCTGAGCCCACGCACACGCAACGCGCAGGTCGCGATGTTCCAGAACGGCGACGTCGATTATCTCGTCGCGACTGACGCTGTCGGCATGGGGCTGAACCTCGACGTCGATCACGTCGCGTTTGCCTCCGACCGCAAATACGACGGCTATCAGTTCCGGCGCCTCACGCCCGCCGAGTTCGCGCAGATCGCGGGCCGCGCCGGGCGCGCCACCCGCAACGGTACGTTTGGCACCACGGGGCGCTGCGCGCCGTTCGAGCCGGAGCTCGTAAATGCGCTGCAGAACCACACGTTCGACAGCGTCAAAATGCTGCAGTGGCGCAATTCGAAACTGGATTTCTCCTCGCTCGGAAGCTTGCAGGTCTCGCTCGCCCTGCCGCCGGGGCATGAGGTTCTGACCCGCGCGCCGATCGCCGAAGACCAGCGCGTGCTCGATCATGCCGCCCGCGACGGCGAGGTGAGGGACATGGCCCACGGCGCAGGCGCCGTGGAACGATTGTGGGACGCCTGCGCTATTCCGGATTACCGCAAAATCGCGCCGGCTGCCCACGCCGAGCTCGTGACTACGCTTTATGCATTCCTGATGAAAAAGGGCCGGATCCCTGACGCATGGTTCGCCGCCCAGGTCGACCAGGCCGACCGCGTCACCGGCGATATCGACACGCTGTCGGGCCGGATCGCGCAAATCCGCACCTGGACCTTCGTCGCCAACCGGCCGGACTGGCTGTATGACCCCGATCACTGGCAGGGGATCACCCGGGAGGTGGAAAATAAATTATCCGATGCGCTGCATGAACGCTTAACAGAGCGTTTCGTTGACCGGCGGACCAGTGTATTGATGCGCCGCCTGCGGGAGAACTCAGTTTTGAATACGGAAATTGGCAAGACCGGCGAAGTGATTGTGGAAGGCCATGCGATCGGCCGGCTCGATGGATTTACCTTTGCACCCGATGCGGCGGAAGCCGGCTCGGACGCCAAGGCCTTGCAGGCCGCAGCGCAACAGGTGCTGGCCAGCGAGATCGACGCGCGCGCCGGAAAACTCTCGGCAGCGCCCGACGACCAGTTCGTGCTGACCTCCGACGGCACCATCCGCTGGACCGGCGATGCCGTGGCGAAATTGGTCGCCGCCGACGACGCGTTGCATCCGCGCATCCGCATCATTGCCGACGATCGTCTCTCCGGCGCGCCGCGCGAGGCCGTGCAGACGCGGCTCGATCTGTGGCTGAAGACGCATATCGAGAAGCTCTTGGGGCCGCTATTCGGCCTGTCGAAGGCCGAGGACATCGCAGGCATCGGGCGCGGTATCGCGTTCCAGCTCGTCGAGGCGCTCGGCGTGCTCGAGCGTTCGAAGATCTCTTCCGAGATGAAGGATCTCGACCAGGCTTCGCGCGCGACGCTGCGCAAATACGGCGTGCGCTTCGGTGCCTATCACATCTATTTCCCCGCGCTCTTGAAGCCCGCGGCGCGCGCGCTGGCGTCGCTGCTGTGGGCCGAGAAGCAGGACAATGTCGACATGTCCGCGCTCTCTGGCGCGCAGCATCTGGCGAGTTCGGGCCGCACCTCGTTCCCCGTGGACAAGGCGTTGCCGCGCGATGCCTATCGCGTGCTCGGCTACCGCCAGTGCGGCGAGCGCGCGGTGCGCGTCGATATTCTGGAGCGTCTCGCCGATCTCATTCGTCCCGCGCTGGCGTGGCGCGAAACGTCGCCTGGCGAAAAGCCGACCGGCGCGTTCGATGGCCGCGGTTTTGTGGTGACGCAGGCGATGACCTCGCTCACGGGATCGGCCGGCGAGGATTTCGCCTCGATCCTGCGCGCGCTCGGCTACCGCATGGACAAGCGTCCGCCATTGCCGCCGAAGCCCGCGCCCGAAGTCGTCGTCGAGACAATCGCCGCTGAAACGCCGCCCGTCGAGGCTAGCGCCGAGGTGACGGCAGAGACGCCGGCGGAAGAAGTCGCGGCGGAAATACCTGTCACGAGCGAGCCAGTGGCGAGCGAGCCGGTGTCGTCGGCCTCGCTGCTGCCGGATGTGACGCCGTTCACCGCGGCAGAGCCGGTAGCTGCGGCAGAGCCTGCGCCCGCTGAGGTAACGCCGGCGGAAGCGGCGATCCTGGACGCACCGCCGGAACAGGAGACGACGGAAGTCACCAGCGCCGCGGAAGCCGCCGCTGAGCCCGCTACTGCGAGCGAAGCGCCTGCGGCAGCCGAGACGCCTGCGGAAGGCGCTGTTGCAGAAGCCGCTCCCGTCGAAGCCCAGCCTGAAACTGAAACCAAGGCCGAAGCAAAAT
>NZ_LLXZ01000218.1:0-246 GCF_001440395.1 Bradyrhizobium jicamae | reverse complement strand
CCCCGCCGGAGCCGCAGCTCGTCGAAGTCTGGCGGCCGGGCGGGCGTTCCGACGAGCGCCGTCCGCATCACGACCGCAACCGTCAGCGCCATCAACGCACCGGCGAGGGCGCACAAGCCGCCAGCGGTGAAGGCGGTGAGGGCGCCCAGCGCGAGCAGCGCCATCGTCGCGGCCGTCGCCACAACGAATTCAGAAAGCCGCGCGAGGGCGCGCCGGCCGATGCTGCGGCGGCGCCGAGCGCCGAGG
>NZ_LLXZ01000217.1 GCF_001440395.1 Bradyrhizobium jicamae | reverse complement strand
GGAACGCGCTGCCGCGCCGCCACCACCGCCTCCTCCGCCAGCCCCCGCGCCTTCCAGCGCCGATCAGAATCTCGCCGAGATGGCGCAGCGGCTGGAAGCCGCCCTGCGGCGGCCGGCCGAACCAGTGGCACCGCCGGTTGCGCCGGAAACGCCGCCCGCCGGCCCCCGTAATTCTCGCAGCGAACCTCCCGCCCCCACACCTCCTGCGCCCGCGCCGCAGAAGAGCGGCTTCGAAAATCTCGAAGACGAGATGGCGTCCCTGCTAGGCCGGCCGAAGAACCCTTCGTGAGGCCGGCGACTTCTCCGCGTAGAGTTTTATTTTTCTTAATCCTGACCGCCGCCGGATCGCTCGCCGATCCGGCGCTGGCGCAGGATATCAGCATCAATCTCGGCCAGGGCGGCGGCGGCGTCACCGAGCGCGCGATCCAGTTGATTGCGCTGTTGACGGTGCTGTCGATCGCGCCATCGATCCTGATCATGATGACGTCGTTCACGCGGATCGTCGTCGTGCTGTCGCTGCTGCGCACCGCGCTCGGTACTGCGACCGCCCCGCCCAACTCCGTGATCATTGCGCTCGCGATGTTCCTGACCGCCTTCGTGATGGGCCCCGTCCTGCAGCGGTCCTATGACGACGGCATCAAGCCGCTGGTCGCCAACCAGATCGGGGTCGAGGAAGCGCTGCAAAAGGCCTCGGTGCCGCTGCGCGGCTTCATGCAGAAGAACGTTCGAGAAAAGGATCTGAAGCTGTTCGTCGACCTCTCCGGCGAGCCGCCCCCGGCAACGCCGGAAGACCTGTCGCTGCGGATTCTGGTCCCGGCCTTCATGATCTCCGAACTGAAGCGTGCCTTCGAGATCGGCTTCCTGCTGTTCCTCCCCTTCCTGATCATCGATCTCGTGGTTGCATCCGTCCTGATGTCGATGGGTATGATGATGCTGCCACCGGTCGTGGTGTCTTTGCCGTTTAAGTTAATCTTTTTCGTGCTGGTGGACGGCTGGACGCTGGTCGCCGGCAGCCTTGTACAGAGCTACGGCGCTACCTGACGGGCGAATTCCGCCGGTTCCACAACCGAATAGGTCAATATTCATTACGTATTTACAGCGGAGTTTCCCAGCGAATTTAAGCTGAGATTAGTTCCTTCGTGCACAATGGATGCCAGGGAAAAGACATACAAACGCATCACCGGGTCAGACGATGGCAGGCCAGCCTATCGGCGAGATGGACGTCGAATACGCCACGACGATTGCCGACCGTGCTATTCGGTTGATGTCGCAGCAATCCGTCCCTGCCACCCCATCGAATTTCGCTGTCTGGTTCGAGTATTCGCTCGGCAGCTCGCTGGCGCTGCGAAAGACCATCGACATCCTGATCGCGGGCAAGCGCAAGTTCGACGCCGCGACCAACCACGAGCTCTATATTACCTATGTGGCGCCGCAGTCCGCGGCCGACCCGCTGGGTGACCTGCCCGAACAGTTGAGCGGCCTGATCGCCACCGCCCAGCAATTCCTCAACACTGCCGTTACCGACAACCAGACCCACATCAAGGCGCTCGGCGAGGTGTCTTCCGAAGCCGCCGCCAGCAGCGATCCCCGGACGATCATTTCGAAGCTGGTTGACGAATTGTCAAAGGCGACGGCGCGGGCCGCCACGCTGGAAGCGAACTTCGCCGCCACGTCCGAGGAGCTCGACAGCATCCGCGACTCCCTAAAGGCAGCCGAGCAGCGCTCCAACACCGATGCGTTGACCGGGCTGGCCAACCGGCACTCGATGGATGAATTTCTCCGCCTCGCCCAGATCGCTGCGATGGAAAAGGACGAGGCGCTCAGCGTCTTCCTGATCGACATCGATCACTTCAAGAAATTCAACGACGATTACGGCCATCAGGTCGGCGATCAGGTGCTTCGGCTGGTGGCCAAGGTGCTGCAGGAAGGTGTTCGCGAAGTCGATCTGGCGGCCCGCTACGGCGGCGAGGAATTGATCGCGGTTTTGCCGGGCGCCGATCTCGAGGCTTGTACGTCCGTCGCCGAGCGCATTCGCCGGCGCATCGCCGAAGCGAAGTTGACCCGCCGCGCAACCGGCAAGGAGATCGGCAGCATCACGGTGTCGATCGGCGTGTCGCAATTCCGTCTCGCCGAATCGGCGGACGCCATGATCGAGCGCTGCGACCGCGGGCTGTATCAAGCCAAGCGGCTCGGCCGCAATCGCACGGTGACGGAAACCGAACTCGAGCCCGAGGCCGGCGCGGCCTAGCGCTGCAATCGCCTGCGAAGAAAAGCCGCAATGCCTCCCGTTGCGGAACTAATGCCGCATTCCCGGCTTATCGTAGACACCCTACAGCCGGGAGTGTTTTCATGAAAATCGCAGGGATGATTATGGCTGCCACCGCGGCCCTCAGCATCGTCGGTACGGCGGCTCTTGCCCAGCAGCAGCGGACCGGAATGGTGACGAGAATAGATCGGATCAGCGGCACGATCACGATCAGGGATATGCCTGATGGCACCACCGGCGCGAATGCCGGCGCCGCGAGCGAAGAATTCAAGATCCAGGATGGCGCGCGGCTGAACGTGCTGCACGCCGGCGACAGGGTCACTTTCGCCGTGAGCGACACGGCGGGCACCAAGACCATCACCAAGATCGACAAGGCGGACGCCGTCACGAAGATCGACAAGAAGTGAGGCAATCCCGAAGCGGCAACCCGCTTCGTGATGTGTCGCTTCGAATAGAAAACCGCGAGGCCCGGAGCGCCCTGAGCAAGCTGTCGTTTCTTCGAAACGCCGTCTTGCTTAGGGAGCCCGGGCCTCGTTATCTGCGCTAGCCGGATGACCGCTCGAGCGAAGCGCGAATTTCAGCGGCCGCCTCGTCGCAATATTCGTTCAGCTTCTGGAATTGTTGCTGCAGCGCCCTGAGTTTTACCGCCCGTTTCGCGGGCCCTTCCCGATCAATATTGAACCTGTTGGCCGGCGACGGGCGGGACGCCGCAGCGTCCACGGCGGAAAGCGCCGATCGTATCAGTGTGTCCTGACCGCTGGGGGAAGAAGACATGTCTGCACGCCTCACAAATTGAAGTCCGGCCGGATCAGGTCCGGTGGAATTTTCCGTGTGGTCGCGCGCTGGTGCTCCGATTTTGCTCCCTGCAGTGTGTTGTTTGGATGCCCGGTCGGGGTCGATTTAGTGGCAAAAGATGGACGCTCCCGCCGCGAACGCGCCGCCATCCTCGTATTCTTACGGACTCCGATTTCCACGATTAAGATGCAATCAGAAGCCAGATTCATCGAAGCGTTTATTTGTTGCTCAGCGATTCGTTCATATGTCCGTACCGCATTCAGAAACCTGTGTGCCGCCGCGCTGCGAAGCGTGCGGGATAGGTACGGTTCGGATCGGAAAGCTGCCCAGGATCGGACTGCGTCCGCTCGTCTACGTATACAAGTGCGATTCCTGCAACCAGATCACCTCGGTCGAGCCGGAGCGGAAGGAAGAAACGCTTCGCAGCCGCTCGGGCTCGATGCGGCGGCCGCGGCGCTAGTCAATAGATCCGCAAAAACGCGGCCTCCCCACACGCCGGACCGGGTTTCTTCCCGGCCATGCCGCATGTAAAGCTTCGGCCAAACTTCGCGTAAAGAAGAGGCAGGAGCATGTCCGAGGGTTTCATTGACGAACTGCACAACGCGCTCGGCAAGGGCGCGGTGCTGTCAGGCAGCGATATCGACGCGCGCTATCATCACGACATCGGCGGCAATCCGGCGCCGAAGCCGCGCGCGGTCGTGCGCCCGAGAACGACGGAAGACGTCTCCGTGCTGCTGCGGCTCTGTCACCGCGAAGGCGTGCCGGTCACGACGCAGGGCGGCATGACCGGGCTGGTGCGCGCCACACTGCCGAATGCGGACGAGATCGTGCTGTCGATGGAGCGCATGAACAACGTGGAAGAAGTCGATGTCTCCGCCGGCGTCGCCATCGCGCAGGCCGGCACGCCGCTGCAGAAGCTGCAGGAGCGGGTCGAGCAGGACGGGTTGATGTTTCCGCTCGATCTCGGCGCGCGCGGCAGTTGTACCATCGGCGGCAACATCTCGACCAATGCCGGCGGCAACCGCGTCATCCGCTACGGCATGACGCGTGACTTGATCCTCGGCCTCGAAGTCGTCACCGCCGACGGCACCGTGCTCAGGGGCCTGCGCAAATACATCAAGAACAACACCGGCATCGACTTGAAGCAGCTCTTCATCGGCAGCGAAGGAATCCTCGGCGTCGTGACGCGCGCCGCGCTGCGCGTCTTTCCGGCGCCGGCGGAGCGGCAGGTGGCGCTGTGCGCCCTGCCCTCGTTCGGACAGGTCATGGCATTCCTGAAGCTGGCGCAGCAACGCCTCGGGGGCGAATTGACCGCTTTCGAGGCGATGTGGAATGCCTACTACCGCCAGACCGTCGAGCGCGTGAAGGGGGTGGCCGGACCGCTGCCGACCAACCATCCATTCTACGTTCTACTGGAGGCTTCCGGCAGCGACGCGGAGCGCATCCATGCTGACCTTGAGCAATTGCTCGAGACAGCGATGGGCGACGATCTGATCCTCGACGCCACGCTCTCGACGTCGAATGCATCCGCCGCCGCGATCTGGCGGATCCGCGATTCCAGCGTCGAGCTTGGCCGCAGCTTTCCATTCGCGGCAAGGATGGGATTCGATATCAGTGTGGCGATCGACAGGATGGAGGAATATGCGGATACGCTCGATGCACGAGTCAAAGCGATCGATCCGCAAGCCTTCACCATCGTGATGGGACACGTCGGCGACGGCAATTTGCATCCCAGCGTGTATCACGAACATACGCCTGACAAGCACGATGAGTTCGAGAAGCTGGTCTACGACCTCACGGGCGAATTCGGCGGCTCGATCTCGGCCGAACACGGCATCGGCATCTCAAGGCGGCCCTACCTGAAAATGAGTCGCACCGAGGAGGAAATCGAAACCATGCGCGCGCTGAAGCGCGCGCTCGATCCGAAGAACATTCTCAACCCGGGGCGAATTTTTACGGTGTGACGGCGATCTGGAATGGTCGAGTTGTGAACGTTCGCAACTCCCTACTACTCCCTGAAATCATACTGCTTGCAGAGGTGGTCGCCGATCTGAACCAGCATGGCGACGCATTCGGGATAGCCGGGCTTGGCGATCGTGGCCTCGTCGGCCTTGGCGCGGAACTCCCAGCTATCGCCGTCGCGGATGACAGAGATCTCAATGCCGTCCGGGCAATCGACATGGACCTTCAACTCGGCTCGCGCCATCGCAATGAGTTCGGCTTCGGTTTTGGCGGGCTTGCTCATCGTGAAGGCGTCCTCCGGCGGGTTGCTTGCCCGCAGGGTGACGCTTTGGCGCGCATCTGTCGAGGGGAGACGCAAGCAGGCGGTAGGACACACGGACGCAGTTGCTGCCTTGCGGCCGTTGTCGCGTCGAACAAAGCCCGGCGCGTTATTGCGCCGCGCTTGCCGGCCGCGCTTCGGCGATGACCCGCAGCGAAGCGGCCTGATCCAGGGCCGACTCCGAGCCGGTCGCGATCGGGTCCGTAAGCGATGGCGGCATTTTTTGAACGTGCTTGGTGAAGATCCTGATGACCTGTCCCCTCACGCACGGACCTTTGTCGAAGAGCTCGGATGCCAGCCCCTCGACGGCGTCGCGCAACGACAGGAACTGCGCCTGCCGTGCCATGCTCTCGGTCCCCTTGACGCCACCGAGGATGTCCATCGCAGCGTCGCTGATCTGGCACTCGACCGTATCCGCGTCGTGCAGCATGGTGAACCTGAACGCCAGGCGTTCGTTGTCGTGTCCTATAATTCGGTCCCGGGTCAGTGGCATCGGACGGCCAGTTCGTGACGGCTAGCTGGAGATGATTGCAGAAAGCGCCGGAACGGCGCGGACATCTTCCCTAATGCGTCAACTGGTCAAAAATTGGCCGAACCTGCGGCCAAATCCGCTACTTCGACTGCTTCGTCAGATCGATCCGCCTCACCCCGGCGATCGCCGGCAAGGCGCCGGTATGGACCGGCTCATTCCTTGACATATCCGGCGACAGCGGCGCGCGCGCGGTGGCGTCCGGGAAGCGATTCTTCATCTCGCGGATGAAGCCGTCGAGCGTGTCGACGCTGGCTGCCATCTTGGCGATCAGCGAGAATTCGGCGCTGTTGGACCCGGCTGGCTTGCTCGCGGTGTCGAACGCGGATTTGTCGGCCTCGCCGGTCATCAGCGGCGCATATTTCTCGCGGAAACGGGCAAGGCCGATTGCGTCCTCGGCCAGCGCATAGCCGACCACGGCACGGATGATGTCGCTCCTCTCGGCGGCGTTCAGCGGTCTGAAATCGCGCCAACGGTCCGCGTAATACAGTTCGATCTGTTCGGACGCTTCCCGCCACTGCCGCGACGCCCAATAGATGTCCGAGCGCAGACGGATCGCTTCGCGGCCACTGATGTTGGAGATGATGTCGAGCGCGAGGTCGTGGCGCCCGACATCGCTTTGCGCACGCGCCTCGAGAAGGAGGCGCTGCTGCCGCAATTCGCCGGAGAGATCGGAGATTCGTGTCAGGCGCAGCGCCGTGATCGCCCGATCCGGCTTGCGATTCATCAGGTAGACCATGGCAAGGCGCGCCGCCACCTGCGCCCGTGCGGCGCCCTCCAGGCGTTTGTCGACCTGGTACTGCAGCAGCTCCGCGGCCTGGTCGAGCAGATCGATGGAGGCGAGCCGGTCCGCCAGCCGCCGGATCATTTCGTCGCCGCGCCGGCCGATCGGCGTCAATTCGCGATACTCATAGAACATCGCGAGGGCATCGACCGGCTTCATGTCGTCGCCCTTCTGGCCGAGATAGATTTCGGTGAACAGCCCGGACGCAACATCCTGGCTCTGCCGCGACAGTTCGGAGTTCGGCTGCAGCCTGGTTGCGGTCTTGGCGGCGGCGAGCGCCTCGGTATAACGTCCGTTTTCCGAGTAGAGCTGGGTCAGCCTGTTCAACGCCTTCAGCTCGATCGCGTCGCCGCGCCAGATGACCGACAAAATCTCCAGCTCGCGCGTCAACTCGGCCTGGCCGAGTTCGCCGCGCCGGTGCCGCAGCAGGGCCTGCAGCAGCCGCGCCTCCGCCGACGCCTGCCGGTCGTTGGACTGCGCCGCAAACCTGTAGGCGTCGAGCGCGTCCTTGTCGTGTCCCAGCGCCTCCGCCAGACGCCCGCGCAGCACGGCGATCTCGGGCTTCATCTCGGTGGGAATACCGATCACCTCGAGTTCGCTGCGCCGCCGCGAGGCCCCGCCATAATCCTTCACCTCGAGGGAAGCCCGCATCGCGTCCGCGGTAACGATGCGCTGCAGTTCCAGCGGCAGCGCGGCAATCGAGAATTCGGCGTTCTTGAACTTCTCGCGCGCATCAGCCCATTTTTCCTGGCGGGCGAACGCGAACCCTTTCCACAATTGGGAATCGTAGCCGTTGCCGATCGCCGGACTGGCAAGATCCTTGAGCGCGCGCTCGGGATGGCCGATCAGGATGCTGGCGACCGCATGCACCATCATCACGGCAGCATCTTCATTACCCTGATTGGTGTCGGAGAGGATGAGGTTGGTCACCCCTCTCGCTTCCTGATACATGCCGCGCGACATGTAGAAATTGGCAAGCTCGAGCCGGGCTTCCGCCTTTTGTTCAGGTCCCGCGGCGGCAGCCGCCTTGATCAGCGCATCCAGCCGCGGCAGGAATTTCTCTTCCCGGTTCTTGCGCCATTCAGCGGCGTCGAACAGCGGCCGCACCGCCGCGGTGGCGCGTTCGGCGGCGACGTCGGCAGACGACAGCGTCAATCCGCCGGGCCGGCCGAGCATCACCTTGTCGGCGCCGACCTCGGCGCTGATATCGTCGGAGTTCGGGTGCACCACCACGCCATGCACGGATTCCAGGAGCGACAGCTCGACGAAATCCTGCCGCTTGATCAGGCCGCGGGTCGGCGGCGGCGCGGTCACGACCAGCAGCGTGTCGCCGGCGTCGGGATCGACCAGCCGGTGCATCGCGCCAGGATTGGCCAGTGGCACGGTGACGGTGGCGAGCGCGGGATCGGTGATGTTGCGCAGCACCGTCAGCGGCAGCGGCGGCGTCTGGCCGCGGTCGGCGAAGATCAGCGTCCACTCGGCACCGTTGGCGCGGCCTTCGCTTTCGAGCGAAGGAATCTGCGGCCGGTTGAGCCGGATACGGATCGCCTGCCCCTTGTCCAGCGGCAGCCGAACCACGTCGCCGATGATGGCGCCGCCCTTGGCGCGGATCGGTTCGATATCGACCGGCTTGGTCTGATCGAACACCAGCCACACCGTATCGGCACGGCGGAACAGCGCCGCCGGGGTCGGCGCGGCAAAGGAGAACGTCACGCGAAGGCCGTCGCTGTCGCGCCTCGCCTCGACGATGGGGGTCTTGTCCTTGGCACCGCTTTCGGGTGGCGGACCGGCGGCCGCTGCCTTCGCCGGCGGCTCCGCAAGAGGTGGCGCCTGCCTGGGTGCGGCGGGTTTCGGCGCTTCCGCAGTGGCCTGGACCTGCTCGGGCTGCGCTACTTTCGCAGCTTCGACCGGTGGCAATGGCTTTTCCGGTGCGGTCGCCATTTTTTCGGGCGCGGGAGTGGCGTTTCCACTGGCCGGCGGCACCTTGTCGACGGCCGGCATTGCCGCCTCCGCCGGGGGCGCGTCGCTGGCTTGCGCGGGCTTGATCTCGATCTTGGCCTGGTCGGCAATCACCTCCGAGGTAGCAGGCGGAATCTCCGCCGGCTGCGGCGGCGTTTCCTTCAAAGCCTTGTCGCGGGACATCCGCGCGGCAGGCCCGGGCTTGGCCGGCGGCGCGACCGGCTTCGCTGCAGCCTGCGGCTCCGCGGAGGCGGCCTTTTCCGGCTGCTGGAAGCCGACATCGATCACGTAGTTCTTTTCCTCGCGGAAGGAATGCACGTCGACTTCGCCGATCAGCACGATGTCGACTGCGGAAGAGTCGACATCGGCCCGCTGATTGATCGAGGCGATGTTCGGCGGCGCCGCCACCTTCGCATCCGCCAGGTCGAAATTGAGCACGCTGTTGAACTGCAGCGTCAGCTTCTGCTCGTTCAGCACCGACGAGACGTTGACGCCATCGGGCATCTCGAACACGAAGCGGACGAAGGTCGGCTGCACCGAGGCGCGGACACGCACCGGCGGCCTCTTCTTCGCGGCCGCTACCGCCATCTGCGCACGTAGCGCGCGCTCGGCAGCCCGCGCCCGCTCCGCCAGTTCGCGCACGACCGCAGCAGGAAGCGCGGGCGGCGGACCGGTCCAGCTATCGGGCAGGAAGTCGATGAAAATCCGCTCACCCGCCGTCATCGTATTGACGGTCGCCCGCCGCGCCAGCGACAGCCGGATCGCCGTACCGTCGGGATCGCGCCGCGCCGAGCCGACATAATCGGGCACGGCGTCCGACAATTTATCGACGGGAATGTCCACCGGGCGCCTGAAGCGGATGATGATGATCGAACCCGCGGTGGAAACGTCGGATTCGACGTCTTCCGCCAGCCTCAACACCAGCCGTGCGAAGCCGCCTGCGGAGGTGAACGTCGCCTCCCCCCGGACGGGATCGTCGGCCCGGCAGGCTTGCGAGAACGTCAAACCGGCGAATAACAAAGCAACAGCAATGGGCTGGCCGAGATAATTAAGGCAACGCTGCGCCGCCCGCGCCAATGCGCGGCCCGGCGATCCAGTTTCAGCGGCAGCCCTTCGCCCCATCCAGAAGATCTCATGCCTCAATGAATTCAGCGGCGAAGTGCTTTCGCCCGCACGTTTGAATCTTGGAGTGGGCGGCTTAAGGCTTTGTTAACGTCAACTTATTGATTTCGTTGAAGCGGCGGTGGGGCGCCGGGGCGAGCAATCACACTATTGCGGGATGGCGCGGAATCCGGCCTCTGCTCGCGTCTTGGTAAGCATCACAGACCTTAAGGGATGCGGCTATCGCCACGTCGCCGTCCCGCGCCATGATCTGGATCATTAATCTCACGACGGATGGAACTAACATCAGCCATCCCGTCTTAGGGAAACAATGGACCCGGGATGCGGGGCCGGCAGTCAAACCAACGCTTCCCGGGTCGCCAAACCTGCCTCAGGCAGTCAATTCGGAGTGCGTGAAATGGCAACCCAGATCGTGATGGATCGTACTGGCGACACCCGGCATACATTCGACATCCATGATCGCGCGGAAGTCGAAAAGGCCGAGCGGCGGTTCAGGGATTTGACCGGCGCAGGCTTTACGGCAGCCGTACGATCGGGGCCCGGCGAGCAACGGGTGATCCGCTCCTTCGATCCGACGGCGGAGGAAACGCTGTTTTATCCGCGTCTCGTTGGCGGCTGACGGCCGTGACCCAGCAGATCGCGCTTGCGATATGCTCGTTCGTCCTCGCTTTGCTCGGCACGGCGCTGCTTTCGGCGCTTTCGCTGGTGGTGGCGCGATCCGGTTCCGGCAGCAAGACGTTCCGCTTCGAAACCGAGGCGAGAGCCCTCACGCTCCTGAAGGAGTGGCTCTCGCCGAAGCAGCGTGCCTCCTATGAGCGATTCCGATATTTCGACGTCATCGGCAGCCAAACCGGGACGCGATATCGGATCCATCATGGCACGCAGACGAACATCGAGGAACTGAGCGAGACCGGTCACCACGTCTGCAAATGGTGCTTCGTTCCGGATGGCGATCTCGTCGCGGGCGATGTCATGCTGGCGCAGAAGATCGCCCTTGAAACCAACGAGCGTGGCGCACTCTCGGTGGCGCACCGCTCGTTCGTCTCTTCGGGGCCGCGCAGATTCTGACCGAAGGTAGCGCCGATGCGCTTTGCCGGATCGCCGGCATCGCGCATCAGTTGGATTTTTGCGGCAGGATCTTGCCTTCGATTTTCGGCAGCTCGGCCGTGGAGGTGGATTTATCGGTGCCGGCGCGGCGGGCCAGTTCGACCGTCAGCCGCTCGGCCGCTTCCGGCTGCATCAAGCCCAGAATGTCCGACATCTTCCGCGGCGCGATCTGGGAAGCGATTTCGTAGAGCACGGACATCTCCAGCCGGTCGAACACCTTGGCGGCGTCCTTCGGCTTCATGCCCTCATACATGGTGATGATGCCCTTGAAGCGGGCGGCGTCCTGTTCGGACTTTTGTCCGCTCGCGGTCGTGATCCGCGCCTCGGTGGCCTTCGCCTCCTCGACGCGGCCCTCGATGCGCTTCTCGGCGGACTTCAACAGGCTTTCGCGAATCTCGATTTCACGCGCGCGCTGCTCCAGTTCCTGCCGCCGCGCCTGCAGCCGTTCCAGGATGGCGCGCTCCGACGCCGACACCGATTGCGGGTTCTGGTCGGGAAACACCACGACGCCGTCGTGCTTCGGCGCCTCGGTAGCCGGCGCGGCCGGCTTCGGCGCCTCTTCCTTCTTGACCGAACCGGTGATGTCGGCGGTATCAGGCCTGGAGCCGCCGGGAAAACCTAGATTGTCCTGCGCCCAGGAGCGCTTGGCAGGCTGGCTGATCTGATAATCGAACACGTATCCGCCATCGATCACGAGGCCGGCGACCTTCAGCACTGCAAGGCCGAAGATCGCGACCAGCACGACCGGAATGACACGGATATCGCGAAACGATTTCATGCGGCGAGGCCACTCGCCCTTCGGCGCTCGGAGAATGCTTCAGCCGCCGCGGCAACCGCCTTGGCGCTGGAGACCTTGGGCTGTGCTGCGGGTTCGGCCTCCTGCGAGGGTCGCGCCGCAATCGCGATCTTGGACAGTCGGCGAATGACGCCATCGCCTTCGGCGAGCATGTTCTTCAGATGCCCCGCCATCTGCGTTGCCGCGGTGAGCTGGCTGCCGAGATTCTCATTGACGTCGCGCACGGTGTGCTTGAGGCCGCCGATCGCCCGCTCGGCGATTTCGGTCGCAGTGATCAGCTCGGCGATCGTGGCCTTCAGCGAATGCTCGTCCGCCTTCAGCCGCTTCAGCCGCTTGTTGAGCAGCATGCAGTAGGCAATCGTGAGCACCAGCAGCACCGCCACCAGACTCTCGATTACAATGCCAAGGGAATGACTCATTGTGCCTCCATCAACTTGGTTTGCTCGTCGGCCTTCTCGAACATCGCGAAGGTGGTATTGGGTTTGCGCAACTGCTTGGTGACGCGGATGGCGACGCGGTCGCCGACCCGGCCCATCCGTCCTTCGGTCAAAAGGACATTGCCGCAGCGGACCTGCACGAGCGCTTCAGGACGCATTTCCAGCGGCAGCGTGTCGCCGACCTTCAGCTTCATCAGCTGCTTGAGCGGAATGTCGGCTTCGTAGAGCACGGCATCGACCGATATCTCGGCCTGCGCCACCTCGGTCGCGAAGTGTCCTTCCCAGATCGGATCGCGGCCGAACTTTTCGCCCATGAACATCTGGAGCAGAACCGGGCGGATCGGCTCGATGGTGGCGTACGGCAGCAGCAGTTCGACAATCCCGCCGCGGTCTTCCATGTCGATGCGCAGGCGCACCAGGATCGCGGCGTTGGCGGGACGGCTGATCGCGGCAAAGCGCGGATTGGTTTCCAGCCGGTCGATCGAGAACGTCACCGGCGACAGCGGGCGGAACGCCTGCTCGGCATCTGCGAGAATGACTTCGACCAGCCGCTTGACCAGGTTGGTTTCAATCGTGGTGTAGGGCCGGCCCTCGATGCGCAGCGAGGTCTGGCCACGGCGGCCGCCGAGCAGCACGTCGATGATCGAATAGATCAGGCTGGAATCGACCGTCGCCAGGCCAAAATTTTCCCATTCCTCGGCCTTGAACACGCTGAGCACGGCCGGCAGCGGAATTGAATTCATGTAGTCGCCGAAGCGGACCGAAGTAATGCGGTCGAGCGAGACTTCGACATTGTCGGAGGTGAAGTTGCGCAGGCTCGTGGTCATCAGCCGCACCAGGCGGTCGAACACGATTTCGAGCATCGGCAGACGCTCGTAGGACACCATCGCGGAATCGATGATGGCGCGAATGCCGGAATGGTCGTCGAGATTGACGTCGCCGACGGTAAAGCCGAGCAGATTGTCGATCTCTTCCTGCGACAGAACCCGCTCGCCGGAATTCTTGTTGCCGAATTCGCGGCCACCATCCTCGACCATGGCCGCCCATTGCAGCGCCATGCTTTCGGAGAGTTCATTGGCGGCAGCTTCTTCGGCCGCCGCCGTGGGGTCCTCGGAATCCAGCGACGCTTCCCATTGCGCGGCAATGGCGTCCTGGTCCATCTGGTCTTGGTTGCCGGCCATGATGCTAGATCCGTCCCATCACTGCACGACGATTTCCTTGAACAGCACGGCGCTCACCTGCTGCGGCGCCACCGCGCTGTTGACCCGCTTGGTCAGCTCTTCCTTGAGGCGGAACAGCCCGGCGGAACCGTTGATGTCGGAGGGACGCAATTCGCGCAGGTAGGTCTGGAACAGGTCGGTGACGCGCGGCAGGTTCGGCTTGATCTGCTCGACCTGCTTCTCTTCCTTGATCTCGAGCACGACCTTGACGCGGAGATATTGCACCCGCTCGCCGGGGGCGCCGACCAGGTTGACCATCATGTCGGGTACTTCGACGAAGGACGGCGGCTTCGGCGGCGGCGCTTCGGCGTGCTTCTCCTCGCCATGGCCGCGCATCAGGAAGAACCAGCCCGCGCCGACGCCAAGGATGGCGACGAACCCGGCGACCGCAATGATCAGCTTGAGCTTGCCCTTTTTCGCCGATGCGGCTTCTGCGCCGTCTGCGCCTTCCGCCTGCTCATTATCAGCCATTGCCCCGCCCGCTTCGATTCCGAAAAACGAACGCGGTTGCCACCAGCCTGGGTAACGATGCCCCCACAACGCGAAACAAAAGCCGCCAGCGCACACGCGCTCTCCACACGTGCAACGCTAGGGTAATAATGGTTAACGGAACCTTTCCATTGGCGCCCAAGTAGGAAAAATCTGCCGGGCAAACATGGTCAACAAGACCTTTCTGCCGCCCCCGCCGCAATCCGAAAATATCCTAACCCATTAAAAATCCAGCACTTCCCCACTTGGCACGGCTTTCGCTGAGTAAACGGCGTGACCTGCCGGCTTGGGAGAGCCCAAAGGTTTACGACGGATCCGGACCGCAGGCTTGGGAGAGCCAGTTTTCGGATCGATCAAGGGGAGAACCACCGATGGAGAATATGCTTCTCGTCGGACTATCGCGGAAGATGACGTTGGAACGGCAGTTGGACGTCGTCGCCAACAACGTCGCGAACATCAACACGACCGGCTTCAAGGCCGACCGGTCGCTGTTCGAGGAATATCTGCGCTCGCCGGCGCATGAAGACAACTTCATGCGCGCCGACCGCCGCGTCTCGTTCGTGCACGACCGCGCCACCTATCACGATTTCGCGGCCGGCCCCTCCGAGCATACCAAGAACCCGCTCGATATTGCGATCGACGGCAAGGCGTTCCTGGTGGTGCAGACGGCGGCCGGCGAGCGCTACACCCGCGACGGCGGCCTGCAGGTCAACAACCAGGGCCAGCTCGTGACCACGAGCGGCGATCTGGTACAGGGTACATCCGGCCCGATCGTGTTCCAGCCGACCGACAAGTCGATCAACATCGCGGCCGACGGCAACATCACAGTCGTCGAGGGCACCGGCCGCACCGACACGGTCCGCGGCAAGCTGCGCCTGGTCTCTTTTGCGGACCCGCAGAAGCTCGTGAAGGAAGGCGGCAACCTCTACTCCGCGGGCCAGGGCATCGCACCCCAGCCCGACGTCACCTCGCGGGTGAACCAGGGCTACATCGAGAAGTCGAACGTCAATTCCGTCCACGAAATGAGCCGCCTCATCGAGATCACGCGCACCTACACCCAGATCTCGGCGATGCTGCAACAGCAGCACGACTTGCACCGCACCGCCGTCGAGAAACTCGCCGACGTCCCGGCATAACGCTCAAGGAACAGATCGATGCGCGCACTCTACACAGCAGCGACCGGCATGGCGGCACAGGAACTCAACGTTCAGGTGATCTCCAACAACATCGCCAATATGCGCACCACCGGCTACAAGAAGCAGCGGGCTGCGTTTCAGGATTTGATCTACGATCACGTGCGCCGCGTCGGCGCGCAGGCCTCCGACCAGGGCACCATCCTGCCGGTCGGTGTCGACATCGGCGGCGGCGTCAAGACCGTCGGCACGCCGCGCCTGATGGGCCAGGGCACGCTGTCGCCGACCGGCAACGATCTCGACATTGCGATCCGCGGCGAAGGTTTCTTCAAGATCCAGGTGCCCGACGGTACCTATGCCTACACCCGCGACGGCTCGTTCATGATGGACGCGCAGGGCCGCGTCGTCACCGCCCAGGGCAACCCGGTGCAGCCGACGATCACGATCCCGCAGAATTCCTCGGCGATCACCATCAACGCGCAGGGTCAGGTCACCGTGATGCTGCCGGGCTCGACCACGCCGACGCTGGTCGGCCAGATCGGCCTGACGCGCTTCATCAACAAGGCCGGCCTCAACCCGATCGGCGACAACCTGTTCACGGACACCCCGGCCTCCGGCACGCCGCAGGACGGCGTCGCCAACACCGACGGTTTTGGCGACATGCAGCAGGGCAACCTCGAACAGGCCAACGTCGAGGTAGTGACCGAAATCTCCGACCTGATCGCCGCGCAGCGTGCCTATGAGATGAACGCGAAGGTCATCAGCGCGGCCGACCAGATGCTGCAATCCACCTCCAACATGTTTCGCTGAGCACTGACCATGATCGTCCGCCCCCTCCTTCTGGCCGCTGCCCTGATCGCCGCATCGAGCGCGACCGCAGTCGCGCAGACCCAGGACGCTCTTGCGAACCGCAACGCGATCGCCGCCCCCATGCTGCGCGCCAATGTGCAGGTGTCGGGAGATCTGGTGCGGATCGGCGACGTCATCGACAATGCCGGCAGCGCCGGGCAGATCGCGATCTACCGCGCCCCGGACCTGGGCACCACCGGCTCGCTGCCGGTGGCGCAGGTACTCAACACCCTGCGCGCCCATCATGTGATCGGCGTCGACACCCGGGACCTCAAGGAAGTTTCGGTGACGCGGCTGGCCCGTACGCTCGAAGCCAGGGACATCGAGCTGCAGGTCGCGCGCGCGCTGGAGCGCCGCAATGGCCTCGGCGACGCCGCCAATCTGGCGCTGACCTTCGACCGCGATCCCGGCGACGTCAGGCTGGATTCAGGCTTCAGCGGCAGCCCGCAGCCGACGATCGTGCGTTACGACAACCGCAACGGCCGCTTCGACGTCACGTTTGAAATCGCCAATGAGAACGGCGCGGCGCCGGTCAAGCTGCGTTTCACCGGCACGGCGATCGAGACGGTCGAAGCCGCGGTGCTGACGCGCAATGTCGAGCGCAATGAAATCCTGAAATCGTCCGACGTAGTGATCGAGCGGCGCCCCAAGGCGGAAGTCGGCACCGATGCGGCCGCGCGCGAACGCGCCGTGGGCATGCAGGCGCGCCGCCAGCTCCGCGCCGCCCAGGCGATCAAGACCGCGGATCTCGCCAAGCCTGATCTGGTGCAGCGCGACCAGAACGTCACGCTGATCTACGAGACGACCGGAATCTATCTCACCATGCGCGGCAAGGCGCTGGACAACGGCACCGAGGGCGACGTTGTCAGCGTCATGAACCTGCAGTCGAAGCGCACCGTGTCCGGCACCGTGATCGGCCGCGGCCAGGTCTCCATCACCCCCGTCTCGATTACGCCGGCGGCGGCCCGTCCGGCGCAAACCAGCGATGCCACCTCCTCGCTCAGCCCTGCCGCTCCCATCGCCGTCGCCACCGTCAGTTCGCCAGCCGCTTCAAAAGCCGAGTAAAGTAAATGTCAGTCCCCCGTCTCAACCGCATCATTTTCACTGGCGCCATGCTGTCGCTGGCCGCCGCCGCGAGCGGTTGTTCCTCGATCGACCGTCTCTCCCAGATCGGCGAGAAGCCGAGACTGACGGAGATCGAGAACCCGACCACGCAGCCCGGATACAAGCCGGTGCAGATGCCGATGCCGAAACCGGAGCAGGCTTCCTACAACGCCAACTCGCTGTGGCGGAACGGCAGCCGCGCCTTCTTCAAGGATCAGCGCGCGGCCCGCATCGGCGATCTGCTGACGGTGACCGTCAACATCACCGACAAGGCCAATCTGTCCAACGAGACCCAGCGCAGCCGCACCGCCAAGGAAGACTCCGGAATTTCCGACTTCATCGGCTCCCAGACGATCACGCAGCCGCTCAAGGTTTTGCCCGGCAAAATCCTGACCACGGACTCGACGTCGTCGAGCGATGGCAAGGGCTCGGTCAATCGCCAGGAATCGCTGACCACCAACGTCGCCGCCGTGGTGACGCAGGTGCTGCCGAACGGCAATCTCGTGGTCGAAGGCAAGCAGGAGATCCGCGTCAACTTCGAAATCCGCGAACTGATCGTGGCCGGCATCGTCCGCCCCGAAGACATCCAGAGCGACAACACCATCGATTCCACCAAGATCGCGCAGGCCCGCATCGCCTATGGCGGCCGCGGCCAGATCACCGACGTGCAGCAACCCCGCTACGGCCAGCAGGTGATGGACGTGCTGCTGCCGTTCTAGTTTTCTCAGAGCTCCCACACTCCATCGCGAACCTAGGCGCGATGCGGCCTCCGTCAGCTCCCCTGGCGGAGGCCGTGGTCGTTTGGCTGAATGCTGGGAATGGCGACCTCGCTGTCGCAATTTAAGGACACCATCGCCTCTGTTCAAAAATCCGGCTCTTCCCCAGCCATCCTGGTCTGGTGGCGCCAGTGCTGCCATATGGCCAGCCCGACCGAACTCGCCGCCGCCAGCAGTAGCAGACAGGAAATCGGCCGCGTCAGGAAGAGCCAGGGATTTGCGTCGGTCATGATCGCACGCACAAGGTTGATCTCGATCTGGTCGCCGAGAATCAGGCCGAGGATCAGCGGCGCGAGCGGAAAGCCGAGCTTGACCAGCATGTAGCCGACGACGCCGAACAGCAGCAGCACGTAGACGCTCTGCATGGTGTTGTTAAGCGCGTAGGCGCCGACAACACAGAGCACGAGCACGACCGGCGCCAGCACCGCCATCCGCACCGACGTCACGCGCAGCATCAGCGGCATCAGTGCGAGGCAGATCAGCAGCATGCAGGGATGCGCCAGAATGTAGGCCGCATAGATGCCATAGGCGATATCGGGGTTTTGCGAGATGAACAGCGGTCCCGACTGAATGCCGTGGATCGTCATCGCGCCGAGCATCACGGCGGTGACGGCATCACCGGGAATGCCGAATGCCATGATGGTCATCAGTGAGCCGCTGACATTGGCGTTGTTCGAGGCTTCCGAAGCAATGATGCCCTCGGGATGGCCCTTGCCGAAACGATTCGGCGTTTTGGAGAATTTCTTGGCCTGGTCATAGGCCATGACGCTCGATGCGCTGCCGCCGATGGCAGGCAGTATCCCGATGATCAGCCCGACGATCGTTGACCACGCGAGCAGGAATGGCTGCTTGAAGATTTCCAGGTTCACCTTGAGGTGCGAGAAGCGCTCGAGTCTGACCCCGGCCGGCGATTGCAGCGCCTCGCCGCGCGGCGAATTCAGCTTCTCCAGATCGGTCATGATCTGCGCGAAGGCGAAAATGCCGATCAGCACCGGGAGAAACGGAAAGCCGCCGCCGATGAACGCCGAGCCGAAGGTGAAGCGCGGCACGCTGCCGATCGGGTCGTGCCCGACCACCGTGATCAACAAGCCGATGGCAGTCGAGATCAGTCCCTTCAGCAGTGACGATTCGCTGAGACCCGCGACCATCGCCATCGCGAGCACGAACAGGGAGAAGTACTCCCACGGCCCGAATTCCAGCGCGATCGCCGCAAGCGGCCCGGTGAGAAACACGAGGAACAGAGCGCCCAGCAAGCCGCCCCAGACCGAAGCCCAGACGCCGAGCCAGATGGCGCGGCCCGGTTCGCCGTTGCGCGCCATTGGAAAGCCGTCGAACGTGGTAGCGATCGATGAAGGCGAGCCGGGAATACCGAGCAGGCAGCAGGCGATGAGGCCGCCGGTCGATCCGCCGACATACACGCCGGTCATCGCCGCAAGGCCTGCCAGCGGATCGAGCCCATAGGTGAACGGCAGCACTACGATGACAGTCATCGTGATGGTGACGCCCGGAAGAGAGCCGCCGATCACGCCGATGAGCGTGCCGGCAAACAGCGGCAACAAGTATTTCCACTGGGCGATGTTGACGAGGCCGTTCCAGAGCAGATCGAGCATCAGAAACCCGTCCACGCACCGCGTGGCAGCAGCACCAGCAGGTATCGTTCGAAGATGAAATAGCTCATCACAGCGGTGCCAAGCGCGATCGTGGCGAGCACAACCCATTGCCGCACCGTTCGTGGGCGATCCAATGCGGCCTGCAACGCGCCGACGAACAAGACCGTGGCGATGCGAAATCCCAAAAACGGCAGCAGCGCCACATAGGCGCCGACGATCGCGAATGCGATCACGACCAGACGATAATTTCGTCGCGGCGCGTCGCTCGCGCCGGCCGGCGTGCGGCGCTTCAGGAGATCCTGCAGGACCAGCAGCGCACTCGCGGCCGCCATCAACGACAGCACGATGGCCGGGTAAAAGCCCGGCCCGACCGGAACGATGGGAAGGGACGGAAGCTGGAAGGACTTGACCAGGAGGAACAGGCTGACCGCGAGCAGGATCAGTCCGGTAATTCCATCGCGGCCGATACTCATTTTTTGATCAGGCCGAGATCGGTCATGACAACCTTGTTCTCGTTGTCGATCCTGGCGAGGAACTGCGCATAGTCATTGGCATTGAGGAACGCCACGCGAGTGCCCTGCACTTTCATCGCTTGAGCGAAGCTCGGCTCCTTGGTTGCCTTGACGCAGCCCTCCTCGAGCCTGGCGCGCACCGGCGCCGGCGTCCCTTTGGGGACGAAGATGCCGCGCGCTACTTCGTACACGATGTTCATGCCGAGCTCCTTGAGCGTCGGCACGTCGGGCGCTTCCGGATCGCGCTTCTCGCTCGCGATCGCGATGTAGCGCAGCACGCCGGCTTCGACCTTGCCCTTCTGCGTCAGGTTCGAGTCCGTGAGGTTGACGTGGCCACCGAGCAGCGCGTTCATGCGCGGAGCCAGGCCGTCGTAAGACACGAACTTGAATTTCACGCCGGCCGCCTTCTCGATCATTGCCGGGAAGATATGGCTGGTCGAGCCGAGCGTGGCGCCGACGGTGATCTCGCCCGGCCGCTTCTTGGCGTCGTCGGCGAGCTCCTGCCAGTTCTTCCAGGGCGTTTTGGCACTCGCGGTCAGCACCGAAGGTGTCGCCGAGACCAGGCAGATCGGCTCGAAGTCGCTGTATTTGACATCACTGATGCCCGCGTAGAACGTCAGATGGATATAGTCGTGCACAGCGTAGACCGTATAGCCATCGGGCGCCGCAGCCTTGGCCTCCCGCGCGCCGGTGGTGCCGGATGCGCCGCTGACATTGGCGACGACCACGGGTTGGCCGATGTGCTTTTGAAGTTCGGCGGCGAACGGCCGGAAGATATTGTCGGTATCGCCGCCCGCGGCCCATGGCACGATCATCTTGATTGGGCGCTCGGGATATTGCGCCATCGCCGGCGCCGATAAAGCAGCCAGCAGCGCGGCAGCGCCGGCCATCGTTACCAATGTCCTTGCCATCCGTCATCCTCCCGGTGTCGTCTCGTGGGCCTTTCAGGCTCTCTTTCGGGGATAATAACAGCCGAGCCCTGCAGGGGAAAGCCCTGCGGCGGCTCGCATGCGCGCTACGGCCAGCACGTGATGGACGTGGTGCTGCCGCGCTGGTTTTGAAGTCCGAGCTCCCACATCTCGTTGCGAACCTAGGCGCGGCGGAGATGTTCAACGCGGCCCTCGCTAGCTCCCTTGGGCGGAGGCCGCGGTCGTTTTGAACGATGCATGGCGAAGGCAACGAATGCCTGTCGCGCCGTCCGACTTCAGTGTGGACGACGACGCGAGCGGTTCTTGTCGATGAATTCGGCGTTGGCGCCGAAATTGCGGTTTTCTGTACAAGAAGCCGTCCGGCCCGAAGCCGCGGCCTGGCACTGCGCCATGGTCCAGTAGCTGCACTCGCCCGCCCCGCCGGCGAATTCGTCACCCTGAATGCAATAAGGATAGTCCTTGGCCGAAGCCGCGCTTATGCCGGCCAGGCAGACAACTGCCGATGTCACGAAGGCAACAAATACGATACGCATGTTTCCCTCCTACGCTAATGCGGCATTCGTTGCGCCGATCTCGGAATCGCTGCGTGAGCTATTTCACACCGCGCGTGTCACTGTTAGGTGATGGCGCGATGCCGCTGCGCCTCAAACCTCGTCGCTCCGCGAGCAGTTGCCGGAATGCTCGACTGGCAAGTGCGACTGTTCAAAACGTAACGCAGGAACTCTGCTGCTCGCGAGACTCGCGTCGCTCATGCGACGATGCGTAGCCTTCCCATCAGGAACGTTTCCTCACGCCCTTCGTTTGCCGTCCATGAATCCCTGGAGGAAAATTCATGGCTTTGGAAGCAAACGAAACTGGCAACCTGATCGGCAGTGACAAGGTCGAGGGAACTGCGGTCTATGGCGCCGATGGCAACAAGATCGGCTCGATCGAGCGCGTCATGATCGACAAGAAGAGCGGCAGGGTTTCCTACGCCGTGCTGTCTTTCGGCGGCTTTCTCGGCATTGGCGACGATCACTATCCGTTGCCCTGGCAGTCGCTGAAATACGATACCTCGCTCGGCGGCTACGTCACCGGGGTAACGGAAGCGCAGCTCAAGGGCGCGCCGCATTACGGCAACGACAACACGTGGAACTGGAGCGATCCGGTCAGGACCCGCGCTGTCAACGATTATTACGGCGTCGCGATCTGATCGCGGTCACGCCTGCTCTTCACAAGGCCCGCCTCGATGGCGGGCCCTTTTTTCCTGGCAAGCGTGACCAAGAACGCCGGCTCGCATCTTGCTGTAGTGGAGAACCATTCCTGCTGCATCGCGTTGGGACCATTCGAAAGGGCAGCACGATGGGAAAATTCTTCTTGATCATTATCGCTGTAAGCGTCGCAATTTTGCTGGCGATGAGCGCCTATGTCATCAGCCTGTAGCGGCGATGCAGCCTGCTCGCGGTCGATCGGCAAGCGAGGCCCCATGACAGTTGAGGTCGCAAAAAGCCGATGCCGGGGAAAGATTGCGCCGGAGCCTGACGATTGGTTAACGACGCTGGCGGCGGCGAGACCGCGTGGTCTGCTGCATGCCACGACATCGAAGCCAGATCAGACTTTCGATTAACTATTTGCTCGCCGGCGATGGCCGGTACGACGGGCTTAACAACATGAACGCAGCCATTGCGTAGAAAGCACCGCCGGGGTGCCCGTCATGATTACCGTATGCTTACCGCCGTTACACATGGGCTGCGGGTGCTACGAAAGCCGTGCGCTCCTGTGCCCTCTTTCTTTTTTGAGGGAACTGGTTAGCATGCCCCCGGGAACAGTGAGCGAACACACACCCAAGTTGTCATTCGCTCGCTAAGGCAGGGCGCTCGAGTTATTCCAGTGGCAGCAGTGATGGAAACGACATGTCGCGGCGTGCCGGATGGCCCGCAAGCGGCGATACTGCTTCTCCTCATGGCGATCCTTATTCACGCCTCGCCTGCGTTCGCCGAGCCGTGCAGCAGGCCGACCGCGCGCTCGAGGATCGCCGAGACGCTCAAGCTCGCCTCGGACAAGCGGCCGGTCAATCTCACGTTCCGCACCCATGCCGATGGTGTGAGACTGTCGCCCAGCCTCAAGTCGAAATATCCCGACGACATGACCATCATCCTGCAGAATGAATTCGACCAGTTGAATGTCAAGGACGACCGCTTCGACGTCCTGATGCGATTCAGCGGAAATCCGGAACGGCTCACGGTCCCCTTCAGCGCGATCAAGGCGTTCTGGGACAAGTCCGAGCTGAAGTGTTCCGACGGCTGACACCTCACTTCGGTGTCGCGCGCCGAATCAGGGCGCAAAGACCGCTCATCCGCGCGATCGGATGCTCGACAAACAGGCGGCAGGATGCGAGCGCGCCCTTCAGCGTAGCAGGCGGCGCGGCAGGTTTCAGTTGTGACGCGAGCACGGCACCATGCGCATGCCCAAGCGCGCGAGTCGAAAGCGTCAGCGCGTTCAGTCGTCCATCCTGCTGCAGCGGCGCCAGCATGGTTCGCACCAGCGCCAGATAGGCTGGCCAGTAAGCGAGATGCCGGTACATGCTCGCGATCAATTGCGGCTTGGTGTCTTCGCCGAATGTAATTAACTCCTCGACCAGCGCCGCCACTTCGGGATCGAGCGCATCCATCGGCGGCAGTTCCGGGATCCTGGTGCCGGATGGTTTGGGCGCGGTCTCGGCGGCCCTCACCGTCTCGACCGGGCGCGGCTCGTAATGCGCCAGCAGCGCCGAGAGCACCACGAGCGCGAGCGCATTGGTATGCTGATAGCTGTCGAGCACGTCACGAATCAGCACGCGTTCGGTCTCGTCCACGCCGGCAGCGAGCAAGGTGTCGGTGGAAAAGTCGGGCCAATCCGGCAGCGCGATCGTTCGCCTGACGGCTTCGGCATGCAACGGCGCATCGCCGAGATAGAGCGGCCGCACCGTCGACCATGTCCATTGCAGCGCGCCAGGCATGGTCGCGAGGTTGCGCCAGATCAGATTGACCACGCTGGTGCCAAGCACTTTGCGGATGTCGGCATAGATCTCGGCGATCTCGCCCCTGGCATCCGATTCGAGAACCGACGGAACGCTTTCAGCCATTACGAATCTACTTGAACGACGCTTTCACCGTGCCCAAACCGTCGAGCTCCATCTCCACGGTATCACCTGCGTTGAGCCACACGGTTTTCACCAGGCTCCCGGTCAGCACGATCTGCCCGGCGTGCAAGCCCTTGCCCTCCTCGGCGAGATGATTGGCAAGCCACGCCAGCGCGTTGTGGGGATGGCCGAGGACGTCGGCGCCGGTGCCGCTGCCGGCTTCCTTGCCGTTGACGAGGGCGCGACCTTTGACCTTGAGCAGGTCCGGCGCCTTGATACGCGCCACCCCCTTGCCGAGCACGCAGCCGGCGGCGAAGAAATCATCGGCAACAAGCGTCGGCGCGCCCATCGTCTCCCATTTGACGTAGCGGTCGTCGACGATCTCGATCGCGGGGAAATAGGCCTCGATCGCCTCCATCATCCACTCAGCGGTGAACGGGGCTTCCGATGGCGCAAGATTGCGTGCGAGCCGCACCGCGATCTCGCATTCGACACCGACATGGACGTAGTCGCCGTAACGCAGTTTGGCGCCGCTGTCGTGAACGCCCTTGGCAAACACCCCGCCGGCGCAGGGATGGGAGATATCGAGATATTGCTGCATCACCGCGCTGGTGCAGCCGATCTTGTAACCGACCAGTTCGCCTGCCTGCGGCAGCAGCAGGTCGTGGACCGCGCGCTGAATGCGATAGCCTTCCGCCTCATCGCCGGGCGCAAGGTCAACGGAAAGCGAGGCCAGCGGCGCGCGGTTGCGGCGGGCAGTAGCGATGGTCTGTGCGGCCGCAAGAATGTTGTCCATCAGCGGCGGCTTTCTCTTTTGCAACCTTCAGCGCCGACCGCACCCCGGTCAGACGCCAGGTCCCCTACTCGTCGCGATAAACCTTCTCGCGCTTCTCGTGACGTTCCTGCGCTTCCACCGACAGCGTCGCAATGGGGCGAGCCTCCAGCCGCTTGAGCGAGATCGGCTCGCCGGTCTCCTCGCAATAGCCGTAGGTGTTGTCCTCGATGCGTTGCAGCGCGGCGTCGATCTTGGAGATCAATTTGCGCTGGCGGTCGCGGGCGCGCAATTCGATGGCGCGATCGGTTTCGGAAGAGGCGCGATCAGCGAGATCAGGATGATTGACGTTCTCTTCCTGAAGGGTCTGCAGGGTAATCTTTGATTCCCTCAGGATCTCGTCCTTCCACGCCAGCAGCTTCGCGCGAAAATAATCGCGCTGGCGGTCATTCATGAAAGGCTCTTTTTCGGAGGGTCGATAATTCTTCAACTTTTCCAAGGCCAGCCCATCTTCACGTGCAAGGCGGGGCGGAAAATTGTCCGTCCGCGCGGGCCTTATATAGCGGCGGGTTGTGACAGACAATATCGGACCTCCCCGTGGGAGTACCGCCCCCAAGGCCTTGCACAGGCAAAGCTATCGGGGCGGGCCGCCCTTTAGTAGCCGACCGTGAATCGCTGGCGGATATGGGCCGGGCGCTCGATTTCGTCGGCGAGTGCAACTGCGAAGTCCTCGAAGGAAATCGAGCTTTTGCCGTCGGTAGCGGTCAAAAGCTGGTCGGTCCCGAGGCGGAACTTGCCGGTTCGCTCGCCGGCCACAAACAGGGCCGAGGGCGACAGGAAGGTCCAGTTGAGTTCCTTCTCGGCCCGAAGCAGGTCGAGGAAGGCGGCGCCCTTCTCGGCCTCCGCCTTGTATGCCACGGGGAAGCCCGGGGTGGTGACCAGCCGGACGCCCGGGGCCACCTCGAGGCTGCCGGCGCCGCCCACGACGAGGTAGCGACCGACCTTCGATTCCTTGGCGGCGCCGATCAGCTTGACCGGGTCGCTGGCCAGAAAGTGGACCGAACTGATCGCCACGTCATGGCCGGTGACCAGCCGGGCAAGCCCGGCCTGATCCATCACGTCACCCTTGGTCGGCGTGACGCCGGCCTGGGCGGTGACCTTTTCGGGATTGCGGACGATGGCGGTCACGCCATGGCCGCGGCGGGCGAGTTCGGCGGTGATGCGCGAACCGGCATTGCCGGACGCGCCGATGACGGCGATTTTCATGGAGGTCTCCCTTGCGATACCCGAATGTGGTATCCAATGGTGACTAGATAGCGAAAAGACTGTAGCTGTTAAGAGAGCACTTTTGGGTCACCTGATTACGCCGGAGTAACCGCCGTGAAAGCCGCCAATTCGAAAATCCCGAACGCCTATTCGGCCGAATGCCCGACACGCCAGATCCTCGATCGCGTCGGCGACAAATGGGCGGTGCTAATCCTGCTTCTCGTGCGCGACGAGCCGATGCGTTTCAATGCATTACGCCGCGCCATTGAAGGCATCTCGCAGAAGATGCTGAGCCAGGTTCTCAAATCGCTTGAACGCGACGGATTGATGAGACGCCGCGCGATCGCAACTGTGCCGGTGACGGTCGAGTATTCGATCACCCCGCTCGGCGCGACGCTGGCCGATGCGGTCGATCCGTTGCGCGAATGGGCGGAGAATAATCTGAAGGAAGTGTTGAACGCACAGCGCCGCTACGACGCGGCGCGCAAGGATATCGCGGCGTAAATCACCCCGCTCTCATCCAGTGCCATGCACCGGACTAGAACCGTTGTCCGGCCTTTGCCAGTTCGACTTCGACGCGAAGCTCGATCTCGGAGAGCACCGCATCGAGGCCAGGATCGCCGGAGGAGGATTTCAGATTGGCGGCGGCATCGCGCAGCCGGTTCACCGTGGAAGCGTCGAGGTTGCCCGAGAGCAGCCCGAGCTTGAGTTCGTCGAGGACGTCGAGCGCGCCCCTGCCCCGCGCGACCGAACGCTTGCGGCGCTCGGTTGGATCCTCGACGCCCTGCAGCGCGAGCAGCGCATCGATGTTGCCGGCGGCCTTGGGTGCTGTGGCCGAGCGCGGCTCTTCGGGCGTAGCCGGCGTTTCCGGCAGCGAGAAGCCGGTCGAACTGGTCCGCCGCGTGTGGCTCGCGGGCGATCCAAGCGTGGTGCCGTTCGGTCCGTAGATGCGCATCGTGGTGATCTCGTTGTGAGAGTCGACCGAACCTTCGCCTTCCCATGGTTAATGATGCGTAAACGGCCCGGCAAAATCTGCCGACATGCGGCAGTTTCGCCCATCGTGGTGAAGCCGCCGTGGCATCGCGACTCCAGCGAACATTCAGCGATATCAAGGCATTGCTCGGAAAACGCGAGATGGCACGGCGCTCGCATAGTTAATCGCGGACCGCAGTCCATGGGAGTGGCGCCTGCGGTCCGGGTGGAAGTTCTCGAGGGGAGCACAGGATGCCCGGCATCCGTTCGGCAAGACTGATTTGGGTGGCCTGCGCCGCGCTGCTGGCGCTGGGGCTATCGCTCTCATCCGCGGGCGCGACGTCGCGGATCAAGGACCTCGCCAATATCGAAGGCGTGCGGCAGAACCAGTTGATCGGCTACGGCCTCGTCGTGGGCCTCAACGGCACCGGCGACACGCTGAACAACATTCCCTTCACCAAGCAGTCGCTGCAGGCGATGCTCGAGCGCATGGGCGTCAACATCCGCGGCGCCACCATCCGCACCGGCAACGTCGCCGCCGTCATGGTCACCGGCAATCTGCCGGCGTTCGGCACCCAGGGCACGCGGATGGATGTCACGGTGTCCGCGCTCGGCGACGCCAAGAACCTGACCGGTGGCACGCTGCTCGTCACCCCCCTGCTCGGCGCCGACGGTAATGTCTATGCGGTGGCGCAAGGCTCGCTGGCGATCTCCGGCTTCGCGGCAGAAGGCGCTGCCGCCAGCATCACCCGCGGCGTTCCGACCGTCGGCCGCATCGCCAACGGCGCCATCATCGAGCGCGAGATCGAATTCGCGCTCAATCGCCTGCCCAATGTCCGGCTGGCGCTGCGCAACGCCGACTTCACCACCGCCAAGCGCATCGCAGCGGCGGTCAACGACTTCCTCGGCGTCAAGACGGCCGAGCCGATCGACCCCTCCACGGTGCAGCTTTCGATCCCCGCCGAATTCAAGGGCAACGTCGTCGCCTTCCTGACCGAGATCGAGCAATTGCAGGTCGATCCTGACCTCGCCGCCAAGATCGTGATCGACGAGCGCTCCGGCATCATCGTGATGGGCCGCGACGTTCGCGTCGCTACCGTAGCGGTGGCGCAGGGCAATCTGACCGTGTCGATTTCAGAAAGCCCGCAAGTGAGTCAGCCCAACCCGCTGTCGCGCGGCCGGACCGTGGTGACGCCGCGCACCGGCGTCAGCGTCAGCGAAGACGGCAAGAAGTTCGCCGTCGTCAAGGACGGCGTCTCGCTGCAGCAGCTCGTCGACGGCCTCAACGGCCTCGGCATCGGTCCGCGCGACCTGATCAGCATCCTGCAGGCGATCAAGGCCGCCGGCGCGATCCAGGCCGACATCGAGGTGATGTGATGGACACGAGCCTTATCAACGGCATCGGCGCATATTCGAAGAAAAAGACTTCGCTGATCAACGGCCGTAACGACCCGCAGCTCGCCGACGCACTCAAGAAAATTTCGCCCGAAGCGCAGAAAAAGACGCGCGCCAAGGCCGAAGAGTTCGAGGCGATGTTCCTCAACTCGATGTTTTCCCAGATGACCACCGGCGTCAAAGGCGAAGGGCCGTTCGGCGACACGCCCGGCACCGGCGTTTGGCGCTCGATGCTGACGGACGAATACTCGAAGTCCTTTACCAAGTCCGGTGGCATCGGCATTTCCAACGACGTCTTCCGCACCTTGATCCTGCAGCAAGCCAATCGCGCCGGCTGATCCAAAGGAAACCCGACATGAATCAGCGTCCCCAGGCCCAGCCAGCACCAGCACCAGCACCAGCACCAGCAAGATCGATCTCGACGCCGGCCGAGGCGCGCAAGCTCGCGGAAGAGCTGATGGAGGTGATGAGCGCGCTGCTCGGCATCATCGAGCGCGAGACCGAACTGGTGCGCGCCGGCAACGTGCGCGAGGCGATGCGGCTGGAAGAGAAAAAGGGCGAGCTGTCGCGGCGCTACATGGTCGCGGTCGAGAATCTGAAGAACGCGCAAAAATATCTGGCGCAGGTATCGCCGGAGCTGCTGGCCACCCTGCGCCGCCATCACGACACTTTCCGCGCCATGCTGCAGATCAATCTCACCGTGCTTGCGACCGCGCACGCGGTATCCGAAGGCATCGTGCGCGGCGTCAACACCGAAATCCAGCGCAAGAACATTCCGAGCACCTACACGGCTGCAGGACAACGCGCAGCTCCCGGCCCACGCAACATCACCCCGCTCTCGGTCAGCCGTTCGCTGTAAGCGAAGCGCGTTCTCGGTTATCTACAATTTTCACCAAATTTGCGCGGCCGCGTCAGAGCGGGATTCAGCGTGTTCCCTAACGCCGCGTTGAGGGGTGCCCGGCTATATTGCAACCGATGAGGGGTTGGATTTGACTCGCAGCAAGCCCGGAGGCTGCCATGAGTACAGATTTCAACATCAAACCGGTGGGGGCACCGGTTGCCGCGCCGATCGTTCAGCACGTGAGCGAGGCGGCACAACATGCGGTCGCGACCGAACTGCCGGCGAGCCAGAGCGTCTCGGCAGTCGATGCAAGTGCGCGCGCCGGCACCGATTCCGCCGCGGTCCGCATTTCCATTTCGAATCCTGCGGTATCCAACCAGGTCGTGATCGACCGCGATGCACGCGCCGTCGTCTATCAGGTCGTCGACGTCAAGACGAGCCAGGTCGTGAAGCAGTTTCCCGAGGAAGCCGTGCTGCGCCGCCGCGCCTATTTCCACACCCTCGATCTGACCAGGGATGCGCCGCAGCGCCTTCGCGCAACCGACCGCAAGGCTTGACCGCTTCGGTTTCGATTTGGCGATAGGACCGGCATACGCAGTCGGTGATCGCGGGCTTTGCTGCGCCAGCGGCTTATGAACGCTTCGCGTATGCCTGATCGAGATAAGTCTGTCCGCTGGCGGCATCGGTCACGACGTTCTTGATCAGCGCCGTATTGTTGGCCGTCAGCGCGAACTTGGTGTCGCCTATCCGAAACGCATTGTCCTTGATCAGCACTTCCTGGTATTTGTTGGTGCCACCGCTCTGGTACTGCACCTTGGCGCGGAATCCCGTGACGTTCGAGACCGTGATCTTGAACGTTTTCTGGTCGGAGTATTTTCCTGTCCAGCTTCCTTCATAGAGATTGGGATCGACCGCCACGTACGGAGTATTGGACGGGACGGTCATTCCCACCGTCTTGTAGTTGGCTGAGATGATGCTCCAGACGTCGGCCATCTAACGAACCGGTTAGCCGCGACCGGACAGGCCAGCGGCCAGATTGCAGTTGATATCGATCAGCGACTTCAGCTTGGCCGGATCCGGATTCAACTGCATGTCTACAGTCTGCTTCATCACGAACACGCCGATGTTGGCGATGTTCTGACGCACCTCGATCGACTGCGGGTTTTCGTCGGCCTGCGCCGCGCTCATGAAGATTGACCAAAGCCGGCGATTGAACAACAGCGCGTTCTCCATGGCCTGGCCCGGACCGGCCCAGTTGGTCTGAACCTCCTGGAGCTGTCGTGCGGCCTTCAGCAGCGCCTGCGCTTCGATCTCACGGGGGGACGACGTAGTTTGCGACGTACGAGCGTAGGCTTGGGCTGCATTAGACATTCATAACCTCGATGGGAGCGGTTCGCAGGGCACCGCGGGACTTCGAAAAACTGCCTAACTTTCATACAGGTTGCGCCTTTAAATATGGTTAGCAAGAGTTACCGATTGTGTCGGCAGTCCGGCAAAAATCCATATTTGCGGCAGCATGCCGACCATCAGGTTCTGATGGAATTAAGATCGAATGCCAAATTTTCTGCTTCAGCGCTTTTGTTCAAGTCGGCGCCTTTTGTTTCTCGAGCGAATAGAATCCATCATCATAAAGAAAGACGGCGGGGGTCGCTCCTTGACCATTGAGAGGATTGCCGTCCATCTGGCGTAGGAGCTGCTACACGCTGTGCTGCGACTGGTTGGCGGTGCCGGCGCGCACACCGGCTCCGGTCGACAGGGCCTAAGCTGCCCGTCGCTTCCTCGTTGGTGTGGGCCAGTGGTTCGAATCCAAGGCGAAAGCCTGCGTACGCAGCAGCGTCCGGGGTTGATGACAACTCTGTTCGTCGCAGAAATTATCGATGAAGTCGTGCAGGTTGACGTCGCATCGACCAGGGCCGACGCTGTCGTGAAGGTGATCGCGCCTGTCAGCCCTGCAATCCCGTATTCCTACGGGCCGCACGCAGAAAAGCCCGTCAAATGGGCACGAATCGCATCTTCACCATTGGTTAACCATCATCGGGAAGGATGCCGAATCGGCCGGCGGGCACGACAGCGCGCGAAGTGCGCCAAAGGGAGAACAGGCATGGCCTTGAAAGTCGAGCTCAAACCGCACGAGCGCATCATCATCGGTGCCTGCGTGATCACCAACACCGATCAACGCGCTAGGCTGCTTATCGACGGCGACAGGATTCCGATCCTGCGTGAGAAAGACATTCTCACACCCGAAATTGCCGACACGCCGGCCAAGCTGGTCTATCTCGCCGTGCAGCTGATGTACCTGTCGCCGGATCCGATGGCGCACCATCCGGCCTACTTCAGCCTGGTGCGCGACATCATCGCGACAATGCCAAGCGCATGGCCGTTCATCGAGAGCATCAACAACCATACCCTGAATGGTGATCTCTATCATGCGCTGAAGGAAGCGAAAAAGTTGATCGGCCATGAAGAGCAGATCCTGGAGGGCGCCCGCAAGCTGCAATCGTCCGAGCAGCCAGATCGCAAGTCCGCTTAGCCAATCACATCGCTTCAAGGTAAAAGGCCAAGGCGGGTTTTCTTGCTTGAGTGCGAAACCGATCGATCAGACTGGCATGAACTTGGTCAACGAGGTCTGATAAAGCATCGACGTCGTTTGATACGAGGCCTGCAGCGCGGTTTGCAGTGCCAAGATCTTGGTCGCCACCTCGTCCTGGTTGATGCCCTCGATCTGGTCGAGCATGGTTTGCGCCATTCCCTTGAGCTGGGTCTGGCGGTCAGTCGAAGCCTTGATGGCGTTCTGCGCGCCGGCGAACTCCGCCTGCATGTCCTGAATCGATTGCTGTCCGTTCTGCGGCGCCAGGTTCGCCGAGATCCGCTGCTGCAGCGCGTTCACCTGCGCCTTCGAATTCGGATTGTTGGCGTTGCTCGTCACCGCGGCATACACCGCGATATTCTGCAACTGATAGCGCAGCGCCTGTTCGTTGGCGCGCGCGCCATATTGCACCGTGACCGCCTGGTCGATGCGCGCAATCGCCGTGCCACGCGCCGGATCAGCTCCGACTTCGCCGGTGTACCACGACACCGTGTTTGTCGAAGTGCCGCCGATCAAATTGGTGGCAGTAGCAAACGGCGGGCCATCGACCCGCAGCGGCGCCGGATCTGCACTCGGCGTGCCGCTGAAGCCAAGCGCCGCGAACGCTGCGGCGTTCGAGCTAGAGATCGAAAGAGCAGCGCCGTCACCACCATGCAGCGCAATCGTGCCGCCCGTGACCGTCGATGACGTCGTGGTCCCGGTGATCGAATCGATCTTGGCCAGCAAGGTCTGCACGCTGTCGGTGATATTGAGCTGGTTGCCGGTGGCGCCGGATGCGACGAAGGTTATCGGCGTGCCATTTACCGTGATGGTATCGCCCGCCGCAAAGCTGGCTGAGAGCGAATCTGTTCCAGCGGCACCGGAAAGCAGCGTCGCGCCGGTGATTGGTCCCGGCACGGTATTCTGGTTGTTAACGGCGCTTCCAACGATGGTCGCTGACGGATTGAAGAAGTTCTCGGACGCAGTGATCGCCGAGGCGGCAACCAGCGAGGTATCGCTCAGCGTCTGGATCGAAGACGTCATCGCCGCCTGCAGGTTCGCAGTCGTTGCGGCCGTATCGACGCCAATCAGAAACGAGCCGGCCGGCGGCGGGTTCGTCGTCGTTGCGGTCAGCGCGATCGATTCGGTGGTACCGTCGGGCAGGTTGAAGTTGAACGTGATCTTGTCGCCATCGTTCGGATTGACGGCGCCGAGATCGATGGTGACGGCCGGCGGCGCGCCGGTGGGCTGCGTCACGGTCGCTCCCGTCAGCGATGGGCTGATCGAAGAAAGCTTCAACCCGAACGATGAACCATCCTCGGCCAGGCTGGTCACGGTGGTCGTCAACGGCGGCGACGAGACCGTCAGATGCGCCATGTTGCCGACCCCCTGATCGGCCTGGCGGCGTTCGTTGATCAGTTGCTTCAAACCGGCCTGGGTTCCCACGCCATCGAGCATTACGTCCGCCGGAACCGTCGCTGCCGTGTCGGTCGTGCGGCCGGAAAACAGATAGCGGTCGCCCGCCTGGCTGTTGAGCAGCGACACCGCATTCGAGAACGCGGCCTGCGCAGCGATCTGGCCGGAGGTCTGACCGTTGTTGTTGAGCACGATGGTCGACGTACTCGCCGCGCTCTTCACTGACTTACCGATGTCGATCATTCCCTGCAGCGCCAGATTGACGACACTGAGCCTTGTGTTGACGTTCTTTGCCGTGTCGGCGAACGCATCAATGCTGCTGACCTGCGCGCGCAGGCTCAGCGCGAAGCCGCGATTGGCGCCCTGCCCCGCATAGGTCGTCGAGACCCGGCCGCTGGCGAGCTGCTGCGTCAGATCGTCGAGCTGCTTGCGGATATTGAGGATCGAGGTCCCGATATAGGACGTCCTGCCGTTAACGCCATCGATCGACATGATACCCTCACATGGCCTGGATCAATGTGTCGTACATCTGCTTGATGGACGACATCACGCGCGCGTTGGCGGAATAGGCATTCTGCAGCGCAAGCAGATGCGCCAT
This sequence comes from Bradyrhizobium jicamae, assembly GCF_001440395.1. Classification (GTDB taxonomy): domain Bacteria; phylum Pseudomonadota; class Alphaproteobacteria; order Rhizobiales; family Xanthobacteraceae; genus Bradyrhizobium; species Bradyrhizobium jicamae. Next base: position 4,597 of record NZ_LLXZ01000217.1, on the reverse strand, counting down.
CTCGTCGTCGATATTGACGCCCGACGCATCGGTCACCTTCTTCTGCAGGGTATTCAACACCACGGATTGTCCGTCCGCGAGTTGCTTGGCTGCAGTCGCGGCTTCGCCCTGCTGGCTGATGAACTGCTTGGCAAAGTTGACCAGCGTGCCGGTGAACGGAGCGCCGGTGGTCCCGATGCCGGTCTGCGGCGAATAGCGATAGCTGCCCGTCTGCAATTGCGCGAGAATGAAGTCGGCGCGCGTGGTGTCGCCCGCGGCCGTGAGCGGGCTGGTGGAAAACACGATGGTGCGCGAGGGATCGCCGAGCAGAGCGGTATTGACGCTGATGCGGCCGGCGAGACCCGTCATCTGCGAACCGTTGGCGGTAATTGCGCCGCTGAAAAGCCCACCATTGTCGGTGAACAGCGGAAGCTGCGGGTTGCCGCTTGTAAGCGACGACATCGTCGTGGTGACGGACGCCGCAAGGACATCGGACCGATTTGTCGCGCCATCGTCCAGCACCCGCAAAGTCGAACCCGACGGGTTCGAGAACTGAAGGTTGGCGGTCGAGCCCAACGCCGCGTTGAGTTGGGAAACGACCGATGCCATGCCGCCGGAAAAATCGATGCCGAGCACTTGGTCGTTCGGATCGAGCGTCGAGGTATTGCTCAGCGGCAGCACGCTCGGATCGTCAACGCGCACGATCGAGAGATTGTGCGTGATGCCGGTGGTGTTGTCCTTGTAGCTGACGTTAATGACATTGCCAGACTGCAATCCCGTCAGATCGAGATCATAGCCGACCTGCGGCAGGACGGACGCGGGAGCGGCGGTGCCTGCGGTGGTCTTGTCCGACAGCGCACTCGACATCGACGCTGCGAACTGGTCGATCTGCGTCTGCGCTTTCACCAGCGTATTGTCGCGCAGCTCGAGATAGGCGGCGATCTTGCCCGAGCGAATCGAATTCGTGGAGACCAGATCGTAGCTGCCGCCATGGGGGAAATTGATCGTGATGGTGCCGACGTTGTTCTTGGTCGGGTCGACGTTGTACAACGTGTTGGGCGTCATCGTGCCCTGGGGATTGAACGTGAGCTGCGCCGCCTCGGTCCCGACCAGTTGCACGCCGGAGTTCGTGAACACGGTCACCTGGTTGAGGTCGTTTACGACCGTCCTGATGTCCATCAGGCTCGACAATTGCGTGATGTATTGATCGCGCTGATCCAGCAGCGACGCCGTCGCAGCGTCGGTCTTGCCGTTGTTCTGGAGCTGGTTGTTGATGAACGCGATCTGGGCCATCGCGTTGTTCGCGGTCATGATGGAATCGTTGATGCCCATCTCGGCATTGGCGCGAAGCGCCTGAATTCCCTGCGTCGCCGCATTGAGCGTCTGCGCCATCGTCTGCGCGGCGGCGACTGCACCGATTCGAGCCGACTGCGAATCCGGGCTGGTCTGCAGACCCTGGAAGGCGGTCAGGAGCTTGTTGAAGGAATCCTCGATGGTGCCGGTTTCGGCCGGATTGCCGTAGACGTTCTGCAGATTTTGGAGAAAGGTCGAACGGATATCGGCATAGGCCGCGCCCGAGGTTTCGGTGCGCAGCTGCGTCTGCAGATACTGGTCGAGCTGACGGTCGACACCGTGGAGCAGAACACTCGAGCCGTAGTCGCCGGTCACGCCGGCGGATTGGATGATCGACTTCCTGACGTAACCAGGCGTTTCCGCGTTGGCGACGTTCGATCCGACCAACGCGATCGCGGCTTGCGTCGCGCGCAAGCCGGACATCGCGGTAGAGAGAGCCTGACTCAAACCCATGACTAATTGCCCATCTCAAATCGCATTCACGAACGCACCGTCGCCGATCAGCGCAGTACGTTCAGGAGGTCCTGCACCATCGTGTTGGAAGTCGTGATCACCTTGGTGTTGGCCGAATAGGCCTGCTGGGTAACGATCAGCTTGGTGAACTCGTCGGCGATATCGGTGTTTGATCCTTCCAGCGACGAGCCGACGATGGTTCCGGCCTTGCCATACAGCGCCTGTCCGGATCCGTCGGTCATTTCGAACGCGCCGCCATTGACGCGCTTGAGGAAGTTGGTGCCATTGAAGGTCGCGACCGAGATTTCGGCGAGGTCGAGGTTACGACCGTTGGAATAGTTGCCGACGATGCGGCCGTTGGTGCCGACGCCGACGGACTGCAACTGGCCGGCCGGGAAGCCGTCCTGCTGGATCTGGTTGACCTGGACGTTGCCGTTGGCATCCGCGAACTGGGTAACGCCGCCAGTGCCGAAGTTGATGACGGGACTACCCAGCGCGACGCCGTTGACGACGGCATTGGTAAGCTCCACCGACGGAATCGCCGGTGTCATCTGGCCCGACGCCGAGAAGGTGAAGTTGGTATTGACGTTCTGCCACGAGACCTGGGTGCCGGTTGCGTTGGGATTGACCTGGTAGAACAGGTTCCATGTGTCGGTGTGGCCGGCGCCAAGCGAAGCGCTGTCGACCTTGGCCCAGCGGAACTGCAGGTTCACCGGCGCGCCGGAGACGTCGTAGGTCGTGACCGCACCACCCGCTATCGACTCGGCGAGGAATGTCGAGTTGTCGTTGCCGACGACCTGGCCGGTGCCGACGCCGCCGCCGCCGCCGCGTTGCGCCGTCACGGTGCCGGTAAAGCCGAGGGCAGCCCAGGCCGCGGTGTTCGAGCTTGAGATCGTGAGATTGAAGTTCGTACCGGAATGCAGCGTGATCGAGCCGCCAGAGATCGTGGACGCGGTTGAAGTTTGCTGGAGCGCGTCGATCTTGCCCAGCAAGGTTCCGATGGTGTCGTCGACGTTGATCTCGTTGGCGCCGACGGCGGTGCCCGACGCCATGAAGGTGAGGGTTTGGCCGTTGACCGTGATGGTGTCGCCCGCGACGAAACTGGTGGAGATCGAGTTGGTGCCGGCCGCGCCGCTGAGCAGGGTCGCGGCCGTGTTCGCGACCGACGGCGTCGCCTTGTTGTTCTGGGTGGTGCCACTCCTGGAGGCGTCGGTATAGGGCGCCGAAGGGGTGCCGAGCGCCAGCGGATTATGTCCGGTGCTATATGATCCCGGCGCGATCAATTCCGATCCAGGAACGGAAACGTCATGCTTGGTGGTCAGCGGATAGCTGGCGAGGTTGGCGCGATAGTCGATTCGGGTGGTCTGCTGCGCCGGCAGGAAGTCGTTCTGGAACCTTAGAACCTGCGGCGAGCTGCCGGACGGGTTGCCCGTGGTCGGGTCGATCGGCACGCCCTGCAGGTAGTAGCCGGCGCCGTTGACGAGATAGCCGCTCTTGTCGAGCTGAAAGTCGCCGCGACGGGTGAAGCGGTCGACGCCGTCGAACACCGGCGTCCCGTCGGTGAAGTTGCCCGGCTTTTGCACCGCGAAAAAGCCGTTGCCGTTGATCGCCATGAAGGTGGCGACCGACGCCGTCTGAACGTCGCCCTGCACCGAGTTGGTGGAGCGGGATTGCGTGGTGACGCCGCCGGCAAGCTGTGAGGTGGTGGCGGTCTGCGGGATGAGATCGAGGAACGAGGTATCGATGCGCTTGAACGCCGTGGTCTGCGAGTTGGCGATGTTGCCCGAGACGTTTTCCAGTGCGTAGGAGTTGGCGCGAAGGCCGCCGACCGCGGTGGTGAGAGCGCCGAAGATACCCATGACATGTTCTCCAAATTCGATCCGGGCGGCTGGCCGATCCAGGTGATCCCAGGCCGCGTCGGGAGAACGTGTCGCAAGCGTTGTGCCAAACTACAAAATCGATAAAAATCAATATCTTAAGAAAAAAGCCCCGGTCCGGGGACCGGGGCACATTTGCCGGGCGGGGCAACAATTGCCGGGTGTGCGGCTTACGATGCCGAGGGCCCGGCGGGGTGAAACACCATGCCAAATCCATCGATGCAATAGCGCAAACCGGTTGGTTTTGGCCCATCGTCGAAGACGTGGCCGAGGTGGCCGCCGCAGCGACGGCAATGCACTTCGGTGCGCACCATGCCGAAGGTGCGGTCCTCGGTCTTGCCGAGCGCATTGTCGAGCGGCTGCCAGAAACTCGGCCAGCCGGTGCCGCTGTCATACTTGGTGTCCGAGGAGAACAGCGGCAGATCGCAGCCGGCGCAGGCAAAAATGCCCTTGCGCTTTTCCTTCAACAGCGGGCTCGAGCCCGGCCGCTCGGTGCCGTGCTTGCGGAGGATTTCATATTGCTGCGGCGTGAGCTGCGCGCGCCATTCGGCGTCGGTCTTTTCCACCTCGAACTTCTCGGCAGCCTGCGCCGGCGTGGTGCGCAGCCAGCGGAAAGCGGCCAGGCCAAACAGGCCGGCCACGGATGCGAGCAGAATACGGCGGTCGAACATGGCAATCTCCGTGCGGGGCGGACGTAACGGTTCGCCATCAAATACGGGCCAGCTCCGCCGACGTTACACGGAACCGTCCCGGATCTTCTCACTTTCCTGCGAGGGCATGCTGTCCTGCGAGGCCATGGCGGACATCCCGCCGTCCTGCGGTTCCGCCGGCCTCGGCGGCGGCGGCCGCACCGGACGTGGCGCGCCCGGCGACGGACGGTGCGGTGATCTGGTACCGGCCTGCCGGTTGGCCTCGGCCAGGCGCGCCTCACGCAC
>NZ_LLXZ01000216.1 GCF_001440395.1 Bradyrhizobium jicamae | reverse complement strand
TTGCGGATGGGTGGACTGCCCCGGCCCAGTGAAGATCGGGCCAGTGACGCATGCATGGTTCCGCGTTGAAAGCTTGGGGTGTAAGGGTGGCCAAGCGACGCGGTCTTCGCCGCGCAGTTGTAGCGGTCGCACGAAAATTGGCGATCGTGATGCATCGGATCTGGGCAGCTGGAAGCGAATTCCGATGGACCCGCGAGGAGGCGATCGCATGATCAATTAGCAATTCAGCGGATCCGCCGAAAAGGCGGAGCGACGTCCTGCGAGGACGAGGTCGGGATGACTGCGCTGCAACCCCTGTAGCCTGCAGTACGCGTGCCTAGTAGGTAGCAGTTCTCGATCTTCGGACTGCCATCCTGAGGCGGCTATCATCGACGTCGTAGACAAGAGCGAGCCTCGCAGGCTGTCGGTAGCAAGCTGAAGCCTTCAGCAACCGCAATCAGACAAGAGGTTGCACATGAATTGCAGCGTTACTGCTGATCCTTCGGAGTAGCTCCGCCAGCCGCGTCGGGGGCCGATGGACTAGCCTCTTCGGGTGGCGTACCTGTTCTTAGCTCCGGCGCCGCAATGCATTCACCCGCCCAGAGCTTCGTCCCCTTGACCGTTCCAACAAGCTTGCAACCAACGGACGCCCTCGGCTTCACCTGAACGAGCGGCTTGGTGCCGATGGTCGGTTGCTTTGCCGGTGTTGCGCCTTGAGCGAGCGCAAGCGTGGGAATGACCAATATGGCGAAACAGAGCGCTGTCCTCATAACTGGTTCCACCTCTTCAAAAAGGGCGCGTCCGCAAGAATCAACCTACCAACTTGTTGGCATGCGCCAGATCCTCCAATGCGTTGGACAGATCAAAATCGGCTCATCGGCCCAGGCATTGTACCAAATCCCCAGCCTTCGCCGGCATGGAAAGCCCAATGGAATAATCCCAGTCTTATCGACTTCGCCAACTTCCAAAACGCAATCTTCCGGCGCGAGTTGGATCGGTAGCCACAGCACACCCCGACACGACATCATCCTTAGGCCTAAAGGGTACGTGAAATTAAAGCCGCCACGCGCCTTTGGAAGCTACCGATCTGTCTGAACGCATCCTGCCGTTCTGATCCTTCGGGAAGCAGTTGCGCGGTTTCCCATAAACTCGCTAACAACCTCGTCATGTCTTTTAATTCATCGGCCTCGGGCATTCCAACTGTGCGTCGGCTCAATGGTGAGTCCTCATCGTCGGAATGGATAACTTTGGGTGTGAGGGCCGCGGCGGGATAGCGCGGCAAGTAAGGGAAGAGAGTAAGTACAAAATGGCAGTGTCTATGCAGTTGCGGCGCGGAAGTCACCGGCGCAGCAAAGGGTGCTCTTCTCCACGCACGTGGCCTAACATCGATCCCCACGCTTTACCCATGTTGAATACGAGTATCAGCCAGCGTTTGCGGCAGCCCTGTGTCATGCAATTGTCATACTGGCGCCGGGTACGTTCTAGGGCTCCGGCACTGACAATCGAATCAAGAGCTTGACCTGAAGCCGTGGCTAAGGTTGTGCTGCACGCCGGACTCTCGTCACGAGCAGCCTATGAAAACGCCCCCACTCGATCCACATGCCGGGGACGTAGCGCCAGCTGGACCAGCCCTCACCGAGTACGACGAGAAGCACGTGGTCACGTACATGCGTGTGCTTGATGCTGATCAGCAGGGCGCCGACTGGCGTGACGTCTCTCGGATCGTGCTGCGCATCGATCCAGACAGCGATGCTGATCGCGCGCGGCTCGCATTCGAAAGCCACCTCTCTCGTGCTAAATGGATGAGGGAGCAAGGTTATCGCCATTTGTTGCGATGCGGCTCCTGATCATCCCACGGCTGCTTCTAACACGCGGGATCTAGACACTGGCCTACGAGTTGTTCCGGCTCTCGTCCCATCGAGCATCCGTTAATTAGAAACCATACAAAATGATCTGAAGATTTTAGCGAAACAAACTCGCCTCCGCCGCGTCATTTAGTTGGAGGCAGAACATGATGACAGAGCGCCAGTTCAGAGAGCAAGAAGTCCAAATCGCTCGTTATCGGTTTCTGGAACGGGAGGTCACCGATCCCCTTGCCGCAAGTCTCCTACACATCATCATCTTAGAACTTGAGGCTGAACTTCAGAAGGATTGTGAAACGTCCGCGACAGTACCGATTGGCGGGCTCTGAGAGCGCATAGAAGCCCTCCCGCGACCGCGTCGCTTATCTCGCTACAAACAATTGCGCGCCGCTCACTATTTATGCAGCCGCGCTCTAACATTACTCAGCCAGTGACGCTCCTCGTCGGATCACTAGAAGCTGGCTCTTTCCTCGCACGTATACGTCAAACTTGCCGATCACCCCCAAGTGGACCATGGGCGCGGTATATGCGGGTTTAGGTGTCAAAAGCGCAACATCTTGGCTGAAAACTGGGATTGGACATACCGCTGCGCGATCTCGCTCGATTTGATGCCATGGCACATGGCTCCGACAAGCCGTTCGAGTTCGGCGTTCGCCTTCGCGTGCTAGCCGGTTGCTTGCGGGCGTGCGATTCGTCCGATGCGTCGCTGCGATAGGCTTGACATATTCCCCGATCGAGTTGGGATTATTTAGCGGCAGGCAAAGTACGTCGATGACCAGCCGTCCTACTTTCTGTATGTAGTATCTCGCGCTGTTCTCACTGGCACTTGACTCTTTGTGGACGCTACATTGAATGCGTGGACCACTGCGATCCGCGCCGATGAGGGTCATCCTCCACTGCAGACAGCATCCGCTTGGAACGTGGCGTGTGCTTGGCCTCCAATCCACCAACGAAATCAAACTGTCGTGCGACTCGCTCAACGAGGGACTGACCGATGATCCTTAGATGAGGTACATCGACGATTTGTCACTCAGACTAGGGATTCACGCGAGAAGGAGTTTGCCGGTCGATGGATTTTTCACCACTCGAACGCGGTTCCAAATTTATCGTCCCGAATAAAGCGGGTTACGTAAGATAGATGGCCGCGTTTGCCGTTGCCGTCGAATGGTTTTCTGCACGATTAATATCTATGAAGACAACGCGCTTGTGATGTGAAGTTTTCATGATTGTGTGATTGTCGTTAGCTATTGAATTCCGATCGCACCATGTTAGAAGCCCAACGCAACAAGACTCGGAGAGACGATGCCTGCCAAGAAGAAAACTGTTCGCCGCCCCTGGACCAAAGATGATGTGCGACAATTGAAGGCCATGGCGAAGACAAAATCTGGGGTTAACAAGATTGCGAAGGCACTCAAACGGACCGTAGGCGCAACGTCAGTCAAGGCCGCAAAGCTTGGTGTATCGCTCGCGACGCACTGAGGTTTTGTTTCGAACCGGGGAAGGCCAACAAAATTCTAATGGCTGGTCGTTCGAAGCTCCCTTTTTGCCAAGGATTCACTTCCCCCACGGTCATGAGCGCGGCGCCGTTGTTAGCGCACAATTGAGGCATGCAACATTTGGTGAAGGCTATGGCGTAACGACCGATCCGGTGACCTCACGAAAGATGGAGAAGTCCCGCGCCCGACACTGCTCGTAGCGCTCCTTCGGATATTCAATGCCTTCTTGGTGCCGTCAACTAGATTGAGCGCTTGCCCGCGTTCTCGCCGTTCATGTTCTGAACTGCCGCCTTTATTCGCGGGATTGGTCCTTCAAGGTGCCGCCCACGCTGATATTGACGGTCGCGGGCACGAACACGCCCTTGCGGCTGACATTTCGCCGAAGGATGTGAGCGATTTAGCCGCCCGACTGATACTGACCTTGAGTGCGCCTTACGAGATCGACGGCAATCAGGTTGTGATCGGCGCTTCCATTGGGATCGCGCTTTCACCGGGCCATGGCACGAGCAGCGAGGAGCTGATGCGCAACGCCGATATGGCGCTCTATCGCGCGAAAGAGGATGGCCGTGGCGACCATCGCTTCTTCGAGCGCGAGATGGAGTCCAGCCTGCGCCGCGTCCTTGCGAAGGGCGAGTTCGAGCTGCACTATCAGCCAGTGGTTGATATCGCGAGCGAGAGGATCTCGGGGCTCGAGGCCCTATTGGGAGGCGTCATCCCGAGGAGGGCATGACCTCGCCCGCGCAGTTCATCCCGGTGGCGGAAGACATAGGATGAATTGGCTCGCTCGGAGAGTGGGTTCTGCGCGAGGCTTGCAAAGAGGCGGTGAAGTGGCCCTCCGAAATCAAGGTCGCGGTCAACCTGTCGCCGGTGCAATTCCGCAACCGTAACCTGGTGCAGGTTGTGATTTCGGCGCTGGCCAATTCGGGCCCGCTGCCCAAACGGCTGGAGCTCGAGATCACCGAGTCGGTATTCCTGGCGGAGACAGAAGCCAGTATCGCGATCTTGCATCAATTGCACGAACTCGGCGTCTCCATATCGTTGGACGATTTCGGCAGCGGCTATTCGAGCCTGAGCTACTTGCGCAGCTTTCCATTCGACAAGATCAAAATCGACCGCTCATTTTGTGAAGGAGCTCACGAAACGTTCCGACTGCCTCGCCATCGTGCGCGCGATCTCGGGCCTCGGGCGTAACCTTAATATCACCACGACCGCCGAAGGGGTGGAGACCACCGAGCAACTTGATTGGCTGCGCGCAGAGGGCTGCAACGAAGTACAAGGATTCCTGTTCAGCGGCGCCAAGCCGGCCGCTGAGGTCGAGCAGCTCTTGCTTCGTTTTGGCGCCAGGCTTCCAAGGTCGCGTAAATTTCGATTGTCGAAGAATGTGGCCCCGGACCAGTCCGCGTCGCGTGATCGTGAATTAGACAAGTTATTTCAGGAACAGATTGCGAACGGATCGAGACTCTCGCCATGCGGGAGGTCAAATCGTAGGCCTATCGTGAGCGCTAGGCAGTGTGGACACTTATCGCATCCATAGGACGATGGCAGCGAGAGTGACGACGGCTCGGTAATTTCGGGCGGTCTTTTCGAAGCGGGTGGCGACACGACGGAACTGCTTGAGCTTGCTGAAGCAGCATTCCACGAGATGGCGCTGGGCATAGAGATGTTTGTCGAGCGGATATTTGAGGGCGCGTGACGGGTTGTTGGGGATGACGGCGAGCGCCATTTTGGCGGCGATATCTTGGCGCAAATGATCGGCGTCATAGGCTGTATCGGCGATGACGACCTCGGCGGGTAATCCCTCGATTAATGCGGCGGCTTGCGGTGCATCCCCCTTCTGGCCTGCGGTGAGCGTGAACCGTATAGGACATCCCAGACCGCGAACGGCCATATGTATCTTCGTGCTCAGGCCGCCGCGCGAGCGGCCAAGCGCCTGATCTTCAGCCCCCCTTTTTTCGCCCCGGCGGCGTGCTGATGCGCCCGGACGATGGTGGAATCGACGATCAGATATTCGAAGTCCGGATCATCGGACATCGCCTCGAAGATCCGCCACCAGACACCCTTGATGCTCCATCGACTGAAGCGCCGGAATACGCTGTTCCAATCCCCAAACGCCTCCGGAAGATCACGCAGGGAGAGCCCGTACGAACGATCCAAAGCACCCCTTCCACGAACATCCGGTTGTCGCGTCCAGTCGAACCTTTCTGGTCAGGCCGGCCTATGATGAGCGGCGCCATGCGTTCCCAGGCCGCGTCGCTTAATACCAAACGATCCATCACACCCAAGGCCGCCTCCCAAAAGAAGCCTTGAATCTGATTTGCTCTCAAAAGGGAATCCTTAGAGTCCACACGACCTAGGAGCCTCGCACCATTTTGCCATTTCATCCGCCCTCCGAAGGCGCTCTGTGTAGGGACCGCTCCGCGCCGGGGCCGTTCTGAATGGGCCGGCGTCGTTCAGACAGGTGGGCCGAACGCTATGTACAGCAGGAGAACCACCAGCGAAATGGTGGTAATTGTCGTCACAACGATATCGCGGAAAGATTGAGTCATTGACGACCTTTAGTTGTCCTTGATGGCAGTCGCGTAAGGGCCCGATCGTGACCCGGTTGTCGGACGGCCTCAGCGGCGTGGGTCTGCAGCTAAGGTCGTCTTCGCTGGATTTACCGGCGCAGTGGCAACTACTGCCGGGGAAGGTTCCAAAGGTTGGAAACCTGCGCGCTAATCTATCCATCTCTGGTCAGGTGCGTCAGCACGGCCTGACAGGCCTTCTCGGCTTCGGCAAACCTCGTGAAGGGTGATCCGCGTACCTTGATGGCCGTTAAAGTAGCGCCAAGAAGTTATAAAGCCGGGCCGCCCATGAAGTCTAGGGTCACTGGTACTCTCGTTGTTGATTGCAAATGAGGAGCCCCGCTCGCTCGCGCTCCAGATCTCCAGTTCCCTTTTCGCGGTAGCAACGCGGCTGAAGTGTAGGGCCATTGCCACGATACAGCGGAACCCAAACGGCCCCAGCGCTTCCCAGGCTAGCGCGAGGACCGCCACCTAGGCAGCTTTTCCTCCGGCTTGGGGCTTTTGGGGACATTGTGCCGGAGGCAGGCATTCGACTCTAGGAAAAACCCATCGTTCCTTATCGCTGGGAAAGATGTGCAATTTGCGGGCAGTCGGTAGCGTCTTATATCTATTCCCGCTCGCCACCATGTTATCGCGATATGTTCCTTTCGTGAGTTAGCCACTATTCATCATTGAGCTTCCCAGGCTGATCTGTAGTCTCCCAATTTGTCTTACTTACTAACAAAACGTGAATTACAAGCGTTCGGCGGGACCACATATGTTTATGAACACCGCGCTAGAAATTGCTCTATCTGGCGCATGCGTGATCAGATCAAAGAGCCGAAGTACTGGCGAGATCGTGCCGAGGCGACGCGCGCGAAAGCGAATCTGTGCTACGATCTCAGACAAATTCGGCGAATGCTGCGGGTCGCGGAAGAATACGACAAGATGGCTGACCGCGCTGTAGAGTGACAGCGCAATTCACATTTCGTCGGGCCACAGACGCGCCCCGAGTCGGAGCCGGTCTCGGTTGTCGGCCTCTCCGTCCGGCGGCGCGAATCTCGTTTTACGGGGCCTAGTCTGCTTCGTGAGATATAGATCCCTCTGGGGCCTCCGGGCCGAAAACGCGATGGGGGAGGTGGCTCCCGTCAGACGGTCAAAATTCGATTGCTCCTCGGAGTCTTTCGATAATCGGCGCTTAGCATCTATCATTAGCGTAAGCGCCAAGCTGAGGCCGTTCAGGCTTTGAAGTGTCAGGCCATGAGAGCATGGATCTGAGATCGGCCAGCCCTGCGCGATCCGCTCGAGAGTTTGCGTGAGCCAGACGTGCGGATCGGCATCGTTTTCATCTCCCCGATCTGCAGAAGCATGGCGATGGTCGCCCATTTCCGGCGGCCGCCATACGGCCGTCGCTTAGAAAGCGCTCGAGTGTGATGCGTCTGGATGTGGCATAGCGGATCGCCTCGGCGAGTTTGGATTCGCCGACAGGCGCGGCAGCTCCTTATCTATAGATCGAAGAGCACCGCGACGATCGCGGCTGACTTTTCCTGGCGCGCTTTCACCAGCATCTCAGGATGCGGGCGGCGGATGCCGGCCTCGATCTGCCACAGCCCCGCTATGGTGGTGACGGTTTGGGTCGCCAGGCGCGAGCTCTAGTTCACGTGAAGCGCGTAGAACCGTCTCCTGACGCGGGCAAAGCACGCTGCCAGCGTCACGACCTCATTGGCGCCCGCTGACTTGGCGAGCCGAGTGTAGGTGGTATAGCTGTCGACCTGCAGGATGCCAGTAAGGCCCGCCAGATGCCGCTCGACGCATTCGCCGCCGCGACTGTCCTCAAAGCGATAAGCGACCATCGGTGGAACGATGCCGCCAAATGGCCGATCGTCGCGCGCATAGGCCCGTAGCCAGGCCTTTTGTGTCTTGCCGGATCCGGGAACGAGCTTTGGGTCGTCTCGTCGGCGAAGATCCGTTCGCCCTGCTTGATCTTCTCCAGCACATAGTCAGCCAGCGGCTTCAATTCGAAGCCGACCTTAGCTACATCAATTCCGACAAATGCTTCCCTATAATTGCAGCTCGTCCTCCTGGATCAGGATCGGCTCGGGCCGCCCGAGCAACCTCGGGCGCGCAGTGTAAGGCGAGCCATCTCACCGACAGACGCGAACATACGGTCTTACGATTAGGCCGAACACGCCGCGCCGCCCTGCTCTTGGGGTCCATGGCCCGGGGCGAGTTGTGGAAGACAAAGCGCCCCGCCGCGGTGGCGGGGCGTGGCTCCGATTTCCGGATCAGACGAAGGTGAAATCCGATGCGGTCAGGTGCCACCTGGCCAGGTCGGCCACACTGTGAAAACTGCCCAGATGGGCGAACTCGTCCACGTGGTTCGCGGAGGTGACGTAGGCCAAATTCGCGGTGTGGGTCAGGTAGTCGTGGTAGACGATAATGTCGCCGGCATTCTCGCCCGAAATCGCACTCGCGGCCTCAGTGCCATTGGCGAGAGAAACGTCAGTGATCACCACAGTGTGTTCGCCATTCGCACTGGAGGCCGCGCCGCTGTAGAAAGTGGCAATCGGATAGCCCGGCTGCGCGCTGGCGTGGTTGACGAAGTTCGCCGTAGAACCGTCGTTGTAGAGACCCACGGCATCAAACGCGAGAGTATCCTGCGCCGGATCGAAGTCCCAGATGTCGGTATTGTCCGGATCCGGCCCGTACTGATCAGAGAATCCCTGCCGTCACCGGCAAAGAGGACATCATCGCCGGGACCGCCGTAGAGCTTGTCATTGTCTGCAACGATGATGCGCGGTTGGTCGCGGCCATTGCCGCCGTAGTCGCCGCCGTAGAGGTAGTCGTTGCCCTCTTCGCCGAAGATCTGGTCATTGCCCGCACCACCGAATACTCGGTCATTGCCTCGCCGGCCGAGATGGAGTCGTTGCCAGGACCACCGCCGATCCAATCATTGCCATGAGGATCCATGATCATATCGTCACCATTGGTACCGAAGTCACTACTGTCACCCCAGCGACCCCAGATCATCTTTTCCATCGCAAATGCTTCTTCGATTCAGCCCAACGACGCTGGCTGACACCTTCATATTTCCTCATTCAGACAATTAGAGAAATCGATTGTTTTGATGGGCACCATTTACATGGCCGATGCATCCATGTGCACTTCGTCTCTCTGCTTCGACTTATACAGTGTTCTCAGTCATGTGGTCGCCGCAGTTCACCAGTGAGAGTAGCGTGCTCATGATTGCATCTGCTGCAACCAAAGGCTCGCGCCCGAGGGGCGCATCGTGCCATCGCGCTGAGGAGACGCTCCCGGCGAGCAACCTTCCACATTCCCTATGCTCGTATGTTGAACTTCTCGAGCGACCGACCCGTCAACTACCAACGTTGGCAATTGATGGAGATGACAGACTTGTGGCAATCTAGGTTAATGACAATCGCGCACGTCACACGTCAGCTGGCCGATATCGTGAAGAGATGCGCCAACGGGCCAATCGTCGTGGATTTTGTTGAAACCCTTTATGCGGTCGACCTCGGGCGTTCACCAATTCGTGTCGCAGGCTGAATAGCCTGGTCTGACGAATAAGCCGAAAATTTGGAGAATACCGTCATGAGCAAAACTGCCTTGATCGATAATGTCATTCCGTGTGCCGACATCGTCAAATGCGCAGCGCGCATCGGCGCGGAAATCAGGAATATCAAGTTGTTAGGGGATCTGCCGGACCAGACGATAGCTGCGATCAACCGGTTACTGCTCAAGCACAAGGTCATCTTCTTTCGGGACCAGGGCCATCTCGACGACGCCGAGCAGGAGCGCTTTGCTCTTCGTTTCGGGAAGCTTGTGCCGCATCCGACGCTCGGTGCCATCAAGGGAACGGCTTCGGTCATCGAGCTTAATTCCGCCCGCGCCGCTAGCCGGGCCGACCTGTGGCACAGCGATGGGACCTTTGTCGATGCCTATCCCAAGGTGGCGGTACTACGAGGCGTTGTGATACCAATCTTCGGTGGCGATACGGTCTGGGCAAACACCGCGGCCGCTTATCTCGACCTGCCGCGGCCGCTGCAACGGCTTGCCGACGAGCTCTGGGCCGTTCACACCAATGCCTTCGACTACGCCGTGATGGGCCGCGCCAGCGAGGCCGATAAGAAGCATTTTGAAGAGGTCTTCACCAGAACGATCTATGAGACCGAGCATCCCGTCGCGCGTGTCCACCCCGAAACCGGCGAACGCGCGCTGGTGCTCGGCGATGTGGTGCAGCGTTTCGTTGGGATCCCAAAATATGACGGCCAGAAGCTGTTCGATCTGTTCCAGTCTCATATCACCGCGCCCGAAAACACCGTGCGCTGGAGTTGGAAGGAGGGCGATGTAGTAATCTGGGACAACCGCGCCACGCAACATTATGCGGTCAATGATTACGGCGACCAGCATCGCGTCGTTCGTCGTGCCACCATCGATGGCGAGGTGCCCGTGAGCATCGACGGTCGGTGCAGCGTAACGCGCATTAAAACTACCAAGCAGCCGCCCGCGAAAGTTGCCTAGCGGTTCGCAATTTCACTGAGATCCGGCCGATCTCCACGCAGTGCTCGGCCCCTCAGCTTGCGCATGATGTGAGCTGGAGCCTCGCCGCGCCCCTCCGTGATCCCAGGCTCCAGATGCGTGGTGTCATGGCCGATGGTCTGGTTGCCGGCCAAGATGAGATCAGACCGACCGCGTTCTCTGCTGTTCCTTGCGGATCGCGCTCGCTAACGCATTCCTGGTCGCCAGCGAACCGACGCCGAAGACGAGATCGGCGAGCAGCACGGCGGGATCGGCTCAGAAGGTCGCCCCGCGTAAGGAGTTTCTCGGCGCCTGGAGACTCTATGGGGAGCACCTTGATCTCGCCGTCGAACGTCTCGCCCAGCTTCTGTACATGTGCTGCTGATCCAGAGGCTGCGAGGAATTGAGATAAGAGCTGCAAGTGCCGTACCAGTCCTGGCGTTCGAAAAATTCGGACGTTGAGAAGGGCTTGAGAGGATTGCAGTCAGCTTCCTACGTGTTGAGCGCATTGATGAAACTGCGACACACGTTGGAGATGCCACAGCGCCGTTTGGAGAAGCGGCGACATTGTCGATACAGATCAACAACGTCTCGGTCCAACTGGGGTTCGGCAAGAGGTGGGTACGTAACAAAGCTGGAAGCGGCTGCAGCCCTCACCAGCGACTGACATTTTGGCCCGATTTGCGCCGGGGCCTGCCAGCATCGCCAGAGCTCGTCTAGATGTCGGGACGTCTCGCAAGAGCGCGTAACAAACGCAATCCCTGCATCGACGGCAGCGTCTTGCGCTCAGTCAACTACTAACCATAGCAATAGATGGAGAAGACGGACACATGGCAATTAGATCGATGAACGTCGCGCGTGTCACACGTTATGGGAGTCGGAATGCAATACAGATCTGGCCGCACCAACGGACCTGATGGATGTGCGGACTCGTCGCTTGCTGCTATGAAGTCTACTCCAATTGCGATCTATCCTTGCTCATGGAAGCCAATGCAGGCGCGAGCGCCGAGCGCGCAGGCGTCAAAGGTCGGGCCTCGGGCCCGTCAACTGCCTCGTCTCTCGCCCAACGCGATGCCAACCAAGCTTCATGGAGCCGACCCGTCTTGGCTGGCGGGCGAAGGCCTGCTTTCCGGCAGCGACTGCTATCATCTCGAAGGAGACATCTTCTTCGGCCAGGATGCTCTGTGTGAACGAAATCTTGAAAGAGGCGGGTCGTTTCCCCTGTATTGGTGGCGAGGACAGCGAGGCTCCGCCCACCCGTCGCGAATATCTCACAGAGCGAAGGCGCCGTACAAAGCTAACCGCCGCTCTCGATGTCAATGCGGCGCCGCAGAACTGCGTTGGAACTGTCGATGTAGAGTGGCGGCTCTTGTGGAGCGCTTGACATATACGTTACCGGCCATGCAATGGCCTAAGCTAGCGCGCCGAACGAGGCTCGGAAACGCTGAGCGAGTTTCGTTCGCACAGACGCTGCCGGTGGCAGTCAAGCGTCACCCCGACCGCCTTCAGACGCCAAAGGTTGTGGGGCAGCTCCGGGCCAATCAGGTCGGAACGCAATCCATCAAAGCTAGCGATAAGGAAGCGGAGCTCACGATGCATGGTCGCCGTCTCGTGGCGATATCGATTCGGATATACTTGGCTGCGGCACGGATTTTCAGCTTTCAACAAACCACGAAGCAAAGAGGGCTTTCTGTCACACTGTCCTTAGCAGCGAGTCTCGTTTGTAGTTCGGCGCTGGCACAAGGTGCCAACGTGCCTAACCCCAAAAGCGAAACTCCGGATGATGTCACGGAAAGAAGAATTCAAAAGGAGACCGATCACAGCGCGAGTCGCCGGCTCAAACGAGCAGCCCATCTCGTCGGCAACCAGGCGCAAGCACAAGCTACCAATACGCTTGCTTCAAAGTACGACACTGCGGATGAAGTTGCTAAGAACGGAGCTCAAAAGAAGACTGACCAATTCGCAAAATTCGAGAACCTCCGCGAAAAAGGTATGTGGCTCAATATACCTGGTCCTGCCGATACGATCGATCAGGATAAAGGCGGCGTTAGATCCGCGCTGGCAGATGTCGGGATCGGTTACGTTGGCTGGACACAAAGCACCTTCGTACACAATCAACTGCCGAATGCAGCCAGAAGCACCACCGCCAATCAGCTATACATTGGCCAGAACCCGACATTTAATACCGTAAATTTCATGATCGTGACTTACGATCTCGACCGCTTTGGAATACCCGATGGTCAGATCATCGTGGGAGCCGAGCAGCAATTCTGGACATGGAAGCCCGGCGGGCCGGATAGAGTGGGAATCAATACAATTGCCTACTATCAGACGTTTTTCGACAGGAAACTCGAACTCAAATTAGGTTATCTCAGAAATCAAAATGAGTTCGCAGGCACAGTGGTCGGAGGGAACGCAGGAGTAAACGTTTTTGGGCCATCGTCGAACATCCTTTACCAAGCGGGCATGAGCAACAATCCGGCGCCGACGCCAGCTCTCAACCTGAAATTCAATTTTGATGATCGCTTGTATAACAAGGTTTCGATCCAGCGCTCACTCAGTCCAGACGGTCAATTTGCGCAGATCACCGAAAATCCGGTTGGTCTAAACTGGAGCACGCCCAACGCAGGCATTCTTTTGCTTGATGAGATTGGCTATAAGAACAAAGCTGCACCGGGCGTGCCCGAGACCTGGTTGCGGGCAGGTGCCGGTTTTAACAACAGCAGCTACACGAACTTGCAGTATCCAAATCAACCGAGAGCCAACGCGAACAGTGTCTACTACGTCGCTGTGGACAGGCAACTCTGGCAGTCTGATATCCAGGGCTCGGCATCTCGTGGTATCTATGGCGGGTTCTCTGTAATGTACGCTCCGCCTGACCTGAACAAGGTCAGTCAGTATTTCGAGCTTCGTCTTTATGCGAAGGGACTGTTTGACAGTCGGCCCAGTGATCAGATTGCTATTGTTGCCACTAACACCGCGTGGAGCAACTTTGCAGTGGATGCTGCATTGGCTAAAGGGCATCTCGTACATCGCGACAGTACTGTGTTCTCGGGAACATATACAGCACATCTGGCACCCGGGATATATACAAGCGTAGGACTGACATACATCAATAACCCCACGAGCATTACATACACACGCCAAACGGGGCACGCTCTGAACCTGTTGGTGTCTACGTCGATATTTTTCTAAGTCCAGAGGCTTGGATGTGTACTCAAGAAAGGGCGCTGCGGATCAGGATAGGTGACATAGGCCAGTGACTGAAAAAATGACGAGCGTGTACACTGGACCATCTCGCACGACTATCGTCGCAAGATCGGGACGAGCGTTGTCAATTCCGGCTGAGCTTCAAGCGTAAGCGCCGTTGTGCTCCCAATTGTCTGCTGACGGAATATTTGCGAGGCTGCGATTGGTTTTTCATCATGAGGCTTAGAATGGAGACGGTGCGTAATGCTATCACAGAGTCGGTGCTGCGGCTTGAAGTGTCACGGATTTCGGACGGCGTTGAAAGGTGGAGTAGCGAAGACAAGGCGCGGATTGTTGGCGAGATCGTCGCGAGTGGCGATTCAGTATGTGTCGCGGCTCCGCCTCAAGGATTATCGCTCCAGCAGATGTTCGGCTGGCACAACTAACTGAGAGACGCGGGGGCAAATATTGGGGAGCTTGTTGACCGCGATCAATGACAGAGCTGTCAATATCCGTCTTCTCTATGGGTTGTCTCGAATGGAGCGTTCCCGCGCATGGGCAGGCACTCAATCGCCCCACTATTTCTATGGAGGACCGCATGCTCCGTCTAGGGTCCTACAAGACTACTCGAAGCGCACACAGAAATTCTGTGATGCAGTATTGCAAACGAATGCCACGTGAGCATTCGCGAAGACGGCGCGTCTGTGCAGACCGCATCGTCCATGATTCGCAGGAGGGATTCGTATGGTCGCGCTAATTCGACGCAAATGGTGTCCGTCAGAATTGTTAAGTGATCTGACGCCTGCCATGTTCGCCGCTGAGCCATCAACTCTGCGCGGGCGTTGGAATAAGTTGTGGATAGATTTGTATACGGAATATGACGCAAGGCATTTGGAGAAGGAGTTATCCATCCGTAACTTGATCTCTACCGAAGAAGGTGCGGTGTTCTTCAATGCTTGGGCCGCGGACGAGGAGCGTCACACCGATGGTTTCATCCAAATCATGGAGCTCGTTGCTGATGGATCCGAAAAGGATCTTCGGGAGCGATTGAACCGTCGGCTACATGATTTTAGCGCGGTCAATGAATACCTGAGGGACGAATTCTCGCTCATCGTTGTGATCGCATTTGATGAAATGTGTACTTGCCACGGCTATGCTGCGGACAAGGAGTTTTATGGTGAACTTGGGAACAATAGATTCCATCGTTGGCTGAGGGAATTGATTGCCGACGAGGCAGCTCACTCGACGAACGCGGTCAACGTTATCCGCGCCCGCTACTCCGATCGCATCGCGGAGGTCGGCGCAATTCTCGATGGCCTAACCAGCGGCGTCGCCGATGAATCGCGCTATGGCGGCACCTTTATTCTGGATCACTTTGGCGAGACGTACACGAAGGAGATGCTCGCTAACTGCCGCGACAAGATTCTGAGAAATGCCGCCAAGCCACTCGAGAGGGCAGACAGCGAGAACTATGGCCAAGTTGACGTCAACGCCACCGCACGCGCAGTGGGATGAGTCCGGCGGCCCAAGGGCCGAGCTGCTCACCTCGCGCGAGAATGCAGGGTGTCTGGAAAGCTCTCGATCCAGGTCCGGCCCGCTTGGACTGTTCGCGTCGAGCGCTTCGCTTGGCGAAGGGGTCCCGAACCAGATACCGGCGCTTCGTCGCGCCCTTGCGACGCCGCGCTTCCATTCAGATGGAGCCAGCTTGCGCTGTGAGCGCAGCCGGATTGCGCTATGGCCGCTCTAGATGACAAACGTCCCACCGCGATCCGCGTGGTGATCCCATTCGTGTTCCGCCACTGGCTGCAGCAGCCTTTCCGCGTCGCCATCGTGATCGTCGGTTTTCTTGGCGCAACGCTCGCCGACCTGTTCATGCCGGTGTACTCCGGCCATCTGGTCGACGCACTGACCTCGGGCCCTTCCGACCAGGCAGCGCGAGATGCGGCGCTGATTGCCTTCGGCGGCACTGTCGCGCTCGGCGTGGTGTCGATCATCCTGCGCCTTGTTGGTCTGCACGCAATCGTGCCGTTCAACCTCAAGACGATGTCGGATGTGGCGCGCGAGGCGTTCATGCGCGTCCAGCGGTTCTCAACCGACTGGCATGCGAACAGTTTTGCCGGATCGACCGTGCGCAAGATTACTCGAGGCATGTGGGCACTTGACCTGCTCAACGACACCATCCTGATGGCGCTAGTGCCGTCCTTGGCGGTGCTCGTCGGCTCGATGATCCTGCTCGGGCTGCATTGGCCTGCGCTGGGTGGCGTGATCGGGTTTGGCGCGGTGATCTATGTCGCGCTGACGATGGTATTGTCGATCCGCTATATAGCGCCCGCCGCACAAGTCTCCAACGCTTGGGACACCAAAGTCGGCGGCACGCTGGCGGACGCGCTCACCTGCAACGCGGTGGTGAAATCGTTCGGCGCCGAGGCGCGCGAGGACGCGGTACTTGACAGTGTCATCAGCAGTTGGCGGACGCGAGTGCGGCGCACTTGGCTGCGCTACAACGCCGCCAGCATAGCGCAGTCCGTGCTGCTCCTGTGCTTCCGTGGATCGGTCATCGGCGGCGCGATTCTGTTGTGGATCGCCGGGCGCGCCACGCCGGGGGACGTCACTTATGTGCTGACCAGCTACTACGTCATCCACGCCTATTTGCGTGACATCGGCATGCACATCAACAACTTGCAGCGTTCGGTCAACGACATGGAGGAACTGGTCACCATCCATGGCGAGCCGATCGGCATTGTCGACGCGCCTGACGCGAAGCCGATGGATATCGGAGGCGGCCGTATCACCTTCGAGGACGTGACGTTCCTCTACGGCGGCCATCGCATGCCGCTCTATGACGGGCTGTCGATCGACATTCGCGCCGGCGAACGCGTCGGCCTGGTTGGCCGTTCCGGCTCAGGCAAGACGACCTTCGTCAAGCTGGTGCAGCGGCTCTACGATATCTCCGGCGGTCGGATCTTGATCGACGGCCAGGATATTGCGAAAGCAACACAGCAATCGCTACGCAGCCAAATCGCGATCGTGCAGCAGGAGCCGATTCTGTTCCACCGCTCGCTCGCCGAGAACATCGCCTACGGCAGGCCCGGCGCCAGCATGGCGGCGATCGAGCAGGCGGCGCGGCATGCCAATGCGCACGACTTCGTCCTGCGACAACCGAACGGCTACAGCACGCTGGTTGGCGAGCGGGGCGTCAAGCTGTCAGGCGGCGAGCGGCAGCGCGTGGCGCTGGCGCGCGCGTTCCTCGCAGATGCACCGGTGCTGATCCTGGACGAGGCGACCTCGAGCCTCGATACAGAATCGGAAGCGCTGATCCAGCAGGCGATGGAGCGGCTGATGAAGGGGCGCACGTCGATCGTGATCGCGCACCGGCTGTCGACCGTGCGGAGTCTCGATCGTATCCTCGTGTTCGATCGCGGCGAGATCGTGGAGCAGGGCACACATGCTGCACTGACCAAGCGGCCTGGCGGCATCTATCGCGGCCTGTTCGAGCGGCAGGCCACCGAGTTCGGCCAGATCTCGGCGAGAGGCTAGCAGTCTTTCAGGGCGCGCGTCTGCGCGAACTTAAGGTACGCAATTGCGCATCGAGGAAACCCGGGGTTCCAGGTTCGGCACTTCGAGTCGTCTGACATCTGAAACACCAGCGCAATGCCGCCGATCGCCATCCCGGCGAGCCAGCCGAAGAAGCGATCCTCGGCGAGAACAGCGCCCACGTAGAGCACCCCAGCCATGGTTTCAGCGCGATCTGCAGTGGATCAGCCGGTATCGCCAGCGCCGCCGCCGGCAATGCGAAGGGCAAAGCGATCACCAGCACCCAGCTGATGACTTACCAGCCTGGCATCTTCGAAGTAAGCCGCCCGCGGCGACGGCAACGGCGAACAGGAAGAGGTCGCCGGTCGAGAGCATGCCGCCGCCGTGGCGCAGCGGCCCCGAGAAATCAGCATGCGGACGTACTTGTCGATGCCTCCGACGGACGCTGGTGCCCCGGGAGAGGCGTAGCCGGGGGAGCACGATCTGACGTCATGCCGGGTGGCGAGGACGACGATATCGTCAAAAAATGCCGTTATCCAACGTGGTCATGGCATCAGTCGGTGCTTTCGCTGACTCCAACGCATGTGCCTTGCAGCCGCTCGTGAATCTAGGCTATCCCCCAGTGTCGGTTTGGTAGTATTTACAACCCGTCAAGCGTCGATCGCGCTCGGCAAAAGCCCGAAGCGTCCAGCGCTGGTGGTCGGATTTGACGCGGTGGCAGTCGAGCTCACATAGGCGATCGCAACGGTGACAGTGAAGGCGGCGCGAATTCTTGAAGTCTGCCCCGATCCGGCTTAGATCACCTGCGCGTGAGCCGGCATCAACTTCCACACGATATCGGAGGCCGGCTCTGGAATGAGACAAAGACGTCGGCGACCGCCTGCTGGATTGATCATCTCGTCGCTGCGTACGACGCGGATAATTGCAAGCGGTCGACGTCCGTCCTCTCCTTATGCGGGTCAGAATGCCGCGAATGCGGCCCGGCTCTCAGAGCGGCGCGCCATCAGTGCCCTGGCCGCGCGCTCTGCGGCGCGCGCTGAACCAAAGCGACCGCTTTCGAGACTGTCGAAGATACGCTCGGATGAGAAAAACCGAAAGCCGCGCTCGTCGGCCACGACGATGCCGGCGGTCCGATCAAAAACTTCGATAACATAGGCTTTGGACATGCTTGCTCATGCGCCGAGAATTCGGCGCTCCTCTCTGATTCACGATTGAGATCGATAGTTAGCGCGGAATCAGCAACAAGCTCCGGTCGCCGCCGAGACGCAGCGACGGGTCACGCGCTTGCGCATGTCGACCACCACTTCTCTATCGTTTGCTCTCATGCGGCAATCCCGAGCAGGTACAAGTCTGCCGTATCCAATATCCGGCGGAAGCCTGCGTTGGTCAATGAAATGGGTATCCAAAGTTGCCGCTTAGGCGCGCCGGCACTTCTATGTCCGTCGTCAAAAAGGGGCGGAATGATCTTGCGAGCCTGTCTTCTTGCTGAACGCGCGCGCCGTGCGGCCTGGTCCGGAAAGCGCTGAGCAGATGGGCCGGCAAATCCAGCCGCCTCGGCGGATAACATAACACGAAAGCAATTTATTGCGGGCGCCAACCGCCCGAACCCGCCTAAAAGCGGTGGCGACGACAATGCGAGGTGAACGTGCAACCAATTCGGGTCGAGCTACGCGAAAATAAGACAGCGCTGGCGTTAACGTGGATAGATTGCGGAACCCGGCTGCTCGGTGCGGAGACGCTGCGCCGGGCAAGTCGCGCGGCCAGCGAAATTCGCCGGCAGATCGAGGGGATCGAACTCGCAATCCCACCAGGACTGCATGTGTCCGCTATCGAGCCGATCGGCAATTATGCGCTGCGCCTGTCGTTCTCGGACGGACACGATCGCGGCATCTATCCTTGGTCCTATTTGCGCGAGCTCGCGGGACAGAATTGAGGTCGCGAATGGATGAGATCAAGGATGGCGTGACGGAAGTCGCCTGCGATGTCCTCGTGATCGGCGGCGGGACCGCCGGATCTATGGCGGCCTACAAGGCGAAGCGACGCAATCCCGCCGCGCGCGTGGTCCTTCTGGAAAAGGCCAACGTCAAACGTTCGGGCGCAATCGCGATGGGGATGGACGGGCTCAACAACGCCGTCGTTCCCGGCTACGCCACGCCCGAGCAATACACCAAGGAAATCACCATCGCCAATGACGGCATCTGCGATTAGGCGCCGGTCTACAAATATGCGTCGCGCTGCTTCGACATTATCCAGGAACTCGACCGCTTCGGCATCAAGTTCCAGAAGAACGAGAACGGCGATTTCGACGTCAAGAAAGTTCACCATCTCGGTTCTTACGTGCTGCCGATGCCGAATGGCGATACCGTTAAGAAGGCGCTGTACCGCCAGCTTCGCCGCGAGAAGGTGCTGATCTCGAACCGCTATATGGCGACGCGCCTGCTGACGGGGCGCGACGGGCAGATCGCCGGCGCAATCGCCGTCAGCACGCGCAGTGCGGAGTTCCTGGTGCTGCGGGCAAAAACCGTGATCCTGTGTGCCGGCGCGGCGGGGCGGCTCGGCCTGCCGCAATCAGGCTATCTCTGGGGTACCTACGAGAACGCCACCAATTCCGGCGACGGCTATGCGATGGCATATCACTCGGGGGCAGGGCTCGCGAATCTCGAGTGTTATCAGATCAACCCGCTGATCAAGGACTACAACGGCCCCGCATGCGCCTATGTGGCCGGCCCGTTCGGCGCCTATACCGCCAATAGCGAAGGCAATCGCTTCATCGAATGCGACTATTGGTCGGGCCAGATGATGCAGGAGTTTTACAACGAGCTGCAATGTACGCGTCCGACGGGGGCCGTCTTGCGTGACGGATGGTAATTCGCGAAGCGTGTG
>NZ_LLXZ01000215.1 GCF_001440395.1 Bradyrhizobium jicamae | reverse complement strand
CGGTAGCCGAAACGGAGCGCGCTCAGCGCGAATATCTGGAGAAACCAGTAGAGAACAATGGTGATGCGGCCGAACAGCACCGGCGCCTTGCCGTTCGATACCCCGAAGATAAACGCGTAGTCCAGCACGATGAGCGCGACCGCCAGAACGGACGCCACGCGCAGGATGTTCAGCGCGTCGGGGAGCGAAATGAAACGCCATTTCGTCGTCGTCAGGTTGAAGACGTAGCAGATCACGACGCTGAAGATGACGAACAGCGGCAGGATGCGCAGCAACAGCGGTAGGCGGGCATAGAACGCCTCGCCGCCCTCGAAGCGCAGGTAGAAGCTCGCCAGCAGCGCAAGCGCCGTCGCCAGCGCATCATGCGCTGCGATCAGAAAATTGCGGCGGGTTAGTTGCGAAAGAGGCGCCATTCCAATGGCCGGCTGCGGGAACGATCGGGATTCGCGAGGTGAGTCCACTCACCCGCTGATATCTTATCTCCGGCGCGCATGCCAGCGATCATGCCCGGGAAGATTCGGCGGCCTCGGATCTGGCGCGCAGCACCATACCGCCGGCGACCCCGACACCGAGCACATACATCCAACCCTCGTGAAAATCGAACAGATGCGAGTTGAACAGCGAACTGAACACGTTCTGCAGCACCACCATCAGCCCGATCCAGGCCGCCAGCCCCGCGCGGCGAAACATCGAGAAATGAGAGAACCACATTGCATACAGGATCACGACCCCGACAGCACCCCATTGGACCGCGACGTTGAGGGTCTGGTTATGCGGATTCCCGATCACCGCTCCCTGCGCCAACGCAGCAGGGCCGGTCGCCGCCGCCTCGAATAGTCGTCGCGTCGATCCCGTGCCATGACCGATCACCGGCGCCTCGGCAAAGAACCGCAGCGACTTCTCCCAGAATTCCAGTCGCAGCCCGATCGACGTCGGCTCATTGAATTCCTTATAGATGCGGTATTCCCGCGAGAACTTGTCGGTGGTCGCCTGCAATTGCGGCGACAAGGTCCAGGCGAGCGCGCCGAGCACGACCGCTGCGATGAACAGCAGCACGTTGGTCCGCCACCTCAAATGCGCCATCGCGAACACGACAAGCATGATCGGCAGCGTGACCAGCGCCGTGCGCGAGACGATGACGAAAGCCATGTTGAGGATGAAACTGGCCGCGACCGCGGTCAGCAACAATGCCTGTCTGATTTTCCCGTCTCGCAGCAATGTGAAGATGGGGAAAGCGAGCACGACCGTGCACAGCACGAATTCCTGGCTCTGGGCGATATAGTTCTTGACGAAGATGCCGTGTCCCCCCGCCTCGCCGGGAGCCTTCAGCGAAAGGCTGGGATCAATTGCGACGAGCCAGGACATGACCGTAAGCAGCGCACAGGAAACCAGGAAGCCGACGAAGACCCACATGCCCCGCGTTGAACGCTCGAAATGATAGAACAGGAACGGCAGAACGAGCAGCTTCGTCGCGGGGCTCAGTGCATAGAGCCGCGCCCCCCAGGACGCGTCCGACCACAGCGTTCCTGCGACGGCAAGCGCAACAAGCGCGATCGGCAGCGCGCTGATCGGCCGCTGCAACGAGCGCAAGAACGGGCGCAGTTCGAGCGTTGCGGCCAGAGCAGCGAGCCAGACCACCATGCCGATGCTCACGCCGCTGGTCGACCACGGCAGCAGCGCCGCCACCACGACCGCGATGAGGTCAACGTTCAGCATGCGCGGACGGATCTGCCGAGCAGATGCCATGATCGAACAATGAAGCGCCATTTCGTCGACGTCAGATTAAAGACGTAGCAGATAACGATACTGAAGACGACGAGGAGCGGCAGAATGCGCAGCAATAGCGGCAGGCGGGCATAAAAGGCGTCGCCCCCCTTGAAGGGCAGGCAAAAGCTTGTCAGCAGCGCCAGCGCATCATGCGCTGCGATCAGAAAATTGCGACGGGTCAGTTGCGAAAGAGGCGTCATTCCAATGGTCGGCTGCGGAAGATATGGGGATTCGCGGGACATCCCGCCCGCTGATAGCTCATCTGTCGCACGCATGCCAGCAAGCATGACGAGATAATCCGGGAAGATTCCGCCGAGTCGCGGCGGGATCGGCTCGCAGTCCTGTCCCTCCCTATTTCCGATGCTCATTACCATGCCGCGATATGGTTCACCGGCTGACATGCTGGCGCGATCGGCTACACTGCCCCGTCATTTTCCCATGAAAGGCATTCCATGCGCATCATGATCCTCAATGGCCCGAACCTTAACATGCTCGGCATCCGCGAGCCGCACATCTACGGCTCGACCACGCTCGACGCCATCAAGGCCTCCTGCGAGGAGTTTGCCGCGCTTGCCGGCGCAGAGCTGGCATTCCATCAGTCCAACCACGAGGGGGTGCTGGTTGACTTGATCCAGTCCGCGCGGACCTCGGCGGACGTCCTCATCATCAACCCCGCCGCCTACTCCTTCACCTCGATTGCGATGTTCGACGCCTTGAAGATCTTCGAGGGGCCGATCTACGAGGTGCATATTTCGAACATCCACGCCCGCGACGAGCTGCACCGGCACTCCAAGCTCTCGGCCGCGGTCAAGGGTGTGATCGCAGGCCTCGGCCCCTACGGCTACATCGTTGCCATGCAGGCCGCGCTGCAGGGCGCCGGCAAGCTGCCCGCCGCCCTCCCGGCGGCCGTGCGCGTCGGACCGAAATAGGAGCGCAACATGCAGGGAGCCGGCTATCTCGCCATCTGGAGCGATCTGGCGCCGCAGGACGAAACCGACTGGGCGCACTGGATCACACGCGAACATGCCGCCGAGCGCGTCGGCATCAACGGTTTTCTGGCGTGCCGCATTTTCCGCGCGCTCGGCGCCGCGGTGAACCGCTACTTCATCCTCTACGAGCTCGAGGATGAGCGCGTTGTCGGCGGGCCAGATTATCTGGCGCGGCTGAACGCGCCGACGCCCTGGTCGCAGCGCATCATGCCCAGGCTCGGCAATTTTGCGCGCGGCGGTGGCCGCATCGCGGCCTCGGCCGGCACCGGCCAGGGTGGCATCGTCGCTCCCCTGCGCCTCGACGCCGCGCCGTCTTGGGATGCCGCCGCGGTCGTCGCCGAGCTTGCCCGCCTCGACAGGATCATCGCCGCGCGGGTCCTGCTCACCGATATCGCGCAGACCTCGATCAAGACCCGCGAGAAGGGCATGCGGGCCAACGACGGCTCCTTTGCCGCGCTGCTGCTGGTCGAGGGGTTGGACGAGCCCGCGGTCCGCGACGCTCTCGTTCACCTGCGCAAAATCCTTCCTGCCGAGGAGCACGGGGCCATCGATACTCTGCCGCTCTACCGCCTCGCCTTCAGCCTGCCGAAGCGGCTGTTGCCGGGCTGAAGCGCAGACGAAAGGCAGCTCGCTGTTGCGCCGACAAAAGCCGTTGCCCCGGCATCACCACATTTCGGCTACAATAAAGGAGGCATACTTCCTCCTGCTCAACCGGTGAACACCGGCCTTTCGTTCGATCCCTCGGCTGCGTCGCGAAAACAGGAGCATAACCATGGCGATAACGACGCTGAAGGTTTTGGCGAGCGTCCTGCAACTGCACGGTCCAGGCGCGACAATACAGAGCGATCATCAAGGCATCGACGCGCTGCTGAGTGACCTGCGCGGACAGGGTACCGATCCCGTGGCAACCGAGGTCGCCTTCAGACGAGGTGCATTTGCCAGAGGGCCACGTGCAGGTGCCTTTCGCAGAGCAGGGGGATACTATCCGGGTGCGGGCGCGTTCCGCCGAGGGGGATTTATCCGAGGATACTGACTAGTCGAGGGCTAGTCGTCGTTTCATCCAGGCCATCTCGGTGCCGGCATGTCGGCTGACGATTCAGATTCCGCCGCCTTTCAAGACCAGCCGATCACCCAGTTGCTGGTCAAGGTGGCTACGAGGTGCAACATTGATTGCTCCTATTGCTATTGGTTTCGCGACGCTTCTGTCTACGACAAGCCGAAGCTGATGAGCAGCCACGTGCTGCATCAGTTATTGCAGCGTATCGAGCAGCATGTCGCCAGATACTCCCTTGTCGATTTTCCGATCGTTCTGCACGGCGGCGAGCCCTTGCTATGGGGCGTTGAGAATTTCCACCGTTTTGCCGAAGCCTGTGAAGGCATTGCATCACGAACGGGCTGCGAAATACCCATCGCGGTCACAACCAATGGCCTGCTGATCGATGATGAATGGCTGGACTGCTTCGAGGCGCGCAACATCTCGGTCGCAATCAGCCTTGATGGGCCAGAACATATTCACGACATTCATCGCCGCACGTTTCAAGGCACGGGCACCCACGCCGCCGTGGAACGTGCCGCCCGCATGCTGGTATCGCGCGACATCGGCGTCATGGCATTGGCCGTCTGCAATCCCGCCTACCCGCCGGCACAATATGCCGAGTTCTTCGCAAAGTGCGGGATTTCAAGCTATGACATCATGATTCCCGATGCGACGGTGGATGAGAAGCCCGCATCCATCGCCTCGTTCTACAATGGTCTGTTCGACTTGTGGCTGGCGGCCAATCGCAGCGCGCCGACAACCAGTATCCGGATCGTTTCCGACATGATCACCGCCCTGCTTGGCAACAATTCGCCCACCGAGGGCGTCGGGCACAAGCCGGTTGAACTTTGCACCGTCATGACCGATGGCACCGTGGAGGCTCACGATGTGCTGCGGATCGCAGGTGACGGATTCACGCAGACCAGGTTCAATATCTTCGATCATGCCATCGACGACGTCAGGAACGAGAGCCGCTGGAAAGCCGCGCGCGATGCTTCAATCCATCTTTGCGAAAAGTGCCGAGCGTGCAAATTCATGAACGCCTGCGGCGGCGGCTATCTTCCGCATCGCTTCTCCAAAGAAAACGGTTACGACAATCCGTCGGTCTATTGCGACGATCTCTATTCGATGTTTGAGAACATGCAATCCGTATTGGAGAGCCATCTTTACGTCAGCAAGCCAAGCGGGGAACGCATCAACGTACGAGACACGCTGCCGGGCACCGAGTTAGAACGTGAACTCATGCCGTCAGGTCCAACACCCCCGTAGGGTGAGCAAAGCGCAGCGGGCCCACCATTCAAGATCGCGGTTTTCGAGAATGGTGGGCACGGCGCGTAACCGCGCCTTTGCCCACCCTACGACACTGCCCGAGACTACGCCTTCGCCGGTCGCAGCATGCGCGAGACGCCGCTGAAAGCCCTGTCGATCACGGGCCAGAACAACAGCACGATCGCCAGCGTCGTGATCGAACCGACGAGGCCGTTGGACCAGAACACCTTCAGATCGCCGCCCGAGCCGATCATCGACAGACGAAACGCGTCCTCGGCGCGGTTGCCGAGCACCAGCGCCAGCGTGAACGGCGCCAAGGGAATGCCGATCTTCTTGAAGACGTAGCCGACGACGCCAAAGCCCAGCATCAGCCAGATGTCGAACATCGCATTCTGGATCGCGAAGGCCCCGATCGCGCAGGACACCACGATCATTGGCGCCACCGCCGCGAACGGCACGCGCAGGATGGAAGCGAAGATCGGCACCGTCGTCAGCACCAGCACGAGGCCGACGACGTTGCCGAGATACATCGACGCGATCAGGCCCCAGACGAAATCCTTGTGCTCGACGAACAGCAGCGGCCCCGGATTGAGGCCCCACACCATCAAGCCGCCGAGCAGGATCGCCGCGGTGCCGGAGCCGGGAATGCCGAGCGCGAGCATCGGCAGCAGCGCCGCGGTGCCGGAGGCGTGCGCGGCCGTCTCCGGCGCGAACACGCCCTCGATGCGGCCCTTGCCAAAGCTGTCCTGATCCTTGGAGAAGCGCTTGGCGAGGTTGTAGCCCATGAACGACGCAGCGATCGCGCCGCCCGGCGTGATGCCGAGCCAGCAGCCGATGAAGGAGGAACGAAACAGTGTCACCCAGTATTTCGGCAGGTCCTTCCACACCGAGAGCACGACGCGCAGGGAGATGCCGGCGGCATGGCCGCGCAGCGCCAGACGCTCCTCCATCGTGAGCAGGATTTCGCTGATGCCGAACAGGCCGATGACGGCCACGAGGAAGTTGACGCCGCGGAGCAGCTCGGCCGAACCGAACGTCATGCGCAACTGGCCCGACACGGTGTCCATGCCGATGCCGGCCAGCAGCAGGCCGAGCGACATCGAAATGACCGTCTTGTGCTTGGCCTCACGGCCAAGCCCCACGAAAGAGCAGAAGGTAAGCAGATAGACCGCGAAGAACTCCGGTGGTCCGAACTTGAGCGCGAACGAGGAGATCATCGGCGCCAGGAAGGTGATCAGCATCACCGCGACCAGCGAACCGATGAAGGACGAAGTGAAGGCCGCCGTCAGCGCTTCCGCCGCCCTGCCCTGTTGCGCCATCGGATAGCCGTCGAAGGTGGTCGCGACCGACCAGGCCTCGCCGGGGATATTGAACAGGATCGAGGTGATGGCGCCACCGAACAGCGCGCCCCAATAGATGCAGGACAGCATCACGATGGCCGAGGTCGGATCCATCGTAAACGTCAGCGGCAACAGGATCGCGACGCCATTGGGGCCGCCGAGCCCCGGCAACACGCCGACGAAGATGCCGAGCACCAGCCCGGTCATCATCAAGAGCAGCGTCTTCCAGGTCAGCAGCACGGCAAAACCGTGCATCAAGAGGCCGATGGCTTCCATGGCGTTAGTCCCACCGAACCTGTTAGCGGCCGAGCGCCGCTTCGAGCGGGCCCTTTGGCATGATGACATCGAAGGCGACGTCGAAGGTCACGAACATCGCGGCGGTGAAAATGAAGGCGGTGAGCAGCGACTTCCACAGCGCGATCTTGCCGACCAGGCGCATGAAGCCGGAGATCAGAAGGAAGCTCGCGACATAGAGCCCCAGAAATTGCGTGGCGAGGCAGAACAGCACCGTCGGCACAAACACCGCCATGACGCGGCGAAGCTGCGCCCGCGTTACGAAGGTTTCAGTGGCCTCCGTGCGCGACAGGAAAGCGGCGACCAACCCGTAGAGACTGGCGCCACCGAGGATGATCGAGAGGTAGAACGGGAAGTAGCCGGGTTGCGGACCGGTGGATTCCCAGCCGGCGCCAGCGCGCCAGTTATCAAGACCGAGCGTGATTGCAAGTGCGAGCAGCAGCAGCGAGACGACGACGTCGACGACGCGAACGCTCACCACTTGAGGCGAGTTGGCCTCCGGCGCGGTCGGATCCTCGACGACGATTTCGATGTCGGTGTTGGACATGGAGACGGTGAACCCCGATACGACAGACGCAAACGGGGATACGTGCCGACGCCGCTGGCGTCAATGTCCGGCGCTGCGCTCCGGGAATGCGCTCGCAAGTGCAGCACGATCGGGCCGCAGCAGGCCACGCTCCGTGATCAATCCCGTGACCAGCCGCGCCGGCGTGACGTCGAACGCGTAGTTGGCCACCGGTGAGCCGTCGGGAACCACGCGCACGGTCTCGACACGCCCGTCCGCGGTGCGGCCGGACATGGTCGCCACTTCGTCGGCGCTGCGCTGCTCGATCGGGATCTGCCTAAGACCGTCATCGATACTAAAGTCGATGGTCGGCGACGGCAGTGCAACATAGAACGGCACGCCATTGTCGTGCGCGGCCAGCGCCTTCAAGTAGGTACCGATCTTGTTGCAGACGTCGCCATTGGCCGCCACCCGATCGGTGCCGACGATGGCGAGATCGACCATGCGGTGCTGCATCAGATGGCCACCAGTGTTGTCGGGGATTACCGTGTGCGGGACGCCGTGGTGGCCGAGTTCCCATGCGGTCAGCGAAGCACCCTGATTGCGCGGCCGGGTCTCGTCGACCCAGACATGTACCTTCACGCCGCGATCATGGGCGAGATAGATCGGCGCCGTCGCCGTGCCCCAATCCACTGTGGCGAGCCAACCGGCGTTGCAATGCGTCAGGACGTTGACCACCTCACCCGGCTTCTTCCCCGCCGCGATCTGCTCGATCAGCGCCAGACCGTGCCGGCCGATCCCCTGGTTGAGCGCGACGTCCTCGTTCGCGATTTCGACCGCGCGCCGGTAGGCCGCGGCAACCCGCTCCGACGCCAGCAACGGCCGGAGCAGACGCGCCATCTCGTCGAGCGCCCATTTCAGGTTGATCGCCGTCGGCCGGGCCGCCAGCAGCAGGGCATAGGCGCGATCGAGCGCTGCATCAGAAGCGTCGGTGCGCATCGCGAGCGCCATGCCAAAAGCCGCGGTAGCGCCGATCAGCGGGGCGCCGCGCACCAGCATGGAGCGGATGGCCTCGGTCGCATCCTCGGCGGTGGTGATACGCGCCACCACGAATTCATGCGGCAACCGGCGCTGGTCGATCGCGCCGACGGTCCAGCCGTCGCCCTCGAGCCAGATACTGCGAAAATGCCGGCCGTCGACCTTCATGACTTTAGTACCCTGCCCGCGACAGCATCGAGCTTGGCGAGCAATTTTGCGTCGCGCGCTTCCGGCGCCGTGATCATGGCGGTGTCGAGCGCCTTGTCCGAACCGATCGGACACGGCTCATGCTCGCGGGGAAAATCCCTGGCGAGGCGTGCGACCAGTGCCTTGGCCTTGCCGGCATTCGAGTTCAGCACGCGAATGATATCCTGCACGGTGACGGCGTCATGATGCGGATGCCAGCAATCGTAATCGGTGACCATCGCCACGCTGGCGTAGCAGATCTCGGCCTCGCGCGCGAGCTTGGCCTCGGGCATGTTGGTCATGCCGATCACGGCATAGCCCTGCGCCTTGTAGGTCAGGCTCTCGGCGAGGCTGGAGAATTGCGGGCCCTCCATGCAGACATAGGTACCGCCCTGCACCGGCGCGATGCCTTCAGCCTTGGCGGCGGCGGCGAGATGCACGTGCAACCGCGGCGACACCGGATGGGCCATCGAGACGTGGGCGACGCAGCCCTTGCCGAAGAACGAAGTCTCGCGCTTGTAGGTGCGGTCGACGAACTGATCGACCAGCACGAAGGCACCGGGCGACAGTTCCTCCTTGAACGAACCGCAGGCCGAGAGCGAAACCAGGTCGGTCACCCCCGCCCGCTTCAGCACGTCGATATTGGCGCGGTAGTTGATGTCGGAAGGCGACAGCGCATGCCCCTTGCCGTGCCGCGGCAGGAACACGATCGGCAAGCCGGCGATCACGCCGCGCGTCAGCGGCGCGGACGGCTCGCCCCAGGGGCTCTCGATGATCTCCTCGCGGACGTCTTCCAGCCCCGGCAGGTCATAGATGCCGGATCCACCGATGATGCCAAGCACGGCGCGCGTCATGAGTTCTCCACTCAGCTATTCCAGAGACATGTTCGACTATACTGCGCCGCAATAATCAAGCATTGTCCATCCCCTTCAAGAGGGCTTGACATGCCGAGCACCAAGGACCGGGACAAACGCCAGTCGATCATCGACGCCTGCCTGCGCATGAATGCGCTCGGCATCAACCAGGGGACGTCAGGCAATATCAGCCTGCGCCATGGCGATGGCATGCTGATCACGCCGACCAGCACGCCCTACGAGGCGATGAAGCCCGACCAGATCGTCTACATGCATCTCGACGGCAACCACGATCCCTCGCAGCGGCCGTCGAGCGAATGGCGATTTCACCGCGACATCCTCAAGGCCCGTCCGGAGGTGCAGGCGATTGTGCACACCCATCCGCCCTACTCGACCATGCTGGCGATCATGGGTATGGAGATTCCGCCCGTGCATTACATGGTCGCCGTTGCCGGCGGCGACACCATTCGCTGCGCACCTTACGCAACCTTCGGCACCCAGGAACTGTCAGAACATGCCGTAAAGGCGCTGGAGGGACGGCTGGCCTGCCTGCTCGAGCATCACGGCATGATCGCGGTCGGGCCTTCGCTGTCGAAGGCAATGTGGCTAGCAGTCGAGGTCGAGACGCTGGCACGGCAATATCACGGCTGCCTGCAGATCGGCACGCCGCCACTCCTCTCAAAGGAGGAAATCGAGAAGGTCCGTCTCCGCATGGCCGGGTATGGCCACGCGGAGGAGTAGCGACGTAGCGTTTTCGAGCGAAGTGGACGCCGGTTCGCGTGAAGAAAACGCGTTAAAAAAGAACCTGGCGCGTTATTTCGCGACGAAGCCCGCTTCGTTCATGAGCTGCGAGTTCAGCTTGTCGTCCTCTTCGAGGAACTTCAGCATGTCCTTGCCGGTGAGGAAGATCGGCTTCAGCGCCTGCTTCTCCATATAGTCCTTGTACTCAGGCGTCTGCGTCACCTTCTGGAACAGGTCGACATAGAACGCCTGCTGGTCCGGCGTCACCTTGCCGGGCAGGAACATCGCGCGCAGCATCAGATACTGCACGTCGAGCCCCTCCTCCTTGCAGGTCGGGATGTCGTTCCAGGATTGCGTTTCCGTGACCTTGGTCTTGTAGGAGATGCGCTCCTTGTCGAACACGCAAAGCGCGCGAACCTGACCGGCGCGCCAGACCTCGAGATTCTCGGAAGGATTATTGACGTTGGATTCGGTGTGCTTGCCGACCAGCTGCGTCGCCGCCTCGCCGCCGGACTTGTACGGCAGATAGGAGAATTTCGCGCCGGTCTTCTGCTCCATGAACACGGTGAGCACGTGGTCCTCGCGCTTGGAGCCGGTGCCGCCCATCTTGAACGGCGAACTCGCCGCTTTGGCGGCGGCGATAAAATCCTTCACCGTCTTGGGACCCTCGGCGTTGTCCCACAGCACGAATTGATCGAGGGCAACGACCGACACCGGCGTCAGATCGCGCCAGTTGAACGGGATCTTCGCCGACAGCGGCAGCATGTAGATCAGCGAATAGGCGATCAGCACCTTGTTGGCGTCGCCGTCGCTGGACTTCATGTACATCAGCGCCTCGGCGCCGGACGCACCGCCCTTCAGCGACACCACCATCGGCTGCTTCATCAGATTGTTCTTCTGGATCGCCGCCTGCATCATCCGCGCCATCTGGTCCGACGCACCGCCCGCGCCGGCTGCGACCACGATTTCGACCGGCTTGGTCGGCTCCCAGGCGGCAAGCGCTGGAGTGGTTGCGATCATGACCGTCATGGCGGCCGCGGCTTTGAGGATATGTCCCACGAGTTTCATCCCTATGTGATTGTTGTATTTAGAAAAATTATCATTGCCCGCTACGCCATTGTGCGGGCGAACCGGCGACAGTTCAAGCTGCACTGCAAGGTGCTGCCTATGACTTTCGCATGAGGTGCAAACCCTTGCGGCAACAGACTCGTAACTGGAAGCCGCTTCAAGCCCGCGGCTTTTTCGTTGCATGGCTGCGAGTGGGCCCATCTAATGCACGTTACAAGGACAATGAGGAGGACCAACGGAATGAGAAGGATTTTGATAACTGCCCTCATGGGCGCGACGGTGACCCTCGCCGGGTGTGGACGGGATCCAGGACCGAAAGGGGATGCCGGCCCGCAAGGACCAGCCGGCCCGCAAGGCGCGCAGGGCCTGCAAGGCGTGCCCGGCGCCCAAGGGCAGCAGGGCGCTCAAGGGCCACAGGGTCCCCAAGGGCCACAAGGACCGCAGGGGGCGCCCGGCGCAAAGGGCGATCCGGGACCGGCAGCCGCTTCCATCAGGTCGGTTCAGGCCAACGGCGAGGTCAGCTGCGATGCAAGTGAAAACCTAGTGTCAGTGTTCTGTCCGTCTGGCGGTGCAGCCGACGGCGCCAAGTGCGGCAGCGGTCTGGCCATTGGTCTTTGTCTCAAAAAGTAGCCGTCCTACTGCGCTACGATCCAACACATGAGGGTCTGGACCAACCGCAAAAAGAATGCGGTCGTCAAAGGAAGCTTTGAATCCTGGCTGATTGGATTCATCAGCGGCCTGAACATCAACGGCGAGCGGGACATGGTTGGTGGCGGCGACCTCGACGCGATCATCACGTGGATGGATCGCCGCTGCCTCGCCCCTCAGACAGGCAAGCAGGCTGCGCTCGATCCAGGTCCGCCACCCACCGCTTGTTGGAGGGCGCTCCACTCGCGCTCGCCTACCATCGCAGCCGTCCTTCGCCGTCGTCTTCCTACCCGGTCGCTTCGCTTTCTCGGCCGGTTTCCGCTTTGTCGCGGTAGTTCTCGTGGCCATGTTACCTCTCCGGTTGGCAGGCAAATCACCCCGCTGCAGGGAGAGAATCACGACGGGTTCGGTCAAATCCTAATGTCCGGGAATGGGCCGTTATCGGACACCAGTCTTATCCAAGCGCGACGGACCGACTAAGATACCGTCTGTGCAGGGAACTGGTCATGTTCGAAGCGATCAGGACATATTGGGCCGAAGCTAGACGAGGAGTTGTCATCTCCCGGCAGGTCAACAATATCCTGAGCCGGTATCGGCGCATGAACGACGGCAACAAGTATTGGGTCCGTTCCGCTTTCGTTACGGTTCGCGACGACCTTGAAAACCAGTTCGGCTCAATCGGAGAATGGCCGATTGATCGGAAAAAGACCATCGCGGGCCAGATAATGAAAGCTGCCAAGACTGCGGGCAACAACCTAGCGGCCGAAACCACACGCATCGGTGCTAATGGCAGCGCACTGCTTTCGCTCTATCTGGAGGCGAAAGCATTGCCCGGAGCAAAGGCGCTCGAGGCAGCTGAGGCCGTAGAACAGTGGCTGGCGGATGAAAGCTAAGTGCATCCGTGAATCCAGCGCTATCATCGAACCAGTGGCGATCGTAGATCTTCAGCTGTATCCACCTTTTCAAGACCATCGCAGACCTGAAGGATTTCACCCCGGTTTGATGAAATCTACTTGCGCGCGCCGTCGGCGCGGAACAGCATCGGCATGGCCGAACTCGGACTGAAGACGAAGAAGTGAAACGCTGGAAGATAGCGATTTCTTGCCGCCATGGCAGCCCGCACCGCCAATTGTACAAAGTCCACATGGTCGGACGCCGAAATAGACAAGCTAATATGCACGAGCGTGCTGAATGATTTCCGCGCCGGCAGTCGCTATGAAAGTGGCGATCGGATTACATGGCGCTACATTGGCAAGAACCTCGTGCTTGTCGCAGGCGGGTTCGTTCTGGTCTTCTGTTGCCCTACTTGCCCTTCCAGTTCGGCGAGCGCTTGTTGAGGAACGCGTCCATTCCCTCGCGGAAATCCTCGCTCATATAGGCGCGCAGGATCAGGTCCTCGCCTTCGTCGCGCGTCAGGGTCCGCCTGATACGGCGCACCGCTTCCTTGGTGACCTCGAGCGTGATCGGCGCGTGGCTGGCAACGAGTTTTGCGGTCTCGTCGGCGCGGCGCTGCAGGGCCTCGACATCGGGCACGACTTCGTTGAGCAAACCCAGCGCCAGCGCTTCCGGCGCCTCGACCAGTCTCGCCCTAAAGATCAGGTCCTTGGTCCGCGCCGGACCGACCAGCGAAACTAGCCTGGAGATGTTGGACATGGACAAGCAGTTGCCGAGCGTGCGCGCGATCGGAAAACCCATCCGCGTCGTTTCGGTGCCGATACGGATGTCGCAGCACGCCGCGATGCCGGCGCCGCCACCGGTGCACGCGCCGGCAATCGCCGCGATCGTCGGCACCCGGCACGCTTCCAGCGCGCCGAGCACGCGGTCGATGCGGGCCTCGTAGTCGAGCGCATCCTGTGCGGTCTTGAAGGCGCGGAACTGCGAGATATCGGTGCCCGACGCGAACGCCTTGTCGCCCGCGCCGGTCAGGATCATCGCCTTGATCGAGCGGTCGTTGTTGATGGTCTCGCAGATCGCCGCCATCTGCTCGTACATGGCAAAGGTCAGCGCGTTGCGCGCTTGCGGACGGTTGAACGTCAGCCGGGCAATCCCGTCCTCGACGGAATAGATCAGGTCTTCAGTCGATGTTACCGGCGCGTTCATCGCGGCTCTCTCTTGTTGTTTTCGATCAAGCAGGCTCAGGCGAGGGCAGCAGCCTTCGGCATCGCCACGACGTCGCGTCCCTTCAGCACTTCCATCGCCGCCAGCACGCCGCCGCTGCGATGCGGCACCTTGGCGAGGTCGAGTCCCATCTCGACGCCCGACAGCGTGCCCATCAGCATCAGGTCGTTGAAGTGGCCGATATGGCCGATCCGGAACACCTTGCCCTTGATCTTGTTGAGGCCAGTGCCGAGCGACATGTCGAAATTTTCCAGCACGACCTTGCGGAAGTTGTCGGCATCATGGCCTTCCGCCATGACGACGCCGGTCAGCGCGGGCGAATGCGCGCCCTGCTCCTGACATTGCGTATCCAGGCCCCAGACCTTGATGGCCGCGCGCGTCGCGGCGCTGTGGCGCTTGTGGCGGGCGAAGACGTTCTCCAGCCCCTCCTCCTCGAGCATCTTGACCGCTTCGCGCAAGCCGAACAGCAGGTTGGTTGCCGGCGTATACGGCCAGGTGCCGGCCTTGTTGATGGCGATGACTTCCTGCCAGTCCCAATAGGAGCGCATCGCCGGATTGGCCTTCGCCACCGCGAGCGCCTTCTCCGAGATGGCATTGAAGCCGAGACCCGGCGGCAGCATCAGGCCCTTCTGCGAGCCCGCGACCGAGACGTCGATGCCCCAGGCGTCGTGCTCATATTCGAGCGATCCGAGACCGGAGATGGTGTCGACCATCAGCAGCGCGGGATGATTGACGCGATCGAGAATCTTGCGGACGTCCTGCGGATGGGTGACGCAGCCCGTGGACGTCTCGTTGTGAACCACGCACACGGCCTTGATCTTGTGCGCCTTGTCGGCCGACAGCCGGGCCTCGATCTGCTCGAGGTCGGCGCCGTGGCGCCAGTCGCCAGGCAGGAAATCCACTTCGAGCTTGAACTTGTCGGCGATACCGCGCCACAGCACTGCGAACTGGCCGGTCTCCGCCATCAGCACCTTGTCGCCGGGCTGCAGCGTGTTGACGATGGCCGCCTCCCAGGCGCCGGTGCCCGACGACGGGTAGATGATCACCGGCTGCTTGGTGCGAAACACCCGCTGCATGGCCGCCAGCGCGGCGTACCCGACCTCGGCAAATTCCGGACCCCGGTGGTCCATGGTCGGCATATCCATGGCGCGCAGCACCCGGTCCGGCACGTTGGTCGGTCCCGGAATCTGCAGAAAATGCCGTCCAGTATGCACAGTCATGGGCGTCCTTCCCGGTCTAGCCTTAGCGTTTCGAGCCTTAGCGTTTCGAGCCGCTCGAATATCACCATTTGGCGGGCTTGTCGCCCGCCGGACGCAGCCCGTCAATGCATAAGGAGCAGGCTTGGAGCGGCGCGCCCCGTGGGCAAGCGCGAGCTGTCGGCTTAGCTACCGACGACCTTGAGATGCGCCGGGGAATTGCCTTGCGGGCGCTGCTCCAGATACGTCATCGCGGCATCGACGCCGCCGGCCCGGTACGGAATACCGGCGACCGACAGCCCCATCTCCACGCCGGTCAGCGCAGCGAGCAAGGTCAGTTCGTTGCACTCGCCGAGATGACCGATGCGGAATACCTTGCCTGCCACCTTCGACAGCCCGGAGCCGAGCGACATGTTGAAGTTGTCGAGCACCACCTTGCGGAACTGGTCCGCGTCATGCCCCGGCGGCATCAGAACGGCGGTGAGAACAGGTGAGAAGTCCTTTGGCTCCTGGCAGAGCACCTCGAGTCCCCAGTGATTGACGGCCACACGCGTCGCAGCGGCAAGCCGCTGATGGCGCGCGAAGACCTGGTCCAGCCCCTCGTCAAGCAGCATCGCGATGGCCTCGCGCAGGCCGTAGAGCAGATTGGTTGCCGGCGTGTACGGGAAGAAGCCGTTTGCATTCGGCTTCAGCATTTCCTCCCAATCCCAATACGACCGCGGCATTTTGTTGGTCTTGGCGGCAGCGCGGGCCTTCTCCGAGATCGCGTTGAAGCCCAGACCGGGCGGCAGCATGAACCCTTTCTGCGAGCAGCTCACGCTGACGTCGACCTTCCATTCGTCGTGCCGGTAGTCGGCCGATCCCAGCGAGGAGATGGTGTCGACCATCAGCAAGGCCGGATGACCGGCCCGGTCCATCGCGGCGCGGATCTCGCCGATCCGGCTGGTGGCACCGGTCGAGGTTTCGTTGTGAACGACCATCACTGCCTTGAGCGCATGCGATGTGTCGCGCGCCAGCCGCTCTTCGATGACCGCTGGGTCTGCGCCGCGGCGCCAGTCGCCGGGCAGGAAGTCGACGTCAATTCCCCAGCGCGCAACCATCTGGCGCCACAGGGTGGCGAAGTGACCGGTCTCCACCATCAACACCTTGTCGCCCGGCGACAGGGTGTTGACGATCGCAGCTTCCCAGGCGCCGGTGCCCGACGAAGGGAAAATCATGACCGGTCCTGAGGTTTGGAAAACCTTCTGGGCACCCTCCAGGACCGTGCGCCCGAGCTGGCCGAACTCGGCGCTTCGGTGATCGATGACCGGCATGTCCATCGCGCGAAGAATGCGGTCGGGGACAGGGCTCGGGCCCGGAATCTGCAGAAAATGCCGTCCTTGCCGCATGATGACCTCCCGTCGTCGCCCCTCCGATCATTTTGCATTCATTTTTTGGTTTGTAAAATGATAT
Source organism: Bradyrhizobium jicamae (assembly GCF_001440395.1). GTDB lineage: Bacteria > Pseudomonadota > Alphaproteobacteria > Rhizobiales > Xanthobacteraceae > Bradyrhizobium > Bradyrhizobium jicamae. The sequence continues at coordinate 162,195 of NZ_LLXZ01000215.1, read as the reverse complement.
TTTACATGCATTATCGGTCGTCGACGTTGATGGCTCCGCAAACTACCGTTGCAACTATGAAATCAACGATTCCCGAATCCGGGGTGCCAATCGCCAAACCCGCCGACAACGGCGCGGAGCGCACTGAGCCTTCGCTCCACGGCGAAATCCTGTCGCGGCTTCGCGACTACGTGGTCGAAGGCAACATTCCGGACGGCGGGCGCGTTCCCGAGCGGCAGCTCTGCGAAATGTTCGGAATTTCCCGCACCCCCCTGCGCGAAGCCCTCAAGGTACTGGCCGCCGAAGGACTGATCGACCTGCTGCCTAACCGCGGCGCACGCGTGCGCCAGCTTGGCAAGCGCGATCTGGAGGAGCTTTTCGACGTGATGGGCGGCCTGGAGAGCCTCGCTGGGCGGCTCGCATGTGAAACCATTACCGATGAAGAAATCGCCGAGATCGAGCGGCTGCACTACGAAATGTATGGCCACTACCTGCATCGCAACATGCACAATTACTTTCAGGCCAACCAGCGCATCCATGAAAGGATCGTGGCGGCATCCCGCAACGAGACGCTGCGCACCATCTACGCCAACCTGGCCGGCCGGATCCGCCGCGTTCGTTATTCCGCCAACTTCGCGCGCGAACGACAGCGCTGGACCGAGGCGATGCGCGAGCACGAAGCGATCCTGGATGCGTTGCGGCGCCGGGCCGGCAGCGAGCTCGCCGACACCCTGTTCCAGCACCTGCGCAACAAGCGGACTGCGGCGGTCGAACACCTCGGCGGGATGCCGGAGGGGGCGATCGCCGAGACCACAGGGCGCTAGCCCTCCAATACATTATGAATTCACAATTGACGCCGCCCCAAGATAAATTGCATCTGTTTCCTTGAGAGATTGCCGAAACAATCCTCCTGGACGATAGGATTTGGGATGAAGAACGCGTCATCACTTGAGCGCCGGCTACGATCAAATATTACCGGCGACGTCCTGTTCGACCGATTTAGCCGCGGCCGCTACGCGACCGATGCCTCGTTCTACCAGATCCTGCCCCTTGGCGTGGTGGTTCCCAGGACCATGGACGAGGCCCTGCGGGCGCTTTCGATCGCCCGGGACGAGGGACGAATCGTCACCCCGCGCGGCGGCGGTACCTCGCAGTGCGGCCAGACCGTCAACGAGGGGTTAGTCGTCGACTTTTCGAAGCACCTGAACCGGCTGCTCTCGCTCGATGTCGAGAACCGCACCTGTGTGGTCGAACCCGGAATCGTGCTCGACGATCTCAACCGCCAGCTCAGGAAGCACGGGCTGTGGTTTCCGGTCGACGTCTCCACCGCCTCGCGCGCCACCATTGGCGGCATGGCCGGCAACAATTCCTGCGGCGGCCGTTCGCTGCGCTACGGCACCATGCGTGACAACACGCTATCGATGGATGCGGCGCTGGCCGACGGCACGCTGCTCCATTTCGGCGAGGTGCCGCGGGATCTGGCGCGGGTGAACTCGCCGCAGAGTGGGCTCGAACTATTCCGTGACATGCTCGATCTCGGCGAGCGCGAGGCCGCCGAGGTCGCTGAGCGTTTCCCGAAAGTGCAGCGCCGTGTCGGCGGCTACAATCTCGATGCGCTGGTGCCGCGCAATGCACCGAACAATTTGGCGCATCTGCTGGTCGGCTCCGAGGGCACGCTGGCGTTCACGACGCAGGTCGAACTGAAGCTGTGGCCCGTCATCGGCAACAAGGTGCTCGGCGTCTGCCATTTCGGCAGCTTCTATGAGGCGATGGATGCGGCGCAGCATCTGGTGAAGCTGCGGCCGATCGCCGTTGAACTGGTCGACCGCACCATGATCGCGCTCGGGCGCGACATCGCGATGTTCAAGCCCGTGATCGAGGCGACCGTGCGCGGCGATCCGGATGCGCTGCTGATCGTCGAATTTGCGGAAGAGGATCGGGCCGACAATCTGCAAAAGCTGAAGCAGCTTTCCGAATTGATGGCGGACCTCGGCTTCGGCTGGAGCCATCCGCAGCGCAAATGGGGCGGCGTGGTCGACGTCATCGAGCCAGCGACGCAGACGGCCATCGCGGATTTCCGCACCTCCGGCCTCAACGTCATGATGTCGATGAAGCAGGAGGGCAAGCCGGTCTCCTTCGTCGAGGACTGCGCCGTGCCGCTGCCGCATCTCGCCGACTACACCGAGCGGCTCAACGCCATCTTCGCCAGGCACGGCACGCGCGGCACGATGTATGCGCACGCCTCCGAAGGCTGCCTGCACGTTCGGCCCGTTCTCAATTTGAAACTGGAGAAGGACGTCAAGGCGATGCGCGCCATCGCCGAAGAGGCGTTCGAGATGGTGCGCGAATACAAGGGATCGCATTCCGGCGAGCATGGCGACGGGCTGGTTCGCTCCGAGTTTCACGAAGCGATGTTCGGTGCGCGCATCGTCGCGGATTTCCGCGAGGTCAAGCAGCGCTTCGACCCTGACAATCTGCTCAATCCCGGCAAGATCGTCGACCCGCCCAAAATGGACGACCGCAGCCTGTTCCGCTATCGGCCGGATTATCGCATCGGTGAACTGAAGACCGTGCTCGACTGGTCGGCCTATCCCGGCGCCGGCGGCGGCTTTCAGGGCGCGGTCGAGATGTGCAACAACAACGGCGCCTGCCGGAAGCTCGAGGGCGGCGTGATGTGCCCGTCCTATCGCGCCACCCGCAATGAGAAGGACGTCACGCGCGGCCGCGCCAATACCCTGCGGCTGGCGATCTCGGGTCAGCTCGGGCCGCACGCCCTGGCTTCGGATGAGATGATGGAGACGCTGAAACTCTGCGTATCCTGCAAGGCCTGTCGCCATGAATGCCCGACTGGCGTCGACATGGCCAAGATGAAGATCGAGGTGCTGGCCGCTCGCGCGGAGAAGCATGGCCTTTCGCTACGCGACCGGCTGGTCGGCTATCTCCCACGCTATGCGAACCTCGCATCACGCTTCGCGCCGCTCGCCAACTGGCGCAACAGCAGCCCGTTGCTGCGTGCACTGTTCGAGAAATTTGCCGGCATCAGCGCCAAACGAGCCCTGCCCGCGTTCCGTCGCGACGTGTTCAGACCCGATGCCGAGACGTACGGCCCGTCGGATGGCCGCGAAGTCGTGCTGTTCGCCGATACGTTCAATCGCGCCTATGAGCGTGAAAATCTCGACGCCGCCCTGCGGGTGCTGGTCGAGGCTGGATATCGCGTCCACATCCCGCGGCCTGCGGATCGCGCCCGGCCGCTGTGTTGCGGGCGGACGTTCCTCTCGGCGGGACTGGTCGACCAGGCCCGCAGCGAATTGAACCGGCTGGTCACCACCTATGCACCGTTCGCTGCGCGCGGGGTGCCGATCATCGGGCTGGAGCCAAGCTGTCTTCTCACGCTGCGCGACGAGCTGCCGTCGCTGCGCTCGGATAATGAGGCGAAGAGCATCAGCGCACATGCTCTGCTGTTCGAGGAATTCCTGGTTCGCGAGGCGGAGGCCGGACGGCTGAAGCTGCCGCTCGGTGCGATGCCTGGGAAAGCTCTAATTCACGGCCACTGCCATCAAAAATCCTTCGGCGCGTTCAAGCCGGTCGAAAAGGCGCTTCGCCTCATTCCCGAGCTCAGCGTCGAAACGATCGAATCCAGTTGCTGCGGCATGGCCGGCGCGTTCGGCTACGGCGCCGACACGTACGAGGCCTCAATGGAGATGGCCGAGCTGTCGCTGCTGCCGGCGGTGCGCCGCGCCGAAACCGCCACGCTGATCGTGGCTGACGGCACCTCGTGCCGGCATCAGATCAAGGACGGCACGAACCGTGCGGCGCTGCATGTCGCCCGCGTGCTCGCGATGAGCCTCGACAGCGCGCAAGTGAAGCATTAATCCCCACTCAATCGCAAAGGAATCTATTCATGGCTGAACTAACCCTCGACGTCGCCCGCAAGATTCTCGATGCCGCCCTCGCCATGGGCGTCGAGAAGAAGTTGAAGCCGCTGGTCATCACCATTCTGGATGCGCGCGGCTGCGTGAAGGTCACGGCCGCACAGGACGGCACCAGCCTGATGCGCGCCGAGATCGCGCATGGCAAGGCCTACGGCGCGCTTGCGATGGGTATGGGTTCGCGGGCGCTGTTCCAGCGCGCCCAGGAGCAGGCCTATTTCGTCAGCGCCGTGAATGCGCTGGCGCAGGGACGCCTGGTGCCGGTGCCGGGCGGCGTGCTGATCCAGGGTGATGACGGCCTGCTCGGCGCCGTCGGTGTCAGCGGCGACACGTCAGACAATGACGAGGTCTGCGCCGTCGCCGGCATCGAAGCTGCCGGACTGAAGGCGAATGCGGGATAATGATCGCTTAAGCCCTACTTGCAGTTGGCTCGCCGGAATGCCTTCCGACGAGCTGTGTCGAGACCTGCGGCGCCCAGTGAAGACCGGCGGCCGAGAAATACAAGTTGACCTTACTGAGTTTGTTTACCGGGATCAGCCAGGATCACCCTGTGCTGGCGAAAACAATTGGATTTCGGTTCCGGATTGCCAAGCAATCTGCCGAATCGGTACCGGCGAAATTCAAGCATTATCACGTTGCGTGTTCTGCGGATCGTAGTAGCTGTCGCCAACAAAAACTGCGAGGAGGCAATCGCTTTGCCGTGGGCCTCTTCGGTTCTTGGTCGGCGCAACGACTGAAGCGTCCGTCTGCGAGCGTCTCGGTCGCTAGAGCGGCCTTCGCCTGCTCGCACGGCCGGTCACAGGTCCCACCAACGCTGAGCTAACCTACCTCAGCAAAGGAATGGAGTGTCCATCAGTGGATTCCGCCCGAAACGGCAACGCGTTCCCCGGTTAGCCAAGCTGCGTGATCGGAGGCAAGGAAGACGACCACAGGAGCGATCTCTTCCGGCCGTCCCAGACGCGCTCCAAGCGGCGTCGCCGCGACCAGCATTTCAGCTGCAGCGCTACCCACGAACCCGATCCGCCGGTTCCCCTCGGTATCAGTATAACCAGGAGCCACAGCGTTTACACGGATTTGACGTTGGCCGAGCTCCCTCGCCAGCGCCACGGTCAGTGTATCGATCGCTCCCTTGGACGCCGCATAAAGACTGGTATTTGGATTTGCGATCTCGCTCGCGATCGAACTTATGTTGATGATGCTGCCTCCCTCTTGGGGGAAATGCCTCACCGCCTGCCGAACAGCAAGCATCGTCCCGAGTACGTTAATGTTGAAATGACGGTGAAACTGCTCCTCGGAGATGTCCTCGATAGGACCAAATTCAAAAACGCCCGCATTATTTACTAGAATGCTGGGTTGACCCAAGGCAGTTCTCGTTACCTCGAACAAGCGCTCAACCTCAGCTGCCTTAGACATGTCGGCCCTAACCGCGACCGCCCTGCCACCCTTTTCGACGATCTCCTTGACCACTCTGTCGGCCCCGTCAATGTCGGAAGCACAGTTCACGGCCACAGCCGCGCCGGCCTCGGCAAGGCTCTTGGCGATTGCGGCGCCGATGCCCTTCGACGCGCCGGTCACAACTGCATTCTTGTACTTCAAGCTATTCATCCTTGACTCCATCAACGAGCGGAGCCGATGTCGTTGCGACGTTGGCGCCAGCTCAGTCTGTTCGCGAACCGCGGTCCTACAAGTCCGCCGCACCGGAAGTAGCCGCCTTTGATGCGCCGAGTTTGCGGTGGTGGGAGACGAAGTGCCCAATGCCCCCGTCACACAAGCGATTAAGACGTACGGTCTCGACGTTTCTTACAAACACTTGATATTTTATCCCGAAATACAACACCCCTCCCATCTCTTGTCCGAGAGACTAACTCATGCCTTCCCAAAACGTGTAGATAGGACGCAGCGATATCTTGCATTCTCGCGAGGAATAAATGGACCGTCTAGCTGCGATGCACACCTTTGTGAAGGTCATTGAGACCGGCTCGTTCTCGGCTGCCGCACGCCAGCTGCGTGTCGGTCAGCCCTCCATTTCCAAAACCGTTGCGCAGCTTGAGCAGAGACTCGGAGTTTCACTCCTTTTGCGTTCCTCGCGCAGCTTGAGCACTACCGAAGCTGGTCAGATTTTCTACGAGCGCGCAAAGCTCACGATCGCAGAGGCCGACGAAGCAGAGCTTGCGGCCCGCGGCGCTGGCGCCGCCCTCCACGGCCGGCTGCGAGTCAGCGCAGCGGTCACTCTGACGCGGCTCAAGATCGCGCCCAAGCTCGGCCGATTTCTTGCTCAACATCCGAAACTCGAGATCGAACTCATCCTCGATGATCGCGACGTCGATCTTGTTGGTGAAGGCATCGACGTCGCCTTGCGTATGGGTGCGCTCAAAGACTCAACGCTGACGGCTCGCAAGATTTCCGATGTTCGCCGACGCGTCGTTGGCACCCCCGTCTACTTTGCGGACTCCGGCGTTCCTCTAAGGCCACACGATCTCGACCAACACGAGGCGATCATATACACACAACGAGGCGGTGGCGTGACCTGGACCTTCGTCAAGGACGCAAATGAAGAGAACGTTTCACTCAACGGTCGCATTCGCTCGACAGCCGCAGAAGCGGTGCGCGAGGCCGTGCTCGCGAACCTCGGACTTGCCGTCGTAAGCGACTGCATGCTCGGCGACGAACTTAAGAGCGGTGCGGTACGTGAGGTCTTAGCCGACTGGCGGCTTCCCTCAATTGACATTTGGGCCGTATTCCCAACCGGTCGTCGTGCAAGTGCCAAAGCACGAGCCTTCGCGGAGTTCGTACAGCTAGAGTTGACCGGGGCGGCAGCATGAATGATCGTCTGCTCAAGAGCCCGATTTGCTACATCAAAGAGCCCCACGTCGAAACTCTGCTTGCAGATAATTCCTGGTGCGGCCGCGCGCCGTGGCGTTCGAGACCAGCAAGGTCGACGTCCTGCTGGACCACCCGATCGAAACTTCTGAGGAGCCTTCTCCTTCGAAGCTGAAGAAGGTTTGAATCACTGGGGCTAGCTGGAAATTCTTCAGTCGCCATCTATCGGCGAATCACTTTTGCTTGACGTTTAGCATAACATTCGTGAATTGAACGCCAGATTTTTCGGTTACGCAGGTCACGCGTCCACGATTCGGAGGAAGTTACCGAGCAACTGGTGTCCGCACTCTGACAGTATCGATTCCGGATGGAACTGTACACCGTAGGTAGGTTGAGCGATGACCAAGAGCCATGATCTCGCCCTCCTCCGAGCGCGCCGCTACCACTAGATGCGACGGGCTCTGATCCAACTCGACAACAAGTGAATGGTACCGCCCGACGCGGAGCGGCGACGGGAGTCCTTCAAACAAGCCATGACCATCATGCGTGATATGCTGCTCGCCCGTGCATGGGACGGTGTGCACGCATCACGTGTCCCCCGAAAACGCTCCCTATGCACTGATGTCCAAGGCAGATGCCCAGAATTGGGATGCGACCGGAAAGCTGGTGAACAATCGCTCTGGATATCCCGGCCTCAATTGGGGTGCAGGGGCCTGGTGAGATCACCACTCCGCGAGGACTCAGGCGAACCAGATCGGCGACACTGATCGCGTCGTTCCGGATAACTTCCACCCCCTCCCCAAGCTCCCGGAAATAGCGGGCGATGTTGAAGACAAATGAATCGTAGTTGTCGATGACTGCAATCATAACACACGAGATGCGTTGACCCAAAACGCCTCGAAGATGCGCTGCGCCTTGGCGAGTGTTTCCTCATACTCGGCATCTGGCTCCGACATCGACGTGACCCCACCTCCAGCATGAAAGGACGCAAGGCCATCCTTGATCGCTACAGTGCGAATCGCAACGTTGGTGTCCATGCGCCCGTTGAAGCCGATGAAACCGATTGCCCCACAATAGACCTCTCGCGCCACTTGCTCGATTTCAGTGATAATTTCCATCGCTCGGACCTTCGGCACTCCTGTGATAGATCCGCCGGGAAAGCAAGCTTGCAACAGGGTGATGGCATCGTGATCCGCCGCAAGTGTTCCCGTCACGACTGATACGAGGTGATGCACCGAAGCATAGGATTCGAGGCCGCAGAGCACGGGAACCTCCACCGAATGTTCGGTGCAAACGCGTGACAGATCGTTGCGCAGAAGATCGACGATCATAATGTTCTCGGCACGATCCTTCTCGGAGGCACGCAGAAATGCAGCGCGGCGCAGGTCTTCCGTCGGGTCAGCGGAACGCGCGATCGTGCCCTTGATTGGCCGCGTTTCAACCTGTCGTCCGCCAAGCTTGAGAAACCGTTCGGGCGAGCTCGATGCAATTGTCAGCTTGTCGTAGCGCAGTAGGGCCGCAAAGGGCGCCGGGTTCAGGGAGCGAAGCCGACAGTAGAAGGCAACCGGGTCGAACGCGGCGGATAACCGAGCGGTAAAGCGCTGCGCAATGTTGGCCTGGAAGATGTCCCCCGCCAGAATCAAATCTATGACGCCCTGTACTGCCGCGACATAGCGCTCGCGGCTGAAGTTCGAATGCCATGTTATTGTTATGTTGCGGGGTTCATTCTCCAGCGATTTTGGACGACACCGGTGAGCCTCTTTTCCCCGAACTCATGGCGGAGCTCGACGCAATCAAGGACGCAATCGTCTCAGGGCTGATGATTCGGCGCGACCATGGGCACCGCAGGTCGAGTACTCAGCTCCCTTGGATCACAGAACGCAAAGATCTTCGCTATCTGCGGCGCGTCGTAAAAAAGATCGTTGCAGCTGCTGGAATTCGAACTGAATTATCATTTACCTCGTTCCGTCACGGCGGCTTTACGGAAGGCGCCGACAGCGACCTTACAGATGCCGAGTTACGGGCCGCCGCCCGTCATCGATCGACACGCCCGCTGCCAGCCTATGCCAAGCGCACGCGCAAACAGCTGATTTCAGGCTCCAAGAAGCGCCGTGAGGAACGGACAAAACCCGCACCGGTCCCGACGCCGGAATGACACCTCACAAGCATCATGAGCCACTAGATTTTGCTTGTAGGGCTTCCAAAAGTTCATCTACGACCGCAACCAAACTATTTTCCCGTCCATGACGGCTTGCGCTTTTCGCCGAAAGCCTTGAGGCCTTCCTTGGCGTCTTCCGTCATCGCCAGCAGCGCGATCTGGCTTTCGGTATAGGCGATGCTTTCGTCGAACGACATCGAGGCGATCGCCCGCATGGCATATTTGCCACGGCGGATCGCGGTCGGCGACTTGTCGACGATGCGGCTGACCAGCCATTCGACCTTGGCGTCGAGTTCGGCGGCCGGCACCACATAATTCAGGAGGCCGGCTTCCTTGGCGGTGCGAGCGTCAAACGGCTCGCCGGTCAGCGCCCACTCGCTGACCAGCCGCTTCGGCGCGATCGATTGCAACAGGCTCAGCACCTGCATCGGGAACACGCCGACCTTCACCTCGGGCAAACCCAAAATCACGTGATCGGCGGCGACCGCCATGTCCGTCATGCACAACAGCCCCATGCCACCGGCCATGCAGACGCCGGCCACACGGGCGATCGCTGGCTTGGTGGCGTTCTGCGACAGCCGCAAGAGATCGGCGTAGTCGACATTCGGCCTGGAAAAATCCATCGCAAAGGCGGCACCGCTGTTCTGCAGGTCGGCGCCGGCGCAAAACGCCTTATCGCCCGCCCCCGTCAGCACGATGACGCGGACGTCCTTGTCATCATGGGCTTCGCGATAACCGCGGACGATGCCGGCGACGACATCGGCATTGATGGCGTTGCGCTTGTCCGGCCGGTTGATGGTAATCCAGAACGCCTGCCCGCGCTTCTCGCGTATCACGCTGCTTGAATCGGTCATTGTCCTGCTCGCTTTTTTGTCAAATGCTGGCAAGCATTTGCGGCAGGACGACGGTGGACTGCAAGGGCGTTTTAACTCTTGCGCGGAGTGGCTGGCGCCGCTTTTTTGACCCAGACCTTGTTGTCATGGAACGCCGCGCCGCCGATCGGCGCGATCGTTTCGGCGCCCGTCAGCATATTGATGCCGCGGCCGCCGATATGAGCCTTGTTCGGATGGATGGATTCGGCGATCAGGACGCCACGGCGTACACCGTCAAACAGCTTTACGGTCAGCGTGGTTTCGCCGCGCATGTTGCCGAGCGTCACGGCGTCGCCATCCATGATGGAGAGAGCTGAGGCGTCTTCGGGGTGCATCATCACCGTCGGCACGCCCTCGCGGGCCTGCGATCCCGGCGTCTCGTTGAAACTGGTGTTGAGATAGCCCCGCGACGGTGACGTGGCGAGGCGGAACGGATGTTTCTCGTCCGCTTCCTCGATGATGGTCCAGTGGTCCGGCAGCGAGGGCATCTCGGCCCAAGGACCCAGGCCTGGATTGCCAACCGGCGGATTCGCCCAATCGGCCTTGAAGTGGAACTTCTTGTCCGCATGCGCGAAGCCGTCGAGGTAATGCGACGTGCGAAAATCCGGCTGGACGTCGCGCCACAGATCCGCTTCCAGCGCTTCGATATCGCCATGGCCGCTCTTTTTCAGCGTCGCGTCGATCAGTTCGCGCGGCGTCATCTCAAACCCGGGATGCACAACATTGAGGCGCCGGCCGAGGCCCTGCAGCACTTCGTGGTTGGAGCGGCACTCGCCGGGCGGATCGATCAGCTTCGCGCCCACCGAAATATGCTGGTGACCGCCTCCGTAATAGAGATCGTCATGCTCCATGAACATGGTTGCCGGCAGCACGATGTCGGCCATGGCAGCCGTCTCGGTCATGAACTGCTCATGCACCGCCACGAACAGGTCTTCGCGGGCAAAGCCCTTTCGCACGAGCGCCTGTTCAGGCGCTACCGTCACCGGGTTGGTATTCTGGATCAGCATCGCCTTGACCGGCGGTCCGCCCTTCAAGGCTTCGGCGTCGCCGGTCAGGATACGCCCGACCTGCGACTGATCGAGCCAGCGCGTCGTGCGGTCAATCGCGTCATGCCCCTCGATGATGGATTCGTCGAACTTCCAGATCGAAGCATTGTTGAAGAAGGCGCCGCCGCCTTCATATTGCCAGGCACCGGTCACGGCCGGGATGCACAGCGCCGCATGCATCTGCGCCGCGCCGTTGCGGCTGCGGGTAAAGCCGTAGCCGAGGCGGAAGAACGAACGCTTGGTCTGGCCGACCAGGCGCGCGAACGCCTCGATCTCCTCGACCGGTACGCCCGAGATCTTCGAGGCCCATTCCGGCGTACGGGTCTTAAGATGCGCCTCGAGTTCATCCGGGCAATCGGTATAGCGATCCATATAAGCGCGATCCGCGTATCCCTCGCGGAACAGCTCATGCATGACGCCGCAGGCAAACGCGCCATCGGTACCCGGCCGGAGCAGGATCTTGATATCGGCCTGCTTCATGGTGTCGTTGTTGTAGATGTCGATCGCCGCGATTTTGGCGCCGCGCTCCTTGCGGGCGCGCGAGGCGTGCGTCATCACGTTGACCTGGGTATTCACCGGATTGGTGCCCCAGATCACGACGAGATCGGAGACACCCATCTCGCGCGGGTCGACGCCGGCGATCTTGCCGGTGCCGATGGCAAACCCGATCCGCGCGACGGTCGCACAGATGGTGCCGTAGAAGCGCGAATACTTCTTTACATGCGACAGGCGATTGATGCCGTCGCGCATGACGAGCCCCATCGTGCCGGCGTAGTAATAGGGCCAGACAGACTGAGCACCGAATTCCCGCTCGGCCTGGTCGAACCGCGCGGCAATTTCGTCCAGCGCCTCATCCCAGGAAATCCGCGCGAACTGGCCCGAGCCCTTCGGCCCGGTGCGGCGCATCGGATGGAGCACCCGGTCAGGATGGTGAATGCGCTCGGCGTAACGCGCAACCTTGGCGCAAACGACGCCCGCCGTATAGGTCTGCACCTTGGAGCCGCGGACCCGGCCGATCGATCGGCCGTCAATCACCTCGACGTCGAGCGCGCAGGCCGACGGACAATCATGCGGACAGGTGGAATGGCGGATCTCGACCTTGGCGTGCTGGTTCATGCGTTTCTAGGTAACATCAAAGATCGCGGTCGCCGAGAGGCTTTGTCCGGCAATTCACCCACAAAAACGGCCGTTAGCCATGCGTCAGGCGCCCAGATAGGCGCCGCCATTGGCGTGGATCGCCTGCCCGTTGATGTAGCGCGCCCCGGGGCCGCACAGGAACCGCACGGTTGCGGCGACGTCTTCCGGCCGGCCCCGGTCTCCGGTGATGGTCTGATGGGTCAGATGATGCGCCGGCTCCGGCTTGTCCTTCGGTCGTGGCGTGCCGATCAGCCCCGGTACGACGCAGTTCACGGTGATGCCATCGTCGGCGAGGTCGTGGGCCAGCGCCCGGGTGAAGCCGATGATACCCGCTTTCGCCGTCACCACGTGCGCGCGGTTCTTCGCGCCCGTGTGTGCGCTGAGGCCGCCGATATTGACGATGGTTCCCGCGCCGGACTTGCGCAGCGCCGGCAGGCAGGCCTTTACGCAGAGGAACGTGCCGTCGAGCGTAACGTCGAGGATTTCACGCCACGCCGCATAGCTCATCTCAGCGAACGGCTTTTCGCGCCGCAGCGCAGCGTTATTGACAAGGATATCGATCCGGCCGAACTGCTTCACGGCGGCATCCGTCATCGCCTGCACCGCCACGGCGTCGGCAACGTCGCCGATATGGACCAACGCCTTGCCGCCGGCAGTCTCGATCTCGCGCGCGACGGCTTCCGCCTCAGTGCGATTGCTGCGCGCATTCACCACCACGGACGCACCGCCTTCCGCCAGCGTCAGGGCGATCGCGCGGCCGATATTGCGGCCTGCGCCGGTGACGATAGCGACCTTGCCGGAGAGTTCCTTGGACATGAGCTGCTACCCGCGCAATGAGGAGAGATCGATGCGGCCATCAAACAGTCTGGCCATCAGTTTCAACGTGGCATCGCCTTGTGCAGCACTCCAGCCGCCATGCTCCGCGTTGAGCAGAAATTTGTCGATGACATCCTGCCGCGTCAACGGCTCCTGCGCGCCACCCCGCAGATGGGGCTGCCGGTCTTCGACCACGCTGCCATCCGCGAGAGTGGCGCGGATGTGGCCGGTATAGTTGCTCGGATAAGGATTGTCCGGATCGATCACGAATTTCACCTTGGCAGCGAGCGCCAGCACGCGCGGATCGCCGATCGCATCTTCCGTGAACGCGCCGAGGCCGACGCCGCCATGCACGAAGCCGGTGGCCAACAGATAGGGCACGGCGAATTTGGCGGCATAGCCGTTGGGCGGGCGCTGCTTGTCGGCGAGCGGCTCCCAGAGACGGTGCACCGTCCCCTCCGCCACCTCGCAGACGATCTCGGTGACATCCTCGGGCTGGATACCGCGCGCGGCCAGCCGGCGCGCGCAATCGATATAGGGCTGCGCCATCGTCCCGCACGGATAAGGCTTGAACGCCAGCGTGTCGGTTACCCAGCGCGTGCCGAAATCGCCGGTTAGCGCGTCGTAGTCACCGTTCGTGGTGTGCGCAAAGCCGTGGAACAGGCCGTGCACGCCCTCGAACACCGTGCGCGGACCAACAAACCCTCCCCGCGCCAACAGCGCTGCACGGATGCCCGATTGTGCCGCCCACCCGGCATGCAGTCGCTTGGTCCAGGCGCCCTCGGCGAGATATTCGATGATGCCGCCGGCCATGCTGCCGGCGATGCCGAGCGCATCGACGATCTGCCTGGCGTTGAGGCCGAGCGCCGCGCCGACCCCGGCGGCGGCACCCATCGCGCCGAAAATCGCGGTCGGATGAAAGCCGGCCTTGTGAACCGCCTTCGGCACCACGAGGCTCAACCGGCACAGCACTTCAGTGCCTGCCGCGATCCCGATCAGCGCCATGCGGCCGTCGGGATTGTGCCGTTCGCAGGCGGCGAGCACCGCCGGCACGATCACCGCGCCGGCATGGACCGGGCCGCCCTCGAACGTGTCGTCGAAGTCCTCGCCATGCGCGGCAGTGCCATTGACGAAGGCTGCACCTGCCGCGTTCAGGGTGCGCTTGTGGCCGATCGCTGTACAGGGACCGTCATCGTCGCAACCTGCCAACGCGCTTTCGACGTAGTCCCGGTTGCGTGCAGTGACGCATAGGCCGACCACGTCGATCAGCAGATCATCGCATTTGCGCATGGTCGCCGCCGGCAATGCGCCGGGGCCGAGCGTGACGATCTTTTCGGCCAGCGTTTCGGCAACCGAAACCTTGGGCAGTCTGGAGGCCATGCCGGTCAAATGCGGAAGATCTTGGTGTAGCGCGCCTTGATGGCTTCGCTTTCCTTCTCCACTGCCGCCGCGTCATCCTTCATGGTTTTGATATCCTTGAGCGACGTGCGGCCCGCCTTCTCGACCGTTTGAGAGTGCACCGAGCGGAGACCGCCGACATCAATGATGAGCTGCTGGGCCTCCCGGCTGAGACTGAACTGCTGAAACAATCTTGCTGCGTTGGGATTGGGCGCATTCTTGAAGACGCCGTTCGGCCCGATGATCAGCGGAGAGCCTTCCGTGGCATAGACCGGCTCGACCGGGCGGCCCGCCTCCTTCATCTGGAAGATGTTGTATTCATTGCCGTCGGCCATCACCGCGCGCTCGCCGAGATCGAGCTTCTTCGGCGGATCGGCCGATGACTGCACCTGCATGATGTTCTGCTTGGCGAGTTTTTCAAAGAAGCTCCAGCCGAGATCGCGCTGCATCTGGTAGGTCGCGGTCATGATGGTGCCGCTGTAGCCCGGATGCGCCTTGACGATCTTGCCTTTCCATTTGGGATCGAGCAGATCGGCAAAACTTTTCGGCGCGTCTTCCGCTTTCACCATGTTGGTGTTGTAAGCGATGATGCTGAGCCAGACGCGGAAGCTGGCAAACTGGCCGTCCGGGTCCTTGTGCTCGGCCGGATAGAATTTGGCGACGTCTTCCGTCACGTAAGGCGCCAGGATGCCGTCGCGCTTCCAGACGATGAAATGCGCGGCGTCCGACGAGTTCACCACATCGACGGCGTGGATGTTGCTCGCGTATTCCTGGCCGATACGCTGAAACACGCGCTCGGCGCCAGTGCGCTCGACGCGTACCGCAATGCCCGGATATTTCGCCTCGAAGGCCTTGGCCAGTTTCTCCGCGACCGGCAGATCGGTCGAGGTGTAGTAGATGACCTTGCCTTCCTTCTTCGCGGCGTCGATCAGCGCCGGCGTCACCGTCTCAGGTGGCGGTGCGGCAGCCATCACGCGCGTGGAAAATGCTGCGCCTGCGAGAACGGCGCCCGTGCCCGCCAGCATATCGCGGCGCGAAATCCCTGGGTGTTTCATGTTTTCGTTCCCCGCGCTGTTGGCGAAGTTAGGTACACCTGAACCCTATGCATTATTCCTATGGATCGTCGGCTGTCCATCGCCGACGGTGCTTTGCTGTCGCAGCTACGGCCCAATTACTACTGCGCGGGACAGGCCGCGCCGGTCTTCACCCAGGCCTCGACCAAGGCACCGGCCTGTTTTTGCGTGCCGGGCACGGGGCTGCGGTTTCCGCCCGGAGCCCAGGCCCAACCGACCAGCGTATCTTCGCCGATATGATGGATGAGTTCCTCGAGCTTGCGCCCGCCATTGCGCGCGGGATCCTTGAGCTGGGCGCAGATTTCGGCAACGGTCTTGCCTTCCCACGCCATTTCGCGCGGCGCCAGGTGCCATTCCGGATGGCCCGGCATGCGGCCGGGTTCGAAGTTCGCATGCTTGTGGCAACTTGAGCAGCGCATGGCGGCGAGGCCATGGCCGTCCGCACCGCGGGTCACCGGCGGCTGATGCAGCCGTCCTTCGTCGCCTTGCCGTGGCCGGTCGGTCGCGGGATGGCAATTGGTGCAGCGCGGATGCGTGAGCACCTTGCCCAGCTCGGTAAACATGGCCGCCGACCGCGCATTTGTGTCAGTGATCGAAGCAAAGCTATCCGGGCTTGCCAGCGCGGGCGGCGCAGTCTGGGAAACGGCGTAACCCGCGCACATGCTCGTCGCGACCGCGACGACGGCGACCGTAAGCTGAAACCGCAATTCCGATTTCATGCCCCATTCCCCTTGCACGCGCTCATTGCTTAGCCACGATATAGCGCTTGGAATCCGCGAGGATCACGTCGCGCACGGCTTCGTGGTATTTGATGTAGCCGGTGCAGCGGCAGATGTGACCATCGAGCGCTTCCGCGATGGTGCTTTCAAGATCGGCGCGCTTGACAGGCGCTTTGGCCAGACGCTCCAGCAGAACCTGCCCCTCGTTGAGGAAGCCCGCGGTGCAATAGCCGCACTGGAAGGCGAAGTGCGCAATGAACGCCTTCTGCAGCGCCGAGAGTTCGCCATCCCTGGCATGGCCCTCGATCGTGCGAATGGTCTTGCCGTCAAAGCTGACCGCCGAGGCCACGCAGGTCGGGCTGGTGTAGCTGGTGCCATCGGGGTCATCGACGATCACGGCGCAGCTCAGGCACTGCGCGGCGCCGCAGCCGAACTTGGTGCCGGTCATGCCGAGATATTCGCGCAGGAAATCGTTCATCGAGAGTTCGTCGCGAACATCCACCGGCCCGAGCGCGCGGCCGTTGATCGTGAGGCTCAATTTGGTCACGCCAAAACTCCCTTGAGCAGGCTTGCGGTCACCGGCAGCGATTGGAAACGGCGGCCGGTCGCATCGAAAATCGCGTTCAGGATGGCGGGCACGACCGGGACCATGACGACTTCCGCCATGCCCTTCGGCGGCTCGTCCGGCGTGAGCGGCGGCAGCATCTCGATTTCGAGATCGTGCAACGGCAGATCCGATCCGCGCGCGACGAGGTATTGTCCGAGATTCCACTGGCCGTTGCCGGGGCCGCCTTCGAAAGGCGGCAACGTCTCGAGCAAGGCATAGCCGACGCCCATGGCGAAACCGCCCTGCGCCTGCCCCATCACCACCTCGGGCACCAAGGCCTGGCCGCACTCGAACACGCTGTAAGCTTTGGCGATACGGAGCGCGCCGGACGCACGATCGATCTCGATGCGGACCAAGGTGCCGCACATCGAGGTATAGCTGGTGCCGATCCGGTTATTGTCCGTCGGCGGAAATTTGACGCTGAGGCGGTTAATGCGTTCGAACTTGCCGTCACCCCGGCGCACGGCCAGCGCATCGATCTCGGCGCTGTACTGTTCGCCAAGAAGAGGAAAGCGGGCGCGCGACCATTCCCAGCGGGAGAAGCTGTGCGCCAGCGCTCCGGTCACGAGATTGCGCGCATGGGCTGTTGCGGCCAGCGCCGGCAGCGGCAGCGGCGCAAGGCCTGCCAGGACGAGGTGCCCGTCCTTCCATTGAGCCTTGGACCATTCCTTGGCGCGGCGGTCATTCGGCGCGATGCCCCATAGCTGCAGCGCCGCCGGCCACAGGCCGAACCGAAAGATGACGCGCGCCGCCTCGGCGGCCGCGTGGGTGCCGACATGCGCGCCGATCGAGGCGCTGGTCGCCGAGCTGATCGCAGGCACCCAGCGCGGATTCTTTTCGGCGGCGTCCTGCGTCTTCTGATCCATCGTGTAGGGATCGCCTGACGTAACCAGTCCGAGGGCGTCGTAGGTGTCGACCCGCGCCACCGAGACTTCGTCGGCAACGGCGCCGAGATGGAGGGCAACACGGTTGGCAAGCGCGGTGCCGATGCCGTTGCCCATCTCGGTATGATCGCAATAGATCGTGACCTTGCCATCGGGAGACAGTTCGATCCGCCCCAGCGAACAGTCGGCGCCGGTGCCATAGTCCTTGGTGACGCACGCAACGCCGGTGCCGACGAGGGTGCCCTGCGGCGCGGCCGATTTGTGCCGCGCGCGCTGCTGCCAGATCGGATGCTTTTCGAGCTTGTCGAGAATTTCCGGCGTGCGAACCGAAACGCCGTAGGGATTGCCGGTCATGGTCCGGCCTTTTGCCCCGAGCGCGTTGCGCCGCCGGAACTCGATCGGGTCGAGCGGCAAGACGGTCGCGACTTCGTCGACGAGCACTTCCAGCGCGGTCATCGTCTGCAGCGTGCCATAGCCGCGCATCGATCCCGCGGTCACCCCGCGCGAATGCAGCGCCACCGTGGTGACGTCGACTTTCGGAACATCATAGATGCCGATCGCGGCGGTCGCGCCGACGGTCGCCACATTGGGTGAGAAATTCGCCAGCCCGCCGCCGTCGAGAACGTGGTCGGCGGCGAAGGCCTGGATCTTGCCGGTCGCGCGGTCGACCCCGATCTTCGATCGCATCTTGAAGGGATGGCGCTTGATGCCGCCCTGAAACTGCTGATAGCGGTCATGCGCCAGCCGGACCGGATGGCCGGGGAAGAACATCGCCGCCAGCGCCACGTACAGCACGAACGGCGTGTGATCGCGGCCGCCGAAGCCGCCGCCCATATAGGTGAACTGGGTGTTGATACGCGACGGCTTGAAAGGCGCGCGGGCCTCGCCGAGCAGATGCGCGATCGAATCCGCCGCCTCATAGGGCGACTGCACGCCCAGCACCAGTTCGAGGCCGCCGCTCCTGCCGTCGTACCAGGCGAGCCCGGATTCCGGTTCGAGAAACATCGGATCGACCGACTGCGTCTCGAATTCGCGGTCGAGCACCAGCAGGTTCGGATTCCTGGCCGCAAGTTCGCCGCGGATCCGTTCGCCATGAACGGCGGCTTTGGCATAGGCCGCCTCGGTATCCTTCGCAGCGGGCGACCAGATCGGCAGCGGCGAGCTCTGCGAGCGTCCCGGGCTGACCCAGCCGGCCATGACAGGCGAATAAATGTCGGGCGCGTCCGGTGTCGCACCGGCCACGCGGGTGAAGCGATAGGCGGCGTAGGCGGGCATCGCGACCGGACCGGTCTCCTCGCCGAACTCCACGAACGTTCCGTCGCGCAAGGCAAGGCGCGCCTGATCGAAGGCGTCGAAGGTCTCGAAGATCAGAAGCCCGACCGGTTGCCCGAGATAGAGCGGCGTCTTGCCGAGCGGGCAGAACAGATCACCGGTGTAGAATTCGGGAACGCGGGCGCCGATCCGGGCCAGATCGGCCGCGGTGACCACCACCGACGGCTTGAGCGCGCCGGTAAGCCGCCCAAGGTCCATTCCGAGATAGACGTGCGTGGCATCCGGCGCGCGGATCAGCATCGCGTGCGACGTCTTGGCTGGCCAGCCCGGAAGATCGCTCGCCCGGAAATCGGATGCATAGAGCTTGGCGCCGATGACCTTGGCGACGCCGTCGACGCGGCCCGCGCCATTGCGGCCGGATTCCAGTTCGCGCGCCCCGGCAGAGACGCGCGCGGCGGCAAGCCGGCGGCTTCCGCCGAAGCCAGAGGCGATAGGCTGATCGCAATGCCGCCCGCCGATACCCAATTGAGAAAGTCGCGCCGCGACGGCCGCATGCTCTCAGCCATTTGCCGGAACTACTTCAGATCGGCGATGGTCGCGGGTCCCGAGCCCGGCGTAACCAGTGTCGGCCACTGCTTCGAGCCGAAGGGAACGGCAGGCGGCAGGAACGGCGTCATGCCGCGCTTGCCGGTCTCGGCGATGATCGCGGCGCGCGCGTCGCCCCCCATCAGCTCGTAGTCCATCAGACGGTAGTTGCCGAAGAACAGCGCACCGATTGAACGATCGGCGATGATACGGGTCAATGATTCCAGCATATCGGCCGGCGTGGTCGTGAAGGAAATCGTCTCGATCAGCAACAGGCGGGTATTGATCGCCTCGGGCCCGAAGAACTGCGCCAGCACGCTGAACAGCACGTTGTTCTGGCGCGCGACGTAGATCGTGTTGCTGGCGGCATAGGTCTTGTCCCAGTCGGCGCCGAGCTGCGCCTTCCACTCGGCCAGCACCGTCATCCAGTGCGCGACCTGCGTCTGCGCCGCCCATGCGACGTTCTTGGCCAGATAAGGCGCCTGCTTCTTGCCGAAAGCTTCCAGCGTAGCGAAGGGAATGACGCCCTTGGCGATGCATTCGTCCATGAAGGCGATGTTGTTCTGCAGGATGGTGCGGTTGTTGTCGCGCCAGCCCGCCTCCATCGGAGTCGCATCGAGGCCGTCGAGCGCCGACTGCATCCGGCTGCGATAGGCGAGCATCGAGCCGCGCCAGGACTTGTTATCGGGATTGTCGACATAGGGGCCGACGACCTGCACCAGTGCCATCGTGCTGTGGCCAACCGACTTGAGCAATTGATAGACGATCGGCACCTGCGGCGCGTCCATCGGCGCCATGCCCGGCCGGTACAGGATCATTCGGCCGCCCGCGCCCGAGAACAGGCCGAGGATCACCGGATGCTTGCTCAGGATGTTCTTCTGGAAAATCTTTCCTGCATCGCCGTAGAGCTCGAACATGCCGGTGTTGAGCGCCAGCATGTCCTTGGTGGCGACGTCAGAAGATGTGGTGGTGGCCTTTCCGGAGATTGGCGCCATGTAGGCGGGCAACGTCTGGGCGTTGGCGACGGTCCCGGTCGAGAGCAATGCCGCAACGGCCAGACTGGGAGAGAGCCTCATGTCACCTTCCTTATAATTGCCCTGAAATTGTATGCCGACGAATATCTGATTCTGGGACTAGCGATCGGTCCGCGGATAGCTAGACTTGGACGGCTACACTTGGCACGAGGCCGGTAAACGGGCCCTTTCAAAAAAAGACAGAGTTCGGGAGGTTGACATGACGCGCTTGGGAACGGCGCTCGCGCTGGCGGCAATGCTGGCGGGGCCATCTCTGCTGGCGACGCCGGGCCTGGCGCAGGACTATCCGTCGCGTCCGGTGAAGGTGATTGTTCCCTTCGGTGCCGGGGGACCTGCCGATGTCACCGCCCGTCAGATCGGGAACATTCTGCAGGAAACGCTCGGCCAGCCCTTCGTAGTCGAAAACCGCACCGGCGCCGGTGGCGTGATCGGCACGCAGGAAGCCATCAAGTCACCGGCGGACGGCTACACGCTATTGATGATGTCGAACACGCAGACTGCGAATGAGTCGCTGGTTCCGCAACGCAAATACGAACTGATGCGCGATCTCGCGCCGATCGCCCCGGTCAACTATTCCGACCTCGTCATCGTCGTTCATCCTTCGGTACAGGCAAAGACGCTGCAGGAATTCATTGCGCTCGCCAAATCGCAGCCCGGCAAACTGAACTACGCCTCGTCAGGCCAGGGCAC
This sequence comes from Bradyrhizobium jicamae, assembly GCF_001440395.1. GTDB lineage: Bacteria > Pseudomonadota > Alphaproteobacteria > Rhizobiales > Xanthobacteraceae > Bradyrhizobium > Bradyrhizobium jicamae. Next base: position 141,176 of record NZ_LLXZ01000215.1, on the reverse strand, counting down.
GCCGTATCACATGGCGGGTGAGCTGTTCAAAGCCATGGCCGGCATCGACCTCGTGCATGTGCCCTACCGCAACAGCGGCGAGGCACGCAGCGGCGTGATCGGCGGCCAGGTTCAGATGATGATCGACGCGGTTCCGGCGATGGCGCCCAACGTTGCGGAGAATCAGGTGCGTGCGCTGGCCACGACGGGCCAGACGCGCTCGACCGTGCTGCCCAACGCGCCGACGGCGATCGAGGCCGGCATTCCCGGCTATGAGGCCACCATCTGGCTCGGCTTGATGGCGCCCGCGGGTACGCCCAAGCCGATCATCGACAAGATCAACGGGGCCGTGAACGACATCGTGAAGCGACCTGACATGATAAAACTATGGTCCCAGCAGGGCGTCGTCCCTATGTCAATGACGTCAGGCGAATTCGACAAATTCCTCCGCGGCGATATCGTGAAGTGGGCGGAGGTGGTCAAGAAGTTCGACAAGCCACCGCAATAAGAAGCCGCGAGCGAAGGTCTTCCCTCGATGCCAAGCGTTCGATTTCGCCTCAACGGCGTCGAGCTGGATGTTGACGCCGATCCCGACCGGTCGCTGCTGGATATTTTGCGCGGGCAGCTCGGCGTGACCGGACCGCATTTTGGTTGCGGCGCTGGTGAATGCGGCGCTTGCAATGTGATTGTCGGAGATCGCGCGGTAACCGCCTGCGATACGCCGCTGTGGTCGGTGGCGGACAAGGATGTCACGACCATCGAAGGGCTTGGAACGAGCGAACGGCCGCATCCGCTGCAGCGCGCCTTCATCGCCGAGCAGGCGCTGCAATGCGGCTATTGCGTCTCCGGCATTTTGATGAGTGCTGCGGCGCTGCTGAGGCGAAATCCGTCACCGACCAGCCGGGAGGTGAAGGAGGCGCTCGATCGCAACCTCTGCCGTTGCGGTTCGCATCAGCGCATGGTGCGCGCGGTGTTGCGTGCGGCGGAAGAAATGGCGGCAGGATGAACCGGCCGGCCCCCGCTCCGTCTCAGCCCGCACTACCGGCAAGCCTCGCGGCCAATCCGAAACTGTCGTCGTGGCTGAAATTCTCGAGCGCCGGACAAGTAACCGTCTCGCCTGGCAAGGTGGAGATCGGGCAAGGCATCGTGACGGCGCTGGCGCAGATCGCCGCCGACGAGCTCGATGTCGACCTGTCGCGCGTGCAGATGGTCCGCGCGTCGACTGTCGCCAGCCCTAACGAGGGCGTCACCTCGGGCAGCCTCTCCATCCAGCAATCGGGGCGCGCGCTGCGCCATGCCTGCGCCGAGGTGCGCCGGATATTTCTCCAACAAGCGGCCGAGCGGCTGGGTGTCGACATCGACGCGCTCGAAATCGAGGATGGCACCATTTCGGGCCCCGGCAATGTCAGGACTAGCTATTGGGAACTGGCCGACGAGGTCTCGCTCGATCGCGACGCCACGCCGGGCGCAACACCAAAGATCGCAACACGGCGGGCGCTGGCTGGCCATTCCGTCCAGCGGATCGACATTCCCGACAAGGTATTCGGCCGGCCGCGCTTCATCCACGACCAGGCGTCGGTGGGAATGCTGCACGGCCGCGTGCTGCGGCCGGAGAATGCGCGCGCAAAGCTTTCGGAATTGAGCGAGGATGGTGCCCGCGCGGTGGCCGGTCTCGTCGCCATCGTGCGCGATGGCAGTTTTGCGGGCGTCGTCAGCGAAACCGAGCATGGCGCGGAACTGGCCCTTCGAGCCCTGCGCAAGGGCGCTGTCTGGTCCGACGGCGAACCCCTCCCCGATGAAAATGATCTGGCCTCGTTCCTGAAGGCGCAGCCATCGGAATTGACGGTCATCGACGAGAGAACGGCGACGCCGGCCGCTACAGCGGCGCGAACCATCCGGCGGCAATACACCCGCCCCTACATCGCCCATGCATCGATCGCACCGTCCTGTGCGATGGCGCAGTGGGACGGCGACCGCGTTCATGTCTGGACCCACAGCCAGGGCGTCTATCTCCTGCGTGCGGATCTGGCGCTGGTCCTCAAAATGCCGGCCGAGAACATCACCGTCGACCATCTGGAAGGCGCCGGCTGCTACGGGCACAACGCTGCCGATGACGTCGCGCTCGACGCCGTGCTACTCGCCAGGGCCGCCGGCGGCCGCCCGGTGCGGGTTCAGTGGTCGCGGCAGGGCGAGATGTCGGATGCGCCCTTTGGCGCGGCGATGGCGATCGAAATCGAGGCCGATCTCGATGCGCAGGGTGAAATCATCGATTGGCGACACTCGATCTGGGGCAACGGTCACGTCGCGCGCCCGGGGCGTGCGGCGCTGCCCGCCCTGCTGGCCGGATTCGAACTGGCGGAGCCGTTTCCGCGCATGGTCTCGACCAATCCGCCGCAGGCCAATGGCGGCGGCAGCGATCGCAACTCGGTCCCGCTTTACGATTTTCCATCCTGGCGCATCGAAAGCCATCGCCTGACGACGATGCCGATCCGCACCTCGGCGCTGCGGACGCTTGGTGGGCAGGGCAACGTGTTTGCGATTGAATCGATCCTCGATGAAATCGCCGCCGAGCGCGGCGAAGATCCGGTCGCGTACCGGCTGCGTCACTTGCGGGATGAGCGGGCCCGGGACGTCATTCGGGCTGTGGCCAGACGCGCGCAGTGGAAGCCGGAGAAGCAGCCCGGCATCGGGCACGGCATCGGCTTTGGCCGCTACAAGAACACCGGCGCCTATTGCGCCGCGATCGCCGAGATCGAGGGCGCCGAGGAGATTACCGTCAGGAAGCTGACATTGGCGGTCGATGTCGGCGAGGCCATCAATCCGGACGGCGTGATCAACCAGATCGAGGGCGGTGCCATTCAAGCCACGAGCTGGGTGCTGAAGGAGCGCGTGCGCTTCGACCGGGAACGCATCACCAGCACGGGTTGGACGGAATATCCGATCCTGCGCTTCAGCGAGGTGCCCGATGTTGAGGTCGAACTGATCCAACGTCTTGATATCGATCCGGTCGGCGCAGGCGAAGCCGCCCACGGCCCCGTCACGGCCGCCATCGCCAACGCGGTGTTCGATGCGCTCGGCGTGCGGGTGCGCGATCTGCCGATCACGCGCGATAGGATCATCGCCGCGATGGAATTGACCTCATGAACAGCCTGAACATTCTGAGCGGCGGCGCGGCGCAGGGCCTTGTCGGGAGCTTGACGCAGGCTTTCAAAGCGCAAACCGGATTCGATATCGCGGGTGAGTTCGGGGCGGTCGGCCTCATGGCCGACAAATTGCGCAAGGGTGCGTCGGCTGACATCGTCATCTTGACCGCGGCGCTGCTCGCTAGACTGGCGGAGGAGAAGCTGGTTGTCGCCGCTTCGATCGCCGATGTCGGGCTGGTCGAAACCGCCCTCGCCGTCCGCGCTGGCGATCCTCCCGTCACGGTCAGGGATGCCGTCGGCTTGCGCGAGGCCATTCTGGCGTCTGATGCGGTCTTCGTGCCGGATACCAAGGCCTCGACGGCCGGAATTCACGTTGCAAATGTCTTGCAGCAGCTCGGTATCAGCGATCAGGCTGCCGATCGCCTCAGGATTTTCCCGAATGGCGCGACGGCGATGCGCGAACTGGCGGCCTCGGACGCGAGACGTCCGATCGGGTGCACGCAGTCAACCGAGATCATTAGCACCAAGGGCGTAACCCTGTCCGGCTCGCTGCCGCCGGGCTGCGAACTCGCAACCATGTACACCGCGGGCATCACGACCGCAGCGGCCCACCCCCAACAGGCCCAGGAGCTGATCGGCTTGTTGACCGGCGCTGACCAGCGTGAACAGCGAAAGCGCGCTGGCTTCGTCAGCTAGACCCTCGTCCTCAACTCGTGACTCTCAGCAGGCGTGCGGAAACAAACCCCGCGCATGACGATTTCTGGTTGCCACCGCAAATTCATATACTAATATATCAATTGAGAGAGCAGCCATGCCCGCCCGTGCACCGAAAAAGACGGATCCAACGGTTCGCCGAATTGCCGCCGGCACGCGCCGCAGTGGCAGACCGCGTGCGGCGACGGCAGCATCTAGAATCTATTCCGACCTTCGCGGCGAACTGGTGTCGCTGCAGCGCCGCCCCGGCGAAGCGATTTCCGAGGCGCAGATCGCCGTCTCCTACGGGGTGAGCCGCACCCCCGTTCGCGAGGCGATTCTCAAATTATCGGACGAAGGCCTGCTGGATATCTATCCGCAGTCCGGCATCTTCGTCTCGCGCATTCCGGTGGCAGCGCTTCCCGAAGCCATCATCATCCGTAAGGCGCTGGAGGAGACCACCGCGCGAATGGCCGCAGAGCGTGCGACTTCGAGCCAGATCCTGGCGCTGCAATCGATCCTGGAACGCCAGCGCGAGGCCAGCGCGGCCGGAGACAGCGACACGTTCCATCAGGCCGACGAAATGTTTCATGCTACAGTCGCCGAGGTCGCCGGCTATCCCGGAATCTGGAAATATATCCAGCAGGTGAAGGTTCACGTCGATCGCTATCGCCGGCTGACCCTGCCCCAGCGCGGGCGGATCGCAAAGGTGATCGTCGAACACGAGGCCGTCCTGACTGCGATCGAGGCGCATGACGCAGAGGGCGCAAGGCGGGCGATGGAAATCCACCTCGAAAGCCTGATCGAGAACATCTCGGCTACCCAGCATATCAATCCGGAGTACTTCGACGAGCGACCCTAGAATTCGAAAAGTCCATAAAACGATAAACAACATCAGGAGGAACGACATGAAACGCCGCGACTTCATCAAGTTGAGCGCAGGGCTCGGGGCAGCGATGGCAACCACGGCGCCGCTGTCATCCGCCTTTGCTCAAACCAAAATGGTGCTGAAGGCCTCCGACGTTCATCCGCTCGGCTATCCGACGGTCGAAGCCGTCGTTCGAATGGGCAAGAAGCTGGAAGCCGCCACCAATGGCCGGCTCACGATCCAGATGTTCCCCTCGATGCAGCTTGGCGGCGAAAAGGAGATGATCGAGCAGGCCCAGCTCGGCGCGCTGCAGATCGCCCGCATTTCGGTAGGCGCCGTCGGCCCCGTGGTGGATGACGTCAACGTCTTCAATATGCCGTTCGTCTTCCGCAATTCCAAGCATATGGAGAAAGTGATCGACGGCGAGATCGGCGACGAATTGCTGGCGAAGATTTCCTCAGCCGAAAAGACCGGCCTGATCGCACTGTGCTGGATGAACGCCGGCTCGCGCAACGTCTACAACAACAAGCGGCCGATCCGGACCATTGCCGACCTCAAGGGCCTCAAGGTTCGCATGATGGGCAATCCGCTGTTCGTCGATACCATGAACGCGCTGGGCGGCAACGGCGTCGCGCTCGGCTTCGATCAGGTGTTCAGCTCGATGCAAACGGGCGTGGTCGATGGCGCTGAGAACAATCCACCGTCGTTCATAGCGCAGAACCATAATCAGGTGGCCAAGTATTTCACGATGACCGAACACCTGATCATTCCGGAGCTTTTGGTGTTCTCGCGCATTTCCTGGCAGAAGCTGTCGCCGGAAGATCAGGCGCTGATCAAGAAGTTTTCAAAGGAAGCGCAGGCCGAGCAGCGTGTGCTCTGGTATGAAGCGGAGAACGCGGCCATCGAAAAAATGAAGGCGTCCGGAACCGAAATCATCACCGACATCGACAAGAAGCCGTTCCAGGATGCCGTCAAACCGGTTTGGGACAAGTACGGCGCGAAGTATGCGGCCATGGTCAAGCGTATCGAAGCGGTGCAGTAGCGCACGGCTTGCTATCGCGAGTGGCCGGAGGTTCGTTCCGGCCGCTCCGCCGAGTTGCCGACGCGATTGAGGCGCCGTTATTCTTCGAGGTCAAAAATGTCCAACTCTGCGGCCGGAATTTTCCGGCGTGTGAACGATGCCGTTTACTGGACCGGCGCCACGATCGCGTGCGTGGCGCTCGTCCTGGTCTCTGCGGTTATTCCGTGGGCCGTCTATACCCGCTACGTCCTGAACAGCGCCTCGTCATGGCCCGAGCCGATGGCTGTGCTGCTGACCGTCGGCATCACCTTCATCGGCTCGGCCAACTGTTATCGCCAGCGCATCCACATGAACATGACGGTAGGCACCGATCTGCTGCCACCGTTGCTGCGGCGCGCCTCGCTGTTCCTCAGCGAGATATTGATGGGCGTGATCGCCATCTTCATGGTCGTCTGGGGATGGCGGCTCGTTCAGACCACCTGGGATAATTCGGTGGATGAATTTCCCTGGCTTTCCGTAGGCATCACCTATCTTCCGATCGTGGTCAGCGGCGCGATGATGCTCCTGTTCGTCGTCGAACGGCTGACCATTGGCCCGCCCCCGCGCGACGGCGCTGACGCTCACGTACCGGTCGAGTAACTCCCATGGATATCGCGGTTCTGCTTCTCAGCATGTGCCTCTTCTTCGCAATCGGCATGCCGATTGCCTACGCGCTGGCACTGTCCGCGCTCGTCGGCGCACTCTGGATCGATTTGCCCGTCGGCGCCGTCATGCAGCAATTTGCCAGCGGCGTCGGCAAGGTCTCGATGCTGACCATCCCGTTCTTCGTGCTGGCCGGCGCCATCATGGCCGAGGGCGGCATGGCCCGGCGGCTGGTCGACTTTGCGGCCGTTGTCGTCGGTTTCACGCGCATCCGGGGCGGCCTCTCACAGGTCAATATCCTCGCAACCACGATCATGAGCGGCATTTCCGGGTCGTCGGTCGCCGACACCTCCGCGATCGGCTCGGTCATGATCCCGCAGATGGCCGCCAAGGGCTATCCGCGGGTGTTCGCAACCAACGTGACCATCAGCGCCTCGCTGCAGGCGATCATCGTTCCGCCAAGCCACAATTCGGTGATCTATTCGCTGGCAACCGGCGGCGTGGTGTCGATCACGAGCCTTTTCCTCGCCGGCGTGATTCCTGGATTGCTGCTGGGCTTCTCGCTGATGCTGCTTTGCCTGTTCTATGCCTATCGCGACAAGCATCCCAAAGGAGAGCCGGTCCCGATCCGGCAGGCGCTCAAGATGCTCGGCGACGCCGTATGGGGGATCATAACGCTGGTCATCGTTCTCGGCGGCATTCTCACGGGCGTCTTCACGCCGATCGAGGCCGGTGCGGTCGCCTGCGTCTGGGCGTTCTTTGTCACGATGTTCATCTATCGGGACTATAAATGGTCCGAGCTGCCGCTGTTGGTCTACAAAACACTGCAGACGGTCGCGATGGTGCTGACGCTGGTCGCGACCGCGTCGTGCTTCGGCTATGTCGCCGCCCTGATGCAGATGCCGGCGAAGATGACCGAATTCTTCGTTGCGATATCGAGCAACAAGTATGTGCTGCTGATGTGGTTGAACATCATGCTGCTGGTTCTGGGGACGGCGCTCGATCTCGCGCCTCTCTTGCTGATCTGCACCCCGATCCTGCTGCCGGTGGTCAAGAGCTTCGGCATCGACCCCGTACATTTCGGCATCGTCATGCTGCTCAATCTCGGCATCGGCCTGCTGACGCCGCCGGTGGGGACGACGCTGTTCGTCGGCTGCGCCATTGGCAAGGTTTCCGTCGACGAGGTGATGCGCGGGATCTGGCCATTCTACTACGTGATGTTTACGGTGCTGATGATCGTGACCTACGTGCCGTGGCTGTCGCTGGCGCTGCCGAGGGCGTTCGGGTTCTAGATCAGGCGCTGCGGTTTGCGGGCAGAGGAGATACCGCGTGAAGATCGTTGACCTCAGTCGAGAGCTTTATCACCGCACGCCGAGTTATCCCGGCCACCCGCCGGTGGTGCACGGCGTCTGGAAAACGCACGAGGAATCCTTTGCCGAGTCCGGCAATGTGCACGGGCTGGCCTCGATGTTCATCTCGATGGTGGATCACGCCGGTACCCATATCGACGCACCCCGGCATTTCGGCGAGAGCGGCATATCCATCGACCAATATCCGCTGGAGAAATGCATCGTGCCGGGCATCTGCATCGACCTGCGCCACATCGCACCGCGCGCCGAGATTTCGCCGGCCGACCTCGAGGCGGCGGTGGCGAAAGCCGGTGTGGCGGTGCCGAAGGGTGGCACCGTGCTGCTCTGCACCGGTCACCACGAACGGACATTCCCCCGCAAGGAATATTCCAGCGATAATTCGGGCGTGAACATCGCCGCCACCGAATGGCTGGCGCAGCAAGGCGTCGTGCATTTCGGTATCGATTCGATGCGGCCAGGCCCCGAGGGCAAGGTGAATGCACTCGTCCACAAGGCCTGCCTCGACCTCGACATCACCCATATCGAGAGCCTGTGCAATCTCGAAGCGCTGCTCGGCCGCGGCCAGTTCACCTTCATCGGCCTGCCGATGAAGTGGCGCGGCGGGACGGCTTCGCCAATTCGCGCGGTGGCGGTGTTTGATATGTAACGGAGCCTGCCGCACTGGCGGCACAGCGGCGCCAAAGGCGGCATCAGGCCGCTCCCCTTCTGTACGTCGCGTGTATGGACGCGCCGCAAAAGCTTGCCTAAACTCATCCCAAAGAAAACCGACGCCTGATTAAAGGTGCGGACGATCGGGCGGGCACACCCGCCGACATCAGGGAGGAGTTCATGAATCATTTTTGGCGCGCCAACCGCGCACTTATAGTTGCATCCGTCGCTGCGATGTCGCTTCCCGTGGCGGCACCGGCATCTGCGCAAGAAACCTTCAAGCTCGGTATTGTAACGTTTCTCTCCGGGCCGGCAGCCGACAGCTTCGGCGTTCCCGCACGCAACGGCGCGCAGTTCGTCATCGACCAGCTGAATAAGGGTTCGGTGCCCTCACCTTACGAGAAGGTCGGATTTGGCGGCATGAAAATAGAGCCCGTCATCATCGACGAGAATGGCGGCGCCACCAAGCAGGTGCAGGAGCTGCGTAACCTCTACCAGCGCGACAATGTCGACGTCGTCCTCGGCTACATCAGCTCGGGCGACTGCCTGGCAGTGGCGCCGATCGCCGAAGAATTGAAGAAGATGCTGGTGCTGATGGATTGCGGCACGCCACGTATCTTCGAGGAAGCCAAGTACAACTACGTCTTCCGCACTGCCGCACATGCCACGATGGATAATGTCGGCCTCGTCAGATACATGAAGGCCAAGAACATCAAGATGGACACGCTGTCGGCGATCAACCAGGACTACGCCTGGGGCCAGGACAGCCGGGCCGACTTCGTCGCCGCTGCCCAGCAGCTCTATCCTAACGTCAAGGTTCAGACGGACTTGTTGCCCAAGTTCGGTGCAGGCCAATACGGTACCGAAATCTCTGCGCTGGTGGGCGCTGGCTCCGACGTGGTCTATTCAAGCTTGTGGGGCGGCGATTTGCAGGCCTTCGTTCTGCAGTCGGCTCCGCGCGGGCTGCCCAAGCGTAGCCAGCTCGTGTTCAGCGCCGCCGATCATGTGCTGCCGCCGCTCGGCGACAAGATGCCCGACGGCACCATCATCGGCGCGCGGGGCTCCTATGGTCTGATGTCGCAGAAGTCCCCGCTGAACGATTGGCTCTTTAGGGGGTACGAGGCGGCCAATGGCGTCTATCCCGTTCAGGCCGCCTATCGCATTACGCAATCGATTCTCGGATTGAAGGCCGCGGTCGAAAAGGCCATGAGCAAGAACGGCGGAAAGAAGCCTTCGACCGATGAAATGGTCGCAGCCATGACCGGCCTGGAGTGGCCGTCGCCTGGCGGACTGATCCAGATGAAGCTCGCCGACGGCCATCAGGCGATTCAGCCGATCGCCTTCAGCCGCACCAAATATAATCCGGATCTCAAGCGGGTCGATCTGATTGATATCCAGTACTTTGCCGCCGAATGCGTCAACCCGCCCCCGGGCGTGAAGTCGATCGAGTGGATCAAGGGCGGGATGCAAGGCGCCAAGTGCAATTAGGTCGCACCGGCATCCAGTGATGTACGTCGGCGGCGCGTGATCGTACTCCGCGCCGCCTTTCTCTATCCACCGACCACCCGCGCGACGCCACCGCCATGAACTTCTTTCTGACGATCATTCTCGATGGCCTGATTCAGGCCTCGTGGCTGTTCATCGTCGCCCTTGGGCTAACGCTGGTTTTCGGCGTATTGAAGATCCTCAACATCGCCCATGGCAGCTTCTACGCCCTCGGCGCCTATATCGCGGCAACCGTCGTAACCATGGTGGCCGCGCGCAGCCTCCCCCCAAGCGTTGGGTTCGTCGCCATGCTGATCTCGGTGGCGTTGATCGCGTCCGCCGTCGGGCTTCTGCTGGAACGCGGCCTCCTGAAAATGTTCTATGGCCGGGACGAAGTGGTGTTGCTGCTGGTGACCTATGCTGTGTTTCTGATCCTTGAAGATGTCACCAAGCTGATCTGGGGTGTCAATCCGATCTATGCGACACAGCCATACGAACTGTTCGGCAATCTCGAGTTCGCGGGGCTTTACTACGTCGGCTACGATCTGGTGCTGATACCGATTTCAGCCGTGATCGGCTTTGCGATCTGGTTCGGCCTCAATCGCACCGTGATCGGAAAGATCGTGCTTGCCGTCATACATAACGAGGAAATGAGCGTGAGCATGGGCGTACGCGTCAACCGCGTCTACGCCGTCGCATTCGCGTTCGGCGTCCTGCTCGCCGCCCTCGCCGGCGCCCTGACCGCGCCGAAAATATCGATGCAGCCGGGCCTCAGTTCTGATGTCATCATCCTGAGCTTTGCAATCGTCGTGATCGGGGGGCTGGGCAGCGTCGAGGGCGCAGCGGTCGGCGCGATTCTGGTTGGGCTGGCGCGCGCCGCTTCTGTGCATCTGATGCCGCAAGCCGAACTGTTCATGATCTATTTGATCATGGCGGCAGTGCTGATGTTTCGCCCCGAGGGCCTGTTCAAGCGCGAAACGGCAAGGCGGATTTGATGAAGAAAGGGCTACATCCTCTGGTCATGATCGCCCTTGTCGCCATGGTGACGCTGGCCGGCCGCGCGCTACCGACCTGGACCCTGTCGCTGGCGACGATTGCTGCCTCCAATGCGCTGATCGCCCTTGGCATCGTCGTGCTGGCGCGCACCGGCAACGTGTCGTTCGGCCAAGGCCTGTTCTTTGCCGCCGGCGGCTATGGCGTGGCGCTGATCGCCAATACCTGGGGTCTCACCGACGCGGTGGCGCAGGTGATCGTCGGCGCTGCTTGCGGCGGCCTGCTCGGTCTGGTCATCGGGCCGTTGATCGCGCGCTACAGCGGGATCTTCTTTGGCATGCTGACACTGGCCCTATCGATGGTGTTCTACGGCGCGCTGGTGAAATCGACCGCGCTTGGCGGCTCCGACGGGTTCAATGTTGGACGGCCAAGCCTGTTTGGCATGAGCTTCACCGATCCGCGCGAGGCCGACTTCATGCTGTATGCCGTCTCGGTCATCGTGACCGGATTTGCCGGCATCGCCGCGACCATCCTGTTCCGGTCCGAATTCGGTCTCGCCAGTCTTGCGGTGCGCGAAAACAATCTGCGAGTGGAATATCTCGGGCTTTCGGCCAACCGGATCATATCGATCAACTTCCTGATCGCCGCGATCTTCGCCGGCGCCAGCGGCGCCTTTGCCCTGATGGCGCAGCGGCATATCGATCCACAATTCGCATACTGGACCACATCGGGCGAATTCGTCTTTGTGGCGGTGCTTGCCGGCAACCAGAGCGTGGCCGCCGTCTTTGTCGCCTCGATGGCGCTGGAACTGGTCCGTTCGTTCTCGAATCTCTATTTGCCCAATACCTGGCAGCTCGTGCTCGGCGTCTTCCTTCTGGGCGTCATTCTGTTTCTGCCGCGCGGCATCGGTTCGCTCTGGATCAGGGATCGGCACAGGCGGCGGCACATTTCGGCAACGCCTCCCCTCACTGCCGAACGAGGAGCCGCACCGTGAACCCGGTTCTTTCGGTAAGCAGGCTTGAGAAGCGCTTTGGCGCGGTGGTTGCGGCCGATGCGCTTACGCTCGATATTCCGGCCGGTCAGAAAATCAGCCTGATCGGCGCCAACGGCGCCGGCAAGACTACCTTCGTCAACATGGTCACGGGCTATCTCAAACCCGATAGCGGAACCATTCTGCTCGACGGAATGGACATCGGCAGACGCTCGCCGCGAAGCGTGGCCCGGCTTGGGATCTCCCGCTCCTTCCAGATTCCGCAACTGTTTGTCGAGCTTACCGCCGCCGAGAATCTCACCGTGGCGATTTCCGGCATCGGCACACGGATGTCACTCCGAGCGCCGGCGGAGGCCCAAGGCCGCCGAGACAAGGCCGTCGAGTTGCTGCAACGCTTTGGTCTTGCCGATCTGGCTGATCGCCCGATCTCGGAGCTTGCGGGGGGCGTGCGCAAACTGATCGACATCGCCATGGCATTGGTGCGCCGCCCAAAACTGCTGCTGCTGGATGAGCCGACCTCCGGTGTATCGGCGGAAGAAAAATTCACGACCATGGACCGCGTCATCCACGCCGTCGCGCCCGACGCAGCGACCATCGTATTTGTGGAGCACGACATGGAAATCGTCAGCCGCTACGCCGATCGCGTGGTGGCGTTCTATCAGGGCCGGATTCTGGCCGACGGATTGCCCGCCGACGTACTGAATAATCTGGAAGTCCGCCGCTATGTCACCGGAGGCGTGCGATGAACAACGCGGCGCCATTGCTTGCAATCGACAGTCTTGTCGTCGAGATCCAGTCGATGCCGGCATTGCGCGGTTTTACAATGCATGTCGCGAAAGGCGCGATGGTCAGTCTGGTGGGTCGCAATGGCGCCGGCAAGACGACGCTGATGCGTTCAATCATGGGGCACCTCACGCCGGCCAGAGGCATGGTGCGGTTCGAAGACAGCGACCTCTCGTCCCGTCCGCGCCATGCGCGCGCAGCACTTGGAATCGGCTATATGCCGGAAGATCGCTGCCTGGTTCCTCAGTTGACGGTCGAGGAAAACATCATGTTGCCGTTGTGGGTCGCGAGACATCTCGACCGCAAGGCCCGACTCGACTTCGTCTATGAGGTGATCGGTGAACTCACCGAGATGCGGCAGCGTAAGGCGCTACTGCTGAGCGGCGGACAGCAAAAGCTGGTCGCGCTCGGCCGTGCGCTTGCCATTGGCACCAAATGCTTGTTGCTTGACGAGCCGTTCGAAGGTATCGCACCAGCGCTTTCGGAACGGCTCTCGGAGGTGCTTGCATCTCTCAAGGGCAAGGATCTGACCTTGCTGATGTCGCAATCGGACCTGAATCACTCGCGAGGCCTGATTGACATGGAATTCACGATCGAGCGTGGCGCCAATCCCGTACCCTAGTGAACCCTGAGCGTGCGGACCTCGCTGGCCAGCTTCGCGATGCGGTCATTCGCCATCGTGTCCGGACCCCGCTTCGGCGAGATCGCGAAGCTTCTCGGCATTCAACACAACGATGGCACCATGCTCGAGGCGCACCCAATCGCGGGTCGCCCAGGCGCGCAACTGCTTGTTGATGCTCTCCCGGGTCATGCCGACCATCTCGCTGATCTCCTGCTGGGTGATCGCGATGGTTCGGCCTTGCGGCTCGGATTTGTGCTTTTCGGACAGGCGAAGCAGCGCGCTGGCCAGCCGTCCCGGCAGATTCTGCAGGATGATCTGCTCGACCTGATCGCTGGTCGATCGCAAACGCTCGCAGAGCAATTCGATGAACTTCATCGCCAGCGCCGGTTGCCCATTCACGAAGGGGATGAATTCGCGCCGGTCGATGACGAAGAGTTCGCAATTACTGTTAGCAATGGCGTCGGCAGAGCGGGCTCTTCCGTCGAGCAGTGCGATTTCGCCAAAAATTTCGCCAGGCCCAACGATATTGAGAATGGCATTGCGTCCATCCGGTGATGAAATGCTCATCTTCACCGTGCCTGAAATGACCGCGTAGAGGCTGTTGCCGGGGTCCCCCTTGGAGAACAACGTGGCTCCCCGCTTCAGCGTGATGTGTTTGGCGTAACGGCACAACTGCTCGAAAGCCTCAGGCTCGAGATCGGCAAAAGCCGGATGCTTGCGCAAAACCGACGTTTTGCTGCTCGAGATTCCGTGAGCTTCACCCGTCCTTTGTTGAGGCACGCCAGTCAAACTCCAGGGGAAAAACGGGATTGTAGTCCTTCCGTAATCAACGCAGGCAGGCATTTCAACCGGAAAGCGCGCCTCCGCGTCGATTTGGCGGCCCGTAAGACAGCCCATGCCTTAGCGGCAGAACCATGGCTGGACCGCACGCCGTTCCGGCGGGCGGGATATTTGCAGCAAAAAGCCAGCAAAACTCAATGGTCTTGCTGGCTAATTCCATTCCACGCGATCAGGCTATTTCAGCGAAGAATTCGGGCAAAGCATGTGAAGCCCAATATGCATGTGGCCATTATGGGCAAAGATCCGAACCTTCAGGTCATGCGTGCCATCGACATTCTCGCCGACCTTCAGCACCAGCGGCATGGGATTGGGCGATCTGAGATTGGTCGCAATGACTTCGGTAATCTTGTCGCGGATCGCCTTTGGAATTGCTCCCGAGTGCTTTTCCCACTTGTCATGCCCCTCGGTCGATCCGGATTCGCCGGCCCAGTTTTCCTTCTTCGGCACGAGGAATTTCGTGAATTTACCGAATGCATAAGCACCGTTCTTCTTCTCGTACTCTTTGAACTTCTTCGCGGTTTTGTTGATATTCTGCGGGCTATACAATTCATTGATGTGTTCTTCAAATTTTCCGCTGTAGACTAATCCACCCATTTCTTGCTCCTTGAATAGCGGCGCCAGTTGCCGTGGCCGCAACTTTGGCCACAATATGTCAAATATCAGAGAAATTGGAGAGTTCAGCCTTAGCACGTTCTAGATGTACAGTCATTTTTGATTGGTCGAAGAGCGTGATCGCCTGGACCAGCTCCTCTCTCGCTTCGTCTGTCCGCCCCGAAGCCGCCAGGAGCCGGGACAGTAGTCCCTTGGCCGTTCCCAGGAAGGGTAGCGCTCCGAGCTTGGCAGTGAATTCGATCGTCCGTTGGAGGCAGTCCATGGCCTCCTCAAGCATGTGCCCGCCCTGGGACGCCAGAATGTTCGCCTCCGCACTCGCCGCCAGCGCTTCGATACCCGCATATCCCTTCTGCCTCGCGCTGGCCTGGCAGGCGTGCAAGAGAGACAGTGCGTGCTGGACTTCCCCCAGCTGGCCATAGGCTGCGCCCAGATACGCCGAAACGGCGACTTTGCTGGTTTCATGACCAAGCTTGTCGGCTTCATCCTTCGCCCGCAACAAGATCTCTGTCGCGCGCACGGCATATCCCTGCTGCGAGTAAAGGCTTCCGAGCGCGCTCATGATGAGGGGCTGAAATAGACGCGCTTCACTTTCGCGCGAAACACGAAGGGCCTGATCGAGGGCGCTTTCTGCCTCTTCAAAATCGCCGCGCATCAGCTGCACGACCCCGCGTCCATAGTCGGCCGCGATCATGTCGTAAGGACGGTCGTTCGTTTCCGCCAGGATACTCGCTTCCTCGGAGCAATGTTCGGCCTCGTCGAATTCGCCGAGCCACGCATGAACGATGGCGCTCATCATGCGGCAGAGCACCAGGAGGCTGGATCCCGTTGTCCCCGGAGGGACGTTATTCGGCGCACTCGCAAGCAATGCAGTTGCCTTTGCGAGATGCCGTTGTGCATCCCGAAATCGTCCGGCCAGAAAATACGATTGGCCCAGGCCATATTCGACAAAGCAAAGCCAGGGAGAGTTGTTCATCTGGTTGGCCAGCGTGACAGCCTCTTCCGCCACCGCGATTGCTTCGTAGGGCGTCCCGTAAAAATTCAGCGCCGCGGCCCTGATCGCGATAGATGCCAGCCGGCGCTTTTCATCGCCGATCTTCCTGGACCGCGCCTCGCTGTCCTGACCAAGGCTGAACCATTCCTCGATGCTTCCAAACGACACGAACGAGAGCCGCGCTTCGATGCGCAGATCGATCGCCCGTTGTTCACGCGCCGTCGATTCCGGCTGCTTGTCCACCGCATCCATGGCGGCCTTGAAATATTCCGTAGCGTCGCGGAACGCCGATCTGGCAAAGGCCTTCCTCGCAGCCAAATGGCCATATCGGTCAACCTTGCTCCAGTCCTGCGCCTTGATCGCGTGATGGCAAAGCGCTTCAGCAACATCCTCCTCGCGTCCGGCCGAGGTTGCTTCAAGAGCTGTCAGTATCCGGCGGTGCAGCACCTCGCGCTGCGAGCGGAGAATAGACTCGTAGGCAACCTCGCGAATAAGGTCGTGGGCAAACACGTATTCGACAGATGGGACCGACCGCACCTCCTCGAGAAAACCTCCAGCGACCAAAGCCGGCTTTGCAACTGCGCCGTCGGCATGTCGGTGACAGCGGCGAGCAGATTTGGCGACACGCGCGGTCCGAGAACCGAAGCGAGTTGCAGAAGCGCCTTGTCTTCTTTCGGCAAACGATCGATGCGCGATGCAATTACCCCCTGGACAGTGGGGGGAATTTCGAGAGTGTCCCAGGACGCGTCGGCGTCTCCGGTCTCCCCAGCGACGCGCCGGCTGATGAACTGCCGGGCAACCTCCTCGATGAAGAGTGGGATCTGTCCGGTGTGGCGGAGGATACGGGCCTTGAGCGCATCGAGATCGGGAGCAGTTCCCAGCAAATTGTCGAGCAACATGTTTGCCGAGGCAGCGTCGAGCGATCGAAGCCAGATCCGCAGCACGTCGAGGTGCTCAAGCCATTCCGGCGTATGTTCGGTCCGCCACGTCAGCAGCACCAGCAACGGGCGGGTTGCCGCAAGCGACATCAGAGCCTCAACGACGGTCTCGCTTTGGCCGTCGATCCAATGCAAATCCTCCAACAACAACACCGTGGGCCGCGACGAGATCACCCGATCCAGCATATTGCGAACGGCATCAATAATTACGCGCCGTCGCAGCAGCGGTTCAAGATCGCGCCAGCGCGGATCCGCGACGGGCTGATCGAGAACAGAATTGAGTGCCGCGGGCCAAAGCTCAGCGTCAGCCGACGCAAGGGCTTCGCCTGAGCCTGCTTGATCGGCGACGACGGGCTTCTCTGGCTGCAGCGCGCTTTGAAGAAGCTTCTTTAGCAGGGCATAGGGAACTGCTTGTTCGAGCGGATTGCCCTCGGCTTCGATCACCTGCCAATCACGTTGCCGCAACGCATCCACGAATTCGTGGACTACGCGGGACTTCCCTATTCCGGCCGTTCCCACTACGGCAGCGATCTTCCCGGAAGGGCCGACTAGCTGTGCCGCGCGCTCCAATTGCGAAATCTGCTCGTTCCGGCCAACGAAGGATGAAAGACCACTCGTCGACCGGGCTCGCCAGCGGCTGAGACCACTGATCTCGACGACCTCGTAACAAGGTACCAGTGCAGGAAATCCCTCCAGCCGTTTCGGCGGCAGGGCCTTGAAGGTCACGATTCCGGTCGCCAGACTCTGGCAGGACTCCGAAGCAAGGATCTGCCCGGCATTCGCCGTGCTCTCGAACCGCTTCACCAGATGGACCGCCGGCCCGCCCGCTTCATAGATTGACGAGAAATCCGCTTCGATCACATGCGCGACGACATAGCCGGAATGGACGCCGACCCGAACGTGAAGCTCCGGATCGTTCAGCAGCTTGATACGCCTGACGAGCTCGAGGGCTGCATGACAGGCCAGGACGGCGTGATTGTCGTCCGCGTGCGGTGCGCCGAACAAGGCAATCAGCCCGTCACCACCTTCCTTGCTGACGATGCCGCGGCTGCGGCGAACCGCCGTGCGCATGGCGATCAGGGCCGGTTCGAGGCGAGAAATCGCCTCTTCGGGGTCGAGCTCCGAAATCAGATCGGTCGAACGCTGCAGATCGGAGCAAAGCACGGTGAGGAATTTCCGCTCGCCGGCAATACGGCCACGCGCTTCGGAAACAGACGGGCTCACCGGATGGTTGGGCGCGGCCGCGCCGCATGCAGAGCAAAACAGGTCGCCAGCTCTCAGCGTCGACGAACAGACCTGGCAAGACACCCTCAGCTTCCTCCATCCACCTTGTTCAGACTAGCGAAAGATCGTTGGCGAACAAGCCTTTACGTCGGCAGTCGGGATCGGTGGGCGTTCGGACGGGCAAGCCATGGTGCACTGGATCTCGGAGGGATCTGAAGACAATTGATTCAAACATAACCGGGGTTCTCCTAGCAGATAACATGCCATGCAACTAGGGGATGCCGGACAACCCGCCATGTCGCACATGGCTCCCTGAACCTTTCCTCCATGCGCGGCACTAACGGCTCAGATTGACCGTTGTACCCGCCCGCGCACGGGACCGAATAGGCCTGAGCCGGCGCCCTTTGATCTGTCTTTTAAGGAGAATATCCATGACCAAATTTGCTTTGCTGGGCGTTGCCGCCCTCTTATCCGCTGCGGTCGCAGCGCCAGCTGCCGCGCAGGAGGTCGTCTACAATCCCGGCTACTGCGCGCAGTTCTATCCGAACGCTAACTGCCAGAACAAGGGAGCCAACAGCCCCTATACCGGCGACTACCAGCGGCGCAACCAGATTCGCGGAGCTTATGCGTGGGGGGTCAGTCCCTGTGCGATGGGCGCTGATTACTATGTCGGCCGCGGCGGACGCCGTTACGCCTGCTATTGATTACGAGACTGGCTGCTGGCGCCTGTCGCACCATGCGCCGGCGGCTATTCCTTGGCGATTCCCGTTTCCTTGATCACGCGCTCATACTTCGCGAGTTGATCGCGCGTCATGGCGCGCAGCTCCTCGGCTGAACTGCCGCGCACCGCGAATCCCAGCTCTTCAAGCTTCCGGCGCACATCCTGATCAACGACGGCCTTCAGCACCTCGGCGTTCAGCCGGGCAATAATATTCTTCGGGGTGCCAGCAGGGGCAAGAATCGCAAACCATGAATTGAAGAAGAAGCCGGGCAAACCAGATTCCGAGACGGTCGGCACGTCGGGGAATTGCGCCAATCTCTTTTCGGTGGTTACCCCGATCAGCTTGAGCTGGCCGCCGCGCACCAGCGTTGCGACGGTGCCGAGCCCCTGGAAACCGACGGGAATCTGGCCTGCGGCAATGTCGGTTGCAGCCTGGGTGGCCCCTTTGTAAGGCACATGCGTCAACGAGATGCCGGCAGCCGACGCGAACATCGCCATCGCCAGATGCTGCGGGCTTCCCGGTCCACCGGAGCCATAATCGATCTTGCCGGGCGCCGCCTTCGCAGCCGCGATCAGATCCGCTGCACTCTTGAAGCTGGACTGATTGTTGGCAATCAGCCCCCACTCCACCGTCGCGACCAACGACACCGGTTCAAAGTCCTTCAGAATATCCCAGCGCATCTTGGACTGAAGGTTCGGCACCATGGTCATGATGCTGTCGTTGAACCCGCCGATCGTATAGCCATCCGGTTCAGCCCGAGCGACGGCCTCCGCGCCAATCAACCCTGATGCACCGGGCTGATTCAGGATCACGATTTGCTGACCCATATTGTCGGCCATTTTCTGGGTCACAATCCGCGCAGCGACATCGACCGCGCTCGCCGCGGCGAGCGGCACGATCATCTTGATCGGGCGGTCCGGATAGTTCGCTTGAGCGATCGCCTGGTGGCTCGAAAACAGCGCGAGCGCTGGAATCAGAAAATGGATCAAACGCATTTGTGTCCCCCAAACCTTATCCGCGGCGAATTTGCATAATCGAAGCCGCGATTTTCTTGGGGGAAAGTGTGCGCGCGAACGCCTCGTTTTGCAATCGGCCCAGAAGCGAAATGGCCCAGCCGGCAAGACGCAGGAGCTAAAGCAACTTTCCATCAGCCCCAAAAAACGGATGCGGACCGTCGAAACTCCCGATCGGGACCTGGTGGGTGACGATAGCGCCGCCCTCCTCACCTGGAAACCAGCTGTGGAGATGGAAGGCCGGCGGCTCGACCTTGAAGGAAGGCTCGCGCAGCTCGCCAAGATCAAGGTCGACCGCATGATTCGGAGCCGGACAGATTGTAGTCGGCACGCCCGCAAACATGGTCAGCGCCGCGCGGTGCACATGCCCGGTTGCGATCAGTTGCACGCGCGCATGGCGGCGCACGATCGGCGCGAGGTCGCTTGCGTTGAGGAGATTCTGGCGGTCCATGTGCCAAATGCCTGCCTTGAACGGCGGGTGGTGCAGAAACAGCAGGGCCGGCCGGTCGGGCGACGAAGCCAGGGTCGCGTCAAGCCATTGCAGTGTTGCCTCTTCGAGTTCACCATGCGGCTTGCGGTCTACGCTTGAATCCAGCAACAGCAGATCGAGCCCCGCCACTTCGATCTTCTGGTTGAGTGGTCCGGATACGAAGGCGTACGAAGCGGAAGGGAACGCCGCGCGCATCAACTCGCGCGAATCGTGATTGCCGGGGATAGCTGCGAATGGAAGTTTGAGCGGCGCCAGCAGCCGCTCGAGGTACTGATATTCCTCTGCCGTCGGCGTATCAGCCAGATCGCCGGAAATCACGACGAAATCGGGTGCTGGCTCGAACTCGTTCAGGGCGGCGACACAGCGTTCGAGCGCCTTTGCCGTATCCACTCGGCCATAGGCGAGCGATCCCGGCGGCTTGATATGCAGGTCGGAAATCTGGACAATATGAATCGGCTGTGGCGACATCGGCCTTCTCAGTACTCGGGCGGCAGCAGACGGACAGCATCCGGCGAAATCGATAGTCCGATCCGTTCACCCGGCCTAGCTTGAACCGTATTCGGTGCGTCGACCGTGAGCAACCTGTTGGACGCGCCGCTGACGACCAGCCTTTGCCTGTCACCGATGAAACTGACGCTGTCGATCGTGCCCGAGAGCGACGCATCTTTGGCCGCCGCCACGCGGATGGTTTCCGGGCGGATCATCGCAACGGCCGCCGACATGTCACCATCGCAGTGAACCGGCTGCCGCCCGCCTGGTAACACGAGATGACCGTCCTCGATGGCCGCCTCGACGATATTCGCGGCACCGATGAATTCGGCGACGAAGCGACTTCGCGGCGTGAAGTAGATTTCGCGCGGCGTGCCGATCTGGGCAATCGTTCCCTTCTGCATGACGACAACGCGATCGCCGAGTTCCATGGCCTCGGACTGATCATGCGTCACGTAAATCGTCGTGATACCCAGCGCGCGCAGCAAGCGATTCAACTCTCCGCGCAGCCGGTCGCGCAACGCAGCATCGAGCGCGGTCAAAGGCTCGTCCAGCAACAGGATACCTGGCCGGATCGCGACCGCACGCGCCAGCGCCACGCGCTGACGCTGGCCACCGGAAAGCTGGTCAATGCGGCGGTTCTCAAGGCCGGAAATGTTGGTCAGCGCCACCAGTTCGGCAACGCGTGCCGCTCGCTCCTTGTCCGGCATCCCGCGAATCTTCAAGCCATAGCCGATATTGTCTGCCACGGTCATGTTGGGGAAAAGCGCGTAGGACTGAAACACCATGCCGACATTGCGCCGCTCGATCGGCACCGCCGTCATATCCTTGCTATCGAACAGCACCCTGCCGCCGGGATCGGGCGCTTCGAGCCCCGCGATGATACGCAACATGGTGGTCTTGCCGCAGCCGGAGGGGCCGAGCAGCACCAGCGTTTCGCCACGGGCGATGTCGAGCGTTGCAGGTTCGAGCGCGCGCGTTCCGTCGACAAACGTCTTGCCGCAGGCCTCGATACGCACCGAGGCGCCGTGTCCGGCCTCCGCACTCATTTCTTCAAATCCTTCTCGGCGAACAACTGCATCGCAACCAGCAGCGGAATGATCATCACGAAGAAGATCAGTGTATAGGCGGAAGCGACCTCAAGCCGCATCGAGGCATAGCTGTCGGCAAGCCCGATCGGCAACGTCTTGGTCAAGGGCGTATGCAGCATCCAGGTCAGGTTGAACTCGCCGAGCGACAGCGTCACCACCATCAGGCTGCCCGCCAATATTCCGGGCAGAGCATTGGGCACAATCACGTCGCGGAAGCGCCGCCACGGCGATGCGCCAAGCGATGCCGCGCCCTCATCCAGCGTTTTGATGTCAACGGTCGCGAAGACAGCCATGACCGATCGCACCATGAAGGGCATGGTGAAGATGACGTGGCCTACGAGAATGAACAACCAGGAGCGGCGAAAATTGCCAAAGCCTCCGTAAGTCAGGAGCAGTGCCAGTGCGATGGCAAGGCCTGGAATCGCCAACGGCAGGGTGATAATTTCCTCGACGATCCGAGACAGCCGCCCTCCCCGCACATGCAGGGCATAGGCGGCTGGAACGCCGACAGCGAGCGTCACGGCAAGGGTCGCAAAGGCGATCAGAAACGACAGCAGGATGGTGCCGGCATAAAGCTCCCACACCTGCATCACCCATTGCAGGGTCACACCGGACTGGATACCGCGAAAGTAGTTCACCGTGACGCCGGCGGAGATCGACAGGATCGCGGGCACCACCAGAAAGGAGGCGACCAGCAGCGTGAAGACGAGTTGGCCGGTGAAGATCAGGCGGTCGCGCATGATTTCATCCGGCAGCCGCGACGGCGCTTCCGCTGAAGGAACGGGCAAGCGCAAGAATGAACCAGGTGATGATGCCAAGACCGACCGACAGCGCGGCCGAAATCGACAAATTCGCAGCCAGCGTGAACTCGGTATAGATCAGCATCGGCAGCACGTCGATATTGGTCGCCAGCGTGAACGCCGTACCGAACGCGCCCATCGCGGTCGCAAACGCAATCGCACCGGAGGCGACGAAGGCTGGCGCCAGCGCCGGCAGAACGACGTCGCGCTGCACCGCCCACGGGCCCGCGCCGAGCGAACGCGCGGCTTCCTCCAGGCCGACATCGAGCTTCTGCACCGCTGCCATGACCGTGAGAATGACGCGCGGGATGGAGAAATAGAGATAACCGAGAAACAGGCCGTAGATCGAATAGGCAAAGACCAGCTTTTCACCGAACAGGCGGTTGGAGAAATCGCCGATCAACCCCTGTCGGCCGGCGAGGAGAATGATCATGAAGCCGACCACGACGCCGGGAAACGCCAGCGGAAAGGTCAGCATCGCAATCAGAACGGCGCGGCCGGGGAAACGATGCCGCTGCAGGAACATCCCGGCGATCGTCGCCACGACCAGGGTTACGATGGTGGTCGCGGTGGCGAGCAGGACCGTGTTGACGAGGGTCGCGCGGTAACGCGGCTCGACCAGGATCGCGAGATATCCCGCGAGCCCCTGCGGTCCCCCTGCCCCGGTTACGACCAGCCGCACCATGGGCAACAGGAAAAATGCCGCTGTCACTACCGCAAGCGGCAGCAGGCATAACCAGACAAAGGACCTATGTGACATCAGAAGTCAGCGCCCCGGCGAGAGGCGCCATATTGCCTTAGCGAACCTCAGCGAGATAGCGGTCGACGAAGCCTTTTTGCACGTTTTCCATCTGTCCCCAGTCGACATTCTTCGCGCGCGCGTAATCGCTGTCAGGCAGGAACTTCTTCTTTACGGCTTCGGGCAGCTCGATCGGTCGCGCCGGTCGGAGATAGGCGTTGGTCCAGATCGCCTGGCCCTTGTCGGACAGGAGATAGTCCAGCACCTTCTTGGCCTTCTCCTTGTTGGGCGCGTTCTTGACGAGGCCGACGACATACGGAAACACCACCGATCCCTCGCAGGGGATCACGAACTCAAAGTTTCCCTTCTCCGAGTATTTCGCGCGATAGGCGTTGAAATCATAGTCGAAGAGGATAGGCATCTCGCCGGAGACGACGCGGGCATAGGAAGTCTGCTTGGGAACGATCGGATCGTTCTTGCGCAGATCCTTGAAGAAGTTGATGGCAGGATCGAAGTTTGCTTCGGACCCCCCGAGCGCCAAATTGATCGCGACCGCGCCGACATAGCCGACCGCAGCCGACGACGGATCGAGATAGCCGACCATGCCCTTGTAATCGGGCTTCAGGAGATCCTTCCAACAGGCCGGTACCGGCTTGCCGCCGAGCGCGTCCTTGTTCACGAACAGGCCCAGCGTGCCGGAATGAATCGTGGTCCAGTAACCATCGGCATCCTTCAGGCCGGCGGAGACCTGATCCGATTTAGCCGGCTTGTAGGGCTCGAGTGCGTCCTGCGCCTTGGCCTTCATGCCGAAGGTGACGCCGAAATAGCCGATATCGCCGACCGGGTTGTTTTTCTCGGCGAGAATCTGCGCCAGCGCCTGGCCGGAATTCTTGTTGTCGTGCGGGATATCGTAGTTGAGGTCGGCCTTGATCGCCTTGAGCATGGAAGCCCAGTCCGCCCATTCCGGCGGACAATTGTAGCAAATGACGTCGGCCGCTTTGGCGGACTGCACGGGCGCGATCAGCGACAGCGACAGCAAGGCAAGAACAAAGCGAACGGTCTTCATGGATCACTCCGGCTTCAAAGATGAGGATTTCAACACCAACCGGGCAGCAAGTATAGGCCGCGTATGAAGGTTTTGCGACGAAGCGTTTTGCTATGCAGCAAACGTAGGACCGCGTTGTCGCGATCCGGCAATTTCGCCGGCTGGAGATTTCCGGTAGCATCCGGTGAGAGAGGAGACGCTCATGTATCAACCTTCAGGCGTGAAAACCTCGCCGGACTTTCCCATTCCCGATCGGATGACAGCCTGGGTATTGGGCGATCCGGATCAACTTGAGCTGCGGGAAAAGCCGGTACCCGTTCCCGCGCACGCCGAAGTGCTGGTCCGGATTGATGCCGTTGCGATATGTGCCACCGACCTCGAAATCATTCATTCCGGCTCGCCGGCGAGCATCCAGGGTGGTCTGCCCTTCAACAAGAATTTCACGCCTGGGCATGAGTACATGGGGACCGTCGCCGCGCTCGGACCCGACGTCGACGAATTCCAGATTGGGGAGCGGATCAGCGTGGAGATCCACGCCGGCTGCGGCCAGTGCAAGCGCTGCCGCCAGGGCATGTACACGTCATGCCTGAACTACGGGAAGCCGGACAAGGGCCATCGCGCGAACGGCTTCACGACGGACGGCGGCTTTGCCGAATACGCCATCAATCACATCAACACGCTGGCGCGGGTGCCCGATACCATGAGCGATGCCGAGGCAACGCTGGTGGTTACCGCAGGCACCTCGATGTACGGGCTGACAGAGTTGGGGGGATTGGTTGCCGGTGAGAGCGTCGTGGTGATCGGCCCGGGGCCGATCGGACTACTCGCAGTGGCCGTCGCAAAGGCGCTGGGCGCCAGCCCGGTCATCCTGACCGGAACGCGCGATAAACGGCTCGCGATCGGCCGCGAACTCGGGGCCGACCGCGTCATCAATATCAACGACGAAGACGCGGTTGCGGTTGTCAAACAACTCACCGGCGGCATCGGCGCAGACTATGTGGTCGAATGTGCCGGCAACGAGGCGACAATCAACCAGGCCATTCACATGACCAATCGCGGCGGGAAAATATGTCTCGCGCATTTCCACACGATCCGGTCGTGATGGATCTCGCACATCTCGTGAAGAACAATATCTATGCCTACGGAATCCGCGGCGAAGGCCGCAGCGCCACCCGCCGCGCCATGGCGCTGATGGCAGAAAAGCGCTTCGACGCGACGAAGATCCACACCCACACATTTCCGCTGCTCGACCTGCCGACCGCGCTGCGATATGCCCGCGAGCGCGTCGAAGATGCGATCAAGGTGGTTGTCACCAATCGGAAGGCGGACGCCATCACGAGGACGGCAGCCGAATAGCACGGAGCGACAGCACTCACCGTCCTTCGAACTTCGGTTCTCGCTTTTCCATGAACGCCTTGATGCCCTCCTGCATGTCCTGCGTCTTGAATAGCGGCAGGAGTTGCAGATAGACATGGTGCACATGATCGGGGAACGTTTCGTTGAGCCCCATTCGCATCATCCGCTTGGCGGCCTGAACCGCCAGTGGCGCGTTGGCAGCGATCTCGCGTGCTATCTCGCGCGCCCGTCCCATCAGCTCAGCGTCCGGCACGACCTCATTGGCAAGGCCCCATGCGAGCGATTCCCGTGCTGAGAGCGTGCGGCCGGTAAAGATCAGTTCCGACGCCTTGGCCCAGCCGATCATCCGCGGCAGAAACCAGGTTCCTCCCGATTCCGGTACCACACCGCGTTTGACGAATGCCGCGGCCAGCTTCGCAGATTCAGCCATGATACGAATGTCGCAGCCGAGCGCCGTGTCCATGCCGTAGCCCGCAGCGCCGCCGTTCACCGCACAAATCGTCGGCTTGTCCATCGCCTGCAGAACGGTCGGCGGCGTATTGCGCAAATCAAGCGAAGTCGCGGAGGAAGCCGCGCTGAGGCCGTCACCGCTGCGCTCCTTCCGCAAATCCAGACCGGCGCAAAAGGCGCGCCCGTTCCCGGTGAGGATCACACAACGAACGTCGCGGTCCTCGTTTGCCCTGACGAGGAGCCGCGTCAGGTCATTCAGCATGGGACCCGAAATCGTATTCATGCGCTCCGGTGCGTTGAGCGTAATAACCGCGATATGGTCCGCCACATCATAAAGAACTTCGTTGGATTCGGTTTGCATCGTGCGCTGGGTTCGGTCCATGGGGCGTCCTGTTCTGCTGAATCCTATCGCGCTCGCATCAGATTCGTCCCAGGGCGGTCAGGATAATCTGGGGCGTCAAGGGGATTTCCGTGATGATCGCCCCAAATGGCTTGAGTGCGTCGTTGACCGCATTTGTGACGGCAGCGGCCGCGCCTGCCGTGCCGGCCTCCCCTGCGCCCTTCGCGCCCAGCTCCGATTCCAAGGTCGGCGAAACCACATGCCCGACATCGATATCCGGCATCTCACCGGACATCGGAACCAGATAGTCGGCCATATTGGCGTTGGTTAGCTGGCCGCGTTCGTCATAGACGCATTTCTCGAACAACGCCGCGCCAAGCCCCTGCACCACACCACCCCTGATCTGCTCATCGACCAGCTGTGGATTGATGATGGTGCCGCAATCCTCGACCACCCAGTGCTTCAGCAACTTCACAAAGCCGGTGTCGATATCAACATCAAGCCACGAAGCCTGAACGCCGTTGGTAAACGCGAAGGGATATTCGCGCGGGACAAAGTGCCTTGTGGCCATCAGCTCGGGCTGAATGCCCGGTGGCAGCGTGTCCGGGCGGAAATAGACGATGCGGGCAAGCTCGCTCAACTCGATCCGCGGCGCGCCATCGACCACCGTCACCACCACGTTGTTGACGATGTCGAGCTCACCCGCCGTAGACTGGAGGATGGCGGCTGCGACGTCGAGTATGTTCTTGCGCAGCACCTTGGTGGCCTGCAGCGCAGCCTCGCCGCCGATGCCGGCACCGCGCGAAGCCCAGGTGCCCCCGCCATAGGGCGTATTGTCGGTGTCGCCCAAAATCACCCGAACGCGATCCATCGAGACGCCGAGTACGCTGCCAACGATCTGCGCCGTGAGCGATTCAGATCCTTGACCCTGCTCAGTGATGCTCGTTTGGCAGATGACGGAGCCCTGCGCATCCAGTCGTACCGCGACACCGTCCTGGGAGGATATTTTCGCACCACCAACACCGTAGAACGCAGCGCTGGGATTGGTGACCTCGATGAAGCTGGCGATGCCTATACCCCGATGGATGTTTCTTGCCCGCAGGGCGGACTGCTCGGCGCGCAACGCGTCATAGTCCATCATCCGGACAAGCTTGGCGAGAGCTGCGTGGTGCGACAATTGCTCGAACCGCAGGCCCGACGGTGAGGCGCAGGGATATGCATCATCCGCAATCAGATTGCGGCGGCGGATCTCGATCGGATCCATGCCGATCTTCATGGCCGCCAGATCGACCAATCCTTCCGTCACCGAGCAGGCGATCGGATGGCCGACGGCGCGGTACTGGCACATCACGTTCTTGTTCTGGAACACGACGCGGGCCCGGGCGCGGTAGTTTCTGGTCACATAGGGCCCACCGACAAGATTGACGACCTGATTGGCTTCGATCGCGCTGGTGCGCGGATACATCGAGTAGGGCCCGATGCCCGTAAGGTCGTCGATCTCGAATGCCGTGATGGTGCCGTCCCGCTTGACGCCGATCTTTCCCTTGCAGCGATGATCGCGGGCATGAATATCGGTATTGAAGCTCTCGACCCGGTCCGCCACGAACTTGACCGGACGCCGCAACAGCTTGGACAGCGCGTAGGCCGCCATCTCATCGGCATAGATATGGACCTTGATGCCGAAGGAACCGCCGACGTCCTTGCAGACGACTCGCACCTGCGATTCCTTCAGGCCAAGATGAAGCGCCGCGATATTCTGCACCATATGTGGCGCCTGCGAGCCTTGATAGATGGTCAGTCGCGCTTCCGCGGCGTTCCAGTCTGCTACCACCGCGCGCGGCTCCAGCGTCACGCCGGTGTGGCGCCCGAAAATGAACTCTGCTTCGATCACCTCGTCGGATTCGGCAAGAGCCTGATCGACCGTGCCCGCATCGTGATTGCGCTCAAAAGCCAGATTGTCACCAAGCGAAGCATGGATCACGGCTGTCGTTGGATCGAGCGCGGTGCGCATATCCGTGACGGCATCGAGCTCCTGATAGTCGACTGAAACAAGCTCCGCTGCGTCCTCGCCCTGAGCACGACTATTCGCCACGACGGCCGCAACCGCTTCGCCCTGCCAGCACACCCGGTCAATCGCGATCGCATTTTGCGGAGCGGATTTCATACCCTTCAAATGCGAGAGCACGCCGACCCACGGCGTGATGACGGCCGCGAGCTCCCCGCCTGAGACGATGGCAATCACTCCTGGCATCTGTTTGGCTGCAGACGCATCAATGCCAATGATCTTCGCATGCGCGTGCGGCGATCGTACGAACACGACATGTACCATGCGCGGCAGTTCGATATCGCTGACATAGAGTCCGCGCCCCTGCATCAGACGATCGAGATTTGGCCGCGGCACCGTCTTGCCGATATAGGAATTCGGACGGTCCAGCGCAGAAAGCGTTTCGGGATTTGCCGATGTCGACGTCATGGCGAGCGCCCGGCGCGCGCCCGCGCTGTGGTCTCGATGGCATCGACGATCGCCTGGTACCCTGTGCAGCGGCAATAATTACCGGAAAGATGCTCGCGGATCTGCTCTCGATCCGGAGTTGGCGATTGTTGCAGCAGATCCTGCGCCGCCATCAGCATTCCCGGTGTACAGAAGCCGCATTGCAGCGCGTTACGCTCCCGGAATGCGGATTGCAAATCGGCGATCTCTCCGCTGTCGGAAACCCCCTCGATTGTCTCGACCTTTGCATTGTGCATCTGCACCGCAAGCATCAGGCAGGAACGGATGATGTCGCCATTGACGCGGACCGTGCATGCGCCGCACACGCCGTGCTCGCATCCGACATGCGTTCCGGTCAGCTTGAGATGCTCACGGAGAAAATCCGCCAAATTCAGACGCGGTAGTACACTCGCTTCAACAAGCTCGCCATTGACACTCAGCGAAATCGCAACCGCAGCCGTCACGCCGATACTCCCGTGCAGAGATCAGGGCGGGAAAGCAGCGAGGATACGCAACGCATCAGCAGCACCTTCGCCAGATGGCGGCGCATGGCCGGCGTCGCCTGTTGATCCTCGAGCGGACTAAGCTCCTCATCCAGCGCGGAGGACGCCTCGGCCAAGACTGCAGGCGTGACGGCCACGTCAATCAGTTCGCCGGCAGACCTGGCCAATAACGGGCGGTCGCCCACTGCAAAGAAACCGAGGCGAAGATCCGCGAACCGTCCATCCCTGACCAAAGCCTGGGCGGCTAGGCCGACGATCGCGTAGTCGCCATGCCGGCGGGCGAACTCGTGAAAGTAATGCGTCGAGTCTTTTGGCTGCACCGGCAATTCAACTGCGATCAGCAGCTCCTGCGGCGCAAGCGCGGTTTCGTAGATTCCGGCGAAGAACTCATCAGCCGCAATTCTCCGCTCACCGCGCGGCCCTCGCGCAATGATGGTGGCATCAAGCGCCAGCATACAGGCCGGCAGCTCCGATGCCGGATCTGCCTGGGCAAGGCTTCCGCCGATGGTGCCGCGGTTGCGGATCGCGGGATGGGCAACATGGGCGACCGCGTCCCTCAGCAAGGGAGCATGAGCCGCTATTTCCGGGGATTTCAGGAGATCGGCATGGCGTGTCAACGCGCCGATGGTGAGGACGTCGCCCTTCACCGTCACTCCACGCAATTCGGCGAGCTCGCCGATATCGACAATGAACTCCGGTGCCATCAAGCGCAGATTCATCGCCGGGAGCAGGCTCTGGCCACCCGCCAACACCTTGGCCCTTTCGCCATGCGCGGTAAGCAATTCCAGCGCATGTGCGACGCTGGTCGCGCGGGCGTAATCGAAAGCCGAGGCTTTCATTTTTGGCGTGACCTCCTCGGCCAACTATCGGCGTTTTCACGGGATTAGACGGCTCGGATCGGCAAAGGTCAAGTTATCGGGCGATTATTTTCGAGTTTACGCTTGTTTTCGAACGACGAACGACGCAGGTTCTGTGCAAACAAAAAGCCTGCCTTTGGGGAAGAGCGATCATGAAGCTTGGCTTCTTTACGATGCCCATCCATCCCGTCGACAAGGATTGGCGGCTTTCGCTCAAGGAGGATCGCGAGGCTTTCCTGCTGGCCGATGAACTCGGATACACCGAGGGTTATGTGGGCGAGCACACCACCGACAGAGCTGAGAACATCACGTCCTGCGTCGCTTTTATCGCATGGCTTGCGGCGGCAACCAGGCAGATCAAGCTCGGGACCGGCACCGTCAACATGCCGAATGCCCATCCTGCGGCGATTGCAGCCGAGATCGCGATGCTCGATCATATGCTCGACGGGCGCCTGATCTTCGGCATTAGCCCCGGCGGCCTGTTATCGGACGCGGAAGTATTCGGCAACCTCGACGCGGACAGGAACGCCATGTTCCTGGAGGCGATCAATCAGGTGCTTCAGATCTGGGCCAGTGAGCCTCCCTACAATCTTCGAGGCCAATTCTGGAACATATCGATTCAGAAGACTCTGATCGAGGATATCGGCCAGGGCTTCATCCCGCGTCCCCTGCAACGGCCGCACCCGCCGATCGTGGTGACCGCGGTGGCACCGTTCTCAAAAGGCGTGACGGAAGCCGCCGCTCGCGGCTGGGATCCGATCTCGGCAAACTTCCTGATGCCGGCCTGGGTGAAAAGCCATTGGCCGAAATATGTCGAGGGTTGCGAACGCGCCGGACGTCCCGCGGATCCGGCGAATTGGCGCGTTGCCAAGAGTGTCTTCGTTGCCAAGGACGCAGCTACCGCAAAGGCCTATGCCACCGATCCGAACGGGCCCTATGTCTACTACTATCGCTCGCTGTTCACCAAGCTGAAGCGCAGCGGTCGCGTCGAACTGTTCAAGACGCGCCGCGATCAGCCCGACGACGAAGTAACGCTGGAATCGATCTGCGACAAGCTGATCATTCATGGCACGCCGGAGAGCGTGGCGGATCAGTTGCTGGCTTTTCAGGAAGAGACCGGACCGTTCGGCACATTGCTCTATGCGGGCAAGGACTGGAAGGATCGCGAACTGGGGCGTCAGTCCATGATCCTGATGGCCGAACAGGTCATGCCGAGGCTCAATGCCGGGGCCTCCAGCGACTCCAAAGCCGCTGAATGATCCGAGAGGTATTCTTGCCGTGGCGCTGAGTGATCGCATCCCCTATCAGGCACAGGTCGACCGGCCCAAGCTGACGCTGCCTGGCGGCAAGAAGCTCGCGGTATGGGTCATCCTCAATGTCGAGGAGTGGAGGATCGAGAGCGCGATGCCTCGCACGGTGCTGAGCCCACCGATGGGCCAACCGCTGCTGCCCGACGTGCCGAACTGGTCCTGGCATGAGTACGGAATGCGCGCCGGCTTCTGGCGACAGTTCAAGGCACTGACCGACCGCAGAATGCCCGTGACATTGGCGCTCAACGCCAACGTTTGCAACACCTACCCGCGCGTCACCTCCGCTGCGCTCGAAGCCGGATTTGAATTCATGGGCCACGGTTTCGTGCAGAGCCCAATGCACAAGGTCGAAAACCAGGCGGATGCCATCAAACGATCGGTCGAGACGATTTCGAAATTTACTGGAAAGGCGCCACGGTCGTGGGAGAGCCCCGGCCTAACGGAGACCGAGGAAACCCTCGATCTGCTGCGCCTCAACGGCATCGAGTATGTCGCGGACTGGGTCATCGACGATCTCCCGCAGGATATCGCCACCCCTCACGGCACCGTGACGACGATCCCCTACTCGGTCGAAACCAACGACATCGTCATCCATGCGCTGCAGCACCTGCCCTCCGAGCAATTCCTGAAACGCTGCACCGATCAGTTCGACCGGCTGTATCTTGAAGGCGCATCGAACGCGCGGATCATGGCGATCTCGATCCACCCCTATATTACAGGCGTGCCGCACCGCATCAGATATCTGGAGACACTGCTCGATTATGTCCTCGGTCACGACGGCGTGGCGCTGATGACGGCGAGCGAGATTGGCGACTGGTACCGCGCAGAGATGACGAAGACCTAGAGTTGCGCCCTATCGCGCGGCCGCGATAGCTTCAACGAGAGGTCGGCGGTCCGCTCACGAGGGTTTGTTGCCATCTCCGGCAAGAAACCGACCGAAGCCACCGCGCGCAAATAGCAAGGGCTCCTGCCGATTATAGGCGTAGGATTCGACCGCGCCGAGGAAGATGATGTGGTCGCCGCCGTAATACCGATTGGCCGCGCGGCATTGGAAATTCGCGACGCTGTCGGTCAACACCGGCGCGTTGCCAAGCCCCGGTGTCCAACTCACACCGGCGAACTTGTCCTCCGACGATTTTGCAAACTGCGACGCCAGCGCCTGTTGGGAAGCTCCGAGAACATTGACCGTGAAATGGCTGGCGTTCTGGAAGATCGTAAGCCCTTGCGAAAACATCCCCAGGCTCCACAACACCAGCGGCGGATTGAGCGAGACCGAAGCAAAGGAATTGCAGGTCACGCCATAGGGCCTTCCATCCGCGGCCATCGCGGTGACGATGGTGACGCCCGTGGCGAACGTGCCAAGCGCATTGCGAAAATCGCGTGGGTCGATCGCCGAGTTGTCGCTAGCAAGCTCGTTGGCGGGATCGGCCGGATGTTTGGGTGCGTCAGACATCCACCAGGCCTCAGAGCGTCAGATTTTCGGACGGCAGGCCAAGCGCCACGCGTCCATAGTTGGTTCCCGCCGCATCGAAATTGAATGCGAGGTGCGAATTCACCGCGTGCGCGTCGCGGAACTGCCGCTGCAGCGCTCCTGACGTGAACAGGCTGCGCGCGCCGCTTGCCGCAAACAACAGCGAAACTGCTTCGGTGCAGAGGTTCACCGCGAAGGCGCCATCCCGCCGCAGTGTGGTCTTTCCCGCCAGATCGGGGATATAGCCCCGCCTCGCGTCAGCCATCGCATCGATGCAGTTCGTGCGCATGACGAGGCGGGCCGCGTCGATCTTGGCGGATGCCTCCGCGATCTTGATTTGGGTCGTCTGCAAATCGCTGAGCTTGGCTCGGTTGTAAGTCGACGCCCGATGTCGTGCGAGTTCGACATAGTCATTCAGACAGGCCTGGGCGTTGCCCAAACCGACACCCGACAACACGTAAGGAAAGAGAGAGAAGACCGGCAGCGCATACAGCGCGTTTGGATTGACGACACTTCCCGGCGTCGGCCCGCCGGTCAGATCGCTGACCGCGACCGTCATGTTCTCCGCAACAAAGACATCCTCGACCCATACGTCGTTCGACCCGGTACCGCATAACCCCGTCGCGTTCCAGGTGTCGTTGATCCTGTACTGGCTCCTATTGAGCAGGAATAGTCGATACTCGATGCCATCGGCCTCATCGTCCGAAGCCACCACGCCCGCAAGCATGTTCCAGTCACAAGACTCGACGCCCGATGAGAACGGCCAATGACCGCGCAGGACATATCCTCCATCCGCCTTCCTCGCGCGGCCGGCCGGAAAGATAAAGGACGACGCGATCAACGCATCGGCATTCCTGTCCCAGACCGCATCCTGCGCCTGTTTGTCAAACATGCCGAGCATCCAGTGATGGCTGGCAAGATTGGCGAAATTCCACGAGACGGAAGCATCCGCCTGCCCCAGCGCGTCGGCGCAATCAACCAGAGCAACATAGTCCAGCTCCGCGCCCCCGACGCGCTTGGGCTGCACGATCCGGAACAAGCCGGCATCATGCAGATCGCGTTCAGTCTCCGGCGGCAGGCGCCGCAGCTCTTCTGTTCTTGAAGCGCGATCGCGCAGCTCTGGAATCAGGGCCTTGGCTCGCGCGACCATGGCGGCATAGCCGGCCGTACCCGGTGCTCCGGGCGAACCTGCATCCGGCCTGACGCTGTGTTCCGCCATATGTTTCCTCGCCAACTCCGCTGCTTTTCGTCGCCCGGGCTCTGCTAGTCTACCGGTTGACCGTTAATGATCAAGGCACGGCGAGCATGGCTAATTCGCCATAAAGCACTACCCCCAAACGCAAAAAAGCCCGGTGGCTAATAAGCCACTTCAGCAGCCGAGCGGGAGTTTCTGTTGAAAGAAGCCTTGCGCGATATTTGCGACCGCCCCCGCAAGCGACAAATCGATACGCTAACACGTGTCGTTGATCGTCGGACAGTGAGCTACCGCTGGCTGACAGATCTTCCGGGACGCCATGGTGCTTCTCGACACACCTAGTGATACTTAGATTGAGCAAAGCGAATAAAGCCATCCGGGCGTCTTAGCCGCTTCGGGAAGAACCAGGCAGTACGTAAGGCTTTCCGACGCGACGTTGGGCTGTCAAACGCAGTGCACTTCGATAGCCTGGACAGAGAGATCAAGGCGAGGATGATAGCGGCCAATTATGCCGCGCCAGCCAAGCCAACGCGCCCGAACAAGCGAGGTAAACTAGGCCGGCCCAAAACCAGGAACGGCCGCGCGCGGCACTAACAGAGCGTAGATAGAGGAACGCGCCGATCAGCTTGCCGTAATTTTTTCTGAACTCGCCATTGAGCTTCGATATCTCGACAAGCTCAGAAGATTGGTCGAACATTGCAGCGCCTCCTGGAAAGAAGAACCAGGTGCTCCATAGACAACTGATTTGGGAGAAAAGTCAACTTAATTTCTGATTTTCCGAAATGAAGCTAATCCTGCTTTCGTGAAACGGCCCAGCTTGTTTCGTCGTTGCGAAAGAGCGTCATGGCAACCCGGGTGCCAATTGGAAAGGTTTTTGCGTCTTCGACGGCTACTTGCCCGGTCGTGCTTTGCAACAGAATCAGATAGAGCGCAGCGACATCGAAACGAAATTGTTGGGCCGTGGATGGCGCAACCTGCGGCCCAATAGAGCGCAAGGAGGCTGTCAGATGTTTTTCGTTGCTGCCGTGCTCACAATTCTATCGGGCTTGTTCTACGCGGCCGGCCGTCACGAGATCGGCTCGCTGGGTGTCGCGATGTGCCAATACGGCAGTCCGTTCTGCGACAATCCACTGCTTGTACTGGTCGCCGCAGGATTGGCTGCGTGCTGGGGCGCATTTGTCAGCGTGCGCTGACGCGCTCGCTGAGGGGCCTGCGAAGTCGTGTGATGATGCCGTTGTGCCGGTGATTTGCCCGACGTGTCAAACGGCGCGCTCTACTGCGGCGGCGGGTTCACCGGGTGAACGGGCTTTGGCACTGGTGGACTAGGCTCGACCTGCAGCTTCGGCTCGGTCGGAATGACATCCGCACCGGCTGCCCGGGCAGCCTCGCCAGTGGTGCTGTAGTTCGCAATCACGGGGTGCTGCATCTTCGGCTTATTCCATGGCCCATGGTCGAAGATCAGCATGCCGAGCACGCCGAGAACTGCGACCGCAATCGCAACCTTCAGCGGCGCGCCGCCGCGCCGGGTCGACTGATCCTCGGTCAATTCCCTCGTCATCGGAAAATCCATGTTGTCCTCCTCAGACAAAATCAAATCCCGGCGACGACGAAGGTTCCGCCTGATCCATCAAGGAAGCGATAATCCACTGGAACAAACGTCTTGTCAGCGCGTTGTCGACACATTAGCCCCGTCCCGGCAATTGCCAGGCGATCGAGTGAGTTGATAACGTGGAAATCGAAAACTCAGGGCCATCGCAACCCGGGATGGCAGAACGCGCAATCGACACCGCGACCGATGTGTCACGCACGCTGACGGAAGTGTCCGCCGCGCTGCAAACCGCGGTCGGGCGTCTCAGCGACGCGATCACCGCAGCACGGAAGCCCGGCATGCCGCTCGCAACCATCAGCGCAATTACCCGCGAAGCGCCGCTGGCCAGCCTGTTCGTCGCCTTTCTGTTCGGCGTCGCGATTGCGCGACGCCGCTAGCGAGCCTTCTCAGAACTTGCCTTTCGCCGAATCCTTTGCGGCTGACATGACGCCGCCGGTGATCTGTCGCATATGTTCACCGGCGTTGGTGAACTGGCTGCGCAGGAATTCGGACTGGATCCGCATCGCCTCCTGAAGGTCGGTCGCGTGGACCAGCTTGCGGGCATGCTCGAACGCAGCCTTCATGTTCTGCTCGGTAAACGACAGCGCCTGCCTGGAAATTTCCGTACCCGCGCCGGGCATCGACGTCATGGACTTGCCGGCGGCGTCGAAGAACATGCCGAACGCCTTTTCCGCCTGATCGATGGTTTTCTCGGCCAGATCACGCAGTTCGGCCGGGACTTCGAGTTTCGGTTCAGTCATGGTCGCTTCTCCAGTGTCGACGTTGGCAGGTTAGCACAATTCCCGTCTGCGTCTGCGTCGTATTGACCGGCCTTCGCCGGTCATGGACCTCCGCGTCGGCATCAGCCCCCTGATCCCAGCCAATAGTCAAAGGAATGATTTCCTTAAGCTGCGGCCCGTAACCGTACGGAGGTGACGCAGGATTCCAATGGTGGCAACAGTGTGGCATAGTGATTCGGGTTAGGTGGCGTTGCGTCTCTGGTTTTTAAGTCTCTCTTGGGACATGGGGATACGATGCTGCAAACGTTTCGACCGACACCCACCTGCACGCGATTTCAGACCAGCATAGAAATGCCCTGCATGAAATGCGGCGCGCAGATGAGACTGGCCACGATCGAGCCGCGCGACCAGCATTACGACGTGTTGACCTACCGTTGCACGCCCTGCGACTCCGGCGAGAGCTTCCTCAAGGCGCGCTGACTACGGCCCGTTCACGACGGCCGTTCCGGCCGGCGTCAGCACAAGGCCCTCCTCGCGCGCTTCGACCAGGCCGAGGTCCGTCAACGTTCGCAGATCTTCATCGCTGACCGGCGACAATTTCAGTCGGCGAGCTTGAATATCCCGCAACGTCCAGCGGAGACCGATCGCCTTCTCGAGGCTGAATTGAGCGAAAGGATTTTCCGTCATTCGCTTAAGACTACAAGACCTTGGAAATCAGATTTGTGTTTCACGGCGCCGTCCGCGGCGCAGCTGATAAATGCA
Organism: Bradyrhizobium jicamae; assembly: GCF_001440395.1. Lineage (GTDB taxonomy): Bacteria > Pseudomonadota > Alphaproteobacteria > Rhizobiales > Xanthobacteraceae > Bradyrhizobium > Bradyrhizobium jicamae. The sequence continues at coordinate 103,881 of NZ_LLXZ01000215.1, read as the reverse complement.
CAGACGTCCCGCCAGGTTCCCTGGCGAGGACCAATTCCGGGAACAACAGGGCTGTCAGGTCAAAGACCTGGCGCAGCCGTCCTTCTCAATAGCGATAGGGCTCGATGTCCAGCAGCGGAAAGGCGCTGAACACGCCAGGCGGATTGGTCGCGGTCGCCGCATGCAGATAGGATTTATCGAGTTCTGCAAAGCGGGTGACGCCGAGTAATCCCAGGCAACGGATAACCTCGTCTTCGAGAAGCTCCAGCATCCGCACGATGCCGGCCTCGCCCGCGGCCGCCAGCGCCCAGCATTGCAGCCGGCCAATGCCGACCAGATCGGCGCCGGAGGCGATTGCCTTCACGATGTCCGTGCCACGGCTGAACGAGCCATCGACCATGATCCTGGCGCGACCGGCGACCGCGTCGACGATTTCCGGCAGGACGTGCATTGCGCCGCGTCCATGGTCGAGCTGGCGGCCGCCATGGTTCGACACATAGATCCAGTCCACGCCATGGTCGAGCGCGATGGCGGCGTCTTCCGCCGTGGCGATGCCCTTGATGACCAGCGGAATTTTATACTTGTCCTTGATCAGCTTCACCGTGCGCCAATCCAGCCCCTTCTGGAAGTCGCCGCCGGTGGCGCGGATGCGGCTTTCGCGAACATAGCGCTTGGCGATATCGCGCTCGCGCCGGCTGTAATGCGCCGTGTCGACGGTCAGGCAGAACGCGGTGTAGCCATTATCGATGGTGCGGCTGACAACATCCTCGACAAAGGCATCATCACCGCGGACATAGAGCTGATAGATGCGCAACGCATCGGGTGCAGCCTTGGCGGTCGCCTCTAGCCCCGGCTCGGACACCGAGCTCAGCATGTGAGAGGCACCGAACTGCCCTGCTCCGCGCGCGACGGCGGCGCCTGAATCAGGATCGAAAATCTCGAGCGCGCCGACCGGCGCAATCATCACAGGCAATCGCAGCCGGCGTCCGAAGACCTCGGTGGAAGCATCGACGCTAGCGACGTTGCGCAACACCCGCGGCCGGAATGCGATCTCGTCGAGCGCCATCCGGTTGCGGCGCATCGTGGTCTCGGTCTCGGAAGCGCCGACGATATAGTCCCATGCGTTCTGGTTCAGCCGGGCGCGGGCCTTTCGAATGAATTCGTGGAGATTCTGGAATTCCTCGCCGCTGGCGCCGAGTTCGACATTCCTCGCCGGACGCGTGGGGGTGCCGTCATTCATGCTGTTCCTCTCCCATCACCTTGGCTGCACCTTAGCCGCAGACAAGCGGAAAAAGCTACCGCCTTGAACAGGTTAGGCGTCATGCAAACGCAGGGATGTTATTCGTTTGCGAGATGCGGCGGTGCGGAAGGCCAGCACCGCTCAGGCCATATTGCCCACCTTCCCGAAAGCCCCCGCCTCGGCCAGTTCAGCCATACGTCGCTCATCATAGCCGAGGGTCTTTCGGAGCACTTCCCTGGTATGCTCGCCGAGCAGCGGCGCCGCCACCGGATCGATGGTTGGCGTCAAGCTCATCTGCAGCGGCGTTTCAATATTGGGGACCGCGCCCGCGGTCGGATGCGGAATCCGGCTGAGACGATGGCGGTCGCGCACTTCCGGCGCGTTGAAGCCTTCCTCGACGGTGCGCAGATAGCCGACCGGTATGTTGGCCTTCTTCATCTTCGCCATCCAGTGCTCAAGGCTGTCGCTGGCAAAAACGCCGGCGATGATGGCGCGCAGCTTTTCCTTGTTGGCGGTTCGGTCTTTCCGGTGCGCGAACCGGGGATCGGTGACGAGATCCGGCCGATCGAGCACATCGACCACGAGCCGGCGATACAGCCGGTCATTGGCGCAGGCCATGTAGAGCGGCCCATCGGATGCTTGGTAGAGGCCGACGGTGGGCGAGCCGTTCGGTGAATTTCCGAAGCGGCCCGGATTCGCGCCACTGATCAGATAGGCCATGCCGTAAAAGCCGGTCATCGACACGGCTGTATCGATCAGCGCCACTTCGACCTGCTGGCCGCGGCCCAGTCGGTCGCGGGCGATCAGCGCCAGCAGGATCGCGTTGCATGCCGACATCCCCGTCGCCATGTCGACGATCGGCGGACCGGTTCGCACCGGCTCGCCGTCCGGAAACCCGTTCAGCGACATGAAGCCGCTTTCGGCCTGCGTGATCGGATCGAAGCCCGGGCGCAAGGCGAAGTCGCCCTTGCGGCCATAGGCGGAGATCGAGCAATAGATCAGCCGAGGATTGGTCGGCGCGACGGAAGCATAATCGAGACCGAATTTCTTCATCACGCCGCCGGAGAAATTCTCCACGACGACATCCGCTTTCGCGATCAGTTCGCGGGCGACTTCAAGCGCCGCCGGATTGTTGAAGTCGAGCGCAATGCCACGCTTGTTGCGATTGAGGCTGAGGAAGGCCGCGCTCTCGCCGCCGATTTCCGCATGCTCATAGTGGCGGGTATCGTCGCCGCCGTCGGGGTTCTCGACCTTGATCACTTCAGCGCCGAAATCGGCCAGCGTCTGCGTGCAGGCCGGACCTGCCACGACCCGGGTGAAATCGACGACCAATAGACCATCCAGGGCAGTCGGCTGTCCCTTGGCGCGCGGCATTCGCTCCGGCAATTGCGGCTTGGCAGTCATTTCCGGCGTTTCCCCTTGTTATTCTGCCTGGCGAAACAAAGGCTTTTCGCCGCGACTTCAAGGCTTTCTTACCGGAACCGGGCGGGCAACGCCAAACCCCGATTTTGCAGGGCGGGACCTTCCGCTGACATAGCTCTGAAGACGGTGCACGAGCCCGCAGCAGTGCCCTCGCAGCCATGCTGCAGGGTGGGGCCGGACCGTCGATTCATCAAAGGACCGCCGCCCGACCCCGGGCTGGTCCGGGAGTCGAGCGGCGGCTTGGCGAGGAACGCGCCGCGAGCGGCGTTCGCTGCGTCGTTACCTCAGTCGAAGCTTGTTTTCCCTATTCAGTAATCATCTCACCGGAGCCGCCAAGCTCGGCAGGAAAATCCTTGAGCTTGGGCAACCCGTCCCGCATCGGCAGCACTGTCTCGGCGTAGTTGACGTGCACGCCGGGCGTGAAAGGAAGTGTCGGGAGAGTTGCGGCGAAGACGTCGACCAGCCCGAGCGTTGGATGATTGGTCATCAGATGACCACCGCACTCCTTGCAGTACTTGCGCTGACTCATCGGCGTCTTCTCGAAGGTTGCAACGTGTTGCGCTCCTGCCGTGACTCGTACCGCCTCCGGCTTCCACAGGGTGAACGCGTTCACCGGCCCGCCGGACCACGAACGGCAGGAACGGCAATGGCAATAACCCATGCCTTCCGGCGCACCGGTGACCTCTACCTCGACCGCGCCGCAAAAACAGCTTCCAGTGTGTTTCATGATTCTTCCCTCTCCTTGCAGGCAAGTACGAAGTGATCAGGTCAGCTTGCGCCAGGGGAACAGCATTGAAACGCGCTCCCGGTAACGGCGATACTCGTCGCCGAACATGTCAACGAGATCGCGCTCTTCCAACATGATGCCGATGAAGATGTAGGCCGTGGTCACAATGGCGAACAACAGATGACCCGCGCTCATCGTCGGCGTCGCCCAGAAGGCGATGATGAAACCGAGATAGATCGGGTGCCGCACAAAGCGGTATAGGAACGGCGTCCGGAAGACCGGCGCCGGCATCTCGCGGCCTGCGAGATTGTTGGCGACCTGGTGCAATCCGAACAGCTCGAAATGATTGATCAGGAACGTGCTCGTGAACACGATCACCCAACCGACAAACGACAATGTCGCGATCACCACGGCCAAGTCGGGCTCCTGGACGCTCCAGATCAGATCCGGCATTGGACGCCATTGCCAGAACAGCAACAACAGCGTCAGGCTTGCACAAAGCACATAGGTACTGCGCTCCACCGACTGCGGAATAAACTGCGTCCACCAGTGTTTGAATGATTTACGCGCCATGACGCTATGTTGGATGGCAAATAACGCCATCAGTGCGAGATTGACGACAATTGCCTCGAATACCCCCGATTTCGGGCCGGTATCGATCGCCTTCGGCACGGCGAAGCCCGATATGAACCCGATGGCGTACATAATCGTGAACAGAAATGTGAGATAGGCCACACCTCCGAACAGAAATGCAGTGAATCTTAGCGCTCCGTTGCCCGGCATCGCCGGGCGGATGACTTGAGCTTCCGTCATGAAATTGGCTCCGCTACAGGCAATGAATCGCAACTCCTGATTCTTTCAGGATGCCGCAAAAGCGGCCACGAAACTTTGCCTTACGCTTCAGCTCTTCATTAGACGGACTTGATTGTTTCTTTAGGAAAGATGATGGGGCAAGTGAAATTCAACTTCGATAATCACATCCTGGATACTGATCGCCGTGAGCTGCGCCGTGGCAGTGATCTGGTTGCGATGCAGCCCCAGGTATTCGACTTGCTGGTTCACCTGCTGAAGCACCGACATCGCGTGGTCAGCCGCGACGATCTCATTGCGCTGGTGTGGGGTGGACGGATCGTCTCGGACTCCACGCTGGACAGCCGGATCAACGCTGCCCGCAGCGCGATCGGCGACAACGGCAAGGAGCAGAGGCTCATCCGCACCATTCCGCGCAAGGGGATTCGCTTCGTCGGCGACGTGAAGAGCCCATGCGACGCGCGTCCCGCATCGTCTTCAGAAGCAGAACAGCCCCGTGCGGCGCTCGCGCTTCCTGACCGTCCGGCGATAGCCGTGCTGCCGTTCGACAACATGAGCGGCGACCGGGAGCAGGAGTATTTCTCCGACGGAATCAGCGAAGACATCATCACCGCGCTGTCAAAACTGCGCTGGTTCTTCGTGATCGCGCGCAATTCGTCATTCACCTACAAGGGCAAGCCTGTGCACATGAGGCAAGTCGCCGCCGAGCTTGGCGTGCGCTACGTGGTCGAAGGCAGCGTGCGAAGGAGCGGCGATCGCGTCCGCATCACCGCGCAGCTCAACGACACCGCGACCGGCAGCCACATCTGGGCGGAGCATTACGACCGCGAGCTGACGGACGTCTTCGCCGTGCAGGACGAAATCACCGACGCCATCGTCACCGCCATCGAGCCGCAGATCTACGCCGCCGAGAATTTTCGCAGCCGGCGCAAGCCGCCCAACAGCGTCGATGCATGGGATTTGGTGATGCGGGCGTTGTCCCACCATTGGCGGGTGACGCGGCCCGACAGCCTCGCCGCGCAGGAGCTGCTGGAAAAAGCAATTGCGATCGATCCGAACTACGGTCAGGCGCTGGCCCTGTTCGCAACCAATCACATGTTCGGCGTGCATCTGGGCTGGAGGGATATTGCAACCGCGGCGCCCATTGCGGAGCAAGCGGCATTGGCGGCGATTGGCGCCGACAGCGAGGATGCCTGGGCGCATACCGCCCTCGGCAGCGTGTATTTCTCCACGCGCCGCCTCGATCATTCGCTGGCCGAGTTTGAGTTGGCGCTCCAGCTCAACCCGAACTTCTCGCTGGCGCAGGGATACTATGCCTTGGCCTTGACCTATACCGGGCGGTGGGAGGATGCCTTTGCGGCGACGCAACGCGCCATCCGCCAAAGCCCCCGCGATCCCTCATCCGCGATCTATCACGGCGTTGCGGCCTACGCCCAGTTCGTCGGCAGAAATTATGAGGAAGCGATCGCGCTGGCGCGCGAGGCAACCCGTCAGCGCGGCGATCTCACCGGCGCCTACCGGGTGCTGACGGTCGCGGCCGGAATGACCGGCCAGATCGAACTCGCGCGCTCCGCACTTGCGGAATTGCGCCGGACCCAGCCGAATATTTCCCTCGCCTGGATCGCGACGCAGCTACCCTGGAAGCACGACGCCGATCGCGAGCATTATCTCGAAGGCTTTCGCCGCGCGGGACTGGAATGAACTCCGGCGACCTGACCTGAGTTACTGCTGCTTTTCCCAGAAGGACAGCAGACCCTGTGAGGCCGAGCCGCCAATTACGCAGGGAATGCCGACCGCCACCTGCCCCAGCGCAGCCGCGGAGACACAGCCGAGCGCGACCGCGCCGACGCCGACCTGGCCCCAGAAGCTGAGGTCGCGGCGGCTATCAGAGCCCTTGGTCTTGAGTTCCTCAACGGCGGCCAGCGCATCCTTGCGCAGCGCTGCGATCTGCACCGTGTCCGCCGCTTCGACGACTTCGGCAAGCGGCGCCTTGACCGCCGCCGATTGCCTTGCAAGCTCGCTGCGGAGATATTCGCGCAAACTGGCATCGCGGATGGCGTAGCTTGCCAGCGTATAGCGCGCCATGCTTCCGACCGTCAGCTTGTCGATCGTGTCGCGGCTCTTGCTCCATGGCAGCATCTGCACGATGCGCTGGATCGGTGCATGCGAGCCGGTCGCGAAATAGTAGCCCCAGAGCGTATCCAGCAAATCCTGGTTGCCCGCGAACGTCAGCGTCGTGTTCAGCTTGCGCTCGTCCTTGGCGAAGGGATTCTTCGTGAAGGCTCCGCGCATCTTCTCCATCATGCCGGGCTTTACTTCTTCCAGCGGGATATCGGTCAAGGTCGGCAGCTTGCCGGCCAGGTAGCTGTCGATCATGACCCGCCGGCCCGGCATTCGTGGCGCGACCCGACGCAGCACGTTTCTCCAGTCGGGCAGCCCCGAATAGGCGATGGCGCGGACGATCACCCATTCATCGTCCGGCCGCACGGGGAAGAAACTGGCAATGAGCTGCTCGGCCTTGGCCGGATTGGAGCTGATCGCACCGGCGATAAAGCCGAGATAGATGCCGGCATTCTCCGGCTCCTTGAACGTCTGCGAGTGAAACAGCACACGCACAGCTGCCGGGACATGGGCGTAGTCCGGCTTGGCCCGGTAGTTATAGATCCATTGCTGGACGACCCCGAGCGAGGCGCGCGGATCGACCTCCGGCGTCTTCTCTGCATGTGCTGGTTGAATCAGCATGAGCGCGGCGGCAATGAAGGCGGCATATCGCATGTGATGCTCCTGCGAACGCAGACGCATGCCAAGGTTCCGGCACATGCGCCCAAGCGCTCTCGATGAGGAAGCATGAAGCGCGCATTGCGACAATTCTGAGAAAATCGACCTTAACAAAAGACGTCGAAATTGTGGCACCTCACGAAAAACTCGCCTGCAACTCACCTTATCCCAGACATTTTTTTGCCCCGCGCGGGCAATTCGATCTCAGGCGATCAACAGGAGCCCCGCGGGACGTGGGGATCAGAGCGATTAGACGCATCACGCAACACAACCGATCGTCCCGATCGGGACTGGTCGCTTGTCGAATTGCCGGCGCCCTCGGATTGACTTTCGCGACACCTGTCGTCGCCGAAATCGCGCCGCCACCGCAAGGATCGATCATCGTCGAAGGCAACCGCCGCGTCGATGCCGAGACCGTACGCTCCTACTTCAAGGCGAATCCCGACGGGCGTTTCGATGAGGCCGCGCGTGACACGGCGCTGAAGGCGCTGATTGCAACGGGACTGTTCGAAAAGGTTTCCATCGAGCGCGCCGGCGAGCGGCTCCTGGTGCGCCTGTCCGAAGCACCCGTGCTCGACCGCGTCGCATTCGAAGGCAACAAGAAGGTCAAGGACGCCGACCTTGCCGCCGCCATCGAATCCAAGGCGCGCGGCTCGCTGCAGCGCGCTACCGTGCAGTCCGACGTCGGCCGTATCATCGAGGCCTACCGGCGTGCCGGCCGTTCTGAGGTCCGCGTCGATCCGCAGATCATCGACCGCGGTAACGGCCGGGTCGACCTCGTCTACGCCATAACGGAGGGCGCCAAGACTCCGGTGCGGCAGATCGATTTCACCGGCAACAAGGCTTTTGGCAAACGGCAGCTCAGCGCGGTGATCAAGACCTCCGCCACGCATATGCTGAGTTTCCTGACCGGCGGTAACGTCTACGATCCCGACCGTGTCGCGCAGGACCAGGAACAGCTGCGGCGTTACTACCGCAGCAAGGGTTATGCCGATGTCAGCATCCCCTCGGCCAAGGCCGAGTACGTCCCGGCGGCAAAGGGCTTCACGCTGAACTTCACCATCGACGAAGGCCCGCTCTATCGCTTCCGCGACGTCACCGTCACCTGCAACGTTCCCGGCATGGAATGCGACAAGCTTCGCGCCCTTCCCACCGCCCGCGCGGGCGCGGTATTCGACGGCAATGCCCTGGACAAGACTACCGAACTTCTGGCCATCGAAATGGCAAAGCTCGGCTATCCCTTTGCCGAGGCGACCGCTCGCCTCACCCGCGATGCCGCCACGCAACGCATCGACGTTGCCTTCGTGATCGAACAAGGCCTTCGCGCCTACGTCGAACGGATCGAAATTCGCGGCAACACGCGCACCCGCGACTACGTGATCCGGCGCGAATTCGATATCGCGGAAGGCGATCCTTACAACAAGACGCTGATCGACCGGGCCGAACGGCGCCTGAAGAACTTGAACTACTTCAAGACGGTGAAAATATCGAACCGGCCGGGCTCGGCGCCGGATCATGTCATCCTCGGCGTCGAGGCGGTTGACCAGGCCACCGGCGATTTCAACATCGCCGGCGGTTACTCAACCGTCGACGGCGCGTTGGTCGAGATCAAGCTGGGCGAGCGCAATTTCTACGGCACGGGCACGAACGTGCAATCCGTTTTCACCTACGGCCAATATGCGCGCGGGATCAACCTGGCCGCGTCCGAACCTTATTTCCTCGGCACAAAAGTCGCGGCTGGAATCGAACTCTTCGGCCGCCAAACCGATGCCAGCAGCTACCAGTCCTACGGCAGCACCACCTACGGTGCGAGACTGCAGCTCGGTACACCCATTACCGAGGAACTCGGCGTCCAGTGGCGCTACTCGATCTACAATCAGGACATCACGCTATCGCCGAACAGCTCAGGCCTGACGTCTTCGCTGGCCGTCCGGGAGGCGGCGGCCGCCGGTCCGACCTGGGTCTCCGCTCCCGGCAGCGTGACGACCTACAGCACGCTCGACAACATAAAGAGCCCGACCAGTGGAATCAGGTCGCAGCTCAGCCAGGATCTGGCGGGCCTTGGCGGCGACGTGAAATTCCTCAAGACGACGGAAGACGTGCGCTACTACAGATCGCTCAGCAGCGATCTGGTCGGCATGGTGCGCGCCCAGGGCGGCTACGTCACCGGCTGGGGTGGCCAGCAGGTGCCGCTGATGAACAATTTCTTCGGCGGCCCGACCATGGTGCGCGGCTTTGCCCCGAACGGATTTGGCCCGCGCGACCTGACGCCCGGCACCACGATGGATAATGTCGGCGGCAGCGCCTATTGGGCAACGACCGCCGAATTGCAGAGCGCGATCCCCGGCATACCCAACGAATACGGCCTCAGGGCCACGGCCTTCGTCGATGCCGGCAGCGTATTCCGCTACAGCGGCTCGACGGCAGGGCTTCAGGTTGCCAACAAGAACGTCGTGCGCTCGTCGGTCGGCGCCGGCCTGACCTGGGCCTCGCCATTCGGCAACCTCACCGTCGACTACGCCGTACCGTTGACCAAGGCGGCCTACGACGTCGTGCAACCTCTGCGATTCAGCGCTGGAGGCTTCTGACGGGAACGGGATGCTCCGTCGCGAACCCGTACAACAGCGCCAGCCGGTCGAGGCACTCGCGGAATCGCTTTGAAAAGTAGTCTTTCCAGCGCCCGGTATGCAGACCCCTCCGCTGGCCGACCTGCTCCATGGTCAATCCGTGGACCAGAACGTCGTGCACCAACGCCGAACCATCCGCGCCAAGTTCGCGCTCGGCCCGGTTCAACCGCAGTACCGCCTTGCGCTGGCCCTCGGTGATCGGTTCGCGCCGCTGCCCTCCATCCACATAGTCCCTGCTAGGATCGACCGCGCGTGGTCCGCGCTCGGCCTTCTCCCAATCGCTCTGGAACGCCCTGCCCGCCTGAAACTGGGCCTCATCGATCTGACGATGGGAATGCAGGCGAGCGAGTGGATCGTTGCGGATCGAACGCAGGGCAACGATCTTCTCGCCCGGCTCTAGCGCCAGGGGATTATCGACCTCGACGGTCGCAACTTCCACGTTGCGTAGCAAGTCGCGGGGCCTCCGGTCATGCACCTTGGCGGGATCGTACGGCTTTCGGCGTTTGGCTCTCGGCATCTGATGGACTCCTTGAAAGCAGTGGAATTCGGGCTTGACCGGAAGGTCTATTCGATTGGCGCGTCCGATATCTCGTCGCTTAGTAATTCGGACAGTTTGTGCCTGATGTCGCCGCCCTCCGGCTCAAGCCCGATCAGCGCGCGCAGATGTGCGATCCGATGTCGGCGCGGCAGCCGCTTCAGCCGGTCGGCTACATCAGTGACATCAGCATTCTTCATGCCGCCTCGAACCACCCGCAGCGCGACGGAACTCACCGCGCGTTCGGCTGGCACCACCGGATTCCTGCTCAAATGAAAATGCGGCGTGCAGTAAGCCGAACCCGGGCGGCGCGGATGACCGCAGAAAGTGATGGCCTCGTTCTCTTCGTCGCCGCCGTACGGGTAGCGGCAGTCCTCCCTCTCCAGCTCGATCACTGAGAGGTGCCGCGGCTCGATCTCTACGCAGCGCAGCTTGAGCGGCTTGACCTCCTTGAACAGCGGCACCGGCCAGATGAGCGTAGACGTCCTGGAATCGCTGGCACGAGGCACTGCGATGTCGCGCAGATCTGCCGGTTGGGCGGGCATCGACGGCTGCCGACGATCATCCGCCCCCAGCCCAAGCCGCCTGGCGCGCCCGAGCGCAGCATTGCGAGAATAGGACGTATTGAATCGTGAGTTGATCGCCTGCGCGGCCTCCGAAAAGCTCAAGCCTTTGGCAATAAATTCCCGCAGCGCGTCCGAGTGCTCGGGCGCCCAGTTCGACAGTTCCATTTTTGTTATCCTTGCTCTTGTCAACGCCGCCCGACGCCGGCGAGTAATTTCTGATATTCCGAAATGCAAGTCAAGCTTGATTTCGGATAATCGGAACTGCTATGATTCCTGAAATTCGGAAGGATTCGACCATGCTGGACGTCAGATTGATCGAGCGGGGCCTGGAAAAGCCGGGCAAGACCAAGGGCGGGCTGGCGGCCGCGATGGGCGTTCGTCCTGGCGCGGTTTCCGAGATCCTGTCCGGGATACGCCTGATCAAGGCCTCTGAAATCGCCCCTATCATGGAGTATCTCGAACTGAACTCGGTGCCGATCATGGGCCGGGTCGGCGCCGGCGCCTCGATCGAACCGGAACACGAACAGGTGCCGCCGGAAGGCCTCGGCGAGGTAAAGCTACCCTTCCCGATCGCCGAAGAAACCATCGCCTTCGAGGTATCAGGCGATTCCATGCTGCCGAAGTACGAGAATGGCGATATTATCGTGGTCTATCGCGAGCAGCGCCACCCGCTGTCGAGCTTTTACGGCGAGGAAGCCGCCGTTCGCCTGAAGACGGGTGAGCGCTATCTGAAGACGATCGAGCGCGGAAAATCCCCGACCTCGGTCAACCTCACGAGTTTCAATGCCAAGCCGATCACCGGCGTCAAGCTTGAGTGGATCGGCGAGATCTGCGTCACGCTGCCCCGGGGGCAGATCGAGCGATTGCGTAACAAGGCAGCCGCCCGGGCACGCAAGGCGGCAAGGACGACGGGTGGCCGTACGTCGGAGAAATAGCCACCACGGCTCGCGATTTCCGGATCAAAGCGATATTGGCGGAGCTGCCATCGCCTCGTCGGCGGCGGCACAATTTCTGCTTTTCCGAATTTCGCCTTGACAAACTTCTGATTTTCAGAAATACTACCCGTCGATTTCAGGGGGCGGATTGAGGTCAGATTGCCAGCATGCAGTATTTCGTCGTGATGATCGACTACGGCCGACGCGGCCGCGAGGCCATTGTCGATCCGGAAATCACCAGGCGCGAGGTCATTTCCCGGGTCGCTTCGGGTGAGTACAGGAATATCAGCTTCGTTCATGAAATCGCCGATTGCTCGGTCGAGGACATCACCGCCGAGATTCTCAGCGAGGCGTCCCTGCCCGACATCGCTGCGACCGGCGCCGATCTGCAAGCCAGCCATTTCGATCATCTCCGCGACTTGCGCAAGCATGAGCGCGCCTGAGCTTCGCTATTCCGTCAAAACATTGTGATCGTTGAGCCGCTTCAATCGCCGAGGCCTTGCTTAAATATTCTTCACGCAAAGTCTATTCCGACTGTGCGGACAGTCGCGCTATTGTCGCGATTCGATTCCTCCGACTTGCAAAGTTCTTGATTCACAATGCCTCCGTCAATGAAGACTGAGCTCGCTGCGCGCGACGGCGATCTCCGGCTCTGTCTGCTGCTTGGTATCGCGGCCTGGTTTCTTTTTCTGGATCACGTCCCCCACAATGCGGTCAGCCTGCTGACCATGCGCAATTTCGGCTTCAGCGGCGCTACTGACCTGTTCGTGTTCGTCGGCGGCTACACTGCCGCGGTCCTCTATGGAAGGATGATGCTGGAGCGCGGCTTCATCGTGACGGCTACCCGCATCTTCAAGCGACTGTGGCAGCTCTACGCCGCGTATATCGTCCTGTTCGTGATCTATATCGATCTGATCGGATATGTCGCGCGCAAGTCTCGGGCATCCGAACTCATCGGCGATTTCAACGTCACGGGAATCGTCGACCATACGATCCGGACGCTGATTCATGGCCTGCTGCTGCAGGCCAAGCCGCTCAACCTCGATGTGCTTCAACTGCTCATCGTGTTGATGGCGATCTTCCCGCTCGTTCTGCTCGGTCTGGTCCGCCGGCCGAACGTCACGATGGCGGGGTCGATCGGGCTCTACGCGGCCGCTCGCCAGTTCGACTGGAATCTGTCTTCGTTTCCTGATGGAAAATGGTATCTCAACCCGTTCTGCTGGCAACTCCTGTTTGTGCTCGGCGCCTGGTTTGCCTTAAGCGGAGCGAATCAAATGCGTATGCTGCGTACACTTCAGGAGTTCGCGGCCCTGCGCGCGGCTGCGTGGCTGTATCTGCTCCTTGCGTTAGTGCTAACGGTGGCGGCGAAGTTTCCTCAGGCCGGTCTTATCCCGGACCTTCTGCGCCACGTCCTTCTGCCGGATGACAAGGACAACCTCGCCCCGCACAGGGTGATTCACTTCCTCGCGCTGGCTTTCCTCTTTGCCTATATGGTGCCGCGGGACTGGTCCGGATTCCGATGGCCCGCGTTGCAGCCGATCATCACATGCGGTCAGGAATGGCTGGCGGTGTTCTGCGCCGGTGTGTTTCTTTCGTTTGCCGGGCACCTCGTCCTGATCACGGGCCCGGATTCGCTTCTGATGCAAATCCTGGTCAGCTTCGCCGGAATTTCAATCATGACGGGCGTGGCATATTATGTGTCGTGGTCCAAGCGGCAGGATCAAAAGCCGGCATTTCGAGCTCAGGCAATGACGCGACTATCGGAGGAAGGCCGATTCGCGAAGTAGTTCGGGCCGGCCTGCTCTCCACGTGTCGCCCTCAGTCCACCGGGAAAGCCGCCTTCAACCGCGTCTCACTATCGCGCAGCATGGCCGCATCGAGCCTTCCCGCGGCCGAGGCCGCCATGGCGCAGGTGAAGATGCGGTAAAATTGCGACCCGTCGAACGCGACCAGCAGGAGATCAACACCGGCATTGAGCGCTTCGACCACCGCCGTGCAGACATTGCGTTGGTAGATCGCCCCCATCACGAGGTCGTCGGTTATGACGACGCCTTGATGGTTCCACTTGTTGCGAATGATGCCGTCGACGACCCGCTTGGAATGCGACGCGGGACGGTCCGGATCGACGGAGGTCAGCGCCACATGCCCGATCATCAGTTGCGCTTTCGAGCCGGCCAGCACCTTCCTGAACGGGATCCAGTCCGACGCCTCGAGTTCGTCGAGCGGCGTATCGAGGTCGGCGCTGAAATGATGGGTATCGGTCCGTACGCGGCCGAGCCCCGGAAAATGCTTGACGGTTGCTCCAACGCCGGACGCTTCGAGGCCGCTCACATAAGCTTGCGCGATATCAGCGACGATCGCCGGATCGTCGGAGATCGCGCGGCGGCCGATCAGCGTGTTGAAGTCGAATCGGTTGCGCTTCGCTTCGGGCCGCAAATCCAGCACCGGCGCAAAGTTGAGGTTGACGCCGAGCGCCGCCAACTCCTGCCCGTGAATACGTCCGAACGCCTGCGCCTTCTCGGCGCGAACTTCCGGTGCAAGATCCGCAAGCGTCGATAGCGCTGGCAACTTGGTCAAGGGCGGCGCCAGATGCGAGACGATGCCGCCTTCCTGGTCGGCCGCAACGATCAGGGGTGGCAGGCTGGCAGCGCGCCGCTTCTCCTGCAGCGCCGCGATCTCTTCCTTCAGACGGGCTGCCGTAGATCCCACGACGTTGTGCCTGGTGATGTAGACGCCGGCGATCAGGCCCTTCTCGGCCAGAACGGCCACTTCGGCAAATGATGAGTATCCAACGATAAAGTGGCGCCCAAGGCTTCTTGTCTGCGCGGCATCAACTTGGAGAACCCGCTGCTTGCGCCATTCAAACGAAGCATGTGCACCGAGCATCGATAGCGATGGCAGACACCACAGCAGAAAGAGTGCCTTCCCCGCGATACCCCTCCTCCAGTAACCGCGACGGAAAAGGATCGCGGCAACGATGACGCTCGCCACCGCTAGAACGATGTTCCCGGACCCACGCAGGGAAATCAAATAGGGATCGTTCTTGTTGGCTGCGGCGAAAACGAAGACAGCTCCGGCGAGCCAGAGCAGGATGAGGCCAATACGTTTGAGAATTTTCATGGGAATGGATGGCGGCTTGCGCGAGGAGATCGAACGAGACCATTGCCCGTATCAAACTTGCCTCGCCGGCGCGAGCGCATAACCGCACCTGCACGGAAACTGCATAAGAATCCTGAAGTCTTGCAGACGACGCTCCAAGCAACTGCACAAGCGCACCCGATAGTTCGCCCTGCAAACCAGCAGGCGATCAACGAATGCCTATTCCGACAAGACTAGCGAACGACGGGTGGTGGCTATGCGAGCGCCCCGCGACCGCACTGGTTTGCAATTTTCCCATCCAGGCAGGTAGCGCGATAATGACCGATCTCACCACGCCGGCATCCGATGCTGGCTCCGTTCAGGAAGGCCCCCTTTCCATCAAAGCAGCAATTGTTCTGGCATTGGCTGCGCTGGCCGACTGGCTGTTTTACGGACACGGCATCGGAATATCGGCCGTCATCTTTGCGGTCGCCGTAGCCTGTGGCTCGATACTCGCCAACGTCGCAACTCTAAACCGAAAGCAAGTGCTGCTGGCCGGCGTCCTCCTGCTGTTCGCCCTTGTGCCCGCCATCGAGGATTTCAATGTCGCGTCTCTGACCTTCATGGTGCTGGCCCTCGGCATAGGCCTGCTGCTGACAACCAATCGCGACCGGCACGATCTCGGCGAGCGAGCTGCGGGGTTATGCGATCTCTATCTGGTCGGCCCGTTCAGATTTCTCCGCGATGCCATCAGTGCGTTCAATCTACCGGCACTGAAGACCGGCTTTGCCGTGTGGCTCATTCCCGTAGTGCTCAGCGGCATCTTCTTGTTTCTGCTGGTATCGGCCAATCCACTGCTCGAGAAGTGGATCAGCCTGCTGAATCCGGGTAACACGGCTTCGTATCTGAGCCTCGGGCGCATACTGTTCTGGACTGTGGCGCTGTCGATCGTATGGCCCTTTATCCACGTCCGGTGGAGCAGCAAGCGGGAGATGCCGGCAGCTTTGGCTGAAGCGGCAGCACTGGCGCAGGGAATACCATCGGGCCAGAATCACTTCTTCGGTGTTGCCACGATCCTTCGTTCGCTGATCCTGTTCAATTTGCTGTTCGCCGTTCAGACCGTCCTCGACGCGATCTATCTTTGGGGCAACGTGGCTCTACCTTCCGATATCAGTTACGCTTCATATGCGCATCGAGGCGCCTATCCCCTCATCGTCACGGCGCTGTTGGCGGCAGGCTTCGTCCTGGCCGCCATGAGACCCGGTGGCCCGGCCGAGCAATCGAGGGTGATCCGGCCGCTGGTCTATCTTTGGGTGGCGCAAAACGTCCTGCTGGTGATGTCGTCGATCCTGCGCCTCGATCTCTACGTTCAAATCTATCTACTGACCTGGTGGCGCATCGCGGCGTTCATCTGGATGATACTGGTTGCATTCGGACTCGTCCTCATCGTCGCCCGTATCATTCTGAACCGCTCGAACGCCTGGCTGATCCGCGCCAACCTCATCACCCTGACGGCAACGCTCTACGTCTGTTCGCTGATCAATTTTGCCTCCATCATCGCTGACTACAATGTCAGCCACAGCCGCGAAGCCGGCGGCAAGGGAGTGTGGATCGACATGAACTACCTGTTGTCGCTCGGACCGCAGGCATTGCCGGCCGTCGACCGGGCTATTGCCCTTCGCGGGTTCGATCCGACCCTTGTTTCCCGCCGTGGTTGCCTTGTAGAACAGCAAAAGAAAGAAACGGCTTCCTGGCGCTCCTGGGGTTTTCGGAACTGGCGCCTCCAGCGCGCCCTGGATGCCCAACCAAAGAGTTCGACCACTGGCTAGTCCAACTGCAAGCCGATTGCGCCGGGAGAGACGTTTGACGCACCGCATTCTCATCGTTGACGACGATCTTCACATCCGCGAGGTCATCCGTGTCGCACTGAAGAAGGCCGGAATGGCCATCTTCGAGGCGCGCGACGGCAAGGAAGCCTTGACCCGCTTCGCCGCCGACAAGCCCGATCTGATCATTCTCGATATCGGCATGCCGGAATTCGACGGGCTGGACGTCTGCCGGGAAATTCGAAAATCGTCTGATGTGCCGATCCTGTTCCTCTCCGCGCGCGACGATGAGATCGATCGGGTGCTGGGCCTGGAGATCGGCGGCGACGATTACGTCACCAAGCCCTTCAGCCCGCGCGAACTCGTCGCCCGCGTGAACGTCATCCTGCGCCGCATCGCCTCGCGCGGGCAGGATGCGAAAGCGTCCCAGGCTGCGCTTTCGCAAGGCAGGCTGTCCGTCGATCCGGACCAGCATGTCGCAGAGTTTGCCGGCACGCCGCTTCGGCTGACGGCCATCGAGTTCGGAATCCTCAGGGCTTTCCTGACGCGGCCGACGCTCGTCTTCAGCCGCGAGCAGATCATGAGCGCGGCCTACCAGCTCAACATCCAGGTATCGGATCGCACCATTGACAGCCACATCCGAAATATCCGCGCCAAGCTGTCCGCCGTGAATTGCGACAATGTCATCGAAACCATTCACGGCGTCGGCTTCAAGCTTGGACGATGCGAGCCGCAGGCATGATGCCCCACAGGGCCGAGAAATGGCGACCGTCGGTAGGCCAGGTCATTTTTACCGCGCTCGCCGCTGCGGCGACGCTGCCGCTGGTCGGGCTGTTCTTCTTCCGCCTCTATGACAACCAGCTCATTCACCAAACCCAGGCGGAGCTGATCGCGCAAAGCCGGGTGCTCGCCGCCGTCTATGCGCGGGAAGTGGAATCCCGTCTCGGTGCCGGAATTACGCTCGGCGCTGAAATTCCGCCCGAGGCCCGAGCAGGCCGGGAAGACGAGCTCACGCCGATCCGGCCCGCGCTCGATCTCGCCGCCGGCGCCGACCTGCTTCGGCGGCGGCCCGATGCGCTTCCGGCAAGCGCGCCCGCGTCGCAGCCCTATGTCGAGATCGGCGCGCGGCTGATGCCGATCATCCGGGAAACCCAGAAGGTCACGCTGGCCGGTTTTCGCATCCTCGATCCCCGCGGCGTCGTGATTGCCGGCCGCGACGAGGTCGGCCAATCGCTCGCCCATATCGAGGAGATCGCCACCGCGCTTCAGGGACAATACCGGGCAGCCTTGCGCATTCGCAAACCTGACAAGCCGCCGCCTCCGATCTACTCGATCAGCCGCGGCGTCGGCGTCCACGTATTCTCGGCCATGCCAGTCGTCGTCAACAACCGCGTCGCAGGCGTGGTCTATACGTCGAGGACGCCGAGCAACATCTTCGACCATCTCTATCAGGAGCGCGGCAAGTTTATCCTGGCGGGACTTGCGGTCATTGTCGCGACGATCATCATCGGCCTGGTTTTCTCCCGGACCATCACCCGCCCGATGCGCGAACTGGTCGATCGCGCCGCGCGCATCAGCCGCGGCGACCGCGATGCGTTTAGACCGCTCGCCCATTACGGCACGCGCGAGTTCGCCCAGTTGTCGCACAGCTTCCTCGACATGGCGGAGCAATTGTCGCGGCGGTCGGATTACATCGCGACGTTTTCGTCGCACCTTACCCATGAATTGAAGTCGCCGCTGACGTCGATCAAGGGTGCCGCTGAACTCCTGCTGGATTCCCTGCAAAGCAAGTCCGACACGCTCACGCGGATGGAGCAGAAGAATTTCATATCGAACATTCTAGGTGACACCGGGCGCCTGGAAGCCATGACCCAGCGCTTACGCGAACTGGCGCGCGCCGAAACCGCACCGCAGAATGAGCAAACCGAACTATCTCAAGTGATAGGCGGACTGAAGAGCCGGTTCCCGACCCGGGCGATCGAGGCCACCGGCGACCTCGAGCGCTCGATCGGGATGTCCAGCGAAAAAGCGCTGATCGTGTTGTCGCATCTGACCGACAACGCCATCCGTCACAACGCAAGGAGCGTGCGGCTGGAAGCCGCCGCGGAAAACGCCTCCGTCAGAATGACCGTCAGCAACGACGGCGATCCCATATCCGAAGCGAACCGCGAGAAGATCTTCGACGCCTTCTTCACCACGCGCCGCGATACCGGCGGCACGGGAATGGGGCTCTCGATCGTCCAGGCGATCATGACCAGCCATGGCGGATCGATCCGGCTCCTGCCGTCCGAGAAGGGCGTGGCGTTCGAACTCGAGTTTCCGGCCGCCTAGTCTTCCGTCAGACGCGCTCGATAATGATAGCTGGCGCCATGCCGCCGGCGGCGCACATCGTCACCAGCCCGCGCTTGAGATCGCGCCGCTCCAGCTCGTCGAGCACGGTACCGATCAGGATGGAGCCGGTCGCACCGATGGGATGGCCAAGCGCGATCGAGCCGCCATTGACGTTGACCTTCTCGCGATCAAGCTTGAGGTCGCGGATGAATTTTTCGGCGACGACGGCAAAGGCTTCGTTGATCTCGAACAGGTCGATGTCGTCGAGCGTGAGACCCGCCTTGGCCAACACTTTGCGGGCAGCCGGCACCGGCGCATTCAACATCAGGGTCGGGGAGTCGCCCATGTTCGCCATCGCAACGACGCGGGCCCTCGGTTTCAGGCCATGAGCCTTGGCGTAACCCGGCGACGCCAGCAGGATGGCCGCCGAGCCGTCGACGACGCCGGAGGAATTACCGGCGTGATGCACAAAGTTGATGTCGAGATCGGGATACTTGTCCAGGATGAGCTTGCGATAGGTCGTGCCCTTGTCGTCGAGCGCATAATCCGCAATGGCCGGAAACGCCGGCTTCAGCCCGGCCAGCCCCTCGAGCGTGGTTTGCGGCCGCGGATATTCTTCCCGATCGAGCGCGAGGCTGCCGTCCTCGCGATAAACAGGCACGAGGCTCTTGTCGAAATGCCCGCCTTTGATGGCCGCAGCCGCCCGCTTCTGGCTTTCGAGACCGAGCTCATCGACGTCCTGCCGCGTGATGCCTTCGAGCGTCGCCACCGCATCGGCGCAGACGCCCTGATGCGATTGCGGATGCCGCACACGCAGGCGGAGATTGCCGTTGTCCATCATGAACGGCCCCTCGCCGCGCCGGCCCTCCATCGACATCATCTCGGTGCCGCCGGCGATCACAAGATCCTCCGAACCCGACATGATCGAATTGGCCGCCATGTTGACGCTGGTGATGCCGGAGCCGCAGAACCGGTCCAGCGTCACTGCGCTGGCGCGGTCGTCATAGCCGGCGTCGAGCGCCGACATACGCCCGAGATCGCCGCTCTGCTGGCCACGTTGTGAGCTGGTGCCCCAGACGATGTCGTCGACGTCTGCGGTATTGATGCCGGTCCGATCGGCCAGCGCGCGCAATACCGTTGCGCCGAGCTGCTGCGGATGGATGCCCGACAAGGCGCCCTTGCCGGCTTTGCCGATGCCTCGCGGCGTCCTGCATGCGTCGATGATCAGCGCGTCAACCATGGTATTTTCCTTCTTGTTGCTTTGCCGCATTTGCTGCCGATCAAGCAGCAAAGTCAATCTGGTCAGTGAACTCGTAGCCCGGATGAGCCAACGGGGCGCGCATTCGCGCGACCCGTTGGCTCATCCGGGCTACATCATCATTACGTCACTACCGCCCGCGCAGCGCCAGGATCTTCTCCGCGGCGCGCAGATGCGGCTTGTCGATCATCTTGCCGTCGATCTTCACGACACCCGACGTCGGATTGTCGTTGAACGCTTTGACGACCTTCTCCGACCAGGTGATTTCCTCATCCGTCGGCATGAAGGCGGCATTGACGACGTCGACATGCTTGGGATGGATCACCGCCTTGGCCAGGAACCCGTCCTGCCTTGCCGCGATCGCCTCTTCCCGTACCGCATCCAGATCATTGATATCGGTCGCGATGGTATCGATCGCGACAACGCCGGCCGCAGCCGCGCTGATCAGGCAGAGGTCGCGCGCCAGCAGGAGCGGCCCGTGAAAGCGGCCGGCGGTCCGGTTTCGCGACGCGCCGAGCGAGGCCGCGAGATCCTCGGCGCCCCACATCATGCCCCACAGCCGCGGGCTCATGCTCTCGAAATCGAGCAGCTTGAGCACGGCCCTCGCTGTCTCCGTCGCCACTGTGACTATTCGCGTCGTGCCCTGTTCGATCCCGGCCGCGGCCTCGAAGGCATCGAGATAGAGCGAGAGACGGTTGACGTCGGCGGCGCCGGCGCATTTCGGCAGCACGATCCCGTCCGGTCGGCCGGGCATGACGGCCGCAAGATCGCCAAGCGTCATTCCGGTGTCGAGCGCATTGACGCGGACATACATCTTCTGGTCCGGCTTCCGGACGTCGAGCATCTCGCGCACCGTACGTCGCGCACCGACCTTCTCGTCCGGCGCAATCGAATCCTCGAGGTCGAGGATCAGCGCGTCGGCTGCGGTCTTCTTCGCGCTTTCGAACTTGCGCTGACTGTCGCCGGGAACGAACAGGAACGATCGCATCGCCTCACGCCTTCGGCTTGCAGTGCATCAGGCCGGTGCGGCGGCAGCTTGCCACCACCTCGCCGCGCTGATTGGTCATGGTGTGCTCGAATTCCACGATGCCCTGGTTCGGCCTCGACTTGCTCTCGCGTTTCGAAATGATCCTGGTATGCGCCTTCAGCGTATCGCCGTGGAACACCGGCTTGGGAAACTTGACGTCGGTCATGCCGAGATTGCCGATCGTGGTGCCGAGCGTCGTATCGTAGACGCTCATGCCGATCATGATGCCGAGCGTATAGATACTGTTGAACAGCCGTTGCCCGAACTCGGTGCCTTCAGAAAAATGGGCATCGATATGCAGCGGCTGCGGGTTCATGGTCAGCAGGCTGAACATGGTGTTGTCCATCTCGGTCACCGTGCGGCTGAACTCGTGATGGAATTCCCGGCCGACCTCGAATTCTTCAAAATACAATCCCGCCATCACCGCCCCCTGTAGTTTGGCGTCCGCTTTTCGACAAACGCATTCAGGCCTTCCTGACAATCCTCAGTCGTGGCGACGAGCGCAAAGCTCTCTGCAGCGTTCTCGACCGAGCGGCGGAAATCGGCATCGACGGCCCGCATGAAGGCATCGCGCCCGATTTTCATGACAACGGGTGATTTGGTGGTGAGCTTGCGCGCAATCTCCCGCGCACGCTCAAGCGCGGTGCCCTTCGGCACCACTTCGCTGAGCAGGCCCATGCGAAAAGCGGTCGCGGCATCGAAAGGTTCGCCCAGAAACAGCGGGCCGAACGCCTGGTGCTTGCCGACCAGCCGCGGCAGTTGCACGAAGTGAATGGCCGGAATCAAACCGACATCGATCTCCGGATAGCCAAAGGTACAGGCGTCGCCAGCAATGATCATGTCGCAGGAAATTGCGATCGTCATGCCGCCGGCCCGCACCGCGCCGTCCACGGCGGCGATGGTCGGCTTGCCCATGCGATACTGCGTATCGTTGAGTGCGAAATACAACCGTTCGAGGAATTTCTTGGTCTCGATCCCGGGTTTGCCACGGACGATGTCGAGATCGAGGCCGGCACAAAACACCTTATGCGCACTGCCGATGATGACGGCTCGCACCGCTTCGTCGTCTCTCGCCTTTGCCAGCGCCGCCAGCAGTGCGTCGATCAGGTCCATGCTGAGCGCATTGACCGGCCCTCGATCCAGCATGATCTCGGCAATATTTCCCGAAACGGAATAACGAACGAGATCGATGCTCATGCCTTGCCTCCCCTGGCCTGACGCACTGCGCCGGCCTCAACCAGATCATCGATGGCGCAGCGCTCGAAACCCGCTTCGAGCAGCACCTCGTAACTGTCCTGGCCTATATCAGGTGCGGGGCACAAGTCATCCTCGGAAAAGCTCGCAATGCCCGGCGTCCGCGGTGAGTACACCGCACCCATGCCCGGCGTGTCCTGGCATACCGCTGCCCTCGTCGCCTCGACATGGACGTTGCGGAGCCATTCTCCGGGATTGAGTATCCGTTCGGCAATGAGATCGGCAGCATGCAGCCGGGCAAGCCACGCATCCGTCGGCTCCGTCAAAAACACCCCCCGCAACTGCGGGATCAGTGCATCCACGGCGTCGGCGCGTCGCGCAAAATCGGCAAAGCGCGGATCAGTGGCGAGATCGTCGCGGCCGATCGCCGCGCACAGGCGCTTGTATTGCGGCTCGTTCACCAGCGTGACCATCATCCAGCCGTCGGCCGTCTGGTATGAGCCCGCCGGAACGTTGAGCGCGCGCGGCGCACCGCCTTCCAGAATATGTTCGGCGACCTTGTGGCCCAGCAGCGCGGACGTCGACTGGCAGAGATTGACATCGATCCAGCGCCCGGTGCCGACGGTTGCGCGCGCGAACAGCGTCGTCGCGATCGCCTGGAAGGCATAGACGCCGGTCACGACGTCCGAGATCGTGGTGCCGGCCCGGTGTGGAGTGCCGTCGTTGCCGACGTTGATCGATACAAAGCCGGAGAAGGCCTGCGCCACGGAATCGGAGCCAGGCCGTTTCGAATAGGGACCGCTCTGCCCGAACGCGCTGACCGACAGGTAGATCAGCCCCGGATTGTCGCGCGACAACTCCTCGTAACCGATCCCGAGCCGCGCGGCGACGCCCGGCCGAAAGCCTTCGATCAGCACGTCGCAATCCCTCGCCAGCCTTCGGGCGATGGCAATCCCTTCCTTGTGCTTCATGTCGAGGCAAAGGCTGCGCTTGCCGCGGTTATAGACCGCCGACAGCGTGGTATGGCTTCCATAGGTCGTGCCGAGAAAACGCGACCAGTCGCCCTCCGGTGGCTCAACCTTGATGACATCGGCCCCGTACACGCCAAGCAGCATCGCGCAATAGGGCGAGGCGATGCCCTGCCCGAAATCCAGCACGCGCAGGCCGCGATACGGCGCCTCATGCGTCGGCGATAACTTGCGTTCGATGGCCATTTCGTCCCCCGGGTCGGGCCGAAAGCTACAGCGCGAGATAGCGCTGACGAATGTTTTCGTTGGCTTTCAGCTCTTCGATCCCGGATGTGTAGACGATCTGGCCCTTGTCGATAACCGTCGCGTGGCTCGCAAGGCCAAGGCAAAAATGCATGTTCTGTTCGGCGATCAGCACCGTGGCGCCGGTGCCGCGAAGCTGCCGCAGCAATTCGCCGATCCGCTGCACGATGATCGGCGCCAGTCCCTCGCTCGGCTCATCGAGAAGCAGCAGCGCTGGATTACCCATCAGCGTCCGCGCAATCGCCAGCATCTGCTGTTCGCCGCCGGACAACCGCCCCGCGATCCTGTGGCGCAGCGGTTCCAGCAACGGAAACACGTCATAGATGCGCCGGATCGGCCACTCGTCCTCGCCGTTCGGTCCCTTCTTGGCACCGATGACCAGATTGTCCTCGACCGTATGCTCCGGGAAGATCTGGCGATCCTCAGGCACGAAGCCGAGACCGGCTCGCGCGATGCGATGTGGTTTCAGCCCGGAGACAACCCTGCCCCGCAGGCTGACCGTGCCGCGGCGGGCCGGCGCAAGACCCATGATCGCCTTCATGGTGGTCGACTTGCCGGCGCCGTTGCGGCCGAGCAGCGCCATCGTCTCGCCCTGCCGCACCGACAAACCGACGCCAAACAGGATCTGGCTGGTGCCGTAATAGACGTCGAGGTCCTCGACCTGCACGATTGGCTGCGCACTCATACGGCGGCCCCCGCGTGATGTTCGGTGCCGAGATAGGCCTCGATCACCGCTTCATTGCGCCGGATCGCATCCGGCGTGCCGGTCGCGAGAATGCGCCCGTAACACAACACCACGATCGCAGGCGCGATCTTGAACACGATATCCATGTCGTGCTCGATGAACACCACCGTGATCTTCTGCTTCTCCCAGAGCTCCCTCACCTTGTCGATCATCCGCCAGCGCTCTTCGGTGCCCATCCCGGCGGTCGGCTCGTCGAGCAGCAGCACTTTGGGATCGAGGACCAGCGCCAGCGCGATATCGAGCAGCTTCTGGTCGCCATGCGACAGCGTCGCCGCAGTCCGGTTCCGCTTGCTGGCCAGGCCCAACAGCTCCATCGCATGCTCGGCGCGGTCGCGCGTCTCAGACAAGGGAAAGCGACGATGCAGGACGCTCGCCTTGCGCTGATCGGCGCACACCGCCGCCAGCATCGTCTCCTGCACCGTCAGCGACGGAAAGATGCTTGCAACCTGGAACGCGCGGCCGATGCCGTGGCGCACGATCTCAGGCGGCGTGCGCCCGGCCAGATCGACGCCGTTGAGCAGGATCTGGCCGGCATCAGGCGTCAACGCGCCCGTGATCAGGTTGAAGAACGTGCTCTTGCCGGCGCCATTGGGGCCGATCACGGCGGTAAGCGAACCGTCGGCGAAGTCGAGCGTGACATTGTCCGTCGCCTTGACACCGCCGAATGATTTCGAAAGGGAGCGTATCTCCAGCATGGCTACTTCCCGCGCGCATCGCGGCGTTGCGCGTACCACTCGATGACGAAATCCATCAGGCCCTTCCGCAGGCCGATCGCGAAGAACAGGATCACGATCCCCAGCACGAGCCCGTGATATTCGGTCAGCCGGGTGACGGTGTCGTTGAGGATCAGGAGCAGCACGGTGCCGACCATCGGCCCCAGGAACGTGGTCACGCCGCCGAGCATGTTGATGAAGATGCCCTCGCCCGAAATGGTCCAATAAGCGAATTCCGGATAGGCCCCTGAGACGAACAGCGCCATGATGACCCCGCCGGTCGAGGCGAACAGCGCCGCGAGCACGAAGATCGTCAACTTGGCACGCCAGACGTCGATGCCGATGAAGCTCGCGCGCGTGGCGTTGTCGCGGATCATGCGCAGCGTGTAGCCGAACGGCGACTGCGCGATCTGATGCATCAGGAACAACCCGATCACCAGCAGCGCGCAGCTCGTGACGTAGAGATGCAAATGGTTCGACAGGTCAATGCCCCAAAATGGCGGCCGCGGGATGCCGCCGCGCAATCCCTGATCGCCGCCGGTCAGCGATACCCACGACAGGATGGTCGAGTGGATCAGCATCTGGAACGCCAGCGTCACGAAGGCGAAATAGATTTCCTTCAGCCGCACGCAGATAGCGCCAATGACGAGAGCTGTGACAAACGTGATTGCGAGCGTGGCAACGAAAGCCACCGGGACGGAAACGCCGGTCTTCTGCATCATCAACCCGAAGCCATAGGCGCCGAGGCCGAAGAACATGCCATGGCCGAACGAAGTCAGGCCGGTGTAACCGACCAGAAGGTTGAGGGACGTCGCGAACAGCCCGTAGGCCGCGCAGCGGATCACGAAGTCGAGCAGAAATTTGCTGCTGAAGACCATCGGCAACAGCGCAAGAACGACAAAGGCCGCCAACGCAATCAGAACATCCCGATTGCGCCGGGTCTTGGCGTGGGGCTGGGGGACGTCGAGTGCCTGCGCGCCCTGATCGGCCTGCAGCTCGCTCATGCGACCTCCTTGCCGAACAGGCCGGTCGGCCGCGACACCAGGACGATCACCATGAAGAGATACATCAGCCCTTCGGTAAACAGCGGGAAGCCGAGCGATCCGAACGAGCGGATCATGCCGATCAGCAGCGCCCCGATCAGCGCGCCGAGGATCGAGCCCATGCCGCCGATTACGGTGACGATGAAGGATTCGATCAGGACCGAAAATCCCATGCCCGGCGTCAACGAACGCACCGGCGCGGCGAGCGCCCCGGCCAGGCCCGCCAGCATCCCGCCGAGCGCAAACACGCCGCCATAGATCAGGCCGGTGTTGATGCCGAGCGCGGACACCATGCCCGGATTATGCGCGGCCGCCCGGATCACCTTGCCAATTCGCGTACGCGCCAATCCCAGCCCGAGCACCGCCGCAGCCGCCAGCGCGACACTGATCAGCAGCAGATAATAGGGCGGAACCACCCCGCCGGCGATGAACAGCGGCGCCACCTGGAACGCCGCCGGCATGCCCATCGACTTGAATTCGGGGCCCCAGATCATCCGCACCACATCGTCGAAGATCAGCACGAAGGCGTAGCAGACGAGAAGCTGCATCAGCACGTCTGCGCCGTAGACACGGCTCATGAAACCGCGTTCGAAGACGAGGCCAAGGATGGCCGTGCCGGCTGCCCCGCACAGCATCGCCAGCGCAAAGCTGCCGGTAAGCTGATAGGCCGTCATCGCGAAATAGGCGCCGAACATATAGAAGGCGCCGTGGCTGAAGTTGACGACCTTGAGCACGCCGAAAATCAGCGTCAGCCCGACGGCGACGAGAAACAGCAACATGCCGATGATGAAGCCGCTGGTGGTTTGCGTCACCAGGCAGGCGGAACTGGCAAGACAGCCTGTAAGCGCATCGAGGTCCAAGGGAAGCATCCATTATGGCGCGCCACAATGAACGGCGCGCGAAAAACATTCGGCAGCAAACGGAGGCAGCTTGCGACTGCCTCCGCCTCCGCCGATCGATCAGGTGTAACCCTTGCTCTTCTTCCACTCGGCTTCGAGTTCGAAGATCGTCTTCCAGTCACCCGCCTGCACCTGTGGCACATAGGGCTCCTGCGGGATCGTCGTTCCCCAGCCGATCGCATAGCCGACCAGCGTCTGGTCCTCGGCGCGCATGGTGACAGTGCCGTCGGCGCCGAAGGGGGACTTGATCTTCAGGCCGCGCAGTGCCTCGGCGATCTTCTTGCCGTCGGCCGAATTCGCCTTCTTGGACGCTTCAGCCAGCAGCATGATGGCCGTGGCATTCTCCCACGACCAGTTGGTGGGATATTCGTTATACTTCGCCTTGTAGGCGTCACCCCACGCCGCGTTCTCCGGTGTTGCCGGATAGGTCTTGATGTAGCGGTTGCCGGAATGAATGCCCTTCGGCAGGTTCTTCACCACGGTCAGCGCGGTGTAGTCGGCCATGTTGACCGCAAACACCTCCATCTGGCTGAACAGCGCGTAGATGTTGGCCTGATCGATGTAGGAGGTCAGGTCGCCGCCCCAGAGACAGGAGTACAGCGCCTGCGGCTTGGCCTGCAGGATTTTTGTCACCACCTCGGTGTAATCAGGCTGGAACAGCTTTGGCCAGGACTCGCTGATGATCTCGACATCAGGCGCGAAGCGCTTCAGATAGGTCACATATTCGCCGGTGGTGTCGCGGCCATAGGCATAGTCGGGCGAACAGGTAGCCCACTTCTTCAGGCCCTTGGCTTTCGCGATCGCCGCTGCGTAGCTGCCTCCGACAATCGAGTCGTGCACGCCCTGCCGCGCGGTGCGGAACGCATTGGGAATGTGCTGTTTCGGATCGGCGGTGAGCGACGACGTTTCCGAATTGGTGTGAATGCAGAGCACGCCGAGATCGCGCGCCACCTCGTGCACTGCGAACGCACCCGATGAGGCTTCCGCGTCGATCAGAATTTCGCACCCATCGGTGTTGACGAGTTCGCGCGCGACGCGGGCCGCTTCCTGCGGCTGCCCCTTGGAGTCGCGGATCACCATCTCGATCTGCCGGCCGGCAAGACCGCCGGCGGCATTGACCTTCTCGACTTCCAGCATCACCGCATTGCGCGAGGAAGTGCCAAGCTGCGCGACGCGTCCGGAGAGAATGGTCGGCATGCCGACCTTGATAGTCTTGGCTTGCGCGCGCGCCACCCAGGGCGTCGCGAATGTTACGGCACCGGCGCCCATCATTGCCAACGTCGCACGTCGGCTTACGCCCGGTTTGCGGGTTCTCGTCATTGCTTCCTCCCTATGGGTTGGCGTTCCCAAGTCCCAGCCGGAGATCGTGTCGTCTCCGTACGCCCAAAGAATTTCAGAGCAAAGGGGGTGACGTCAAGCGAAAGATGAATTACGAGTCAGAATTCATAAAACGGGAAAGGGCCTCGGAGTCGGGCCTTTTGAACGGGAAATGATCAATCTTTCGAGCTTCATCGCGTTTCACGCCAGGCGGACGCCGGATCGCTGTGCGCTGAAATATCGCGGCGAGGACATCACCTACGGCCAATTCGACGACCGTATTCGGCGGGTCGGCGGCTGGCTCCTCTCGCGCGGGATCGGCCCCAGCGACGTCGTTGCCGTGCTGATGAAGAACAGCACGGCGTTTCTCGAGCTGGTTTTTGCGACCAGCCATATCGGCGCGGTGTTTCTGCCGATCAATTTTCGTCTCTCCGCCGACGAGGTCGGCTACATCGTCGCCAATTCCGGCGCGCGCATCCTGATTGCGGATGAGGAGCTTGCGGGCATCGCGGCCGGCGGCGCGCCGGTGGTGCTGCTCGATGACGCCGCGCAATCCAACGCAACCCGTCTTGCGCCCGATATCGCCCCTGCCCCTGTTCATGTGAAGCAGCCGCGCGACCTGATGCGGCTGATGTACACCTCAGGCACGACCGACCGTCCCAAGGGCGTGATGCTGAGTTACGAGAACATCTACTGGAAATCGACCGATCAGACGCTCGTGCTCGGATTGAATGCGGAAACGCGATTGCTGGTGGTCGGCCCGCTCTACCATGTCGGCGCGCTCGATCTGCCGGGGATCGCGGTGCTTTGGCACGGCGGCATGCTTTGCATCCACCGCAACTTCGAGCCCGAGCACGCGCTCGCGGCGATCGAAGCGGAGAAACTCAACGCCGCATGGTTTGCCCCTGTCATGACGACAGCGATGCTCACCTGCCCAGCGCGAGACCGCTACGATGTATCGAGCCTTCGGTGGGCCATCGGCGGCGGCGAGAAAACGCCGGAAGTTCGCATCCGCGCCTTCTCCGAATATTTCAAGAATGCCCGCTACATCGACGCCTATGGGCTGACGGAGACCTGCGGCGGCGACACCTTCATGGAAGCCGGCCGCGAGATCGAAAAGATCGGCTCGACCGGCCGCGCCATCGCCCATGTCGAGATCGAGATCCGCGACGATGCCGGCAACCGACTGCCGTCGGGCGAGAACGGTGAAATCTGCCTGCGCGGACCGAAAGTGACGCAAGGCTACTGGAAGGATCCCGAAAAGACCGCAGCAGCCTTTTTCGGTGACTGGTTCCGCACTGGCGACGTCGGCTATCTCGACGAAGACGGCTTCCTCTATCTGACCGACCGCAAGAAGGACATGATCATCTCCGGCGGCGAGAACATCGCCTCCTCCGAGGTCGAGCGCGTCATCTACGAATTGCCGCAGGTGCGTGAAGTCGCCGTCGTTGGCCTACCCGACAAGCGCTGGGGCGAGAAGCCGGTCGCAGTGGTCGTGCTCGGGGATGGCGCCACGCTGAACTTGCCCGATCTCGTCGATCATTGCCGGACGCAGCTCGCCGGCTTCAAGGTGCCGAAACAACTCATCATCCGCGACAGCCTGCCACGCAACCCCTCCGGCAAAGTCCTCAAGCGCGTGCTGCGCGCCGAACTGGAATTCCACGCATGACGCAATCATCGCAGGCCGCATCGGGCAAAGTGACAAAACTCAACCGTGTCGAGCGGAACGCCTGGACCAAGCGCAAGATATTCGACGCCGCCACCAAGGTCGTCGGCAAGTATGGTTACGCCGAAGCCTCGGTCGCCCGCATCACCGAGGAAGCCGGCGTCGCGCAGGGCACGTTCTACAATCATTTCGAGAACCGCCAGGAACTGCTCGATCAATTGCTGCCCAAGATCGGCATCGACATGGTTCATTTCATCCGCGAGCGCACCGGCACTGCGCACGCCGCACGGCAGGAGATCGAGCGTTTCAGCGCCTTCTTCGACTTCATCCGCGAGGTGCCGGAGTTTTTGCGCATCCTCAACGAGGCCGAATATTTCGCGCCGATCGGCTACCAGAAGCATCTCGACAATATCGCGACCGCCTATGTCCGCATCCTCCGGCGTGCCCGTCACGCCGGCGCGATCATCGACTATAGCGACGAGGAGTTCGAAGCCATCGTTCACATGCTGATGGGCGCGCGAGGTTATCTAAGCCGCCGCTATTCCTACGTTGGCGGCAACGTCACGGCAGCCCCCGAGCACGTCATTTCCGCCTACCAGAAACTGGTCACGCGCGGCCTGTTCGTACCGGAGAGGAAGAACGGCCATGACCGCTGAAGGGATCATCCTCGTCACGGGCGGCAGCCGCGGCATTGGCGCCGCGACCGCAACGCTTCTTGCCGAACAAGGCCGCAACGTCGTTATTGTCGACATCTCACCGGAACCGCTGGTGAACACGCAAACGATCCTGTGGCCTGCCCCGTTCGATGTCGCGAGCGAAAGCGCCGTTGTCGGCGGCATCGCCGATATCGAGGCGGCGCACGGCCCGATCACCGGCCTGGTCAACGCCGCCGGCGTGTTCGGCAAGATGCACAGAATCGAACGCGTGCGGATGGATCAATGGGACCGCGAGGTCAATATTGACCTGCGCGGCACCTTTCTGGTCGCCCGCAGCGTCGGCGTGAAGATGGCCGAGCGCCGGCATGGCGCGATCGTCAACGTCGCCTCCGTTGCCGGCATGACGTCAGGTCCCATCCATGCCTATACCGCCGCCAAGGCCGGCGTCATTCAGATCACCCAGACGCTGGCTGCCGAATGGGGCCGCAGCGGTGTGCGCGTCAACGCCGTCTCGCCCGGCTTCACCCGCACCGTCGCGTTGGAGGCTGGCATCGACTCGGGCGCGCTGAACAAGAAGTGGCTTGAAAGCCCAACCGCGATGAACCGGTTGGTCGAGCCGATCGAGGTTGCCCAGGCTATCGCCTGGCTGCTTTCGCCGCTGAGCAGCGGCGTCACCGGCATCAATCTTCCCGTCGATGCCGGCTATATCGCCGGCACCACCTGGGCCGCCTATGGCGGCCTGCCGGAAACATCAGGCGCGTAAACGAGGACATCAGCATGAATATCGAGCTGCCGCGCAAGAAACTCGATCTGTCATCGGCCATCGCCGAGGGCGATATCCGCGTCCTGCTGATGGTCCTGGTGCACATGACCGGCGATGAACGCTGGCTGGAGCAACCTTACAAGCCCAAGCGCGACGTCCGCCTGATTCCGGATCCGCACGCCGGCGTGCCGGAGGAGATCCAGGCTGAGATCCGCGCGGCCGTGCTGAAGCTGTTTGCGAACGGCGAACCGAAGCCGATCATCACCGACCCCGGCAATGAATTGATGCTGAAGATGATGCGCGCGACGCTGGGTGAGAACGTGGCCCCGGAATATGCGCCGCTGATGCGCGAGGAAATGGGCTTCATCCCCCGGGAGGCGCGCTGGACCAAGCCGCCATCAAACGAGGCGCAGCAGCATGTGCTGATCGTCGGCGCCGGCGTCTGCGCGATTGCGCTCGGTGTCGCACTGGGCCGGCTCGGCATTCCCTACACCATCGTCGAGAAGAACGACGAACTCGGCGGCACCTGGTATGTCAATCGCTATCCCGGTTGTGGCGTCGATACGCCGAACCATTCCTATTCGTTCTCGTTCGGAAAACGGAACCCATGGACGCGCTATTTCGCCCAGCGCCAGGAATTGCTCGACTACCTCAAGAAAGTGGCGCTGGAACACGACATCCGGAAGCATCTGCGCCTCAACACCGAACTGACATCGTCACGCTGGGACGAGAGCAAGCGGCGCTGGATTTCGACGCTGCAGACCGCCAGCGGCGAAGAGACGTTTGAATCGACCACGCTGGTCAGCGCGATCGGTCAGCTCAACGACCCCCACCCCGCAAACTTTAAGGGCAAGGAAAGCTTCAAGGGGCTGATGCTGCACTCCGCCCTGTGGTCCGACGACATCAATCTCGACGGCAAGCGCGTTGCCGTGATCGGCACCGGCGCCACTGCCATGCAACTCGTGCCGTCGATCGCCGATCGCGTCGCGTCGGTCACCGTTTACCAGCGCACCGCGCAATGGGCGCGGCCGGTTGCAGGCTATTCCGATCCGATTACCGAGGGCGCGCAGTGGCTGCTCGCGCATTTGCCGTTTTATGTGCAGTGGTATCGCTTCAACATGTTCTGGCGCTATGGCGACGGCTTGCTGCCATTCCTGCGCAAGGACCCGGCGTGGCCGCATCCCGACCGCGCCGTCAACAAGGGCAACGACCGGCATCGCGAGGAACTGACCGAGTTCATCCTGTCGGAGTTGAAGGACCGTCCCGATCTGATCGAGAAATGCGTGCCGACCTACCCGCCCTATGGCAAGCGCATCCTGCTCGACAACAACTGGTTCAAGACGCTGACGAAACCGAATGTCGAACTGGTCACGGACACGATCGACCATTTCGCGACCGACGGCATCGTCGCTGCCGACGGCAAGCTGCGGCCCGCGGATATCATCGTCATCTCCACCGGCTTCAAGGTCACGGAGATGGCGGCACGCCTCAACATCACGGGACGCGATGGAAAAAATCTGAAGACGGCCTGGGCCAACGACAACCCGACCGCCTATCTCGGCCTCACCGTGCCGGACTTTCCAAATCTCTTCGTGATGCTCGGCCCCAATTCAGGCCCGGCGCATGGCGGCAGCGTGATCTTCCAGTCGGAATGCCAGAGCCGCTACATCTCTGCGTGCCTCGTCGAAATGATCGAGCAAGGCATCGCTGCAATCGACGTTCGGCAGGAAGCGCACGATCGATACATCGAGAAAGTAGACACCGAGCATGAGCAATTGATCTGGACGCATCCCGGCATGACGACCTACTACCGCAACAAGCAGGGCCGGGTTTTCTCGGCGATGCCATGGCGTTTCGTAGACTACTGGGCGATGACCCACGATCCTGATTTACAAGATTACCGCCACACAAAAGCCTGACATACCAGCGGGCGCTGGAACCCGGCGGAACAACAAACCTAGGTTTACTTGACACGTGGCTTTATCTGCCGCAGCATTTGCGCCACTGCACCTGCAGGAGTCACGGAGCGTCAGCTCCCCGCTTTGCAGGCATTGGCGCCCCGGTTACATGATCGAGACGACAAGCAGAGAAGGCGGACATAGTCCGTTGGCCAACTCTTGGAGAGGAGCATGACGCCACCGGGTTATCCGGTGACCTTGCTCAGCGCAAGGTCCAGGCGCAGTTGAGGTCATAGCAGCTGCCAGCCTCATTGCGCCTTTCGACAAATCGAACACATACGCGGGACTGGAGCGCCAAGGCCACGCGCTGCCGGATCCTGAGATAAATACTGGTGTCTACCAGAAATCCTTCGCCTATAACGAAGATGTCGGGCCCCGCGATGCTCTAATGCACCGGGGCCCATTCGTTTTTCTGACATCACAATCGCACCGCATGGTTCCATGCTCGGTTTGGATCGAGGATAATGACCTCAATCGAACAGAGACATGCGATGGAAACGCCCCGCGTACGAATCTACACCGATTACAAAAGCCCCTACGCGTTCGTCGCTAACAAGCGGCTGTTCGAGCTCGAGGAAGCTTACGGCATCGAACTGGAATGGCTGCCCTATACGCTGCGCATTCCCGAATTCATGGGGACTGTAGAAGAGCGCACGCCGCATTTCTGGCGCAAGGTACGCTACGCCTATATGGACGCACGCCGTCACGCCAATGCGCAGGGCCTCACCATGAAGGGGCCGCGGCGCATCTACGATGCCTTCTATGCCAGCGCCGGCATGTTGTTCGCACAGCGCCACGGCCTGTTCCGGCCCTATCACGACACGGTGTTCCGGCGGTTCTGGAGCCATGATCTCGAAATCGACGAGCTGTCTGAGATCTCGGGCGTGATCGCATCGATCGGCGGCTCGTCACAACAATTCGAGGCATACGTCCACGGCCCGGCGCGGGCGGAGCACGACCGCATCATCGACGAGGCGGAGGCGCTCGGCGTGTTCGGCGTACCGACCATGGTTTTCAACGGTGAATTGTTCTGGGGCGGCGATCGCATCGACATGCTGATCGAGCGCATTCAGAGTCCGGAATCGATCGCAAAGGCGCTGGGCAGCCGGCATCGGCCGTGAGGCCGCGCTTGGCCGGTGGTCAAATGCTGCGAGCATCCGGTGCGCTCCAACACCGGCCGCAACGTAGTCCGGCTGTCCGCAACCAGTGCTGAAAACCTGTCGCGAAGCAGCGTGAGGCACTTCACCCGATATTTGAACGGCGCCAGCACCCTGCTGCCATAGCGCATTCGATTTTCACCCGCCAGACCTGCAATAACGCCTTCGGTGCTCGCCTTGCCGCGCAGCGAAATGCAGCTATCCTGCCGAACAAAGATCGGCCCCAGCGGGCCGGATAAATTCCTCTCCGCGGAGAAACGTCCATGAATCCCCCCGTCAGTTCGCCTGCCGTCAAGGTCGTGAAATCGGTTCGCGAACAGGTGAGCGCGGAGGAATGGCAGGCGCGGGTCGATCTTGCGGCCTGCTACCGCCTCACCGCGATGTACGGCATGACCGAGATGGTGGCGAACCACATCTCCTGCCGCGTGCCGGGGACGACCGATCAGTTCCTGATCAATCCCTACGGGATGCTCTACGAGGAAATCGACGCATCCAGCCTGATCAAGGTCGATGTCGAAGGCAACACGCTGTTCAACGCCTCCGACTATGACGTCAACGTCGCGGGCTTCGTCATCCACAGCGCGATCCACATGGCCAAGCACGACATGGATTGCGTGGCGCACACCCATACGCCGGCCGGCATGGCGGTCTCGGCGATGGAATGCGGATTGCTGCCGCTGGCGCAGACCTCGATGCGGTTTCTTCACATCGCCTATCACGACTTCGAAGGCATCGCCGATGATGTCGATGAGCGCGCGCGGCTGGTCAGGGATCTCGGTGATCACGAAGCCATGATCCTGCGCAACCACGGCCTGCTCGTCGTCGGCCGCACCGTGCCTGCGGCCTTCAACGTGCTGTTCCGCCTCGAGCGCGCCTGCCAGGTGCAGGTCATGGCGCTGTCGTGCAACACCAAGCTGATCTACCCGCCGCAGAACGTGCTGGAAGAAACCTACGACAAGATGCGGCCGCGGACCGATCGACCCGCTCGGAACGGTGAGCTCGCCTGGCCGGCGCTGTTGCGCAAGCTCGACCGCACTGATCCGTCCTATCGGAACTGAGCTACTGGGCACGCCAGACCTCCGCACGATCTTTGGGCGGAGCCTGCCTGCAATTTGATCGCACCTATCGCCGCTAAATCGCCGATGCTGCTGTCAGGCGTAGCGACAGGTGCGTCCAATGAAGACATTCATTCGCGTGGTTGAATTGTGGGTGCCCGACCGAACCCGCACCCGCCTGGAATTCGGCGGCTGCCTTTGCAGCGACGAATATTCGGAGTTCAAGGCCGTCAGCGAGAACGCGCTGTTCGCCTATGACGAAGGCCTGCCGGGCAAGGCCTGGGCCGCCGGCCATCCCGTCATTCTCACGGAATTCGCAAACTCCTATTTCAAGCGCACGGACGAGGCGGTCGAGGCCGGATTGACCTGCGGCGTCGCGCTGCCGGTCTTTGCCGGCGAATTCCTGATGGCGGTGATGGTGCTGTTCTGCGGCGACGACGAAAAGCACGTCGGCGCCATCGAACTCTGGCACAACGATCCCGAGAAGTCCCATGAGATGGGCCTGGTCGACGGCTATTACGGCACCGCCGATATGTTCGAGTTCAATTCGCGCCACACCAAATTCCCGCGCGGCTTCGGCCTGCCCGGCCGCGCCTGGAAAGCCGGCATGCCGCTGATTATCAAGGATCTGCACAACGCCAAGAGCTTCCTGCGCTGGGAGGAAGCGAGCGAAATCGGAATCAATTGCGGCGTCGGCATTCCCTACACAACGGCTCCGGATCGGACCTGGGTCATGACCTTCCTGTCCGCGCAGGCAACGCCGATTGCGAGACGCTTTGAGATCTGGGTGCCGGACCCGTCGCGAACAGAACTGGTGTTTCAGTCCGGCGACTGCAGCAAGAATGCCGATCTCACCTCGCTTTATGCGTCGAAGACCATACGCAAGGGCGAAGGCTCAATCGGCGGCGCCTGGGCGACGGGCATGCCCGCCATCAACGAGCATCTGAAGGTCGATGAATCGATTGCGGCGCAGCTCGCCCGCGCAGCCGGCATGAACCAGATCGTCGTTCTTCCCGTAATCGAAAACGCGATGCTCAAGGCCGTGCTCGCCTGGTATCTCTAGACAGTGGGCGCGTGGGTCCCACTGATCAGGAAACAGGCGGCTTGCGCAGCGTCCGGAAGTAGTTCCGCACCTCCCGCACGAACAGGTCCGGTTGCTCGAACGCCGCGAAGTGGCCGCCCTTCGGCATTTCGCTCCAGTGCTGGATGTTCGTGTAGCCCGCTTCCATCCACTTTCGCACCGGCGTGACGATCTCCTTGGGGAAGACGGCAACACCGGTCGGCACCGTTACCTTGTGAGGCGTCCGGCGCTTCGGGCCAAAACTTTCCCAATAGAGGCGCGCCGACGAAGCGGCCGTCGCCGTCACCCAATAGAGCATGACATTGTCGAGCAGTTCGTCGCGGCCGAGGATGTTTTCGGGATGTCCGTCGCAATCGGTCCAGGCCCAGAACTTTTCCAGGATCCACGCCGCCTGCCCACTCGGCGAATCCGTCAAGCCGTAACCAAGCGTTTGCGGTCGGGTGGACTGCTGCTTGGAATAGCCGGAATCCCAATCGGCGTAATACTGGATGCCCTTCAAGGCCCGCGCCTCTTCCGGCGTCGGCTGTCCCTCCACATTGGGACGCGCCGACATCGCCAGCGTGATGTGGATGCCGGCGCAGTGTTCCGGGTCCTGCGCGCCGAGCGCGGTGGTGATTGCCGATCCCCAATCACCGCCCTGCGCGCCGTATCGCGCATATCCAAGGCGGTCCATCAGCGCCGCCCAGCTCGACGCAATGCGATCGATGCCCCAGCCGGTTGTCTTCGGCTTCCCTGAAAAGCCGAAGCCGGGCAGCGACGGGCAAATGACGTGAAACGCGTCGGCAGCGTTGCCGCCATGCGCGGTCGGATCAGTCAGCGGTTCGATCACCTTGTGAAATTCGACCACTGAGCCCGGCCAGCCATGCGTGACGACGAGCGGCATCGCTTCCGGGTGCGGCGAGCGCACATGCAGAAAGTGAATATCGAGCCCATCGATTTCGGTAATGAACTGCGCAAAGCGATTGAGCCTAGCCTCGCGCGCGCGCCAATCGTACTCCTCGGCCCAGTAGCGGCAGACGTCCTTGATCCATTTCAGCGGGGCGCCCTGGCTCCAGTCATCGACCAGTTCGGCCTCCGGCCAGCGCGTGTTGCGCAACCGTGACTTGAGGTCGTGGAGGACGTCATCGCCGATGGAAATGCGGTAGGGTTTGATTTCAGCGCTCATGAAGGCCCCTTTCGTATCCCGGCGAGAATTGCCGGGACGGACTTCCCAGCAGAAATCATCGCCGCACACGAGGCTGATATCAAGGGAGGCGCCGGGTGCTGACTTAACGCTCGACTTCACACAAACGTGGAAGCCGTCAGAAGATGCAGCAGGCGATCAATCCGCTCAGATTAGCGTGCTCTATTGCTTGCGGGATCGCGCAGTCGTCGTTCTCGCATCCCTGAAATGGAGGTAAAGCTTGAAGCCGCAAAAAACGCTCATCAGCGCCGGCGGGAACATGATCGTCGCAAGCAGCAAAGGCGACATGCTCGATGAAGGGTCAATCCATCTTTCAAACAACCAAACCAACGCAAGGTCGACGGAAACGACCAGCAAAACGACAGCCAGCAACGGCAGAAAGAGCCCGGTGAATATTGAAAGCCAGTCAGGAGCAGCAGCCGACCAATCGACGCCATCGAATTCCGGTTCGCGCCGTACGGGCTTGGAGATGTCAGCCTGGTCGGGCCTGTCACTTAACCCGACGTTTCGAGGACGCTCAGTCCACGTAACCGCATCATTCATTTTAACGGCCATGATAATTAAACAGCGTGATTATCTTAAAACCGGGATCGCAGACTTACCGCCAGTATCGGCAGCGTTGCGCGATCCTATAGCAGCGATTTGATACGGCTTATAGAGCGAAACCGGCTTTATTTGGGTTCCACGGAAATCCGGATGTGGAGATATAATTGCAATTCGCAGCAAAGCTTCGCTCACGATAGCCGCGACCATGAATGGTGGCGCTAGTTCATGCGAGAACAACTTCCAGGGAGCGCTTCGCTCCTATTGAGAGCCAAGCAAGACCAGCCTTTGCGCTCTGTGATGATGAACAAATTCGAATCTAGAGCGTTATGCCCGACCGATTAGCGATCTGCAGTCGGTCGGGAGCGCGGGGGATGATTCGTATCCTGTTCGTTTCATGGGCCGTTTTGATGCTGGCGTCGCAGCTCATTTGCGGCTGCGCTACATTCCTGCATTGGCTTTCGGCGGGCTAACGGCCCACGCATCTACGAAGTCTGGCAGATCTTCGTCGGCCAGATCTTCGTCTGCCAGAATCTTGGGCCCGCGATCAGTACCAGGGCCACCAGTTATAGCGATAGCGCGGATTGCCGTAGTAGCCGGGTCCAGCGTACGGCCCGTAGAAATTCTTGTCGCCATAGACCCACCGGGCGACCGGCCGGCGCCGATCCGGCCGGTAGCAATTGCCCGCCTCGTCGCAGATCACCTTCGCGGCCGTGATGAGCGAATCCGGAGCAGGCTGCATATGGCTCAGCAACGGCGCCGCACCGGCGTTGGAGGCAATCAAGAAACTGGTCGCCAGCACCGACGCACAGATCGTTCGCATGTCTCGTCCCCCTCGCGAATTAACTAGCTGCTGCTCCGAAAATACGAAGCCCATACAGACAAACAAAAACTGGTTCCTCGCCCGAGCCTATCCGCTTGACCGGATGCTGACTAGGCCTCCCACCCTGATTTTCCAGCAACACCCGGAATTCACATGACAATCGGCGTCCGCGGGTTCGGCGACCACGCTTCCATTATCCCGGACGTTGCCGCTACGCCGGATACCGAAGGCCCGCCTGAATTGACGTATCGCGCAGCGACTGAAGCGTTCCTCTTGGAGAGCCGCACCGGCCGCATTTGAGGATGGAGCATGGATCCGGCTGGGCCTCGACCGGCAACGCAACCGTCAGGCTCCCGCATTGCTCGCAAACCAGCTTGAAGGCTTGCCTGTCTTTCAGAATCACGCCTGTCTCAATATCCATATTAAAAATCCATCGGTCTGGACTTCAGCAAACTGAAATAATGAAAGATTGAAAACGCATCAATTGAGCGCCGCCTGGGCCGCCGCTCGGAACCAGCAAATTCAGAATCCTGCTGGTCTCTGCAACGGGCGATCGCATTTAACCCTAACCCTTGAGCGGCACGCTGCCAATTGGAACGCGCGTATCAAAGGCGCTGTGCCTAACGAGCAAAATGGTTACCCCGCGCCGCGACGGACCTTTCGCAGCAAAAACATCACATTCCCCAAAAAAGTGAGAAAAATGAATAACATCAAGACCCGCCAAGCTGCCGAAATGCCAGTTCTCGGTTCCGCTGAATCGTCGTCTCGGTTACAGTTCAGCGTTAAAATTTAACGGGATTGGCGTAGCACTGGTTGCATGGGCAAGTGGGGCGGAAATTACCTGGGCCAGACGGCTTTGCGGGCGGCGCTGACTGCGCTTTTGCTCCTGGCGGTCCTTTGCTCGGGGGCCAGCGCCCAGGTCGCCGAAAGCGGTCCTCCGCTGGAGGGTGATGCCTATACGGCGGCCGAGACCGCCTACAAGGCATTCGGCCAGGGCGACTACAAGGCTTCCGCAGCAAGCTCCGCAGAAGCTGTGGCCCTCCGTCCTGACCTCCTCCGCTTGCACCTGCTCCTGATCGACTCGCTGATCGCCGCCGGCGACCTCACCAGGGCTGAGCAGGCCACCAAGACCGCATCTGCGGCTTTTACCGGCAGCCAGGAGCTCGAAGGCCGGCAAGCGAATATTCGTCAGCGCCTGGCCCAGCAACCGGCCAGCGAGGGCTACAAGGCGCTCGAAAGGCGGGATGCGAAGGCAGCGGTCCGGGCGGCCCGTAGCGCCGTCGAATACGCGCCGGATTCGATCTCCTACCGCCTGTTGTTGCTGAGTGCCCAGCTCGCTGACAATGATTTGCCGGCGGCGTTGGCGACGGCCACCGAAGCAATTGCGCGCGACCGGGCGAATTATGTTCCGTTGGTATGGCGCGGCTATATCAACCAGCGACTGGGGAAGCGCGCGGATGCCGTCTCCGACTTCAACGCCGCCCTGGCGATCCCAGGCCTGACTGCGACCCAGCAGAAGAACATCCGTCTGATCGCCGCAGATGCGGCCTTGGCGTCAAGCGATTTCAACGCCGCGATCGAATTGTTGGGCAGCTATTCGCGAACCGACCCCAAGGTCATTACCCGCCTCGCCGACGCGGAAGGCGCAAGACAGCAAAGGGGCACGCTTCCGAACAACAGTAATAATATGCCGACGCCGGTGCAGGAATGTTCAACCACCGTCAACGGTGTTGTCTGCGAACTCGAAGCGCCAGCCGTTCTGAGCACATTGATCCCTGGTGCATCGCCGGAAGAAAAGGCAGCAAAGGAAGTCTTTGAAGCGAAGGAACGTGCCTATCGGGCCGAACGGGACAAGGACTACAGCTTGGCCATCGTCGAGGCACGCAAGGCCGTGCAACTTGAGCCCGAAGTCGCCGCAAGCCGGCTCCTGCTGGTCAATATCCTGATGGCTGCCGGCCGCCCCGGGGAAGCTGAGGCCGAAGCGACCAAAGCTATCGAAGCCGGGCACTCAAGCGCCGAAATCCATGCGCAGCGCGGTTATGCGCGCAGCAAGCTCAGGAAATTCAGTGGTGCGATGTCTGACTGGGAAACCGCCCTGAAGCGAGGCCTCCCGCCCACTCAGGCGCACGACGTTCGGCTCGCCCTCGCCGACGCCGCCCTGGCTTCCAACGATCCGATGCGGGCATTGCGCGCGCTTCAGAAATTGTCCGTCAGCTATGAAACCGCAATCCGCAAGGCGTATGCACTCCAGGCGCTCGGGCGAAAGGAAGAATCGCTGGCCGAGTTCAGGACAGCGGAACGGCTCGCAAAGACCGCTATGCAAAGCGACGGCGCGTTACGCGCGCAGATCAACACGCTGGTCGAGTTGGAACGCAAACCCGAAGCCCGCGTCCTGTTCGATCAAGCGATCGCGCAGGGCAGATTGGGTTCCATTCGGGATGCCGACATTGGCTACCTCGCCGTCGCCGTCGGCAATGACGAGATAGCTCTGGCTCGCTTCGATCGCGCGCATGCCCGTGGACAATTGCCGGCTCGGGCCACGATCGACGCGGGATATACCGCGATGCGCCGGTTCGAAAATCCGAAGGCCATTGCGTATCTGATGGAAGGGATCGACGCCAAGGCCGAGGGACGAATCGATATTGACGATCAAAAGCTGTTCGAGACGCGTCGGACGGTCTCAGACCTGGCGCGTGTTTGGGGCATCAACACTTCGGTTTCATACGGCAAGGTCGGTTCGGCGCCCAATCCGTTTCTGACGACGACCGTACCCAGCAGTTACACGTCGCAGCTGGGAACTGAGTTCTACTACCGCCCTGAAGGGATCGGGTACAGGAATGGGGCGATATTCGAGCTGTTCGGCCGTTTGTTCGAAACTCTCTATGACCAGTCCGGCGGACCGACCGGCGCGCGCACGACGCAGGGCATGGTAGGGGCGCGCTGGAAACCGTTCTCGAGCGCCAACCTGGTTTTCGAGGTCGACAAGCTTTTCGCGCTCGGCGATGCGGCTCGCGATGATACGCTGTTGCGCGCGCTTTACTCCTACACAGTCGGGACGGATCTGCGTGTCTTGGATGCCAGCTGGCCGACCTGGTACGTCTATGCAGAAGTGGATCGCTTCCTCGAGAAGCGACAACTGGTGGTAATCACGGAAGGACGTTTCGGACGAAGCTTCCGGCTCGATCCCATCAGCAGCAAACTAGTATTCTTCCCGCACGCCGTGCTGGCCGCAAACTACGACGACTCATTCGCCAACCCTGAGGCCTACTCGGCCGGCGTAGGCGGTTCGTTGCGCTACTGGTTCGGCGAGACAAAATACATGGCCCCCCCGTCGTACTGGGAGCTGAC
Organism: Bradyrhizobium jicamae; assembly: GCF_001440395.1. Taxonomy (GTDB): domain Bacteria; phylum Pseudomonadota; class Alphaproteobacteria; order Rhizobiales; family Xanthobacteraceae; genus Bradyrhizobium; species Bradyrhizobium jicamae. Next base: position 61,327 of record NZ_LLXZ01000215.1, on the reverse strand, counting down.
GCTGCAGTATCGCTGGCGCCTGGCGGGCGATCAGCGAGCTCAGGGGATCTTCGCGCAGACGTCGATCAACTATTAAGATCGCCCGAAGCCGACGGATCGCAGCGAAGCTTCGCCTGTCGGCGGACCATGCTTCGCAGATACCGCAATAAAAAGGCCGCCCACACCGGGCGGCCTTTTTATTGGTTTGAGGTAGATCAGATGACTATGCCATCGCGATCGCGGACTGTGTCTTGCGGCGATATGCAACAAAGCCCAGCCCGGCGAAACCGGCAATCATCATGACCCAGGTCGAAGGCTCGGGCACGGCGCTCAGAAACTGGACCTCGCTGACCATCAGCCAAGGCTCGAGATTCGGCTGCCCAGCATTGAGGTAGAACTGCGGATCACCGATGTGATTGGCGGGATTGCCGTTATAGAAATTATTGTAGAATAGCCCATCGTGCAGCAATGGCCCGCGTTTCAGGGTGAGAGCGAAAGTATCTCCCACCACGAGATCCGGAAACAGGATGGTCAATATCTCCGAATTCCCGGTAACGGACGAGGCTACGGGAGTATAGATCGTGCTGGCGCCACCATTGATCGACAGCTCGAACGTCGCCGGCGGCCCAACCAAACCGGATCCCAGCACCACATTGCCATCGACAACATAGGACTGGACGAAAGGCGAAAGTCCGACGGCGATTGAAATCCCCTGGACACCGCTATTCGCCGTCAATTTAAAAGTAATCGTGGGATCGATATATTTCCAACCGACATACTGGCCGGGCGAAACCTGGCTGTAGTTCTGGGTGGCAATCACGCCATCCGTCAACAGGCCTGTTCCGCCGCTCAACATAGCGGCAGGGTTCGCGATGGCCTTGCCGTTGGCATCAAAAATGGTGCCTTCGGCGTTTTTGTTGCCGGAGCCTGAATAGGTTGTATCGTAGTAATTGTACGACCCCCAGTTGGAAGTCCCGCTTCCATTGACCATCGAATAATTTTGAACCTCGATGATCCCAGCGGCCGATTCCGTGGTTCCAGCCACGAACGTCGCCAGCATGAGAACACAGGCCGCTACCGCAACGTGCGACCTAATAGACATCGCTGATGCAGCCGATGAATTTGACCGAAAACCGCTTGAGTCCAATCGCATATCAAACCTCATAGCGAGAACCGCTCGCTCGGAACCTTCTATCGTTAGCGACTAGTTAATGCAACTTCCGTTGAGGTCCTCGCCGGATTATGCAGCCTTAAAGTTAATCTGAAGGTCCGCTTAAATTCACCACTAAGTATCTGAAATAACTTTGATTTCCAAAATTAAAGTGCAGGAGCGGAAGGGAAGATCAAATCGCGAAAGCGAACAGACCCTAGCAACAGTGATGTGCGGCTTAAGTCTGCTTGCGAGATTCGCGCGGTGATTGTAAGCGGGCGGATCCGCTTAGCGAAGCGTGACTGTAAACGCATATCTTATACCCAAATCTACCGAGCCGCCCTGCCACCGGTAATGGGATTAGGTATCGTCGAGAATTCATATGTGTAGCCATCGGGCCCAACGCCTCGAAACACGAAGAAACCGCGATGGGTGACCACGATATCGCCTTTCTGAAGCAGGCTGTCGTTCATTGCTGTTTCGGAAGCAACCCGTTCGAGCTCGGATGCGTCCGGAGACGGCCGTTTGATGCGACCTGTCTCTGCGGAGTACGCGACGTTGGCGGCAAGCACGGACCCGATCAGAGCTAATGAACCGAGGTATCGCATCTGTTGTCCACCGCGGATCGGCAGCCAGACCATTCACGATCCTTGTGCTCAACGGGAAACGCTTACTTTCCTTCGGATGCCTAGACGGTGATTAGGAAACTGAGCGCCGGCAGCTTGTTGTCGCCGGTTTCGAATTCGACCTGGACCGAATCCTTGCCCACGAAATCCTTGCTCGGGGTGTAGAACAACGCAATGCTCGGGACCTTCCGAGCCGGGCAAGCGTCGGTTGCAGCAACGTCAGCCGCGACGATCTGCAAGTCAACGACACCATGCGCAGGCCTTTCGCGGAGTTTTGGCACAGGTACCGGGCCCGGATGCGACCCACAGTTTGCGGTGACGTTCAGGAAATTAGCCAGGACCACCGGCTTGCCCGACTCGGTTTTGATTTCCCTCGGTCCATCTGCGTTGGCATTCGCCCCGCAAAGCTCGATTGCGCCCCCAATCACCGCGGCGATTAGTCGGTTGCTTATTGGATGTACCTTCTGTTGGGCTGCGCAGCCCGTTAGCCCCAATCCACTCTATATCAAACCGACCAAACAAAAAGACCGCCTCAAAGTCGGTCTTATGCAAAGTGTCGCAGCTGAAAATCAGGCTACGCGAATGACGCCCTGGCTACGCCCGCGATAGGCCATAAACCCAACGCCGACGAACCCCAGAATCATCATTGCCCACGTCGACGCTTCCGGAACAGCGGTAACAGAAACATTGTCCAACGCCGGACCATAGGCTGCAAAGTTTTCGTTGCCAGTCGGACCAATAGTCAAGCTCTGGAACGTGATGATCGAGGTGCCAGTTGCGGTGTACAGAAAGCTTTCCGTGATCCAGCCCATATTGCTGTGGGATGTCCCGGTGCTGTCGAACGTAAAGGTCTGGAGCCCAGAATCGCCGATCGAAACTCCGATCGTTTTGATAGTCGGTCCCAGGTCCGGGTTCCCAGCCAGATCGAAGGAGATCAGGTACTGTTGGCCGACAACTGTAGCCAACGTCTGCTGAGCGATCGTCCCCTGACTGAGACCGTTCAAATCGATGCTGCGCGACCCTTCCGAGGCCTGCCAATAAGAACCGATATAATCGATCGAGCCACCCGTAACAGTCCACCCTGAAATGCTGCTCGAATCCGCTGCATTCAAGGTCGTGAAACTGCCAGGATTCACACCATTCTCGAAGCCGCCATTGACGACCAAATTGGCGTGTGCGCTGTGCGCATTAAACAGAATCGTCGCAGCCAAAGTCGATGATAGAATAAAGCTATTAAATTTCATGATTCGCCTCACAATTTCGCCCGAGTATTGCTGGCAAATGGCCCAAGTCAACCAAGTTGTTGCAACTTAGGGCGCCGGTGGTGATTTATCTCGCGGGCTTTGCAATCCGGCCACATTGCAAAGAGACAGTTCGGAGTTTCGGGAAGTCTTAACGCCCACCCGCTCGGAGAGCACGTCGAATTAAATACGAATGTTATCCTATCGGCCTTCTCGAACCCTCGCCATACACGAACTGACGGTCGCAGCGAACCGGTTTTCCGGATCTGGAGGATAGACGGCTACCTGCGTTTGTGCGTCGGCTGCAGCGACTGGTCCGCGGAGGACCGCCTCGATCGACGTCCAATCGCTTTCTTTCACCTCAGCTGCTTCGTTCAGGGCAGTCAGCAAGGCGCTCGTGAATCTGTCCGACATGATCTTAGCTCCCTCGCGGCGACCCCTTGGATACGGCTGCACGACGAGCATCATTGAAAGGGTCACTAGCGATTCGCAAGTTACGCTAAGCCAGCCACAGGGAAACTGCGAATCAGGCGGGGGCCCTGTTGCGCCCTTACCACTGGTCCGTCGTCTAGACTAGTCGCTGCCTGACATCGTCCGAAGACAGCCCCACCGCGGAGCGCCAGCTTGATACAGGCATCTACTGCGCCAATAAAAAAGACCGCCTCTCGGCGGTCTTTTCAAATTCATGTCGCACTGGATTATGCGATCCGGAGTGAGCGACCGGAATTTTGCGAAGACTTCCGATAGCCGAGGAAACCAAGCCCGAAGAAACCTAAGATCATCATCGCCCAAGTGGAAGCTTCGGGTACTGCCGAAATGTTCGTAAGCTCGAACGAGTTTTGGGAAGAAGAAATGCTAAAGCCAGTAAAGCTTGCTCCGTTGCCGGTGAACGTAAAGAGGCGATTGCAGTTCGTCAACACCTGACAGCCAGTTGCCTGCACACCATCCCCTACCAGGGCGGCAACCTGAGCACCGTTGTAGGTCTCGTCACCAAGAGTCGTATGGAAAGTGATCGTGTTGTAGTCGTCGATCGATCCCCAGAAAAACGAAAACGAAGAGAGCTGATTGGCGAACGTAATATTCTCCGTTCCGCTGCCCAAAACACTCAGATAGTTGCCGACCGTCTGGAAGGGCTGCGCGCCGTTGCCGGTGCTGCCAATGTTAACCTGGACTGGCTGGGCGCCAGTATCAAAAGTCCAATCGCCGATCACGAAGTGAGTGGGAGCATTCACAACAGTAGATGCTGGAATCGAGTTAAAATTCTGTCCTGTCGCAGTGCCAACGCCAGCCCCCGCTACAGAAATATCAACCAAGGCCGCGTTAGCGGCAGTACCAAAGGAAAGGCTCGTGACAACAGTCGCGATCGCCATAATACTTTTGCGCATATCTCTCACTCCCAAGTTTAATCTACAAACACCCAAGAATCGCATTAATAATTATTTAATCTCGCCGAATGAAGGAGTCAACAAGAAATCCGCAATTTTACTTGATACAGCCTCGGCGCTCACCTCCCCAATTAAGTCATTGAAAAATATAAACATTAAAGACCGCCGCCATTAAATATCTGCTCGATTGCGGCCCTTCCGACAGGATACCAGCGCCCGTTTACGTCACTTGGCTTGGCACGCACCTGCCCTGTTCGCAGCCTTTGAGCTTTGATTAAATCGAAGGTTTAAGTTGTCGGAAACAGCCAATAGACCGGAAGCCGAAAGTTGATTGGACCAAAACGCCTTCGTAATCTTAAGCGCCCAACGCCCACTCCACACCTTCATAGAGCACCCACCCCAGCATGGAGGCAGCCAAGGCCACTAAATAGGCCGACCGGGCAAGTTTGTGCCGGAAGTCATTCATCGCACGGAAAGCCTCGATTCTGCCTCTGAAAGGCGCTCACGTAGCCTACGCAATTCCATGTAGCGTTCCCCAATGGTCTCGGCTGAGTGTTTTTTCAAAGCCTTCCGCGGCTTCTTTGATTTTGGCATAACGATCGTGCGGCCACGCGCTTTCATGAGGTCCCTTCCGTGCCTGTTAAACTAAAGCAAACGGCATGCCGGTAGTGATGCGACACCGGCGCGCCGCGCTGCCTTTTGTCGACGGGTTTTTTATTGAAGTTCGATAACGGTTGCGTGACCCGTTAGGATGCGGGTGGAAAAACTGGGCAACTAATGAGGGGTCGATCGGTCCGTCCGTATCCATTGGGAGGCTGACCCGCCAACCAACATCCGGCCGTAGAATCGAATTTTTTTCAATGCAAAGGTGCCGAACGATAGTGCCTCGTGCGCGGGAAAAACCTGACGCCCAAATTTGAGCCAAGCCAGAAGAACGCATAACAAGAATCCAGCGAAATTGCCGAGTGCGATCAAGACCGGTAGCCACGCCCCTCCGAGTAGCGCGGCCGACGACGTCAGGACAGTCGTCCCGATGATCAAAAGTGCAAGCAGAGAGAGCGGCGGCACCAGAAGATCGAGCGCCAGCGCGAGGATGTGTTTGTCACCGCGCATCAAACCGACGCAGAGAAGTCGTGGAACGAATTTGCCGATGGTGGCGAGGTGACCCTGCACCCACCGCTGACGCTGGCTTTCAGTCCCCTTGGCGCTTGTCGGAAATACGCTGGTAACTTTCACGAACGGAAAGAAATGCGGCGCCCGTCCTGCTTCCGCGAGATCCAGCCCGAGCTTCAAATCCTCCACCAGGTGACCGCTGGCAAGCGGAACGGAGTTGATCGCATTCCACGGAAACATCATTCCGGTCCCCATCAACTGAACGGGACCACGAAGGTTTCTCAGCCCAAGTGGACGGATCCAGTTTCTCAAGATCCAGGCGAACTCCGCGAAGCTGTGATTGATGGGCGAGTTCTCGGCGCTTCGCATGATGAACAGCGCCTGTACTGGGCGCTGAACCCCGTGACAGGTTCGCTTCAGCCCGTCGATCAGGCCGTCCTGCAGCCGGCAATCCGCATCGACGAAAAGAACGAAGTCGGGCGGATCCGCGCTCAGATGGGTTACGCCCCATCCCATCGCGTACCCCTTGCCGATTCTTTCGGGATCGTTGCGGACGATGACCTCGGCACCTGATGCGGCCGCAACTGCCGCGGTGTCATCGGTGCAATTATCGGCGACTACGATAACGCGATCTCCCGCGCCTAGCTGCGCCCTGATATCCTGCAGCGTCGGGATAAGTCCCGAACTCTCATTATGAGCAGGAACGATGACCGCAACGCGCTTCTCGATATTTAATTCCTTGACCTCGAAAGGCTCCAGCTTCGGTGCCTTGAGAGCTGCGATTACTTCAACCAGCAGCACAGCGACGGGAACGCTGAGCAATCCAGCCAGAGCGGCCAAGGTCAACATTTCACAAATACCGATCTCGAAACGTTTGATTTAACGCTGTCAGGAAAAAAGTGCGTATAGAGCCGGGTATAAATATCCTCTTCGCCTCTCAATTACTACTATGTTTCTCAAATAGATAATAGGACGGGTGGCCCGGATCATTATTTTCCCGATCCGCTTTGGGATAAGTCAGACAGAGTACCCTTCATGAAGATCGCCTATCTGGTTAACCATTATCCGGCGATCAGCCACAGTTTCATCCGGCGAGAAATCCTGGCGCTCGAGCGCTTGGGCCACGAGGTTCTGCGAATATCGATCCGGGGCTGGGACGATTCGCAGCGCGGTTCCGAGGACCAGCGCGAGCAGGCGCGCACGCGTTACGTCCTGCGCAGCGGGGCGGCGTCGCTCGTTGGTTCATTCCTGCGCATGCTGATAACCAGTCCCGCCCGCCTGTTTCGGGCGCTCGTCCTGACGTTTAAGGTCGGGCTGCGGGCGGAGCGTCCCCTGCCCGTTCATCTGATTTATTTACTCGAAGCGTGTCAGGTAACTCTCTGGTTGCGCAGCGAAAAGGCGCAGCACCTGCACGCCCATTTCGGAACCAATTCTGCTGAAGTCGCGATGCTTGTCAGCGAACTGGGAGGGCCCCCCTGGAGCTTTACCGCCCACGGCCCCGAAGAATTCGACAAGCCGAAGTTCATCTCGTTGCCCGAGAAAATCCGGCGGGCTCGTTTTGTCGTGGCTGTCAGTTCATTTGGACGCAGCCAGCTCTTTCGCAATGTCCCCCATTCCGATTGGCCGAAAATCAAGGTGGTCCATTGCGGACTCGAACCGGCCTTCCATGACACCGGCGACATCACGCCGGCGGGCGACAAGCGACGATTGGTTTGCGTCGGCCGCCTGTGTGAACAGAAGGGGCAGTTGCTCCTGATCGAGGCGGCACGATTGCTGACGGAGCGCGGAGTAACGTTCGAACTGGTGCTGGCCGGCGATGGCGAGATGCGCGGCGACGTCGAGGCGCTTGTCGCAAAGTACAAACTGACCGGCACTGTGCGAATAACAGGCTGGATCAGCAGCGAGGAGGTTCGGGCCGAAATCCTCGCAGCCCGCGCGCTGGTACTGCCGAGCTTCGCCGAGGGTCTGCCGGTCGTCATCATGGAAGCCATGGCGTTACAACGGCCGGTTATCAGTACGTTCGTTGCCGGCATTCCTGAATTGATCCACCATGGCGAGCACGGCTGGCTGGTTCCTGCCGGCGACCTCGAGAGCCTAGCCGCGGCAATGGAGGAATGTTTAAGGACCGCCCCGGAAACGATCACGCAAATGGGAGAAAGGTCCCGTCAAAGGGTCTTGCAACGCCATGATGTCGACAAGGAAGCGGCTAAGCTCATGGGGCTGATTGAAGCCTAGACGGCCGTCGGGTCACCGCCGGCGACAGCGTTTTTTATGTCCCGTTACTCACGCTTGCGGGATGTGCGATGAGGATTTTTCTTTCGCTGTTGGCGATTGTAACGATGATCGGCGCGATGCAGCCGGCCATCGGTCAGGTCAACATGCAGTACAGCGGCCGATATGGCGGTCAGTACGCCGGCCAATATGGCGGGCAGTTTAGCGGACAATACAGCGGTCGATATTACGGACGAGGCAGCAGCGACCAGACCGCCTCGCCAAACGCGCTAGACAGAAAGCTCGATATCTTGGGCGCTCCGGTCAATTCCGGCTCGTGCGGCCAGCTCTATTATCCGTCGCCTGGAACGGATTATGTGCTCCATGATCGTCAAGGGCGCCGCTGCTATTAGAGCGACGTGAAGCTCCTTTCACGATGGCAGCGTTCATCTTCATGAACTCGAATGGCTCGCGAAATTTTGCTGAAGCAGGCGCGGCACCAGTTCGCCATCAATTCTGGGCGTCAACTGGTGATCGCCGAAAAAGGAACTGGACCTTCGAGAGCGGCCGAGTCCCAGCCCTCACATTTCGCGGCCGAGGACTTCCAGATATTCCGAGGCACCGCCGGGTCGGTCATCCTCGAATACCCCGATGACCAGCCGCCCCGTTTTCCAGGCGAGCCCGTCCAGATTAGTCTTGTGCTTGCCTGCGATTGGCGCGCGCGCATTGGCATGGTGACCATGCACGACGTAGCGGCGCCCATGGCCGACATCGGCGCCGTCGGGATAGCGCCGCCATAGCAACGTTTCCTCGTTCTGCTGTTCGAGCGGAGCTTTCGGATCAACGGCTGCGTGAACGAATATTCTGTGCCGGTCGACATGCATCAGCGGCAGATTGGCAATCCAGTGCAGATGGTCGGCCGGAATCGCTCGCAAATCGGGAAGCGCTGGGCTTTGGTTGTAGGAAGCCAGCGTCTCACCGCCCCCGTTCCTGATCCACCAGTCGAGTTCGGCGCGGTTATCGCAGACCGCACACATCATCGCTTCGTGGTTGCCCTTCAGATTGACGAGCTTGAATTCATTGGGTCTCCAGCTCATCAGACGCTCGATCACCTGCCTGCTCTCCGGCCCGCGGTCGACATAGTCGCCCAGAGTTACGATCGTGGAAGCCATCCCCCGAGCATGCCGGGTCACCGCTTCAATCGCGCGATTCAATAGATCCAGCCGGCCATGGAGGTCGGGTATGGCATACGTTCGGCTCACGGCAACCTTCGTCAAGAACCGGCCTTGAAGTGAAGTGAGCTTAGCAAGTCCGGCGCGAACGAGCCATCTTGCAGAATAAGCATGCAAGAACGAAACGCGTCAGCAAGGCGACTTTCACGAAGGCGCCGCGCAGATGTTCGGAGCTACACAGGCACCGCCGGCGCGGCGCGGTTGCGGAAACGGCGCACCAGCGCAAAACACAGGCCCAGAAAAGTGTCGAACAGGAACAACAGAACAACCGCGACGACGAACAGGCCGATGCCGGTGAGATCGTGCAGAATTCCATCGAGCATGTCGGGTCCGAGGTAATACGCGATCAGGACCAGCGCGAAAACGCGACAGAAATTTGCGATGATAGTGATGGGAATGATCGCCGCAAGCAGGAAAAAACTCCGGATTTTCTCATGCCAGCGAAACGCATAGGCGTAGAACACGCCAATCGCGGACAAGGCGAAAATCGAATTCATTCCGGAACAGGCATCCTTTACCAGGAGCTGATAGGTTCCGATCATGATCATGACGCCGTTCTGGGCAACCGGAAAACCCGCCGCATAGAGCACGTTGGTCACGACGTTCGAAATAAACACCTTCAGCGGGACCGTGGCGGCGTCGACCAGCCAGTCAGGCATCGGCACCGCAAAGATCAAGAAGCCGATCGGAAACGCGAGCACCCGCAGCGCCGGCCATCCGGCCGAAATTAGAACGCACCCGACGATGACGGGGATCAAGGAAAAGGTTTCAAAGGTGACCAGCCCTTGCTGGATCCGGGCCAGATAGAGGATGACCAGGCCGCCGAGCAGAGCAAGCCACCCCATTATGGGAGCCGGAGAAATTTCAACGGCCCTCAACTTCTCTCGCGATTGCCAGACCAGCCAGAGCGAGGCCGCGATGATGAGCGGTCCGTGCCCCTCCTGCTCCGTCTGCCACGGCCCATCAATCAAACTGAGAAAGGTCTGGGCATAGGCAGCAATCACTGAGGCGCCAAGCAGCGCCGGCCATAGAAAAGGGCTGAGAAAACCTGCCTTTGTCGATGGAATTACTTGCGAGTATGTCATTTCAATACCACAGGTTCCAAAACTTAATCTACTGATAGCATTAAAAGGAACAAGCGCTTATCTCCGCACTATCAAAACCGCGTAACCGGCGCCAGCGAGAATCAGAATCATCGCAAGATAGAACGAGCCCGCATTTCCGACCTGGTTGGCGACAGCGAACACGATACCGGCCAGCATGAAGTGCAGCAACGTCCGATTGTCTCGCTCAGTGAACTGGAAGAATGCGATCACCAGCGCCACGAAACAGGTAACAGTCAATATGTCGAAAAACGTGGTCATGTCACATCGATATTGCCTTGAGGAACATTCTGCAGCGAGCAATCACACCGCCCTGCTCAGTTTTTCTTGGCATCTCCTGGCTGCATGATCTTGGCGTAGTCACCTTCATATTTCGCTTCGAGATTCGCGGAATAGGCCGCAATCCCCAGTTCGGCCTTGACCGCATCCGCGCGCATCAACTGGCGTGCCAGATTGGCTGCGGCCTCTCCTTCGAGCGGACGCGCCTCCTCGCCCTTGACCTTGAAGAACAGGCCGTTCTGGCCGGCGCGAACAAAAAATACGTCGTCCGCCTTTTTGGCCTCAATCAATCCGTAAAACTCCGGCGGCAAATCACCGCTGTTCAGCGTGCCCATTTGTCGGCCATGGGGGATGCCGGCTGCGGTAAGTTTTTCGTCGATTTCGTCGAGCGACTTGGCATTCTTGTTCACTTCAATGAACGTCTGGGTGGCCGGCCCTAGCGGAAATGCGATCTGTTCGACGCTGAGCAGTTTTCTGCCGGCGAATTTCGCCGGGTTGTTGGCCATGTACCTGTCGACATCTGCCTTGCCTGGTGCCTTAGCGGCCGCTTGCCGTTGCACGTACGCATTCTCGAGAATCTGCTCGCGTGATCTCAACAGGTCCAGCAGTACGCCCGGTTCGCGATCGAGCTTCGCCGCCATGGCCTGGCGGAGCAGATATTTGCGTACGACCAGCTCACCCAGCACGCGCTTGACGATCTCGGGCTCCTTCTGCTTGTCCGGCGTCACATTCGCCCAGCGGAACTCATTCTCAAGATCCTGGATAGTCACGACTTCGTCGCCCACACGCGCAACGACCTGTCCTTTCGAAGCAGCAGGCTGATCCGATTTCTTACCGCACCCGGCCAAGGCGATCGCGCTACAAGCAAGCAAGACAGCAAGCCGAGCGATCTTGATAGACATGTCCTTCATCCAGGAACTCCGTACATCCAAAATGGGCCGAGAAGCATATACAGTAGGACGGCCGTGTCTGATGCAATATGACTAACCAGCTCGCTGCTCCGGGTCGAGCCTATAGCGCTTTTTCGCTGCAATTTCCGCTGTTTATGTTAATTTCGTTAAGATGACCAATTATCCCTTTCTTTTGAATGCAAATATGCCGGTTGGCGTATATTCTCCTCCGAAACGGCTGATCCAATTAACCCTAGAAGATTGTGCGTGGCCTCAATGAAATTCCCTCGAATTCAAATTATTTTGGCATGTATCGTGATCGTAGGGTGCGCCGTGCTTGCGACCGTGCTGGCACCCCGCCAACTGATGGCCCGCACGTCGGCCTCCCCTAGCCTTGAAACTGTCATCCCCCGTCAGTTCGGAACCTGGACGCTGGTTCCGGAAATCAGCCCGGTCCGCCCGGTGGATCCGGACGCGTACGTTCAGCCGGACCCGCTCGCGGGAAAGATCTACAGCCAGGAAGTTGGTCGAAGCTACAAGGACGGGCACGGCAACATCGTCATGCTGATGGTCGCGTACGGGCCGGTGCAGAACTACCGACTGAAGTCCCACCGCCCGGAGATTTGCTACACCGCCAATGGCTTCCGCATTTCGGAAAAAGCCGATGCCGCGGTCAGCTATCGGAGCGGCGCGCAACCCATCAAGATGACGCGATTGATTGCGGCAAGAGAGTCACGGTTCGAACCGGTGACTTACTGGCTGCGGATCGGCAACGACATAGCCAATGGCGTCGTCGATCATCAACTTAGCCGATTAAAGTACGGTTTGCGCGGGATCATTCCCGATGGCGCGCTGATCAGGGTCTCTACGATCGGCCTGCCGAAGGATGTATCATTCAAGCTGCAAGACCAGTTTATCCGAGATCTGCTTGCCGCCATTCCGCCGCAGGAACTCAGGTTCTTTACCGGTGCGAGCTGAGATCGCGGCATGCAAACCTGGCAGGTGATTTTTTGGCGCCCACCCGACTCACCGCGAAATGGCCGCTCGCTTTATTGCTTCATGGCGCTCTTTTCCTAGTCGCCCTTGCGCAGCCGGCATGCGCGCAGGGCGCTGACGATACGCTGCTGCCATATGCAGTCAGCATTCATCAGACGCCGATGCAGAACTGGGGCCCCGGATCCGGCATTTATCTCGGCAAGGGCCTGTTCATCACGGCTGCACACGTCGCGGGCCGGAGCTGGCTGACGCGGCCCAAGGTCGCGATTGCCGGATCGGAATATCCGACACGCGTCGTCAAGGAAGGCAGTTTCGAGGGAACGGATCTCACGCTGCTATCGGTCGAAGAAGAGCTTCTTCCGGTGCGCTTGCGACTTCGACGAAACTCGATCTGCACCGACCCGCCAAGGTCCGGACAAGAGGTCGTGACCATTGTGCCGGGCTCCGCCGTGCGCTCCCACATTCTCGCGCCCGATCGGCTGCCGGTCGAAACCCGCAAGCGGTTCAGCACGGTGATTGCTGATGTGGCTCGCACGGGTAATTCCGGATCAGGGGTATTCGACGTCAAGCGCAAGTGCCTGCTCGGCATCATGAGCCGGAAAATTTCGCAATCGCAGACCCGTGTCGGAGCCGGAAAACCGGAGACCCGGGATATCGCAAAATACTTCGTCCCTGCAGCGGAAATTGCGGCCTTCCTGCCGACCGATCTGCGTTTGTAGAAAGGCGCTAGTAGTAGCCGTAGTACGGTCCGCCGGTCTCGGTCACCTTGTTGACGACGACGCGGACGACCGGCGTGCGTTGAAGGTGCTTCTGGCATTCCTTGATATCGGAAACGGACGTGCTTCCGACGCCGGCCACGAGCAAAGTCGCGTCTATTCGGGGCAAGATCGAAATCACATCGTCGCCCAGCAGCAGCGGCGGAAGATCGAAGATAACGATGCGCGATCGGAAGTCTCGCTTGATGGTTTGGAGCAGCGCTCCCATCGTCTGCGAGGCCATCCATTCCGAAGAATTCGACGAGACCGATCCGGGCAGTACCAGCATTCTGTTGGGGCCAACACTTGCCTGCACGACCGCTGATGAAAGTGGCGTACGTCCCTCGAGGACATTGAGAACAGCACCATTGCCGCTGATGCCCAGATATTTTCCAACCGCGGGCCGGCGCAGATCGAGATCGACTAACAGCACTGACCGTTCCGGAAGCCGGGAAATGCTGAGTGCAAGATTGCAGGCCGTCACGGTTTTTCCGCATCCGGCCGTCGGCGAAGTCACGGCCAGGAACTGCCAGCTCTTCTTGTCCATCTCCTGCAGCACCTGAGTGCGCAGCATATCGTAGTAGCGACCGTTTTTGCCGGAGGTGCCATAGGCCACTATGCGATTGGCTTCGAGGTGATCGGCCCTTAGGCGCACTTCGTTGTGCTGCGACTCGGCAGAAGAGTGCAGCGAACCGTCAGCCGCGAGAGGAGGCCCGCTCAGGGTTCCCGGATGATGCACATCTGCGGCTCGCGCGAGTTCGACAGCCTGCTTTATTGAATCCACTGCGTGACTCCGCGATTATCGAAACAGCCCGACCCTGGCCTTGGCAATGATCAGATCGAGTGGTGGAAGGAACAGATAGGCGACGGTCAACAGTCCGATCACGATCAACGCGAACGCCCCCAGCAGAACAAACATTCGTCTTCGCTGCCTGCGCAATTCGGCTGCCGTGGCGATGTAGGGAATCGAAACGATCAATTTGCCGTCGACCACCGACAGAAGATCATTGCTTCTGCGGATTGCCTTATCCATGATCTCGACCAGCAATGCCAGCCCCGCTCCGCCAGCAAGAGCGGCCGCGAACGCCAGCGCAAGGACTTTCAACCGATTGGGCCTGACGGGATGTTGCGGCACGGTAGGCTGCTCGATGATCTCGAGCTTCTCGGACTGCTGGTCCTTTTCGAGATTTTCGCCAAGCCGCGCAGCAGCCAATTTTGCCGAGGCGGCGTCGAGGTTTTTCTGCAAACTCTCCTGCTGGGCGACCATAGCCTCGAGGCTGGCCGCTGTCGCTGCGTCATTCGTAGGCGCCGGCGCGGAGGCCACCTTTTCCAAGGCTTCGATCTGCTTCTTCAGGGACTGGATGGTGGGATGTCGTTCTGAATACAGTGCGCCCTTCTGGATCAATTCTGCCTTCAGCTGTGTGAGTGTGGTGGGCTGGTCGGCACCACTAGATGCAGGTTTGCCTTGCGTGAGCCGCAACTGAGCGATCTTGGCATCGAGCGCATTGTTGTCAGCCTGAAGTCGCTGTACCTCTCGCGCAAGGAACTTCGTCGTGTCCGTGGCGCGGCTGGTCCGATCTCGAAGGTCTTCGTTCAGGATTCGCGTCATCAATTCGTTGGCAACCTGCGTCGCAACTGCAGCATCACCGTATTCGAATCCCACCGAAAAGACGATGGTGGGATTTTCGAGCGCGGAGCGCGTCCGCTGCTTGAAATCGAGCTGAAGGTCGACCGGAGCGATCTTCGTGTTCTTCTTGACCGCCTCGACAAGTTCGGTCGGCGACATCAGTGTGCGCTTCTCGGGGAACAGCTTGAACTTGTCGGCGATCGCGATGAGATTATCTCGCGTCATCGTTCGCTGCTGGATGACTTGAATACGCTCCTGGGCAGCGCTGGTCACTGTAGGCCGAACCAGTTCGGATGGAATCTGCTGCGATTGAACGAGGATCTTTCCTTCGGAAAGATAGATTGGCGGCCACAGCAACGCGGCTGCAGCGCCCGCGGCCAGGACCGTGACGAACGGCAGTACGAAATAGGCCCAGCGCCGCTTGAACAGTTCCCAGTAGAAGGTGGGCTGCAGCAGGTAGCTGCGGTCCTCTTGCAGTGCCTGGAAATCGTCCTCAAATTCAACTTTCTGCAGCATGTCTCGTCCGAGCGTCTGTTTGGGCGCCTGCAAGGTTAACAGTGCCGCGGAATGATCGGCGGATCGCTCCGACGCGTGATCTTAGCATCGATCTTGCAGGGATTTAATGAATAGTTGTTCAGCAAAGGGACTTTTAAAATTCAATCTTAATGGTTCCACGCCTGCGGCTTCGGCGAGTTTACGTAGATCGGAGAAATAGGTCGAGAGTAGCAAGGGGAATCCTGCAAATTGCGCTATAAGAGGTCTGTGGCCGGGCTAAGGAAGTTCAATGTACGAGGCATTTTATCAGCTGCGGGAGAAACCTTTTTCAATTCTTCCCGACCCCGACCTGATTTACTGGGGCAAGATGCATTCCATGGCGTTCACGATGCTGGAGTTCGGCGTCATGAACAACGCCGGCTTCACTGTCATTACCGGTGAAATCGGTTCCGGCAAGACCACCCTGGTCAGGCATCTGCTCAAGAAAGTCAGCCCGGCGATCACCATCGGCCTGATCTCCAATTCCCCTCAGGGCCGGCAGGAATTGCTGCAATGGATCCTGATGTCGCTCGGGCAATCGTTCGAGGGCGACTACCCAAATCTTTTCAAGAAGTTACAAGATTTTCTGTATGGCCAATTCGCCAACGGCAGACGGACCATATTGATTATCGACGAAGCGCAGAACCTCGAGCCGGAAGCGCTCGAACATTTGCGCATGATTTCCAATATCAACGCGGACAAATTCCAGATTTTGCAGCTGATTCTGGTCGGCCAGCCTCAGCTGCGCGACCTGCTGCTCGCGCCGGAGCTGCATCAGTTCGCACAGCGGATTTCTTCCGATTTCCATCTGCGCCCGCTCGATGACCGGGAGGTCGCCAATTATATCGCATTCCGGCTCCAGGCGGTGGGCGCCCGCCGCCCGCTGTTCACCCAGGAGGCTTGTTCACTGATCGCCTCCGCGAGCGGCGGCATCCCCCGGATGATCAACGTTTTGTGCGACACGGCGCTGGTTTATGGCTTTGCCAATGACCAGCGAGTTATTTCGGACCACATTGTGCGGGACGTTATTGCAGACAAGCAACAGTATAGCATTTTTCCGGTAAAAAAGTTCTCGCGGGTTCCCTAAGTCCTTGTATCGCATTAATTTCCGCCGTGGCTAAATAATGGCCGCGTGCTCGGGAACAATCCCTTCACGACGGCCTAAATGTCTTTGTCTACGGGCTTTTTTGCCGATGGTTAGGGGGAATAACATGCGAATCCTGCTGGCACTGCTTTTTGTTGCCTTTCTGACCCCGGTGGCAAATGCGCAGACCCTGAAATCTGGCGACAGCCTGAGCATTACGGTCTTGCAGGACCCGAAGCTCGACCGGACGGTCGTTGTCGACCCCTCCGGTGAAATCGCATTTCCCCTCGCCGGCCATATCCGGGCACGCGGGCTGACGCCATTGGCGCTCGAAAACGTTCTCAAGAACAAGCTGAAGAACAACTACAAGGACGACAATCTCGACGTCACGGTCGCCGTCATAGCCGCGCCCAAGGAGATCCCCGAGGACGACCTCAAGCCGAAAGTTTTCATCACTGGCGAGATCATCAAGCCGGGCTCTTATGTCGTCAGGCAGAAGACCACCCTGATGCAGGCCATTGCACTAGCCGGTGGCATCGGGCCGTTTGCCGCAAAGAATCGCATCCAGGTGAGACGCAAGGGCCCCGGCGGCGACGAAACAATTTTCATGTTTAACTATAGAGCTTACGAAGCTGGTGACGATCTGGAAGGCAATATCACCTTGCGGGCCGGCGACGTCATCATGGTTCCGGAACGACGCTTGTTTGAGTGATCTGACGTTCGGCGGGGGCGAGAAGCAACGTGAAGAGAGCTGCCATAGCAGTCTCGGTATGCTTTGGCATGGCGCCGTCCGTGGCATTTGCGTTCGACTGGTCGATCAGGGCCAGCGAGACCGAAACGGTCGAACTGAATAGCAATCAATTCCTGCGCAACTCGCCCGCGGGATCGGTCGGCTCGTACACAACGCTTACCGCCGATGCGGAGGCGCGCACTCCGACGACTAAGTTCAATCTCTTCGGCGACGGCACCTACAAGAAGTATTGGGGTCCTGGCGTTGTCGGATCGGCGACGGAGTTCCTCGACTATGGATTCAGGGCGCGCTACGAGGTTCGGGAAAAAACGAACTTCGACAAGGAATATGTTGAAGCAAGCTGGAGACAACAGAGTACTGCTCTTGCAATCCTGAATGATCTCGGCGTTTCCACGCCGGCTTCAGGCTTCCTCGATCAGCTTACGGCGAGCGGCGGAATCGATCGTTCGATCACCGCTATCGACACGGTATCCCTGTTCGCCACATCCACTCGCACGAGCTATGAGCCATCGAGCGGCGGCACGCCGTTTACGGACACACTTGCGCGCGGCAATTGGCGCCGATCGCTGAGCTCGGTCACAGCGATCAACCTGTCCTCCGAATACGAACTGCTCGAATACGGCAACGCGTTCAACACCCAGGTCCAGATTTTTCGTGAGCAGATCGGGTTCGACGCCACTTTGTCGGCGGTGCTTTCCTTTCGCGCCAATGTCGGCGCGGCCTATCTGGTGACCGATCGAGGGGTTTCGAGCACGGCATTCGGCGGCACGACGTCCGCCACACCCGTATCGAGTTCGGTATCCGACTGGATCGGCGACGCTGTCCTCACCTATCGAATGCTGAAGAGCACGACTTTGGCGGTCATCGCCAGCCAGTCGGTTGGACCAAGCGTTGTCGGCTCGCTTTTCAAGCGGGACTCGATCACGGCATCGCTGACGCACAGCATCAATGCGCGATCCACCCTGTCGTTCTCAGCGAGCGGAAACCGGCAGATCTCGAGCACGACGACAGATTTTGCTTCGGCGTCGGCGACCTACAGCTACAATCCGACCCGCGAATGGGCAACGTCACTCACTTATCGGTATCTGCATCGGTTCGCCAGCACGGGTACCGCCATTTTCGATCCGATCACTGGCACACCGACGGTTTCAGGCACCGGCCCCGCGGATTCGCACAGCCTGATGTTCGTTGTGTCGCACAACTGGACTGTGCTGCCGTCCGGCAACTAGTCAGCTTTCACTTCATCGCAGAACGGATGCTGTCCTTAAGCGGAGTTCCGTCCGGCTCCAGCGAAAACGCCGTCTTGAACTTTTCGGCCGCCTTTTCAGCCTGCCCCGCGGCTGCGTAACTCATGCCGAGATGATAGTGGACGGCTGCGACGTTCGTAGTGGCAGCCGCCTCGAGCGTGGCAATTGCTCCCTTTAGATCGCCACGCTTGTATTGGGCCCATCCCCACGTATCCAAGAACTGCGGGACGTTGGAACTCTTCAGTTTTTCCGACAGCTCGTACGCGCGATCGAGGCTGGGCTTGTCGCTCCGGTTGTCCAACAGCAGGCTGGCGAGATTGTTGATCGCGACCACGGAATTCGGCTGCTCCTGCACAATTGCTTCGTACTGAGCTATTGCGGCGTCGCTGTTCCCCCGCTGGATCTGCAATGCTGCCAGAGTGAGACGGAAAGCCATGTTGCCAGGCAACTCTGCAAGCCCGGCCTGCAGCACCTTGTCAGCGGCGTCGTAGTCCTTGCCTTGAATATAGAGTTCGCTCAAGGCGGTGTATCCCGCGGGCTCTTTCGGCTGCTGCGCGATCGCCTTCTTGAAGTTCTGCAGCGCCTCGTCGTTCTTTTTTTCCGCCAGCTTGGCTTGGCCCAGAAACACCAGAAGCTGTGCGTTGGCCGGAAACTTGTTGCTTGTCGTCTGCAGCAGGGCCGAAGCCTTCTCTGGCTTGCCCTGCTTCACATAGGCTGAGGCAAGCGCAAGCGCGGGTTGCGGCGCGTCCGGCGCCGCTTTGTGCGCAGCCTCAAGCGCTGCGATGCTTTCCTCAATCTTGTTCTGGCCGGCGAACGCCGCGGCGCGGATCTGCTCGGCAGCCACCCGGCTCTCATCGACGCGTGCGAGCGCATCCGCAATCGCCAAAGCTCCCGACCAGTTCTGCCGGCTCAATCTGACTTGTGCGAGCGACGACCAGATCTGGAGGTTGCCGGAATTGCGATTGGCGGCCTCCATCAAGATCTCTTCGGCGCGAGCCGCATCGCCCTTGCGCTGCAGGAATGCGACGTAGCGGAGGACGACGTCTGGATTTAGGTTGGATGATTTCAGCGCATCGGCGTATTGACGATCAGCCAACTCACCCTTCCCGCTTCGTTCATACGCCACCGCCATCAACGACAACAGTTCAACCGACTTCGGCTGATCGTTGAGCGCTTCGCGCAAATCGGAAATCGCGCTGTCGAACTGGCCCTTGTCGATGCTCATGGCTGCCCGCAGCCGCAGCGCGCCACCGTTGCGGCGATCCTTTGCGAGGATCTCAGCAATCAAGGGCTCGGCTGCCGCCTTGTCCCCTTTGGAAACATAGATCTCCGCAAGCTTGACCTGGGCTGCGAGCTTCTTGTCAGGGGCGGCAACCGTGTCTGCCAGCTTCTGCAACGCCTGCACGGCATCGGCAGTCCGGTTCTGGCCATTGTTCAGCTCGGCCAATGCGATCTGGTAATCGAAATCATCGCCGCCCGCCTTGATCCGCGATTCCAGTTCCGCTCGGGCGGCATCCGCCCCCTTGGTGCCGGCAAGGAAGCGGACAAGGTCGAGCCCGATCTTGCTGTCGGTTGGGTTGGCTTCAGCCCTTGCCCGAAATTCCTTCTCGGCCTCGACGAATTTTCGTTGCGCAATGAGAAACTGCAGAAGCTGAGCCTGGTAGGCAGCCTCTTTGGGATTCTGTGCGATCAGTTTGCGCAGCAACTCTTCCGCCTTCGGGAGATCCTTCTTTCGCGCATAGATGTCGATCTTCTGCAGCGTGATCCGCGTTTCGTCCTTGGAGCTCTCGGGAACTGAATCCACAAGCCTCAGCGCTCCATCCAGGTCGCGCTCCGCGGCCTTCTTCGACGCCAGCAACGAGATCGCATCGACGTTCTTCGGATCGATCTCATAGGCGCGCTGGGCTTCGCGGATCGCGCCGGCGTTGTCGTTTGTTCGCATTAGAATGATCGCCCTGAGAGCATGGAGCTCTGCACTCGGCTTGTCGCCCTCGTTGGCGGCATCGACAACGCGAAGCGCAGCTTCGGCAGCTCCGCCGCCGACCATGATCCGAGCGAGCCTCAATCTCGCATTCAGATCGTTCGGATCAAGTTCGACGATACGGCGCAGATCTAGAAAGAGAGAAGTCGACTTCGTCCGTTCGTCGACGCCTGCGAGCGCCCTCCAGACCTCGACCTTGTCGCTCTTGTACTTGATGGCTTTCAGGAGTTCTTTCCGCGCCTCGAGGTCGTCCTTCTTTTCGATGAAAGCCATTCCGCTCTCATAGTAGCTTTGCGCGCGTTCCTCGGGCGATCCGCACCCCGCGACAAACGTCCCGAGCAGGAGCGCAAGGGCGCTGCGAATGCGAAAGGTCTGACCAACTGGTTGCTTCATCTTTAGCCCTGGATGCGGTTTGTCAGACCGGCCGAATACGCGGCCGGGGTAATCGTCTGGCTCCTCCGCTATCACACTTCCTGTGACAGGAGGAATTCGAATCTGTTCAGGCGGAATATTCGTCGCAGGTCGGCAGACGCGCCCGTAAACAGCAGTTTCTGTCCCCGGCTGGCCAATTGCTTTCGGACCATCAGGAACAACCCGAAGAACCTTGCGTCGATGTACTGCGTATTCGACAGGTCGACGATCACGCGTTTGCCGCTGTCGAGCGCGTCGCGGAGCTGTTCGATCGCGCCGTCGACGTAAGCGGCCACCGCGGCCCCCGACAGGGCAAGGGTCATGGAACCGTGATCATCGCTGCGTGCGATCGACAGCTTGTTCAAGTTTCGCATCCGCCGCTCGCTCAGCATCAGGGGCAGGACGCAGGTGACCAGCATCGCTAGCAATGCCCTTCCATCGTTCCAGTAACGTCGCCAGAGATACGGTTCCTCCTTGATGCGCCACAGCCACTCGAACCCGGTGCTGCGAAGCATCGGCGGCGCTCGCCGGACGGACCCGGCCTCGAAGGCAATGGTGGCCCCAAACTGGGCGCGGACCGGCGCCCGGAGCCGCCAATGGTTGTGCAGCAGCCAGACCTGGGCCTTTTCGGCACCGAAAAACACCGCAATTAAATCGGCGTTGCTGGCATTTATTTCGTCAACTATTTTCGGCGAGCTCATCTCCTCGATGGTACCGAAACCGGGGTTGAGCACGCCGACGCATTCCAGGCCGCCCTTCTTGGCGTTCAACTTGGCGCCGACCGTGGCCGCCAGCCCCTCGGCGCCGCCCAGCAGGAAGACCCGCAGACGGCGGCCTGTCGCATTGGCGGATTTGAGCCGGCCGAACAGATCGCTGCCGGCAATACGTTCATGGATCGGGATGCGCAACAGCTTGGCGATCCAGATCAGCGGCATGCCGTCCGCGAGGCACAGATCGCTCAGCAATATGGATTCGCGGAACGTGCGGTTGTTCTGGCTCTTGACGAGAAAATTGACGTTGGGTGTCGAAATCAGAAATGGCGAACCGGCGCGCGTTGCAAGATCCATCGAACGCAGGAGCGAGGGAAAATCGAGCGCATCCACCGGAATGCCAAGAAGGCCAAATATATTACGAGAAAGGTCGTCCGGAGAGGCGCATGCCGATCGCGGATCCGCAACTCGCTCGGCAAGGTCGGACGAGGCCCCAGGAGCGCGCAACGTCTTTAACATAAAAGCTCCACGAACTTTAAATCCTCGCCCGGCGCACCGCGGGTGGGCCATCATATGATTAACGAATAGTCAGTGATCTACTACAAAAATCTTGCTGAGTGAAATCGATTTAATGTATGTGATTAATAGCGCGCCCCTGAATGAATGGCAAATTCAAGCCTGTGGACGGCTTAAGTTCCGGGGCAATCGCGGGCTAGGCGGGGTGAGGGCCCGATCGATATTATTCGCGCGCTTGACAACCGGCACTTCCAATGATGCGAGCCGTCCGCTATTTGCAGTTTAATTCAGGACAGGTGCCCACCAGGTGGATCAGGCTACGGAACAAATCAGCGCCGATGTTCCCGACTGGACGCGGGAGCGCCCGCGGCAGTTCTGGGACCCTGGCCGCAAACTATTGTTGGCGGTCCGGCGCTACCAGTTCTGGCGGGCCCATGGCGGCCTTTTCGGTACGCTGTGCTGCAAGTTCATCGCGCTGCGCCACCGCTTCTGGAGCGTGGTGACGGGGGCCGAGATACCGCTCTCCTGCCAGATCGGCGGCGGGCTGCTGATCCCCCACCCCAACGGGATCGTCATTCATCCAGAAGCCAAGATTGGTGTGAATTGCTTGATCTTTCATCAGGTGACGCTGGGTAGCCGAAATGCGCTGGGCGTCCCCGAAATCGGCGGTCACGTCGATATTGGAGCCGGTGCCAAGATATTGGGACCGGTTAAAATTGGCTCTCATGCCAAAATAGGCGCGAATGCCGTCGTTTTAACCAATGTGGAGGCTGGAACTACAGCCGCCGGATATCGGGCGTGAATTCACCAAAGAAATCGATTAAACAAACGGGATCGCACCGTCGTGATAAGAGGCGCAGCGATCACGTTTCGTGAAGCTGGTTATATCGCGCCACGCTTCTCATCAAACGGAACGCGGCTCGTTGTGCGTGAAAGCCATCTCGTTCCACCTCCTCCAAACTTATTTGACAGATCCTGTTTGCAAATGGACCAAGCCGGCACGATCGACGGAAACACGCAGCACGCGTCGGCGTTCCCACACTTGGGCGTAGTTGTAATCGGCCGCAACGAAGGCCTGCGACTTGTTGCGTGCTTTAATTCGCTGCCAAAGGTCCCAGTCGTCTATGTGGATTCAGGATCGACCGACGCATCCGTAACAGCCGCGCGCCAGCGACATATTGATGTCGTCGAACTCGATCTCAGCGTACCATTTACAGCCGCACGCGCCCGAAATGCAGGTTTCGCGCAACTGTTGCGGACCCACCCCGATCTCATCTACGTGCAGTTTGTTGATGGAGACTGTCAATTGCTCGAAGAGTGGACGAAGTCCGCTCTCGCGTTTCTTGAAAGCAGTTCCGACGTTGCTGCGGTATGTGGCCGGCTGCGTGAACGCTATCCCGACCGATCAGTCTACAACTGGCTCTGCGACAAAGAGTGGGATCGACCCGTTGGCAAAGTTCGCTCATGTGCCGGCAACGTGATGATGCGAGTGCTCGCACTCACGAACGTTGGCGGATATCGCGAAGACGTCATCGCGGCCGAGGAGGACGAATTGTGCGTTCGCCTCCGAGCCGCCGATTGGCATATCTGGAGACTTCCGGACGCGATGGCCTATCACGATGCGGCAATGCTACACTTTCGACAATGGTGGCGGAGGGCATTTCGCGCTGGATACGCGTTTGCGCAGGGCGCCCATCTACATGGATCGACGCCCGATCGTCATTTTGTCTGGGAGTCACGCCGCGCCTGGATTTGGGGACTCTTGCTGCCCCTCCTTTGCACTAGCGCCGGATTCGTTCTCCATCCTCTTGGATGGAATGCATTTTTGATCTATCCGCTGCAGCTGCTACGTCTTATTGCAAATGGCTCGGGATCCGCCAGAGATCGCGTTAGGCTTGCGACCTTCCAGTTACTCGCTCGGTTTCCCGAAGGGCTTGGTCAACTCGCTTTCCTACGTGACCGGATACTAAGGCAACGTCCCCAACTCATTGAGCATAAATAGGCCCACCCAGCTTAAGGCTGGCGAGATCGCCCCTCCACCACTGAGATACAGATACGTCGCAGAGTACCAGTTTGATGAGTGAAAATTTTACTAGAAAGCAGTCCCGACCAAGCAGGCTTCGAACCGCTCTCGTTGGTACCGGCTACATCGCCGAATTCCATGCCAAGGCAGTTCGAAACATTCCCGGCATCGAATTGGGGGCGGTCTGCGATGCTGATCTGAAACGAGCGCAGACCTTTGCTGCAGCCTGGAATGTTCCACTCGCGTTCTCCTCTCTTGACGAAATGCTGGAAAACGCTCGAATTGACTGCATCCATCTGTTGGCCCCACCGGATCTCCACCATGGCCTTGCAAAGAAAGCCCTGCTCAAGGGCGTTCATGTTTTCCTTGAAAAGCCGATGTGCACTTCAGTTGCGGAATCAGATGAACTGGTGCAGCTTGCCCTGCAAAATGAAGTTTATCTCGGTGTAAGCCACAATTTTCTTTTCACGGATGCATTTGAGCAATTGCGCAACGTCGTAATTTCAAATGTCCTTGGCCCCATTGATCAAGTCACGTTCAATCACCTATACGAATTGGCTCAGATTCGTTTGGGCCCATTCAATTCCTGGATGCTGCGTTCTCCGGAAAATGTCGTCCTTGAAACTGGCCCGCATCTGATCTCCGCTCTGCTCGATATTGTCGGAACGCCGAAAATCGTATCCGTTCTGGCTGATCGACAAATGACGCTGCCTGCCGGCCAACCGGTTTATCGGCGGTGGCGCGTCCGGGCCGACGTTGGCAGGACGGCCGTCGACATGACGATGAACTTCGGGCCCGGCTTCCCACAAAGAACCATCTACGTGAGGGGGCTGTTGGGATCCGCGACAGTCGACTTCGACGCCAACACCTGCGTCGTCGACCAGCGCACTCCGCTTAACATGGACCTCGATCGCTACCGCCGCAGTCGTGGCATCGCGCGCCAAATGCGCGAGCAGGCCCGGAGTGTCCTCTCGAGATATGTATTCGGAAAACTCAAGATCTCGAAGGCCGGCACTCCATACCAAAACTCGATTTCTGCCAGTGCAGCGTGCTTCTACTCATCCATCAAGACCGGGCGACCTCTTGATGGCCGCATTGCTGGCGACCGCGGCCGCACGGTCATTCAGACCTGCGCCGAAATCATTGCTCATGCAAACCTCGTTGCGAAACCTGCGCAGACGGCGCCGGCCGTTGCTCCCCTCGCCTGCACTCCACGAGTTCTCGTCCTGGGCGCGGCGGGATTCATTGGAAAGGAGTTAGTGAAGCATCTGCTTTCAGCGGGTTATTGTGTCCGTGCGATGGTCCGTGGGACAGGACTCTCTCCCGATGAATTTCAGACCGATCGCTTGGAGATCATTCGCGGCGACATTCGGAACAAAGCTGACCTTGATGCAGCGATGTCGGGGATAGAATACGTTTATCACCTGGCCCACGCCCAATGTAAAACTTGGGATGAGTACCGATTGAACGACATCGAGCCGACCAAGCTGGTGGGTGAAGTGTGCCTCGCCGCCAAAGTAAAACGGCTTGTCTACACTGGGACGATCGATTCTTATTATGCCGGCGCCAAGGCAGGCACAATCACGGAAAATACCCCGCTCGATCCGAATATCTTACGCAGAAACTATTACGCTCGCGCCAAAGCTGCGGCTGAGAACATCCTTACAGCTATGCATCGGGAGCAAGGACTGCCGCTCGTTATTGTGCGGCCGGGAATCGTCATCGGTCACGGCGGCAATCCGTTTCATTGGGGCGTCGGGCGCTTCACGGAAGATATATGCGAAGTATGGGGAGATGGCGACAATAAGCTCCCACTCGTTCTGGTCGCTGACGTCGCTGCGGGACTCGTAAATGCGATCGAGGTACCGCAGATCGAAGGCCATTCGTTCAACCTCATTGATGCCCCATTGTTGACTGCCAAGGAGTATCTCAGCGAGCTTCAGAGGCTGGCCGGATATCCATTGCGGGTCACGCCCACCCGGATCGCGAATTTCTATCTGTCCGATCTGGCCAAATGGGTAGTCAAGATGGCGGTACGGCATCCGGACCGCAGCCGTATGCCAAGCTACTCGGACTGGGAATCCCGAACCCAAAAGGCCATTTTCAACTGTGACCGCACCCACGCTGACCTTAAGTGGACGCCGGCGTCCGATCGGCAGCGTATGATCGATGAGGGGATAGGCATCGCGCTCGAGCCTTGGCGACAGGCGATCGCATGAGCAATGAGCTCAGACTATTTGTAGCGCTTGGTCCCGGTGATATTGTCGGTGCCCGTCGGTCCCAGCTGGCCGGCAAGTCCATCAATGAAACCAGCATCGCGTTCTCGGAACAGCTTCTTGCCTACTGCCGGCTTCGATCTATCCGGACGTTCGCCGTCTCCTCAAACAGCCGGATCGACGAGCTAGGAGACGGCCCGGTCAACATCGAGAACTGCTCAAAGCCTCTTGCCGGTCGCAGCGGCGCTCGCTTTCATTTATCGCTTATCCTCTACGGGCTCCAACTGGCTATTCGCGCACGTCGGTTTGGAGCGACCGTCGCGGTGATTGACTCGGGCACTACTCACTATTTTGTTCTAGCTTTCTTCCGGATCCTGGGCATTCCGGTCATCGTCAATCTGCACAATGTGCTCTGGCCGCGCGGCTTCCCTCCTCGAGGGAGGCTCCACCGCGCCATTCGATCTCTCAACTCCCTGTTCTTCACACACGTGTGCGCTGGCGCAATTGGCGTTTCACCCGAGTGCGAGCGCCAGATCATCTCGGAATCTCGAGGCAAAGTACCCTTCTCTCAGTATCGATGCCAATTCAAGCTTGCGGGCTTTCGCACTGCCCCACTTCATACGCCCGGTGTATTCCGCATCGTCTTTGTTGGAAGGGCCGAGTCCAACAAGGGGGTTCTGGACATTCCACTTATGGCTAGGGGCCTCCGAAAACGTGCATCCGCCAGAGTTATCTTTGAGGTGTGCGGAGACGGCCCCGCCCTCTCCGAGTTGAAATCGATCGTTCGGGAGCACCGAATGGAGGATGAAGTCATCGTTCATGGCCGCCTCGAACGCGACGCATTGCTTGGCGTTTATGCGCGCTGTAACGCTGTCATCGTTCCGACCCGAAGCAATTTCACCGAGGGTATGCCACAAGTCTGCGCCGAAGCCGTCCTGTCGGGAATCCCTGTTATTACCAGCGAAGTTGCGAACGCATTTGATGTGATAGGATCAGCGACCGTTCATGCACAGACGGACAACGTCGAAAGCTACATCAACGCAATTTTGTCGCTAATCGAGGATCAGGCGCTATACCAGCGACTGCGCGCTGAGTGCCCAACGTTGGCTTTGCAGTTTCTGGATCGATCCCAATCCTATCCTGCGGCCCTGGATCGTCTTCTTGAAACTTTGACCGGTCAGCAGCCGCTTTCCGGCTACGCGGATGTCTTTCGCGAGATCACATGAATTCTGGAAACGCATCTGGACGGAGATAGTCAGCCCTCGCTTCTAGCACTTGATCGAGGCGCCGAAATGCAACGTTGAGAGCAGATTGTCATAGATAGATTTTATCGAGATTAGTACCGGTTATCATGGAACGAATTCGCTTCACATTTGTAGATGCCTTGCGGGGTGTCGCGGCGTCGGCGGTGGTCCTGTTCCACGCGGTTGAAGGCCGACACATTACTGAATTGTTCGAAACAATACCCTCTTCTCTCCAGGCACTTCTGACCCATGGCGATCTCGGCGTAGCCATCTTCTTTGTATTGAGCGGTTTTGTGATCTCTCATTCGCTCCGCGCCGAACAGTTTTCATTCGCAGGTGCCCTGCGGTTCATGCTGAAGCGATCGATAAGGCTTGATCCTCCCTACTGGGCAGCGATTGCTGTTGCAATTCTGTTTTCTGTAATGGCGTCCAAGATCGTGACAAATCGCCCGGCGGAAGAGTATTCGGCCTCCCAGATCGCGAGTCATTTGTTCTATCTTCAGGGGCTTCTTGGGTTCAAACAAATCAACGCGGTGTTCTGGACCCTATGCCTCGAAATTCAATTCTATTCCGTTTATGCCCTGCTGCTTTTGACCAGGTCGAGAGCCGTCATGGTCTGCGCGTTTCTGGCCAGCCTGCCTTGGTGCCTTGGCTTCGGACCCGCAGCCCCCGGCGTCTTCGTGGAATTCTGGTACGCCTTTCTCCTTGGAGTTGGCGCCAATGTCGCATGGCGGAATGCAACCGCACGACCCTGGTTCTTGGCATACGTGACGATCATCGCCGCAGCAGCCATCCATTCCTCCAGCAATTTTTCTCTGGTCTGCTGCGTCACCGCCATCAGCCTCTTATTCGTTGCAGTTGGTGGGCAATTGGCCTTGTGGCTAAATTGGCGATGGCTGCAATTTCTCGGAACCATTTCCTATTCGCTGTATCTCATCCACAATCCGGTTACCGGAGCTACGTTTCGAGCTGGCTATCTGATATCGGGGCGGACCATCTACACTGAAGCGCTATGGTGGGTCGTGTCTCTGGTCGCCTGCCTCTGCGCTGCATCGTTGTTCTGGCTCTTCATCGAACGGCCGAGCGCCCAACTAGCCAAGCAGTTCGGAAAGAAGGTCTCGATGTCGAACGATGGCATCCGCGCTACTGCGCAGCCGTCCCCGAGCCGCGATTGACCCTGATGCGGGCGTGGGAACAGTCATAGTATCCAAGATAGGAAAATCGCTTGTCGAGTGTTTCCACATCCGCCGATCGAATAGACTCTGAAAGGAGCCAAGCTGCCGAAATCGGCGGCTATCCGCTTTTCGATTGGCTGCGCTTTGTACTCGCATCGATTGTTGCCTTAGGGCACGCTGAACTGATAGCGCAGAGCGAGATTGTCGGAAATCTGGCTGTTCAGGTCTTCTTCGCATTAAGTGGCTGGCTGATCGGAGGCATTTTACTTGATTCTCATCTCTCCCAACTCCCCCGATTTTTCTTCAATCGCGCGACGCGCATTTGGGTACCGTACTTCTTTGCAGTAGCCGTACTTTATGCGCTGAGCGCGGCGCGAGAGCCCGTGACCGCGCGATGGCTCGAGTTTTTCTTCTATGATGTAACTTTCACACACAATTGGTTCTCCCTAAGACCTGACGCGGCAACGGCACTTCCGCAGATGCCGCTCAAGGGAACAGGAAACGCTTTCTGGAGCATCTCCGTAGAGGAACAATTCTATCTCCTCGCCCCCGCAATTGTCGTGGCGATGAAATTCGGACGCAATCCGTTTCTCTGGATCCTGGTTTCATCGTTCCTCTGGTTCTTTCACCTGGTCGATTTCGCATCCATCAGCCTCGGCGTCCTTGCGGCGACGACCCAACGGCTGTATGGCAATTTCCATCTTCGGACATCAATCGTCGCAATCCTGGTCGGCAGTTGCATTTTGTCGCTGCTGGTGCTGGCTACCCTCTCCTACGCGCGCGGTGCACCGTTTTTTGCTATCAGTACAGTCCTTCTTTGCGCCCGACCAGGAAGCCGCCATTCCATCGGCATGCTTGCCGGAGCGATTTCCTATCCGATGTACCTCAATCATTGGATAGGCGGATTTGTTGTGCACGGCATAGCCAAGCGAATCGACTGGTTGACGCAGCCCGCGACGGGCCTTCTGTCATATGCGGTAGGCGTCGCGGCTGGAGCCTTTGCTTATGTGATGATCGACAGGACTGTGATGGCAAACCGCGACAAATTCTATTCGCCTCAATTCGGTACAACGTTGGCCTTGATTGCCTATGGCCTTGTATTGCTGGGCATTTCCGGTGGTTTTAGCCTGGTCAAATGAGCACTGCGCCTTGGAGCGCAATGCACGATGCCCATGGTGCATTCATGTTTAACGCGGTCAACGCCCGTGACCGTGCCCGCCGGCAGCGAGTGAAGCGGCACGAAGCGTCGTCGCGACGGACGGCGCCGTTAGGCATCGGGCGATACAGCTACCTCTCCGTAGGGGAGAACCAATGAGCGTTTTCCAAGATTTCGAGATTCTAATCTCGGTTGAAAATCTAGTATAGGTTTGCCCCTGATTTTTCTCTCTTGGCGCAGACCACATTCGCGAGCGCCCACAATTGAAGGTCGCGTCAGATCATGAAGACGAGCAATCAGAATTGCATTGTGTTTCTTAGCGCTCACAAAGCGACAAACATCCTAAACTGGTCCGGCACCCTAAATTCACTTCTCAGGTCGTTGGAAGCCAGAGGCGGTGCGACAATGCCGGTGGTCGCACTGGACGGGGCATGGCTATCGACAATGGCCAAGCAAATCAATCGAGCGCTCTTCTTTTTGGGAGTAACTTTCGACTGTCAGCTAACGACGCTCTACGCCTTTCTCGCGGGATTATTCACCAGCGCAAGATTGGCCTTTCTGCCGAGCGGACCAATTGTTGCGGTTGCTGCATCAAACTACGTACCATTCTTGATAACGCGACGGCCTATCGTCTACATTTCTGATGCGACGTTTGCGGCGGCGGCAAAACTTTATCCCGAGATGAAGTCGTTGCCGCGTTGGCTGTTCAGACAGTGCGATCATCACGAAGCACTTACTCTAAGGCGGGCAACCTATATCATTCTTCCATCTAAATGGGCGGCCGACTCGGCAAAGGCCGATTATGGGATCGCGCCCGAGAAGATTTTCGAACTACCGTTTGGCGCAAATATCACGAAGGACGTCGTCGAAGCGCACTACACCCCCAAGCGCATCGACAGCCGCGATGTCCAGTTGTTGTTTGCTTCTGCCGACTGGAGCCGCAAGGGCGGAGAAAAGGCCATCGACGTTTGCCGGGCGCTGCAATCGTTTGGGGCGGATGTACACCTTACCGTGATCGGCCGAGCGCCAGAACACATCCGCGAACTCGATTTTGTCGACTTCAAGGGATTTTTGAGAAAGGACGATCCAGAAGAACTGGCTCAAATTTGCGATGCTTTCCAGAAGGCACATTTCCTTCTTTTGCCTACGCAAGCGGATGCATACGGAATAGTCTTCGTTGAAGCTCAAGCCTTCGCTGTGCCACCGATTGCTCACGAGGTTGGCGGAACGTCCTCCGCCATCGAACACGGGGCAACTGGCTTGCTATTCCCGCTCGCAGCATCCCCGGCCCAATTCGTCGAGGGTATTCTTCCCTATGTACAAAGTCCGGCAATGTACGAACAATTATCGAGAAGCTGCCGAGCGTGGTATCTGGAAAGTGCGCAATGGAGCCGCTGGAGCGATTTGGTTTTTCGGCTTTGCAGGCTTGGTTAGATCTTAGCGTGACGGCGTACCAAAATCTGACAAAATAAGTCACACGCTGCACAGCGCCTTGGACATCCCTAGTGCTACTCTATCGAGTGGCATCACCACGTCTAGATCCAGTCTAGACGTATTTTTGTACCCAGACCTGATTCTCTAATCCGTTGACGAAGGGCATTGGTGGCGGCGAGCAGCTCGGGCTGCTGCTTTTCGTGTGTTTCGACCACCATAAGCTCCACGAGATCGATGGCCTTACTGTCTAACAGGCTGTTCAGAACCTGGATCTCGGATCCCTCGATGTCCATCTTGACCAGTTTAACAGGTCGCCGCAGGGAGAAGATAAAGTCGCTGAGAGAGATGCATCTAACGTCGTTTGTTGCTTGAACCGTACCATCGACGTTGAACGAGCTCGCGACAGTCGCGTCCAGCGCATCCCACTCCGAGGAGGCTTCCGGATACGACAGGGACAAGACGCATTCCCGATCCATCACCCCCTCGTTGAAGCACTGTACATTTGGGGTCATCGCAAATCGTTTTCGAAGTATCGAATAGCAAAGCGGATTCGGCTCGAATGCGAAGACTGACGCACCGGTTCGCGCGAAACGAGACGTCATATCTCCAACGTTTGCACCGCAATCAATGATTATGTCCGAACTTTTTACATCGAGCGAATGGGCGATCTCACCGAGTTTCAATAACGGGTTTTTGCGAGCAATTTGCTGGGCACGCTCTGTGAAGCCGTTGTATCTGATAAGGCGGCGGGCAGCCTTCAAAGCCCTCGCAGACAGCGTGTTTCTTTGCGCAATCATGAAAAAAGAGCTTTCTCGAATAATAGAGCGCTCTCTGCCCAGGATGCTGTTGTCTTCGTTTCTAGCGCGGCGTTAGACAATGACAGCCACTCTTTGTCAGTTCTGGTAAGCACCCAACGGACGGCACGAGCAATCTCGTTTACGTCGTCAACGTCGGCCAGCCTTCCATTGACACCATCTAGAACGCCATCTGCGGGCCAGCCAGCCTTGGTAGACACCACGGGGGTTCCGCATGCCATCGCCTCTAGGGCCGGCAGATTGAAGCCTTCCGTCCGGCTGCAGGTAAGCCAAAGATCACATTGAGCATAAATATGACGAATCCTGTCTTGGCTTGGTTCAAAGAAGAAACTTGCGTCATTTGGAAGAGGTAAACGGTCTTGTTGATGCTCGCTACCAAACGCGACGATCTTTAAACCTGGAATATCGATCTGGACCTGTTTGATTACTGCAAGTGATGTGTCGAGCCCTTTGAACGCGACGGTCGAATATAGCAAGCCAACCGTTGGTACAGCGCTCTTAGAACGCATTGAAGAAAAAAATTGGCCTCTGTCGACACTATTCGGTACAAGCGAAACGTCCCGATCGCCGTATTCTGTGGCCATCACATCTTGCAGCCATTTCGAAACGACTATCTTGCGAAGTGGAAGAGTATAGGTGTCTTTCGATCGCGGGGCCAAATGGGAAAAGACTTCATGATGCTGTACGAAGTAGAACTTGCGGCCCTTACTCGACGAAAGATTGCTTATCCATTCAGCAGTCTCCCACCAAGTGGCGATAATAACATCCGATTCCGGAACTTCACTGTCGTCGAGGGAACGAGGGGCATCAATAAAGATGTACCTAAGATCTAGACCATCAAAATGCGAACTAAGCGCGGGTGGTCCGCTCCCTCTGAGCAGGCTCCTTAGCCTGACCGACCAAGATGGACTAGGCCGCCTCGGCACAATGATCGTTACAGTGTGTCCAAGCCGGCTCAATTCCTGGGAGTAAATCGCCACGACCTTGTTACCTCCAGAGAGGTTGAGCTGCGGCAGAACGAAAGTTATCCTCATTAAGATCTCCGGTACACCTAGCTCGACTGACGACATCGAGTTGCTTACTACTGATGGCTAGAGGGCAAGGATTGAACCTCGCGCCTGGCCGCCGAAGCACTCACCCCCTTCTTCAGGGCCTCACTATTCACAAGAGCCACCCCATCACGAGTGAAAAGATCTTTCCGACCGCTAGGCCAACTGGCAGCCAGACCAGCAACAGCAATTCCTTTGATAAATCAAAAAGTCCATTTCTCACGTTGTAAAAGATAATCACTGGAAGGTAAGAAAAATGACTGAAGACAATTGCAATCAAAGCCCCTTGCAATCCCGCATAATTGAATGCGATCGGAGTCACGAGGAACAGGGAACACAGCCGGACGATGACGGTATACGACTGAAGCTTCGGTAGCCCCAATGCCAGAAATGATTGCGTCGATAGCCGAAACGGCATCGCCATTAGGCTGGCCGCGAGGAGCGCCAACATCCATCCCGCGTCCTCGTACCGTCGATCGTATAACAGGTTGATCAAAGACTGACCGGAACTTATGAAGACCCCGGACACGAAGTATGATGCAGAAGCCAGAATAAAGAGAACTCTGTAATAGCTCTTCTTCAAATCGGCAATGCGATCGCGAGCAATCTCGCTGAATGCAGGAAAAGCCACATCACTCATGATCTTCGACAAAACCCCTTCGAGCGAGCCCACGATTAGGGATGCGATCGCGTACAAGCCAAGGGTGGTCGAGTCTACCAGCCCGCCAAGAATCAAGCGGTCACCACTGTTGACGAGGAATCCGAGAACGGAGGCCAACAGGATCCATTTCCCGTAATGTACGATCTCACGGCCAGCTTCCTTGTCCCACTGCCAACGGTTACGCGTCCCAGGCAACAAAGTATGGCTCAGTATGGTTCTGATCAGGGAAGATGTCAGAGCACCCGCCACCAGCGCCCAGACCGAACGATCGACCAAGACCCAGACGAGCATAGCCACCAGCCCGGCGATCTGGGATATGATTTCTATGCTTGTGATCTTTCCGAGAAGGACACTTCGGCTGCCTTCCAGAAATTTCGTTGACTCAAACCCGCTTATCACTGCGGAGAACGACAGAGCGGCGAGAACATACGGAAGGCTTGGTGCAGCATAAACGCTACTCGACGATACAAAGTTGAGACGGACTGCCAAGAAAATTGCGAAACAAAGACAGCAGGCTATCGCCCACAACATTAGACCGCGTGAGGCCTGAAGAACCCAAGCAGTGTTGAGGAAGATCGAGTCGTGCCCACGCCGGCTATAGACAACGTTCTGCTTAAGCCCGACGTCCGAAAACATGGAAAGACCCATGATGATCGTAAACGCAAGGGCCATTACGCCGAACATTTCCGGCGCGAGTAACCGCGTCATCAGCAAGTTGCTTCCGAGACGTATTGCGGAGGATAGTGCGAAGCCGGACAAGCTCCACATTCCAGCTCTCAGAACCCGCTGCTTCAGTGATATTGTGACCGCACCATCCATGCTGCTATCGACCATCGGAAAGCAGCCGCAGTCGAGCATCGGCGACGCCGGTTGTATCTCTGAACCTTCGTCCGCGTCGCGCGTTCGCCTTGAGATATTCCGTCCGCCCTAGCAGGGCTCCCACCAGCAGCCAGCTCCACGAGCTTATCGAGGAGTTCGGCAACTGTTCGACGAAAGTCAACGCAATAATAGTAACGAGAGCCGCCAAATAAATTCTGTCTTTTTCAGACTCGGCATTTTTGTATGCCGATAACGCGCGAAAAACAGGCAGCGCAAGAAGACTGAATTGAGCAAGGAAGCCCAAGAGCCCAAATTGACCGAGCGTGATAATCCAGGCGCCATCAGTGAAGCTGGTATCGGTACCGGAATCGTCGTCGTAAACCCGACTGCGTCCATACCGCCCCCATCCCAGCAGCGGCCGTTGCATTGCCCGGTCCAGCAGGTGGTTTTCCTGGTCAAATCGGAACCGGAGTGATTCAGCCCGTTCTTGACTGAACAAGGAAGAAACTTCGAGGACTGCATGATCCGGGAATAAGTCAGTCACGCGAAGAACTGGATAAAGAAGCCCTACCCCAACAAGCAACGCGCCTATCCGGAGCTGCACTCTTGGCGTCACAAGGCGAACCAGCAGCCCTCCAAGCACGGTATAGGTTAGCGCGCCGGCTGACTTGCAAAGAACAATTACTATCGCCAGATATCCAGAAACAGCAGCTGGCGGCACCGGCGTCACGGCTGTTCTTGCACGCCACAAAGCGGTGGCCGCCAAGAACGATGTGGCCATAAAAAATGCCGCCGCCAAGCCATTCGCCATAAACACCACCGGCCGAAATCCACCATAGCGGGCCTCCGCTGCCATTCCCGTCGAAGGGAAGAAGCCGTAGATCCAGTTGGAGAGCTGGGGGCTCATACGGATTTCGATCAGCATGGGTATTGAGTACAAGAGCCCGGCAATCGCCAAGACTTTCAAAATCGCTTCCGTGTCAGACGATCGCTGAAGGAGCCGACGCCCAATGAAGAATGGGATAAGGATTATCAATTGGCTTAAGAGTGCGGAAACACCGTCGTACAAGCCGACGCCGGGCAAAATCCTGGTTCCAACGAAAATAACATCGTTGTTGAACACCGAGGTCAAAACTGGACCCAAGACATACAAGCCTGCGAAGAGTTCGGCACTTCCGAATCTCGATGAAGTCCTCGATGACCGGCTGACAAAAAATAGATAGGCGACGAACGCACAAAGACTTGGAACGCTGGTTTTGTCCAACGCCGGAATCATTGGTATTTTCATGGCGAACGTTGCAGGAAGAAGCAATAGACCACCTAGAATGGTCCACAACGTCGCTTCTGCCGGTGGTTTGGTCGAATAAAGGGCAAAGGCAACCATAGGCCACGCAAGGACCACGATGATGGCAATCCAGGTCGCTGCAGCCGGCTCAATCATAGAATTATTGCAACCACGTCATTCTTGATGGATCGATCTAACCACGTACCTCAGAAACGCCGCATCTCCGGATGCCGCCCCCTCCAAAACAAGGACATACAAATTGGATACCCGGTGAGAACCCATATGCGCGTGAAGCTCCGAAACCAACCTGAGGAATATTAAATCAATCATTGCACTGAAACTACGGCGCGGCGCCCTTCATCGCCCCTCAGGCAACTGCCCCTTCCCTAAGCTTGCACGGTCGCAATATATTCCTTGGCCTGTTGGCGACGCATGTCCCAGATTCTTCGTATCTCAAAAACACAGACTTCGGAGTTCGTCGACCACTGCAATCCTTAACATATTGCTGCGGCGATCTGTCCAAGAAATGTGCGTGAGAGCGGTGGGACTAAAGTTAACCTTACAGTAGGGTCCTGCCTCCGTTTGGGTCTGCCCCTAGCGGATCAACGTTGATTGCCGCCAATTGAACAAACCGGCTGCCATCTGCTGCATCTTTGGGCTTGCCGCGGATGGATGAAGAGCGCGAGTTTGGATTACCTGTATTAGATCGAAATCTAACCGGCAAGCCATCAACGGCAGCCTAGCCTGAACCTCGAGAAGAGCCTCACCGCAACTGCCCTGAATGGCCGTTAAATCGGGCACGACCCAGCCGTTGCACTCAATCGTGAGTGTCGCCCGACAGCGACTAACGGATTTTCAGCGCCACCGTCCGCTCCGAGTTAAATTCGCCGCGCTCGATTTCTTAGCTCATCGAAAGCCCATTCGGTGGCGCAGATCCGAAATGTAGGGAATCTGCGCCACAACGCAAAGCAAACGCAGTCGTTCGAGGTCAACGATTGAACGCGACGATAGCATTCCACTGGGGCGAGTTGGTCTGCTGATAAATATCTTCCAGTACGGACCAAACATTATTTGATGGCGCAGCACCCGAAAGCTGGAAGCAGGAAGGAAACTCAGCAGCGAAGTTAGCGTCGCTTAGACCGACGAAATTGTTGTAGTTGACAGTCGTATAATTGTACAGTGACGCAGCTTGCTTCGATGCACCTCTCAACTTGTCTACCTTGGTGGTTCCTCGAGCCTGATAGTCAGGCGAATAGCCTCCCTCATACCCGCACATATTTTTGATGCCAAACTTCAAGGCCCAAGCCTTCCAGTTGGCGTAGGCAATTGCGAACTTTGGGAGAGTGTATCGCCCACTGCCGTTGTTTACGGTGCTGACATAAGCTGTGGCGACCTCCATTTGACGGGTCGGATTTCCTTCAGCGGCTGCATAGGCATCTACATATGCCTGCTCCTGTGCCGTGTCGTAGTCGGCCGGAGTGTAATACTGTGCGCAGCACACGTGCGTGACCCACTGAGAGGCGGGAGTTTTGGAATACAGAGCTTGCGGAGGCGCAGACTGCGCCAGATACTTGGTAGAGGCCAGTCGAGCATCACTCGCCATAGTCTCCCCGGTCGCAATGCCGGTTGCAGTCTGAACTCCAGCGAGAACCTGATACTTGGTCCGATCTCCACCGTAAACGTTGCTGATGGCCTGACCGAGCACCGACATCACCTTTCCATACCAATTGTGATAGTCAGCCCCCCAACCGTATGCCGTCGCCTTCGCATTCGCGAAACCGGTGCTCAGGAATCCTCCAACAAAGTTCCAAAGTTCATTTGGCCCCTCGAAACGAGGGATCATCCACGAGGGAGCGTTGGCTTTACAATACGCAGCCAAGCTCGGCATGTAATCCGTGACCGGATCAATAGCCAATGCTGGAGTTACGAAATACGGATGGGCACCTACCTCCGCGCACAACCTTACCATCAACTCCGGAGGGCAGCCGTTACCTAGCCCCATGCTTCCAAGTGCGACATCACCACCCTGCTTGATCCAAGCCTTAAGCGTTGCATCATAGACCAGCGTTGCGATGCTTTGCCATGTACCGCCCACCGGAAAACTGTTTCCAGCAGCAGAGAGAGGGAGACAGAAAGCGTCCAGAATATTGATATCACCGGTCCCACTTACATTGAGCGTGCACGGTCCGCTGTGGCTGGCGTTAAATCTTACAATAACTGTTGCTTTGTCCGCCAGTGTGAACCCGGGCAAATTGGCTGAGTAGGCACTGCCCGTTTTTGTGGTTAGGCCAGCATAGAGGCTGCCGCGATACTCTTCCCCTGCGTAGAAGACATAAGATATCGGCTTCCTGGTTGCCCAGCTAGTGACATTGGTCGAGTTACCCGCTTGCCAGTTCAGGAAACGAATTACTCCGAAGTTAGCCTCGGCCAGCCTCTGCTTGAACTTCAAACCAAACACTTGCCCCTCATTCAAGGCAGCTTCATCGCTTACGTGGAAGACTTGCATGTTGGTGATGCGGGGCGCCCCAATGGAAAGGATACCGATCGAAAACCGATCATCGGTCGTCGAGAAGACATATCGACCACTTCCGTTGGTACTGGTCTTACTGCCGCTCACGGGAGTGTTTTGCATGCCGCAGAAGATCGTTCCGTTGCCGCTCCAAGTAACGACGTAGTTGCCAGGTCGCGCAGTCTGCGGCGGAACGTAAAACACGGTGTACACGCCGCTATGCGAAATTTTCAGCGGATAGCCATCACTGTCGAGCTCCGATGGTTCAGGAGGACCGCTGTTATCCAGGTATTCCCAGCGCTGCGCATTCTTCATGCAGTTCAGAAACGGATAATCTCCGCCGATCTGCAGGAAGTTCAGATTCACCTGCGATCGGCCTTTATTGAAGCCAGACGCGGATGGCAACGTGGTTGCGGCACCGCGTTTTGGCGCAGCCAACGCTATTGGCGCGGCTTCCGCTGCAAATGGGAACAACGTCGACAGCGCACCAGCGCTCGTGCCCTGCAAGAATGTTCTGCGGTCCATCTTCGATGTCATCGTCAGGTCCAATTGTCCGTTGTTAAAAGATCGATAGAGAACTTTCTCGAGGTGTCGATTCCGTCCACAAACACTATTGTTGCTCGCTTACCAACGTGGATCAGCTCCCGCGAAAGGCTGTAGTTCTCTCGGCAGCTACCGACGCCTTGCCTGTAGGACCAAGGGAGTAAACCTCATATTCGCCGTTCGCCGCCGGGTAGTTGTACTGGTAGGGACGCCCCCAAGGATCCAGCAGGTTCTTAGCCTTCTTCAGATAAGGGCCGTTCCAGCGCGGCGCCTCCGGCGTGGCTTCAACTAGCGCCTTCAATCCAACGCTCGCGCTCGGGTATGAACCGTTCTCCATATAATACAGCTCAAGCGCCGTTCCGATATTTTCAATCTGCAGCTGAACCGACTGTGTCTTGGCCTTGCCAAAATAGCCCATCAGTTGCGGCGTCGCGACGGCCGTCAGAACGGCGAGAATTCCCATCACGACCAGCAGCTCCATCAGCGTATAGCCGGCATCTCTCCGATCACGCTTTCGCGCTCCCGCAATTCGTTTGCGAACACCTGTCGCGCTCAAGCGCTTGACCATAGACATACTGATCGCTCCGGAGATCATCTTTGTACCTCGCTCCGGCTATACTGGTGACTGGCAGTCTCCAAAAGGTTGACGGGATGGAACTATTCGTAAAACGGTCAATGTGAGGTAACTCGATGAATGAAACTACGTTCAGTTTACCTAAAACCGGGACCAGACGGTGCGTTCACTAAGGTCCGGGTGCAGTTAGCAACTGTTTAGGTTATCTAGTCCTGAACAATATCGCGTCCGGCCATCTTTCACTTCTCCGTTTTACGGGCAGATTCTCGCTGGGAGCGTCGCACCGGGTTGCGGAAACGCGCCCTAGACGAGTCCGGTAGTGCCGCATCGGCGTATTGCCATCGGCTTCAAAACGCCCACACGCAACGAGCCGATGTTTGCCCTCCCCGGCAACCCCTGAACTCGGGAATCCTGTAATCAGAGCCAAGTCCTTGGGCTGAAGTTTGGCATCCGAGCTCAAGCAAAAATGAACCCTGATGAAATCGGGTTGTGGTGCTCCATATTCGGCAGCGCACCCGGTTCAACTGAATGAACAGAGTCAACACCGCCGTCGCCGAGGTCTCTAAAAATGAACGGGCTGTTTGCGAAGTCAAAGTCCAGGAGAGCCCTCGCGCCCAAGACACCTTCGTTATGCATATCCAATGTGTCAGTGGCTTGAGACGGCAGAATGTCGCTCGTCATCAGAGAGCTTGGCCTCCACCCGGGCAGATCATTTGTAGCAACAGGCCGCGAGCCAGCTTCCGGACCGCCTCCAAAATCTTCGTAGATCACCGAAGGAGCGGACAAAGGGTTGTAAGCTCTGGCGTAAGAAGCGAGATCCTTCAAAGCATCGGCAGACGCTGCTAGAATTGCCCTTCCCACGTTCGAATGCGCTTCGCCAAAGCCGTGGTTGTATTGCTGGTGTTCGAAGTGGACGTGGCGATAGCCCCATCCCATCCAGCTGTGAGTGTGGTCAGGCCTATGTTCCCAAGCAGAGGTGTCGCCGGGCCTGTGGTCGTTGTGTGGATGATCGGCGTGGACGACGGGAGACGGATTTGAGGGCGTTGCCGGCGGAGTCGGCATGACGATCACAGGAGGGACATCTGTCGGAGGGTGATCGTGATCATGCTCCGGAATAGTGCCAGGCGGGCTGGAGGGGGCTCCGCCTGGAGGAGTATCGCCAGGTGGCGTCTCGCCTGGAAGAACATTGCCAGAGCGAACGTTGACTGTAACGATCCCATCGTCGAACTTTGCGTTGTGGTCTGTCGCCCAATACTTGAAGGTTTCCGTCCCAACGAAGTCGCCATTCGGCGTGTAGGTAAGGGTTCCGTCGGAATTCTGCGTAACGGTGCCATGTGTCGGCTGTGTTATGCCATCTACGGACATGGCGAGGCCGTTCGGATCGGTATCATTCTTCAAAACATCGATCACCACGCTTGCCGCTTGCGAGGTCGATGCCGTATCGGCAGCGGCTACAGGTGCCGCGGCATTCAAGTCGACTTTGCCAAGCCATTTTGCGTCTCCATCCAAAAGGAACCATTGGTCCTGAAGGAGAGGAACGTTATCCGCGATCTGTATCGGGATGCTTGTCTTGAAGATCTCGCCGGTTGCCCGATCCGAGAAATACTCTTCCAGCACGACGATCTTCCGACCGTCATCGGTCGTGTAGTACCCCTGGTGCGTGAGGAGACCTGCCATCTGGTCTCTTCCGATGTTGAATACTTCGTTGCCGATGCGATAATTGATCGTTCCGAGATTGTCATGCTTGACGCCCTGAAGCACGACAGAGCGTCCATCGGGCCAATCGAAGCTCCACACCGGGATATCACCCTGCCAGTCCATCTGCAGCGTGGCAGGTATTGATCCCAATTGGCTCGAGTTCAGCAACTTATCGATAGTGGGATCGAAGTTTCTAATTGCGCTGTTTTTAATGTCGTGCGTCTCAAGGTCGATGAAAACGTAATTGAAATCCGATGTCGATATCAGCCGCGCAGGGTCTCCGACGAGCGCCTTATCCAAAACAGCTCCGTCTCTGTAGTTAGCGATCGTTGTGCGGTTGAACACGATATCAATCGCATTATTTCCCAGTTCGATGCCGGCATGTCCTTTCGGTTCAAAATCGCGACCGATATCCGGGCCAGTCAAATCCGTATCAAGAAAAGTGTAGTGGGCGGTATACTCCAAATGTATCCCAATGTCGGTCTCCCACGCCTTGAAACCTTCAACCACGGATCTGACATCATGATCCTGGGCTGGGTCGGCCTTTACGACAATGAATCCATAGGCTGCTGCCAAAACCTCGTTGTTGGTAAAATTCTGTATTGGAGCTGCTGCAACGTCTGTCGACGTCAAGCCATGCAGGATTTCAGGCTGATCCAGATTATCAGCCGCAATGGTAGCCGGAGTTCCCCGGACCATATAAACGAATCCCTCATTGACGCCGGCCGCAACATTGTCGGTCGTCTTTATCAATCGACCTTGGAAGTAAAAGCCGATCCCTGACCGTGCGAGGTCGAAAGCTGCGACGTCGTCAAAATTCTTATCTCCTCCGGCGCCGATGCCGTGAGCCTGAATCGCGATGTTGTTGTGCCAAAGACCGGTCTCATCGCCCGTCTCGGCCACGTAGGCCGCGCCAAATGTGTTAAACGTGGCGTTGTTTTCAATGTCCGCGCTGGATGCGTGCTGCACGATGCCCCAACCGGGAGATCCCCAGATAGCATTACCCTTTACGACCGTCTCCGGGCTGGTGGGGTCGACACCAGTCTCGTGCAGATGGAGCGCATATCGTCCTTTGACATTGGTGTCGCTCGTAACGCCGGTGGCTGTTGCTGCGTCAATCGCGCGCGTTGATTTATCAGTACGACCTAATTCAAAAAATTCGGCATATTCTACATCAACGGACGGGCTGTGCATGAACATGACATGCCCCCGTTGAGAGACCGGGACTTCGTCCGCATTCTGCGTTTCAATCACAACGTTGCGGGTGTAGTCGGCGACATAAGCCTTGAGATCCGCTCTGGGTGAATCGTGATCGTAGGTGAGCGGCTGGTCCAGAACGATGGTCGTGCCGTAGATCGCCTTGATCGTCCGCGCTTCATCCTGCGAGCTGACGTCCAACCAATCCCCATTCACCATCTGGGGCGCAATATGCGTACCCGTCACGACGATTTTGTCACCGACATGCCAGCCGTTCTGCGCGGCGTCTTCATCGAAATAAAGCAGCGTGCTGCCGGCGAGAGGGTCCATCGCGAGCTTCAAGAATGAAGCCTTTTCCTGGCCGTGGATTTCGGTACTGCCGTGCGAGATGACCCCACGGCTGAGCAGCAAGGGATCCCAGTTGAGGTCGATCGGACCGTTATCCGCGATGACGATATTGGCTGTCACGCCGTCCTGAATGGGATGGTCACTCGTGCCTATCCGCAACAAACCAGTCTTGGCAACGACAAGGGTATCAACCACCATGCGCGTGTCGTGATCGGGAGCAAAAAGCAACCTTCCGTCGACGCGCACCGTAAACAACGAGGCATCGCTGACACCATCATAGTTTACGCTGATAGCCTCCGGGATCAGTACCTTGGCGCTAGCACCAGGAACTTTTCCGTCCTCCCATGTTGCTGGATCGAACCAGGATCCGTTCCTGACAGCCACATGCGTGGCTTCGGCGCGCGGTACCAGGGCAAAGAGCGCTGCATGCTCTATTGCCATCGCCGCATCATCGTGATGGGCCGAGGGATCAGTAAGTGCCTTGACGGCTGTCACATAGGCTGCAGTGGAGCTGAAATCGTTTGGGTTCAGTGCCGTGGGCGTGCTGATAATATCATGCATCTTCTTCTCCGAGTGCCCGCTCGTGCCAATTTGGTACCGCCGCTTTCGGGCTGAATCGCGACAAGCGCGTAGATTTAAATCTTTGGACTATTGCGCCGCGCATAACTACGCAGGCACCGCCGGGCTGCATTTAAACGAAAAAACAAGCACTTAAGCGGCCCTAAAATCGAGCCTTCCTGCGTACGTGGAAGATGGAGCACCGCGGCCCCTCATCTGCTAGCGAATTCAAACCGGTTCTTCGAGCCTTGATCTTCGCGATATTCGGGATCCGCACTCGCCTCCAGTAGTAGAGACCAACGGTATAGCTTTGGCGGTTTTTGCCGGGCGAGAACTCTGTTAGTTTCAACCTCAACACAATCGTAAGCGTTGTTTGGGTTATCGAATAAGCGATTTCCTTTGTCGGCCGCGCTCCGGGGCAGTCCCGATTTTTGCCGGCGCGGCCATCTACTCGCAAATCCACTAGGAATCGCCCAGAATAGAATCCGTCCTGTGGCCGTCCAAGTTCTCGCGCTGACGTGCATGTCGGTGAGGCGAGCAACGTCACGGCGATCATGGCCGATCGACCCCATTTTACGAGCCTCCGCCGTGGCACCACCGGTTGCTTGTGAATACAGCAGTTTCCCCTTTTTCTGACAACCTTAACAATGTTCCCCAACCTACAACCTGGGCAGGTGAAATGGAGCTTTGTTGTTGCGTCCCCTTGAGCCGCTATTCATGCTCGCCCTTGCCACCAACCGCTTCTAACTGTCCCATCATCACATCGGCTGGACGATGGAATGTAATGCACGAACACTCCACCAGTTTTGTATTCTTTGTTTGTTTTTCTGCGCTTTTGCCATACCTCACCTGTCTCGGCTGTCACATTGGCGGCTTCCCAGCGATCGAATGGGCTCTCAATAAATGATCAACATCCGCGATAATGATCACGAGCGCGGCAACTACGACGACGCCGTAAGCCACAGCGTGGTACCGGTGTATCTCGTGGAAATACGCAACGACCGTTACAGCAAGGTCGCTCGCCGTTGCCATGCTGACAAGCGATGACACAACGCTTGCCGCCGCATCTCCTCGCCGGAACGAACTCTTCGAATATGAAGTGCCCACGTTCCGCGGCAATACGCTCTTTCACCCGCCGCGTGCGGTGGATGAGATGGGCTGCGCCGTATTATACTCTACCATTGATTGACTAGCTATCCGGTTAGCGATTTGCGCTGGCTAGCAACTTGCCGAATCACAACGCGCGCTCTGATTTCAACTTAAATATTGGCCGGATGAACCGTCGCACCAGTTGACGAGATTCGCATTATTTGAAACGCATAGGTTGCTTATTTAAAGGTGATTCGCAAATGAAGATTAGATCGATAGCATTGGCAATCGGACTGCTCCTGCCTGCCCTTCTTCCGCTACCCTGCTTCGCGTCCACAATCTTTTGGACGCTCAGCGATGTGACGTTCGAAGGCGGCGGCAGCGCAAACGGAACGTTCGCGACGGATTCAGCGACAGGAGCGGTTACATCTTTCAGTATCACCACGACGTTTGGAGCTCTAGCAGGCGCAACGTATGATTCAGACACTTACTCAGCCTACGACAACTTTTTTTCTCCTGATTCTTTCGCTATCGCTGCAGATG
Organism: Bradyrhizobium jicamae; assembly: GCF_001440395.1. GTDB lineage: Bacteria > Pseudomonadota > Alphaproteobacteria > Rhizobiales > Xanthobacteraceae > Bradyrhizobium > Bradyrhizobium jicamae. The sequence continues at coordinate 16,570 of NZ_LLXZ01000215.1, read as the reverse complement.
GCGCGCTTGGACTGCCTTATATAAATTTTGCTTTTATAAATCCGCTAACGAGTGATGGAATAAACCACCTTGTAGTCAGCATGGATTTGCCCGCCGATCAGGTTTCGTTCGAGTGCAATGACAACGTTTGTGAAATCGGACGATTTATGAGTGCGGGTAGCGCCGTCGGCACTGTGGTCACTGGAGTACCTGAACCCTCGACTTGGGCGATGATGGCCTTGGGGTTCGCTTGCCTAGTCCTTTTTTCTTACCGCCGGAAGAATCAGCGTGTTGCGCGGCGCGTCGCCTGAGGCTCATTCGAAGGCCGCAGTGGGGCTTCTACGTTGATTGCATGACCTTCGCCACAGTCATACCGATCGATGTGCATTGACGCGCGGATAGCAGCTTCTGCCAGATCAGCTTCAGCGTGTTGTGTTCTGTTTAGCGCCGTCCTTTTCCGGATGGCCCCCCAGCTTATAGCGTCCTGTCTACGCGCGGCTGGCCTGCTCGAGAGTCCGGCGGCTGTCGATTTTCACGACGCGAAATTTCACTCGACCAGGGACCATCCATCGGGCATTCTCAACCTGCTCGGGGATCGTCAAAATCCAGAAGCCCGTTTAGACGAAGGTGATCACAGCTGAGGCATGCTTCTCCGGGCGATGCATTCTTCTCTTGGAGTAATAGAGCGGGAAAGCAGCCGTGGCGTCGATTTCCGAGCCTTTTATCCGCCGGCCGGTCGGCACCACGCTGCTGGCGATCGGGCTCTTTCTGATTGGCATGGTTGCCTACGCCTTCCTTCCCGTCTCTGCGGTACCCAACGTCGACTTCCCGATGATCCGGGTGTTCGCCACCCGCCCCGGCGCCGATCCCGCCGCGATGGCGGCAACCGTTGCCGCCCCCCTGGAGCGCAGGCTCGGCCAGATTGCCGGTGTCGAGCAGATCACCTCAACAAGTACGCTCGGCACCGCCAGCATCCAGTTGCAGTTCTCGATCGGCCGCAACATCGACCGCGCCGCGCGCGACGTGCAAGCCGCGATCAACGCCTCGCTGATTGATCTGCCGAGCGACCTGCCGGCGCTGCCGCGCTTTCGCAAGAGCAATCCCGCGGCGACGCCGATGTTCGTGCTGGCGCTGACCTCGAAGACGCTGACGGCGAGCGCGATGTACGACGTCGCCGACACCGTGATCGCGCAGCGCATTTCGCAGGTGCCCGGCGTCGGTGAGGTCACCGTCTCCGGCGCCGACCAGCCGGCGGTGCGGATCGCGCTCAACCCGGTGGCGCTGTCGAACGCCGATATCGCGACCGACGACGTGCGGCTCGCCATCATCAATGCCAATCCGCTCGGGCCCGTCGGCATCTTCGACGGCGGCCGCCAGAGCGAGACGATTTCCACCAACCAGCAGATGCGCACCGCGGCCGAGTTCCGCGACATCATCATCAAGAGCGCGGCCGGCAATTTCGTCCGCCTTGCCGATGTCGCCGAGATCGAGGATTCCGTCCGCAACCACCGCTCGAGCGCCGCGTTCAACAAGCAGCCGGCGGTGCTGATCCAGATCACCAAGCAGGGCGACGCCAACGTGATCGACACCGTCGACCGCATAAAGGCCTTGCTCCCGGAGTTGAAGCGATGGCTGCCCGCCGGCCTCGAGATTTCGACGCTGGTCGACCGCACCAATACGATCCGCGCCAGCGTGCTCGACATGCAGTTGACACTGCTGGCGGCCATCTTCCTGGTGATGATGGTGGTGTTCGCCTTTCTGCGGCGGCTGACGCCGACCATTGCAGCCGGCGTCTCGGTGCCCCTGGCACTGGCCGGCACCTGCACCGGGATGTGGCTCGCCGGCTTCTCGATCGACAATCTGTCGCTGATGGCGCTCGCGATCTCGGTCGGTTTCGTGGTCGACGATGCCATCGTCATGATCGAGAACATGTATCGCAACCTCGAACGCGGTATGGCGCCCTATCCGGCGGCATTGGAGGGCGCCAGGCAGATCGGCTTTACCGTGCTCGCGATCAGCCTGTCCCTGATCGCAGCCTTTACCCCACTGATCTTCATGGATGGGATCGCCGGCCGGCTGCTCCGCGAGTTCTCGTTGACGCTGACCTTTGCGGTTCTGGTCTCGACCGTGGTGTCGCTCACGATCACACCGATGATCTGCGCGCACTACATCAGGGAAGCCGCGTCGGATCGCGCGACCTGGTTCGACCGCCTGATCGAGGGCACCCTGTCGCGCCTCGTCGCCTTCTACGCCTGGACCCTTCGGGCCGTGCTGGGTTTCCCCTTCCTGACCCTGCTCGTATTCTTTGCCACGATCGCGCTGACGGTAGTGCTCTATATCAAGATCCCGAAAGGCTATTTCCCGCTCGACGACAGCGGTCTCATCGTCGGTGCGTCGCAGGCGTCATCTGACACCTCGTTCCAGTCGATGATCCGGTTTCAGCAACAGCTCGAGGATGCCATCGAAGCCGACAACGCCGTCGCCGGCGTCGGTTCGATCCTCGGCAGCATGACCGCAAACCGGGGACTGTTCTTCATCAGCCTCAAGCCGCCGCAGGAGAGACCGGGACAAAGTACGCAGATCGTGATCGACCGCCTGCGCAAGAAGCTGGAAACGATGCCGGGTGTACGACTCTACATGTTCCCCGCTCAGGATATTCGGGGCGGCGGGCGTCAAAGCAGTTCCTCCGACTACCAGTACACGGTCTCGAGCGTTAACGTCGACCTGCTGAAGAAATGGGCCCCCATCGTCGCCAAGCGCATGGAAACGGTCGAGGGCATTACCGACATTTCCAGCGATCGCGATGCCGCCGGGCTTCAGCTCACGCTGATGATCGACCGCAATGCCGCCGCCACGCTCGGGGTCCGCGTCAAGGACATCGACGACGCCTTGAACAACGCGTTCGCACAGCGGCAAATCTCGATCGTCTACACCCAGCGCAACCAGTACATGGTGGTGCTGGAGATCGATCCGAAATTCCAGAGCGACCCTGCCAACCTCGACCGCATCTTCGTGGCGGGCGCCAACGATGCACAGGTGCCGCTGTCCGCGGTTGTCCGCTATGACCGCGGCCTGGCATCGCTGGCGATCAATCATACCCAGTCGATCCCGTCGACAACGGTATCCTTCAATATCGCCTCGAACGTGCCGATCGAGACCGCGATCTCGAACATTCAGCGCGCAGTCGACGAATTGTACATGCCGGAAGGCATCCGCGGCAGTTTCGATGGCAATGCCGGCGACTTCAACAAGACCAGCGGCCGGCAGCCGCTATTGATCCTCGGCGCGCTGGTGGCGATGTATATCGTGCTCGGCGTGCTCTATGAGAGCCTGGCGCATCCGATCACGATCATCTCGACCTTGCCGTCCGCAGGCCTCGGCGCGCTGCTGGCGCTGCAGGTGACGAATACGCCGCTCACCGTGATCGCCTTCGTCGGCATTATTCTGCTGATCGGCATCGTCAAGAAGAACGGTATCATGATGGTCGATTTCGCGCTCGATGCCGAGCGCAACCGCGGCCTGTCGTCGGCGGAGGCGATCTTCGAGGCCTGCCGCGCCCGCTTCCGCCCCATTCTGATGACGACGATGGCGGCGCTGTTCGCCGGCATTCCGCTGGTCATCGCCACCGGCCCCGGCACCGAGCTGCGCCGGCCGCTCGGCATCACCATTATCGGCGGCCTGTTCGTCTCCCAGATCCTGACGCTGTACACCACGCCGGTGATCTACCTCCTGATCGACCGGCTGCGCCAAAAAATGCGGTCCCGCAGCACGCTTTCGCCGCTATCAACGTCGTCTCCACCAGCCTTGCGATAGGCCGGCAAAACCGTGGCAAGGCGGCCGATATGACGCAGGTACGACGGTCGCCTTTAACGTTATCCCAATGCATTAAATAAGAGCCCGAAAGACGTCTTTTCTTTTCCTGTCCGCAAGATTAATGATCGCCGATTGTCTGTATCAACTGGTCTCGCACCCGTGAAATTGCTCGTTGTCATTGTTAACTATCGCGTCACCCAGCTTGCGATTGATTGCCTGCATTCGGTCGCAAAGGAAATCGCCAGCGTCCCCGGCATCCATGTCGCGATCTGCGAGAACGGATCGGGAGATGGTTCCGCCGAACTCGTCCAGCGCACGATCGCGGACAATGGCTGGTCATCCTGGTGCACGCTCACAGCGCTCGACGTAAACCTCGGCTTTACCGGCGGCAATAATGCGGTCCTGCGGCCGGCGCTGGAATCTGCCGACAAGCCCCAATATTTCCTGCTGCTCAATTCCGATACGATCGTCCGGCCAAACGCCTTCAAGGCACTCGTCGACTTCATGGACAATAATCCGAAAGTCGGAATCGCCGGCAGCCGGCTCGAAGAGCCCGACGGCACGCCGCAACGGTCGGCGTTCCGCTTTCAAACACCGCTGGGCGAGTTCGAAGGAAGCCTGAAGCTTGGATTGGTCACCAAGCTGTTGAGCCGGTGGGTGGTGGCCCCGCCCGTGGTCGATCATGCATTCGAGACAGATTGGGTTTCCGGCGCCAGCATGATCATCCGGCGCGAGACGATGGAAGCCACGGGATTACTCGACGAAGGCTATTTCACTTATTTCGACGACATCGATTATTGCTTCAACGCCAGAAAGCGGGGTTGGCCGAGCTGGTACGTTCCGGAAAGCCACGTGGTGCACCTTGTCGGTCAATCTACCGGTGTGAACAGCAAGCCGAAGCGTTTGCCACCCTATCTCCTGGAAGCGCGCAGACGCCACTTCCTGAAGAATTACGGCGCATTCTACGCGGCCATGGTCGACATTTGCAGGATTGCGGGTCTGTCGCTCTGGCGGCTGCGGGTTGTTCTCACGGGGAAGGAAGACACCACGCCGCCGCAGCACCTTTCCGATTCAATCCGGCACAGCGTATTTTTCAAGGGCTTCAAGGTGATCGACGTCAAGAATCCGGCCTTGACCTCGTGATTTCAGGCTCGATCCGGGATTTCGTTATGTCCACCGACGATGAGATTGATCGGAGCCTGGTAGAGTTTGCCCAAAAAGTCGTGGCCATACCGAAGGGCATTGCGCACGAAGCTCATTCCGAACAGCCGCCGCAAGACGCTCCCGACGCGTCGTCGGCCGCAGCCAAAATCGGCAGCCAGAGCCTGCCGCCCTCGCTTCCACACAGCAAGCAAGCTGATCCGGACGCCCAGCTCACCAACGCAGTCGGCAAACAGCTTCGTAACGCGGATGAAATCGCAGGCCTCATCATGAAGTCGCTGCGCGCCATCGATGGTTGCCCTACTCGCAGATTTGTCGTTACGGTCTATGGGTCAAACTCATGGAACGCCATGCTAATGATTCGGCCGGAAGCAGGTCCCCGTATCAATCGCGAGCTCTGGCGTTGTCGAGTACAAGAGATAGGCGTGCGGCTCAGAAACGACTTCGACGTGGCTGATACATCAATCATCTCGACCAGCGGCTCATCGTAACCCTTCCACAAGGTTGCGTCAGCGGAGAGCACGTCGGGTATCCCAGATATGGCAATTAATTCGGCCAACAACGCCTCGCCTTCCAGGTTTGATCCATCAGCACGGGCGTTCCGCCTCCTCGGAATCGATCCTGGCGCAACGGCATCGGAAATCCGCTCCGCCCTCGGTCGGGCACGCGAGATGCATATCGCTCCGGAGAAGGATCTGGCGGAGGCCTCGGCAATTGTTCTGGACCCGGTTCGACGTCTTGCGAGTGAGCTCTCCTATCCTCTCGACAGCACACCCGATCGCGTCGATCTCTTTTACACTGAGCGGCCCGCCGATGCTTCCGACGACGACATCCTGCAAACATCGACCCAGTTTGCTCCGCTCTCAGCGGCCAACTTCATTGCGCGTCATGCGGTGCGGCGCGGCGCCTCCAGCGAACTGCTCCTTGGGCTGATCGACGCACACAATTCCATCGATGTGATGGAAATCTATCGGACCCTGCAGGCGCTCCGGAACCGGGCCGGTTGGCCTCCGCCCTCCCTGGCGAGCGTGAGGGATGGGCTGGACGATCTCTTGGATGCGCATTGCGTGGCCGCCATCGCAGCCTACGATCCGATCGAAGCAGCCGCAGAACCGATGCTGGAAGCCACGCGCTGGATACTCGCAACCCGTGAACCGCCACTCATCCAAACGCATTCGCTGCTATTGGAAGCCTATCGCCGCGCGATTGCGAAAGTCCGTGCCAAAGCCGATCAACAGGTCGACAGCGCCTGCCAGGCGCTGGAACAACACTCGGGAGACGCGTCGTCGGTTGAGAGATTAGCAGACGCGCTGCACCTCTGGGCGTCGCTATGCGAGCCACTGCTGTTACTCGACGCACACCAGGAATTGAACGACGGCGATGCGAAAGTCACTCCCGATCGCGTCTTCGGCCTGCTCGGCGAACTCAGCAGCCAACGGCACTACCGTACGGCACAGCAGGTTCTGGAACACGCACTCATCGTTTTCGGGTCAATTCCGGATGCGGCCGCACGCCTCGCCGAGGTCGGAGACATACTGCGCGAGATGCTGCAGGCCGGTTCGACCGCCATCGTGCAGAACCCGGAGCTTGCGGTGCCGGTACGAAGCAGCGGCTTCCCTCATGTCAGAACGGCCGCGGTCGCGGCCGCAGCGCTGCTCGTCATGCTTGGACTTCTGGTTGCGTATTGGGCTTTCGACGGAGAAGCGGCACTCTCCGTCGCCTCAGCGCCCAATCCGCCCGAAGCGAGGGCGGAGCCGGAATTGCTTCCTCCCGTCGGCAAGGGCCAGCGCTTCGCGCGAGAATATGTTCGTTACTGCCGTTTTCAGGAGGAGCGGCTGCGTGTCGTGAAGCAGCAGGTTCGAGGCCCCGAAGACATCCGCGCCTACAACGCGCTTGCAAGTGACTACAATTCACGCTGCTCAGATTTCTTCTATCAGGACGAAGATCTGAGAGCGGTGAAGGAGGAAGTCACCGCGAAACAAAAAATCCTCGAAGCCGACGCCGAGCGCATACTTTCGACCTGGCCCTGGCGTACGAACGTCGGCAGGGCGCCGACGGCATCGCCCAGATAGTGGGCTACGAAAGTGCCGCAGATTATCGGGCAATGTCAGGTTAAAACGCATCCATTCTGCGGACCCGTCAGAGCAAAGTTCCCGATTTAACCTTTTGCATGGCTATCAAGCTTAACGCGCGAGTTGCGTTGCGAATGGCCTGCGAGAAACTATGGTTGTTTTCGAGTTATCAGATTCGGCCGAATTGATTGCATCATCCGCGGAGCATTTCGTGAAGCGTCATCGTTTGAGCAAACCAAAAACCGTTCGGGCATTGCCGGCCACGAAGTCGTTGAGCGACCGTTATGCTGAAGTGCTGAGGTTGCGTCGGGCCATATGCCAGACCCAGGCCGCGCTGCAGGCGCCGACCACCGTCAATCGGCTCGCCGCGAAGTAACCTCATGCGTCCGACCGTTACCAGGTGCGCCTACCTGTTTGCCATCGCCACAGCCATGATCGGCTGGTCGTGGCTGCTTCTGCATAGCCTCGCCTGGGCGTTTGACTTCTAGACTGGTCTGAGGACGGATGTCGCGCCGCCTCGAAGCCTGCGCTCAGTCGCAGACTCTGACCGCTCGTTGCCGCCAGGCCCTGCCGGTCCAGACGCGGCGCAGCACATAGCAGGCAGCCGCACTGCGATAGGCCCAAGGACCGTACTCGGCATATTCGCCATAGCCGAACGGATAGTCGTAGCCATCGTCAAATGGATGACCGTAGAGGCGAGCGTAGCCGTAGGCCCCCGGATAGCCAATCCCGCGGAATCCCGGCGCGACGATATACGTGCTACCGGCTGCCGCGATATCAGGGACGATCGTGAGCGCCAGGCAAAGCGAAAACAAAGCTGAACTTGCTTTACGCATATTCCGGCTTCCTTGCACCGCCTCGTGGAGCGGAATGGTCGGATGGAGCTTTGGCCAGATGATCGATGAACTGAGCGCCGAACTCGCATCCGATGCGCCATGCCAGCCGGCACAGGCGAGGACGGCCTGTCGAAAGGACCAGCGTGAACTCTTCGGGCACATCGAGATTTTCAGCAATAACCCGCACGCCGCCATCTGATATGTCCGTGATCGTGCAATCCCGCGGCAGCGAACCGACCCCCAACTGAATCTTTGCCGCCCCATGACAGGCGCGACGTTCGCTTTTTCGCCGATCCACAAACACCCCGACCCCACCCATATTTGCTGATTTTGTCTTTTGGCAATCTTTATCGAAAATCCATTGGACTTCGCCTAAGCGATCGCCCCGCAGTCGATGGTTTCCCTTATCGGAAAATTTACCGCCCAACGGGCCGGCGAAGGCTGACGGATCCTTCTGGCCCGCCCAGCCGAAGTAAGGTTAAAGATCCAATTACCTCGAAAGAAACATTGGACCGGTGCAAAACGCGACGATGAACAGACGTATTGCTCAGCTTGCCATTGCAGCGGCATGGATCGCGGTCATCGTGATTGCCTATGCCACGCTGACGCATGTCGGCTTTGTCTATGGGATCTATTTCAAGCTCGCGCCGTACCTGATGCGGCCGGCGATGCAAACCTATGCTCATTTCGAGCACGTGATCGCTTTTGCCATCCTCGGTGCTCTCTTCGGTTTCGCCTATCCGCGGCGCCCGATTCTTGTTTGCTGCATCGTTTTCGCCGCAGCGGCGTTGCTGGAGATTGCGCAGACCATAACGCCGGACCGGCACGGCACGTTGATCGATGCGTTGGAGAAAATGGCAGGCGGCGCGGCTGGAATTCTGCTCCGTAGGACAGTCCAGATTCGTAGAACCAAAGGAAAAATCAGCGCCGACTGGTTCGGCGCATGTCGCGCCGGTCGACGTCATCGCCCTTGAACGATACCATTTTTTGTAGTTCGTTCGAAAGCTACCTATAGCGCGATCCGAAATTGCTCACGACACTTTCCTTCTCTTAGCCCGTCATCGCAGCTTGAATGCAAGTCCCCGTACCCTTGCAGCCGAGCCGACATGCTGTCGCGCTATCAAAATACCAACCGCAATAGCTTCGCGCGAATTATGCGCCTACTTTGAATCTTGAATCGAGTTGAAGCATTGTCAGCACGCCGCTTCCGATCTCGGTTGCTCCGCAAACGACCCAAACTTGCCTGCCGCCGCATCTTCCAAAACCTCCCACATGGTGATCCTGGGCGATGGCGCTAGGAGGCTGTTCGCCCGGCCTAAAGAGGAGCCCGGGGCAGAACAAGAACAGAACGATGTACCAGAATCCGGCTGTTCGGAGCATCCCTGCCCTCCTCTAACCGTTAAATCGGGCGATCCTAGAGCTTAGAAATTCAGCTTGATGTCGCGCTCGAAGTTGGGTGACTCCTTACCGAATTAACTAATCAAATCGAAGCGCCTTTAAGGACGTAAAGTAGAACTTTAAATCAGAGCGTATCGGCGATTGCCGCTTGATGTGCCGGCGATCGGTCAGAAGACCTTGAAATAACGGCATCACCACCCAAAACTTGACGAGATTGCCTATTTTTCCCGAACAGAGTCGACTCCATTTCGATTTCATGTTAGTAAAGCATTAATAATTTAGTTGGTTTGTAGGAGGTTTGAATGGCGTATTCTCCAAAATGCCTATTTTTGGGTGTCTTGATTGCGAGCATTATAACGTCATCCGCCAGCGCAGCGGTCGTTATTCAAGCGGTCAATGGAAACGGCAGTTTCGATCAAAATGCCCTTTTCCAGAGTGATCAAACCAATCTGACAACGGTTACGGCCATTGGAAATCAATCTCAGGCCGATTTGATTACTTTCACTAGCAATGATGCCTTCAATACAAACGCAAACGGCCAAGCCACGATCACGGCTTTCAACACCACTTTCAATGATCTTTCGTTTATTCCAGCGGGCACAGAGACGGGATTTACTGCAGTCCTATTTAATATCATCGTTCCGAACAATTCGAATCCCCCCATTACTGTAAGCTTTAGCTTCAATAACGGAGCCTTCGGGGATCTTACCCTGGGTAATAACGTCTATGATTTTACCTTAGGCAACGGAAGCAACTTCTTTCTGGCAACGGTTACGAACGGCAGTATCATCTCGCAGGGTTCACTTGTCACTAGCGGCAACATGGACGCTTTCCAACAGGTCAGAGTTGACACTGTGGCAGCCGTGCCCGAGCCAAGCACGTGGGCGATGCTAATCCTTGGTTTCGCTGGCGTCGGCTTCATGGCCTATCGGCGCAAGAACCAAGGTTCAGCGTTTCGCATTGTGTAGGTGTTCTTAAGGCAAAAGCGCATAAGGGCCGCCTAACAAAGGCGGCCTTTTTTGTCGGTCGCGCTAATGAATTTCGCATCTCCGCGGGGGCAGATGATGAAACAACTCAACTTCGAAACGTTTCCGATTGATGAGTTATGGGCGATCCATGAGCAAGTCGGCAATCTGCTTGCCGAAAAGATGACAGCTGAAAGAAATAAGATTGAGGACCGGCTGAAGCAACTGCGCGGCGACTCCATTGAACGGCGGCATTACTCCAGAATCCCTCCGAAATATCGAAATCCTGCTAATCGCTATCAGACTTGGTCTGGACGTGGCCGAACGCCGCTGTGGATCAAGAGGCTGCGGATGGAAGGCAAGAGCATGGAGGATCTGCGAATCCCCGAGCCGGCTTGAGCGAAGTCGGTCTCCGGGCGGCGTTCCTGCGGGTCAAAATTTGGAGGATCTTCGAACCGACCTTAAGCGTTGCAGTTGGCGCTTGAGGCGCTTTCCGTGGACCTTGACGCAATCGAGTGCGGACATCACTACTCGCTCCAACTTGCTGCTAGAAATTCGACCGGAAAGCGCTCCATGAGGATGCTGGTCTCGTTGCCGTCGCAATTAAACGGGCTCAAACACCCGGATTTCCAGCCTGTGCGCGGTCGCTTTCTTGGTTTGGTGTGAAATATGCTCGAATCGGCGGCTCTAGTGCTTCCTTATGGCGGGACATGAAAGTTTGCGGACCAGCAAAGATTCCGCTCGATGACCTTTGGCATCTTCATGAGCAGGTCATTCAGTTGCTTGATAAAAAACTGCAGCAAGAGACCCGCAAGCTCCAGCGTCGGCTGGATAACCTTGGTCACAGGTTGCGCGGAGCTGCCAGCGACATCCCGCGGCGTACCCCTAGCCAAGGTTAAGCCGAAGCTTCGAGGCCAAAAGCCCCCGCGAAAAACTTGGTCAGGACGAGGCAAAACAGCCGTGGTAGCTGGCCGAACGGTTGGGGCCGGAAGAGTGCGTGATGATTTCCGGATCAAGCAAGTGACCTATGATCGTGGAGAAGCGCGATAAATGACTTGACCCGTTCGGTCACGGTAGATACTTCTTATTAAATAAGATTGATTATTTGAGGTGGACGATGAATAAACTTAATTTTGTCGGCGCTTTTCTTGGTATAGCATTCGCGTTGAGCGCGACGTCCGCGGGTGCAGCCATCGTCAATGGAAGCTTTGAGGATAACCTGCAGGCTGCCGGCACTTGGGCTATCTATCCGAATTTGATCGGTTGGACGGGCGGACCCAACGGCATCGAACTGCGAAACAACGTCGCTGGCACCGCCTATGACGGCGTCAACTTTATCGAGCTAGACACAACCGCCAACAGCATCGCCACCCAGAATATCGTGACGGGAATCGGGCAAACTTATGCTCTCAGTTTTGCTTACTCGCCGCGTACCGGGGTTGCTGACGGGTCAAACGGCATCGCAGTCTACTGGGGTGGTACGCTCCTGAACACTTATACGGGCACCACGAATGCTAATAGTGCGTGGACGGTATACACCGTAAACGTCACAGGTGACGGTTCGGACTCTCTTGAGTTTAGGGCAGTTGGCACCAGCGACTCGTATGGCGGCTCGTTGGACGCAGTTATGCTCACCGCCGTCCCCGAAGCCTCCACCTGGGCTATGATGATCCTGGGCTTCTTCGGCGTCGGCTTCGTGGCCTACCGTCGGAAGCAGAATGGACCTGCATTGCGCATGGCCTAAGTTTTCCGGACATCAGACGCTAAAGGCCGCTTCGGGGCGGCCTTTTTGTTTATTGGACGGCCGGCAATGCCGCGAAACTATTCCGCGGCCATCTCAATTCTAAGATCGTTTACGTTCTTTCCCGACTTCAGTTGCTTCGCAAGCTAAGCAGATCGTTGGCTCTTCCTCTCTCCCGCTCTTTTGAAGAAGACGCCGAGATTGTCACCGTTCACCCAGGCAAGTTCACAGCGTCGAAATGCCAATCCGGTCGACGACAATAACAGAAAAAATTCTTTCAACGGCAGACCGTCAATCGAACCTTCGACGCCGAGTTTTGCACCGGTATCCGAGATATCCTGGATCTTGCAAGCCCGGCGCCAAGTCCCGTCGATAGCCATCATGTGCGCGTCGTACCCTCGCTCGAACACGACCCGCCGTGACTTGCGCAGCTCCATCTGGATTTATCCGTCACCGAAGTAAACGGCCCGAGATCGATCACTGAGGCCACTCTCGTCGCGACCCAGAATGGGCCCCTAAGTATGATGACCGTAATCTCGAACCTTCAAGAGCGTCCTAATTGGTCTATCGGTTTTCGGCATCCTCGATCAGTTTCCGTAATTGCCCCTTGGAATTGAGGTTCCGGTGAACGCTCCTTCACGATCAAACTTTGCTTACCGCGGCTTGGGATCGAGCTATAAGCAGGGGCAATGAGCCGGATGTGCGCAAGCAGTCCCGGCAGTTCCCGAACCACGAGAGCGGCAATGATTTACCGACCGACACCTGTTCTGCTTGCGGTAGCGACGATCGCACTTTTTGGAACTGTTGCTAAAGCCCAGGCACCCAAGGAAGTAACAACTGAGAAGAACAAGCCCGTAATCCTCGGGAATTTTTTAAATGCTCCCAACAATTGCGGCACCAATCCTGGGCCGATCCCCTTGCTAAAACTTCGCGAGAAGCCCTCCCACGGCGTTGTCGTTTTACAAATTGTGATGGGTGACGTTGCGGCAACCGATGCTTGTCCGGCGCGGAAAATGCCGGCCATTGCGATGTTCTACACCCCGAGCAAAGATTTCGTCGGCAAAGACTCGGTTCAAGTCGAATTCGAAACAGGCGATAACAAGATGCCCAGCCTGAGCTTTATGATTACCGTCCAGGCAACCCGGTGAAAAGTAGGCGAAGACCCCATACCTCCGGCGCGCCCCATAGTAGCCACGGCCAACCCGATAATAGGCCTCTCCGAGGGCTAAGCGGGGCGACGATTCCCTGGTAAGATATTCAGTTGGTTGACAAAAAACTGAAGCGACAGGCGTAATGCTGCAAAAGCCACCTTTTGAACTTGATCAAAGGTACTATAATACCACAGAGTCCAGGGTTATTTTGGCAGAACGAAGCCAATTTTAAACATTTGCAATCCCTTGCAGGGAGCCCACCACCCAGATCCACCAGAGGCCGATAGCAAGGTGCGGCCCGAATGAAATCGCCTGCTTGCGATCCAGCTCATGTCCTTGCGCTCTCAGAATCAGCAAGCTGGCCAAAGCGGAAGCCACCGCGATCAACAGCAAGCCGGGGATTCCTTCCACGCCGATCCAAAGGGTGCCCGCCGCGACAAATTTCACGTCGCCGAATCCCAGCCCGTCATGGCCCCGCAGCCAGCGATAACCGGCGCGGAACAGGGCCGCGGCGGCAAAGACCAGCGCTGCCTCCAACCCACGCGACCAGAGGTCTGCCGGGCCCCACAGATAGGCCTGTAGCGCTCCGCCTGCGGCCAGCGCCAGCACCATGCTGTCCGGAATGATGCCGTAGCGGGCGTCCATCGCGCACACAGAGGCCAGGAGAACGACGAGGTAGCAGCCTGCGAAGGCCGGCAACGCCCAGCCGGGATCGCCTGCAAGACCAAGTGCGAGCCAGATTGCGCCGGCGATCAGGCCCCATGCCACGACAACGTATTGCCGACCAGACGGCTGCCACGCCAGCGTGTCGCCGAGAAAGCGGCCGGTACGGTCGCAGGTCTTGCGCAGCGCGCGTATCATCTACCGCTCGCATGCAAGGGAACGGTCAGCTTTTCGCCCTGCCCCTCCAACACGACCTGCTCCGGCGTCACCGCGGCAATGCGCCAGCCGTCGATTTGCTCGTTGACCTGAACCCACACGCCTACCGGGTTTTGCGATGTCATCAGGAACGCCTTGGCCACCCCGTCGCTCATGAACACCCCTTTCAGGGTAATTCCGGAATCCAATGTGGCTGCCATCGGTGGCGGCGCGGAGGCCGGCTCCGCCGCAACAAAAACCTGCCGGTTCCGCGAGAACAGCGGACGCTGCAGGATATTCTCAAAGCCTGCGGAGGCGCGTGTACCGGCGGCCTTGGCGGCCGAGCCGCTTCTGCCAAGCCATGTCGGGGCCGTGACCGTCGAGAGCTCGAGCGAAATCACCGCGCTGAACGTTGCCACCGCGGCGAGCCCGATGACGGCCGCAAGGCCGACGATGAGGACACGCGTCGCAGGCCGCAGCGCCACCAATTCGCTTCGGCCGGGCAGTTCGGCCCGCCCGAGCATGGCGGCGAGCCTCGAGCTCACGAATTGCCGCGGCGAGCCGGTCATGCCCGCCAGCCGGAGCTGAACCATCTGAGCCAAGGACGTCATGGCGTCCGCTCCACCACGGAGGATCGGCGACCGGCTTGCTGACCATCCACCGCCCGGTCACCGGGAGGTTGCGAACCGTCCCGGATAGCGCCCTGAACCCTCAGCTCCGCCCTGATCGGACCGTCCTCCCCGTCCGCCAGGCTGCGGAACGCGGCGGAGGTGACAAACAACAGCGGCGTCTGATTCTCGATCGCAACGATCATGTCGCGAACGGCCGTCAACGGCCCTTCGAGCTCGACGCTGACGGCAATCAGGTGCAGCGACTGCGACCGGCTCCCCTGCAGGCCCCGGATGGCGAGCAGATTGACACCGGCGTTCGCGGCCATCGACTTCAGGCTGGCCTGCAGATCGGCACTGGCAACGCGCTCTTCATTGCCGGGAAGGAAGGGATCGCCTGTTCGCCCGACGCTGCCGGCCGACTTCTTGGCCGTGCGCGTCACGTTCTGGAAATGCGCAAGCTGCGCCGCATGGTCCGAAATCTCTTCGCCCCTGCTGGCAAAGTGGCCCATGATGGGCGCAAGGATGAAGATCGCCGTAAAGAGGATGGCGGCGGCGTTGAGGGCCAGGAACGGCGTCCCGCGCGCCAGTTTCAGACTTCCAATCATGGCGCAGTCCGGGATCTTGCGGCCGGCCGCGCCGCGCGGGCGCCGCGCAGCTTGAACAGGATGCTGAAGCGATCCTTGCGCTCGTTCGCGTCCGTCGTGATCGCGGACGTCAGCGTCGCGCCGGAAAACAGCGGTGACCGATCGATGGTACGAACCAGGCCGGCGGCATCCGCCGAAAACCCTGAAAGCGTCACCGTGCCGTCGGCGATGCGGGTCTCGGTCAGAAAGGTATGATCGGGCAGAATGCGCGACAGCTCGTCCCACACGGCGAGAACGCCGGTCTCGGCCTTCATTGCGAACAGGCGCGCCGCGGGATCCATCCCGTCGCGGCCGCTTTGAACAGATTGACGGGCCTCGATGAGCGCCGTCTCCAGCGCAGCGGCGACGCTGGCCTGACGCCATTCGAAGACGACCAGGCCGAGCAGGACGGCCCCGAGGGCTGCAACCGCCAGCAGCCGGACCGCGCGCTGCGCCCACGCCGGATCTTCGTCGCTCACAGCGCGGAACGTGATCACGGACACGGCCTCGCCGCCGGCATCCGTCACCGCCAGACAGTCGATATCGCGCGAGGCCAGACCGAGCTCCGACAAGGCGGCCTCGGCGCGATCGCGCCGGATGATCCAGTGGCACATCGGCACGACGCCATCCGACTCCGCGCCGACGGCAGTTGCCGCATGCCAGATGTCGGGAAGCTGAAACGGCGTCCGCCGCAAGATGTCCTGCTCGAGGATCCTGGGCAGAGCGCCGAAGGCCGCCTTGGGCACGCTCAGCTCGCGCAGAAAGAACAGCTCGCGCGTAATCACCGGTGCGACTGTCACAGCTTCCCGCGACACGCCCTGTTCGATGAGCCACCCGTGCAGCGCAGCCGCGTTGAAGTGCGGAAAGGGAATTCGGATTTCCGCCGCGCCGCCGGCAGAGGCCAGGCGGCACGTGACGCTGTCGCCATCTCGCCGAAGCGTCACGACGGGTCTTGCCTCGCCTTCAGCCCATGCGCGCCAGCGCGCAGGAACCGCATCGCGCAAGCCCGACAGCCACCATTGCGCAAAGCCCCTGCCCCACGCCGTGAGAACGTGGAGGCCATCGGCTCGGGCTGCGGGCAGATCGGCGACAGGCATGATCGTCACTTGCGGATCGAGGACATTCGATTCGAATGGACGAAGCCTATTTACTAATTCTTTACGAAGAGTAACGAGCGGCCCTGGAGCATGATGAGGGCAGGTCAGGCCCGATGCTGCGTTGATCGCCCAGACGAAATATCGAAAACAACCCCATGCAAAGTAGCCGTCAAGAGCCGACCTGACAGGCGATCGACTGACCTAAAGCGGGATGACGTTTCTTCGAATCGTCATCCCGCTTTATCTTTTTGTTTGAGCATGATCT
>NZ_LLXZ01000214.1:17567-17693 GCF_001440395.1 Bradyrhizobium jicamae | reverse complement strand
GATCTTGGTCAGTTCGGCCGCGGTGTTGTAAAGCTCCTTGTCACCGACCAGATTGCTCTTGCCGCCGGCAAGCAACTCCTTCTGGACGTTCCCTAGCGCCATCGTCTGCGCGAACTGCTGAGCCTT
>NZ_LLXZ01000214.1:17157-17348 GCF_001440395.1 Bradyrhizobium jicamae | reverse complement strand
CCATGATGCGCGCGATCAGCTTGGTTCGCATCTGCGAAGCGCTGAAGACCTGCGCAACAGCCGTGGCCGACTGGTTCTGCAGCGCGTTGGCGTCGAGCCCCTGCGACTGCTGGCTCAGGCCGGTGCGCTGCTCTCGCACCGAGTCGAAATACTGAATTGCCGGATACACGCTTGCCGTGATGTCCGGTACA
>NZ_LLXZ01000214.1:16893-17095 GCF_001440395.1 Bradyrhizobium jicamae | reverse complement strand
GGTGTCTTGGTGCGCACCACACCACCGGGCCGCGACACGAGCAAATCATCCAGCGTGTTTTGGCCCGCGTTGGCTTCGGCGACCTCAACGCGCGGGTTATTGTGCAAATAGAGGTTATCGAGCGCACCGCGGATCAGCGCCGTCTTGATGCGCTGGATATCCATGATCAAATCAGCGACAGACCGGCCGAAGAACCGATGCG
>NZ_LLXZ01000214.1:16449-16715 GCF_001440395.1 Bradyrhizobium jicamae | reverse complement strand
CCCGGCCGTTCCCCTCGTAATCCAGCCGGATATAGTGCTCGGTGACCTTGACGAGCCTTGCGGCCTTGTTGGACGACGCCGAAACCGTGTTGAAGTGCTCTCCAACCGTATCGCGGGAAAGCGTCTCGACTTCCGTATTGCCCGTGTAATCCTCAAGGCCCATCACTTGGTCTTCATCAAAGCCCTCATCGATCAACTGGCTTTGGGTCTTGGTGACGATCTCGTGAAAGCAATAATTGCAGTCCTTGATGTTCCGAGCGCCGCGC
>NZ_LLXZ01000214.1:15778-16278 GCF_001440395.1 Bradyrhizobium jicamae | reverse complement strand
CGCGATGGCGTCCATCAGGCCGCCTGCCCCATCGGTCTAGCCGTATGCTCAACAATCTCCATAGCCCCGCCCGACTGAGCCACAGCCAGCGACAGCATCGCAAACTGATCGTCGGTCAGGTCGTAGTAGGTCTCACGCTCTTCCTGCTCGCGCTCTTCCCACCAGACTTTCACAATGCCAACCTTGCTGAGCAGCGCGTCCTTGATGAAGGAGTACAGCACCATGAAGCCGGGGTTCTGCTGCATGAACACATGGTTCACGTAGTCGGTTTCCTGCTGCGCGGCCTCCTCGTCCTCGGGACCAACCGGCTCGAAGCGCACAACCTCATCGGAGCCAGCAAAGATGTCCATCAGCGTCGGCATCAGTCCTTCAATGGTGTCAGACACATCGGTTGAAACAGCAGCCGATCGGCCGTCTACCGTGGGCATGTCCTGGGTCATGTCGCCAAGATAGTACTCCATCGCGGTCGCGCGATCCTGGCTGAGCTGGGCTGCAACGAG
>NZ_LLXZ01000214.1:15179-15709 GCF_001440395.1 Bradyrhizobium jicamae | reverse complement strand
ACTTCTCAGCGGCCAACACCGATTTCAGCTCAAGCAGATCCATCTTGGCCATCAGGCTACGCCCATATTCGGATAGCTCAGCGAGCGGTTGAAGTTCGCGCTTGAGCTAGGCGGCGTATAGCAAACTGCCATCAGACCGAACGCATCCGCAGCATGCGACGACCAATCATGATCAGGGCCGAGACCGACATTGCGAACTTCGTCCTTTTTCTCATGATAGAAGCCGAGCGCTTGGCGCCCTGATTCCGTTGTTGCCTCGTTGAACCACATCTGCGGTCCTAGTCTGCGCACAGCCTCGATCCTCATCGCCGCAGCGCCCTTGCCCTGGTTCTTGACAGAAGGCTCGACATTGAACCCGGCCTGTCGCCAGTGCTCCTCATACTTCAGCCCGAGAACGTTGTTCTCGTGCACGCCATCGTGCGGCAGGTAGTTGATTGCCTTCTCGTACCCGTTATCGCGCATCCATGCGACGTGATACGAAAGCGTCTGCCCGACCGACTCGTAATAGTCCAAGATCCGGATTTCCTGGT
>NZ_LLXZ01000214.1:14435-15078 GCF_001440395.1 Bradyrhizobium jicamae | reverse complement strand
GCTCCAGCCCCCCCCAGATCGTGGAAAGCTCGGAGCGGCAATAGCGGGTCAGCCGCTACAACCCCTATCCTGCCCTTCCGCTTAGCCTCTGAGAGCAATGCTGCGAAGTAGGCGCCCTCGAACGCCTTTGCATAGTCGCCTTCGTACGTGTGGTCGTACCGTTCCGGGTACCGCTCGAGCTCTAGAAGTCGCTCGGCCTCCAGAACGTCGGTCCACCACGGATTATCCCGCCAATTCGCCTTGACGAGGACCGCTCCCTTCGGAAGGCCATTCTTCCCCCGAAAGAAGTCATCGATCGCGTCGGACTTGCGCGTTGGGTTCCAGGAAGCCCAGATTTCCGAATTGTCGGCGCGGATCGTTGGGCGAAGCAGCGAAAGGCTGCGGGCGCTCAACGTCTGCGCCTCCTCAATCCAGGCAATCCGGAATCCCTCCAGCGACTTGATGGATTCCGCAGAGTGATCCTGCATGCCCTGGAAGATGATCAGACCATCCCCTGGCGTCTCGATCTTGTCGTTGAAGACCTTGAAGCTGGATCCAACCCCCAATGCGGCGATCTTACTCTCAATCAGGCGCTTGGACGATTGCGCCAGCGTCTTTTGGACTTCACGGATACAGACGCCCAGAGTCCCCTTTGTCGCCTGAC
>NZ_LLXZ01000214.1:14056-14286 GCF_001440395.1 Bradyrhizobium jicamae | reverse complement strand
CCTCAGCCGTTGGTATCCGAAGGACGGACAATCACGCGCTCGATTTTGTGGATCATCGTCAACGGGTTTTCTTCATCGCCCGAAATTGTCGTCGCGGCCAAATCCGGCATCACCTTCTTGAGCAATCCAAGACCAGCGGAGACTTGAGTTGCGCTCATCTCACGTTCGCCTTGGACGTGCTCAATAAGCGCGTTGAGGATGTTGCTGTTTTGGATTTTAACCCGGTGCTC
>NZ_LLXZ01000214.1:13694-13808 GCF_001440395.1 Bradyrhizobium jicamae | reverse complement strand
TGAAGCCTGGATGCTTTGCCATTGGAGACCTCATTGGTTCGAAGCAGCGCGCCCAAAGCTGTCACGGAGTTTGGGGGCAACATGGCGAAGAGCGCTGAACGCGCTGCCTCGATT
>NZ_LLXZ01000214.1:13136-13337 GCF_001440395.1 Bradyrhizobium jicamae | reverse complement strand
CCGTTAGCGGCTCAGGAAGCTTGCCGCCATCAACGGCCTCTTTGGTAGGGTCGATCGCTCGCGCCCCGCGGTCGGCACGCTCCCGGTCCGCCTGGTATGCTCTGCCCGCGTGATACTGCGCGTCGTCGATCTGATGATGGGAATGCAACCGGCCGAGTGGATCCCCGCGAGTCTGTCGCTCGACACTGACCTTCTCGCCAT
>NZ_LLXZ01000214.1:10962-12946 GCF_001440395.1 Bradyrhizobium jicamae | reverse complement strand
CATTCACGCGAACGCTTGAGCCTTGCGGCCTCGTTGGCATGGTCTTTGTCGATCGGCGCTAGGCCCGAGGTGATTTCCTTAGACCGGCGTTTCGCACTTACGGCGTTGATATCATTAGCATCCGGACTGATTTCCTCCGGCGTTTTAACCGATCCATCTGACGGATCACGGATCACGCCCAGCCCTTCTGCTTGATGATTGAAGCGAGATCGCTCGTCGTACTCCCACCGGCCGGCCCTCTCTCAATACGATCAGTAGTAGTTATATTTCTTTGTGTATGTGTCATGCTTGAGCAAACGGAAGCATTTGCTCCATTGATGAAGTGTTTCATCTGCGTCCGCATGCCGCCCTTGGCACCAGCCTCGGCGCGCTTCGACGACACAGCAAACCGCTTCTCCAGCTCCTCCTCGATCCGCTTGTGCCGCCAGCCGTCAAAAAAGAATGCCTGGATCGTCTCCTTGCTATCCAACCAAATGCGAAGCGGAAGCTTAGCAATTGCTGCTAGCTGCTTGTCGTCAGCCGGAAGCTCATGCTTGCGCCAATAGTGCATCATCAGCAGGAGGTATGCCCCATGCTGAGTCGTCGTCAGATGCCCCGTATCAGCCAGGTAGTCGCCGATATAGAGGGGCATCCACAGATCGCGCTTCTTAGTCATCCAAGCATGCCAAGCTGGTGCATGTAGGTCTCAAGGATCGTCTCCTGCTCCGCGCGAGCCTGAGGATCCTGCTTACGGATCGCCACGACCTTCCGGAGCACCTTCACGTCATAACCATTTCCCTTGGCCTCGGCGTAGATGTCCTTTTGGTCGTCACGCAACTCCTTGATATCGGTATCCAAGCGTTCAATACGCTCTACGATCGATTTGAGTTGGGCACTGGAATTGTGACCGGCGTCGTTCATGAAAAAATGCCCCTTCAATGAATAGCTGTTTGTTCCGGCGAGACGCGAGGCGCAAATTTCGTATCAAGCGGCAGCCCGCGCTTATCGCAATAAGCGATGAAATCGAAACACTGCCTGATGTGCTTCGCTATGCCCAGGTTATCAACGATCCGTTCGGCCGTTTCCGGAGCGTCCTTGCAAATCGCCAAGAACATTTCTCGGGCAATCGTGCAAACGCCTATCGCCGCATCCACTGGGCATACATCGAACCACTCGCCGACCAAACGAAAGTCTTCAAACTGATCGTGAAGCGCCTCTTCAAGCCACTTGGCTACCATCCGACCGGGAATGGGAATCGCGCTCATCAGCTCTAGCTTGCGAGGGTTTCCGGTTTGAATTCCCGCCAAGCGACTAGCGGGACTTTTCGTTATCCCAATTTTGCAGGGCGCAACGGGGACGCTGTTCTCGAGGGCCGAAATGACATATACGAAGTGAAGATCGTCATTATGCCCCTGCTGCTCGCTCATGTGCGTCCTCGGTGTTGGTGATGACTGGAACGCGGTGGAAACTCTGGCGGAGCATAAGCGTGACGCCATCGGTCAGGATGTTGCGCATCTGATCGTGGGAGACCTCGATCTTGACCAAATCGTCGGAACCGAAGGTCTGGAAATTGATTACGTAGCGCCCGGGATCCGGCGTCGTCAGGTAGGCAAGCTTTGCGATGCTCATGCTGCGCGGCTTTCTTTGCGAAGCTGGCGCGTCCTGATATCCCTCAGCGCGGTCTCAAGTTCGCGGCGTCGGATCGACCGCGGCGGCTCGACCTTCACGAGCGCGGCAAGATCCGCGGCCTTCTGAGCCAACGGGAGCCGCTGAATGCGGCGCAGTACCTCATGGATCGGCGTTGGCTTCATATGCGGATCTCCGGGATGTTTTCCTTGATACGTTCGATTTCAGCGGAAAGAACCGGGTCTTTCTCTGCCTTTGCCTCAATCTTGCGAACGGCGTGAAGAACCGTCGCGTGGTCACGACCGCCGAAGCGGCGGCCGATATCAGGAAGGGATCGCGATGTGATCTTCTTCGCCAGATACATTGCGATCTGCCGAGC
>NZ_LLXZ01000214.1:10833-10950 GCF_001440395.1 Bradyrhizobium jicamae | reverse complement strand
TCACGATTTTCGCTGTCCGGCGCGATGACTTCATGTCAGCCATGGTCAGGCCTGGATATTCTCGGAGAACAGCGCGCTGTATTGCCTCGATCTGATTGATGATGATCGGCGGGAACG
>NZ_LLXZ01000214.1:10445-10751 GCF_001440395.1 Bradyrhizobium jicamae | reverse complement strand
GCGTTCGGGATCGGCGGGAGAGGCTTGGGCGGCTCAGGAACAGGAACGACAACTGGCGGTTCTTCTTCCCCGTGATGCCGTCTGAGGCTCGCCAAAAGCCGATCAGATGCCTTGGCGGCTCGCTCTCGGCTTACAGATTCGTCCGTTCTCGCAAGCGACATATCCTACTCCAACTTCAATTAGCGAGGTGGGCACCATCGTGCCGAGCACGACATTTACGAGCAGCATCATTGCGGCATATGCAGCACTCCCGATCGCCGTTTGGCCGCACATAAGTATTGTTAGGAGTGTATTCGTGCCCGTGAA
>NZ_LLXZ01000214.1:9985-10348 GCF_001440395.1 Bradyrhizobium jicamae | reverse complement strand
TCCTGCAAAGCCAAACGACCTCTAGCGGCCTCGAATAATCGCGATGGTGAGCCTCACTCTTTGCTTCTCCACAAACAACGCACGGCCCTCGTCTGAGCTTTCCGCGACGAAGAGCATTTGCCACAGCCCCTCGAGCCAGTATCTTGGGACGGTCTTGCATCATCGCTTAATCCATTCCCATGCCAGCTTTATCTTGATCCAAAGCTTCCGGAACAAAGCCTTCAGTAATCGCATCGATCTCTCCCTTGATGAGCCTCAACTTCAGCTCATCATTGCGGTTTTCTTGTTCGACGCGACTGCAAAGATTGTCGTAGCTGGCCCTGATATTCTGAAAAAGTGTGATGCGAGGTTCTTTGACCTCTT
>NZ_LLXZ01000214.1:9423-9892 GCF_001440395.1 Bradyrhizobium jicamae | reverse complement strand
CGAGGAGCCGATGGTCTGGGCGACGATTTCATATGCAACTGTTCGAGAGCCGACGCGGCGTTCTTCACGTTCAACAAGCGCGCCTAGAGCGCTGCGAGTGATTGAATTTAACGCGGCGGTACTCATTGGCTTTTTCCTGTCTCTTTTTGACACCACTGGAACAATCCCTTCATGCATGTTGAGGACATGAAGGACAGACACTTCGATAACGACAACGAAAAACTCAGCTTTACTTCGCTCGCTGCGCTAACAGCGAACGTAGTTCAGTACTTACAGAAAAAGAAAATAGAAGATGGAGAGACCAAGCCCGACGCCAGTCACAGCGACAAGCGCGATCGCGAAGAGCACCTTGAGGAAGTCAATCGTCGCTTGAGCGACGGCGAGCGTAGGGCTTACGTCCGCGAGGGCGTCGAGCGTATTAGAAGGTTTGAAGATAGAGCCCGAGGGAAACGGGGTTGAGAGATCGGCG
>NZ_LLXZ01000214.1:7520-9324 GCF_001440395.1 Bradyrhizobium jicamae | reverse complement strand
CGCTTGTGCCCCCGAGGGCAGGCTGGCTGCTCATGATCTGAATGTTGCGTGCCATGATGTTCTCGCTCATTCTTCAAATGAAAATGCCGGCTTCCCGGCAGTCCACGAAAGCAACGGCGCGGTCATATTCCAGTTGCCAATAGAGCTCCGCGAAGGGCGCGATCGACGCCTCGAAAACAGTTTCAAAAAAGTTCGACCAGATGGTCCAAAAGCCTATAAATTGCAGCATTTTTGAACCTTAAGATTTGAGGAAAACATGGATTTGATCGACCCGAGAAACGTCTCTGAGATTTTCTTCGACGGCATTCACGAGGTGAAGATCACAAGGGGAATTGCACGGATCGTACTGTTCAGTCGACAGGACGGGACCGGCACCGTCGAAGCGCGCTTGCGATGCCCGCTCTCCGAGTTGCCTGACATCATTCAAGCTCTCGTGATCGCGCTGACAAAAGCTGCTGGAAGCGGACGAAAATCGCCGTGAATGTTCCCGCCCAGGAACAACCGATAAAATCGATTCAATCTGACGGCGAAAGTTTAATGTCGTTTTCCCGGCGGATGTGTTTGCATGCCCCGTTCTCGAGACGGGGGTCGTGCAATGGAAGACGAAGAACTGCTTCTTCAGGCAGCGAATGCACCTACAATGTACTTCGACGGGTTCGGAGCTTTCAGAAAAATCAACGGGGTGCTGCGCTGCGTGGGCTACGTGCTCGGCAGCGGCGCCCAACTCAATGTGATCGTTTCCTTGACAGGCGCCGAAGCGGCCAATGCCGAAGCGCGTCGTGTTCTCGAGGAGAAGAACGCCAGAAGCACCAACATCACCGAGCAGATGCGCGTGGCTCATTGAGCTGCCTCGCGCGGCTTGGCTTTTTCTTCTTCAAGGCGCGCAAGCAGGTCAAGGGTAACCCCGGATACACCGAGATCTCGTGCGGCGTTAACGGTAGCCATCCATCTGGTGGAGGGGATGGAGTCACGAGCCTTCATTGTGCGCGCGTGGCTCTCCTCGACGCCGATTGCCTCTGCAAAACGGCCGCCGAAAGCATCAATGATTGCGGAAAAGGAGTTCATTCCCTTTCGCTACACCAAGTAGCGATACGTGTCAATACAGCATGTAGCTCTTTTCTCGCTACAATGCGTAGCTATGACCGATGATGAGAAAATCCGTAAAGGACAGGGTTCCCGGCTCCGAACAGTTCGGATGGCCGCAGGTTATCCATCCGCCAGAAGCGCAGCGCTGGACGCTGGATGGCCCGAGAGCACATATAGGGCCCACGAGGGGGGCACCAGGACAATTGATCCGAGAGACGCGGAGCGCTATATAAAGCACTTCCTGCGACAGGGCGCCAAAGGCGGAAATTTCACCGGCCGCTGGATCATCTATGGCGACGACGATGAATTGAGCGAAGCCAGTCTGGATGATTTGGTTAGGGGCGAATCCCCAGCCTTTAAGAAAAAAGCCATCGACGCAATCTTAGCTCTCAAAAAGCGATAACTAGGTCCGATTCGGACCAATGTAAACATTTTCCGAAAATCGCTACAACATGTGTTGACATGTATCGCTACAGGGCGTAGCGTCGCTTCCAACAGATCGGGAGCACGACATGAGCAAAACGCGGTTAGACCTCCTCGGGGCCCTCTGGCAAATCCAGACCCACCCGGCATTCCGCACCGTCGATATCGTGACGAGCGCGGCTTCCCCCAAGGTCTCTGACGATCAGGTCCGCAACCACATCGAGGGTTGCCTTCGCTTCATCGCTCGCAAGGCGGAGGCGATCTGATGGCCCAGCAGCATTCATATTACGTCGTC
>NZ_LLXZ01000214.1:6142-7254 GCF_001440395.1 Bradyrhizobium jicamae | reverse complement strand
GCTAACACGCAGGACCACAACCGCAAGCTGGTTCGGGAGGCAGTGTGATGCGCCGCCTCCCCCTCTCCCCGATCGACCGCGAGCAGGCTCTGGCGAACTTCTACAACGCCGAGCGTCGCGCCGGTGCTGATCCGCTCGTCGCCAACGAGCGCATGCTCGAGTTCTCCAAGCGCTTGGACGCTGCGTTCGAGCGCGATCTGGAAGTCATTCGCCAAGTAATGGAGCGTTCCTGATGACCCTTCCCGCTGAGAACATCCGCGAAGTAGCTGGCCCGGTTTCATACCCGCCTGCCCTTTCTGAGACTGCAGCAGTGTTCAGCATGATCGAGCGCGCGGCGCGCGATCCGAACGTGAACATGGACAAGTTGGAACGCCTGATGGCGATGCAGAAGGACATGGCTGCATCACGCGCCAAGGTCGCTTTTGACGCCGCGATGGCTGACATGCAGCCCAAGCTGCCCGTCATCGATCGCAAAGGCAAGATCGAGGTAAGGAAGAAGGACGGCAACGGAGATCGAACTGGCGCAGTCCAGCAGTCAACTCCCTACGCCCTCTGGGAGGATATCAACGAGGCAATCCGTCCGATCCTGGCTGCTCACGGGTTCTCCCTCACCTTTCGTGTTGGCAAGACGGACGCTGGCCTGATCACGGTTACCGGCATTCTTGCTCATCGCGAAGGCCATCGGGAGATGGATACCATCACCCTGCAGCACGACAGCACAGGCAGCAAGAATGCTGTCCAAGCGGTCGGCTCGTCCAACAGCTACGGCAAGCGCTACACCGCGATCAATCTTCTCAACATCACTACGCGCGGAATTGACGATGATGGAAAAGCAGCTGGCGCGCCGGAGGCCATTACTCAGGATCAGGCCGACGATTTGCAGGCGATGATTGAGAGCGTCAACGCCAACAAGGCCAAATTCCTGAAGTTCTTCGAGGTCGAGCATGTCGGCCAATTGCCGGCCAAACGCTACCAAGAAGCCGTCAACATGCTCAACGCCAAGGCGCGGGGGCATCTGCAATGCCAATAACCATTTTTGACTGCGATCAGAACAGCCCTGAATGGTACGCAATTCGTTGCGGAGTGCCGACGGCCAGCATGTTCAGCGCGAT
>NZ_LLXZ01000214.1:5834-6080 GCF_001440395.1 Bradyrhizobium jicamae | reverse complement strand
CTTGCTAAGGGTGAGGGCAAAACTCGGAGGGCCTACAGGAATCGCCTTGCAGCGGAGATCATCACCGGAGAGCCGACCGAGACTTTTACGAGCCCGGCGATGGAGCGCGGCCACATAATGGAAGCAGAGGCGCGCGACGCCTATTCATTCATGATGGACGCAGACCCGACCCGTGTCGGCTTCGTCAAGAATGGCGACAAAGGTTGTTCTCCAGATAGCTTCCTCGGAGACAAGGGGATTCTGGAG
>NZ_LLXZ01000214.1:5667-5803 GCF_001440395.1 Bradyrhizobium jicamae | reverse complement strand
CTGTTGAAGAACGAGTTCCCGCCGGAGCACAAGGCGCAGTGCCAAGGCGCGCTATGGATCTGTGAGCGCGAGTGGGTTGATATCACGGTTTACTGGCCAAACATGCCGCTTTTCGTCAAGAGAGCGTACCGCGACG
>NZ_LLXZ01000214.1:5224-5468 GCF_001440395.1 Bradyrhizobium jicamae | reverse complement strand
GTCGTCGTCCTCAATAGTCAGGCGGAGCGCGAGCGCGCCATCGACTGGATCGAGCGCGCCAAGACTGGATCGCGCATCGAGTTCAAAGGCCCGTGCCGCACCTTGGAGCAAAACTCCCGTTTCTGGGCAATGCTAACAGACGCGGCTGTGCAGGGTCGCATCAACGGGCGCCGGTTCAATACCGAACAGTGGAAGCTGATATTCCTTCACGCCTATGCGGAGGAACGCGGCATCGAGATCAAGT
>NZ_LLXZ01000214.1:4780-5081 GCF_001440395.1 Bradyrhizobium jicamae | reverse complement strand
ACTTCATGTCGGCATGGGGAGCCGAGAATAACATCGTCTGGAGTGATCCGGCGCTTAAGCAGTCGGAGGCAGCATGAGACAGCGTCTCTTTCGCGTCAATGACGACGCTCACTTGAACTTCATCCGCTCTTTGCCCTGCGTGATCTGTCAAAACAACATCCAGACCGAGGCCGCACATCTGCGCACCGAGAGCCGCATGTACGGCAAAGACTTCACGGGCGGTGGTCGGAAGCCGTCCGATAAGTGGGCTCTTCCGCTTTGCAGCAACTGCCATAGCG
This sequence comes from Bradyrhizobium jicamae, assembly GCF_001440395.1. GTDB lineage: Bacteria > Pseudomonadota > Alphaproteobacteria > Rhizobiales > Xanthobacteraceae > Bradyrhizobium > Bradyrhizobium jicamae. The sequence goes on along the minus strand of NZ_LLXZ01000214.1, from coordinate 4,803 downwards.
AACAGCATCGCGGGAATGAGATC
>NZ_LLXZ01000214.1:4199-4500 GCF_001440395.1 Bradyrhizobium jicamae | reverse complement strand
ATACGCGCTGCCGCTGAGGATGTGCTGGAGCCATAATGAAATACCGCTGCGCACATTGCGGAAAGGTGAACGACAAGTGGGCGGGACACGTCAATCGTGCGCGGGCTCGCGGCTTGAACCTCTACTGCAATCGCAAGTGCTCGGGTCTTGGCCGGCGTCTCGGCAAGTCGGAGGCTCAACGTAAAGAGGAAAAGCGCCTCTACGACATCGAATACCGCGCCAAAAACCTTGAGACCATCAAGGCGAAGAAGAAGGCCTATTTCCAAAGGACTTACGACCGCAAGGCTGCAGCGGAGTATCG
>NZ_LLXZ01000214.1:3983-4129 GCF_001440395.1 Bradyrhizobium jicamae | reverse complement strand
TGCCGGCGCCCAGAATATCGGGAATGGAAACGAGAGTACGACCGGAAATACCGGGCGAAGGAGTTCGGCGCATTCGCCGAGGCGTACATGCTGACACTCGACCTCAACCGAGAGATCAAGGGAAGGACTACCCGTCATGAAGTCAA
>NZ_LLXZ01000214.1:3582-3822 GCF_001440395.1 Bradyrhizobium jicamae | reverse complement strand
CCTGAAGGACATCCTTTGGGAGACGCTGACCGACCTGAAGCACGAGAACATCTTGCCGAACAGGGCCGATGCCATCGCCGCTCAGTCGCGTGAAATCCTGCGCACGATCAAGGTCCAGCTCCAGGTCGCTGGCGCAGCCAAGCGCGCAGTCCCTCAAGACATCATCGAGTTCTCCGAGCGCAGGTGACCCCTGCGCGATGATGGATGAGGACGCATCAGGACAAGGACACTGACCAATGA
>NZ_LLXZ01000214.1:2998-3442 GCF_001440395.1 Bradyrhizobium jicamae | reverse complement strand
CAGGCTTTCAACAAGCTCAGAATTTCGCCGCCCAGAACGCCACGGCCCGACGTTTCGACAACCAACTCAATCAACTCAACCTTAAGCAGGAGATTTTCCCCATGTCTAACCGTCGCCTCGTCAAAGTCGTTATCGTCGATCCGAACGAGAATATCCCACTTGACGATTGCGTCCTCTACAGCGGCGACGAAAAGCTGACTGACTCGACGGACCAAGAGCTTTTCTTCGAGATCGACATTAAGGGCATTCTCGAAGCCCATAACGACAAGCGCGTGAAGGTCATCGACAAGAGGGTCAAGGAACGCACCGAACATCTGGAGCCGGCGAAGATCCGCGATCTGAAGATGGTCGTCGTCAACATCGCGACGTTCTGAAGTCGCTCCCATGACCCGCGCCGCCCAAATCCTCTTCGTGCTCGTCGCCGTCTCGATCTGCATCCCGCTT
>NZ_LLXZ01000214.1:2415-2917 GCF_001440395.1 Bradyrhizobium jicamae | reverse complement strand
CATGACGTTCGAGCACTTCGCCGGCCAGGACGGTGACGAATGACGACAGCCGTTTGCCTTCTCCTCGCCCTCTATCTGCTCATGAAAAACCAACTCCAAGCCGCCGGGCTCGTTGCGCTGGTCGGGATCGTGAAGGTGTTGCCATGACCGAGCTTCTTCCCTGCCCGCTTTGCGGATCGACCAAGATCGATAGCGGCATTTGCTATCTCGAGGACAAGAGCAAGAGCGAGCCAGCGGTTCGCTGTGTCGATTGCGGTTGCCGAGCTACCTTGGCTGCATGGAGTTCACGTACATCTGAAGGTGGGAAGTGTTACGGTAGCACGACGGTCTCCAAAACCGTAAGCGCGGGTTCGACTCCCGCTCCATCTGCCATCCCAGCCTCTGCCCAAGGGGCGCAAGACCATGAGGCGCTTCAGGCGGCTTGGGCGGAGGGGTATGAATTCGGCCTGAATTCCCGCGACAAGACGCCCGGAGATATCGAACCTCTTTTGAAAGACCCGGT
>NZ_LLXZ01000214.1:2088-2341 GCF_001440395.1 Bradyrhizobium jicamae | reverse complement strand
ATGCTTCGCGGGCGCATCGCTAAGCCAAGCTGGGCGGCCATCAAGCACCTTTACCCGGAGCACTTCCAGCCGGAGGCATCCCAACACCCGGAAGGTGAACCGCTATCCCTCAAGCGCCGCAGCGAGGCAGACGCCTACTACAAGATCCTGCAGACGATAGCCCGTTTCCCGATCACCGATCCGAAGAACCAAGACGCGGTGAACCTGCAGCTCATCGCAAAAGGGGCTCTTGAGCTCTCTTCAACTGTGTTGT
>NZ_LLXZ01000214.1:1928-2078 GCF_001440395.1 Bradyrhizobium jicamae | reverse complement strand
CGGACAGGAGGGCTGACGCATGAGTGAGCGGTTTGAGCAAGCCCTACGTGACGGACTCGGGGATCAAATCAAGGATGACGAGATCGCAAAGCAGCTCTGGAGCGCTCTCGCCAACGTAGATTGGTACCATCCGGAGCGTAAAGAGGACGC
>NZ_LLXZ01000214.1:1374-1850 GCF_001440395.1 Bradyrhizobium jicamae | reverse complement strand
CGGCGCGCTGATCGCCCGCCTCCGGGGCGAAGGCGACTACATGGATTGGTACTGCTGCGGCCCCTATGCGACCGTCTCTGATTTCATTGCCAGAACCCTCAAAAAGCAGGGCTGGATCTACGACGATATGCCAGCCATTTGCGACGAGCCTGGATGTCTCGGCTTTGTCTCATGCGGAACGCCGACTCCAACGGGCTATCGCTCGACTTGCTATGAGCACCGTCCAGAGGTGACGCGCCATGAACATTCAAGGAGGTAATCATGACTGTATATTTTTGCAATGCTGAACCGATTGACCTGAACGCGATTGCCCTTATGGGCGTCTCTGTGAAAACCGGGGCCAGCCCGATTGGCTACTTCGGCACTGGGCTCAAGTTCTCTATCGCGACCCTGCTCCGCACCGGACATGAAGTCACGCTGATCCGGAACGGCGAGACCATTCCGTTCACCGTGAACCACGAGGTCATCCGCGGCGA
>NZ_LLXZ01000214.1:1015-1287 GCF_001440395.1 Bradyrhizobium jicamae | reverse complement strand
AAGCTCGGCTTCACCACTAAGCTAGGCCGTAACTGGGAGCCTTGGCAGGCTTACCGAGAACTGACCTGCAACTGCATGGATGAGCAGGGCAGCATCAATGACTTCGCCCCGGAAGCCGAATACGGCACCGTTTTCGCCGTGACTGGCGAGGCCATCGAACAGTGCCACCGCAACCGGCATGAGATTTTCCTTGCTTCCTCTCCGGCTTTCGATGCCGAAGATTGCGAGATCCATACCGGCAGCAATCTGCATGCCTTCTATCGAGGGGTGCG
>NZ_LLXZ01000214.1:572-854 GCF_001440395.1 Bradyrhizobium jicamae | reverse complement strand
TGAGGTCTATGCCGAACGAGCAATCGCCGAATGCGCCGACGAGGATATGGTCGAAATGGCCATCATGGCGCCGGAGGGCACCTTTGAAAACGGCTTTGACTACACGGGCGCCTATCACAAACCGTCTGCGGCATTCATGGCCGCAGCTTTTCGGCTACGCGGCAATGCTCATGCCAATCGACACGCGATCAAGCTTTGGGAAAAGCACGCGGACGTGAGGTGGACCTACGAGCCGGTCGATCTAGATCCCTTTGAGGAGGAGGTGATCGAGCAGGCCATGAC
>NZ_LLXZ01000214.1:248-380 GCF_001440395.1 Bradyrhizobium jicamae | reverse complement strand
CACCGCTTCACGGCCAGCACCCTCTACGAGGAGTGGCTGCACAAGACGGAGGGGCTCGCCGACCAGAGCCGCGACCTGCAAAACCTCTTGTTTGAAAAGCTGTTCGCGATGGTCGAGCGCGTTAGCGTCATC
>NZ_LLXZ01000214.1:0-238 GCF_001440395.1 Bradyrhizobium jicamae | reverse complement strand
CGTGACCCTCTCGCACATCCAACGCAACCGTGAGGATAGGTTATGAGCAACCTGCTTGATCTAGCGGCGCGGTGCAAATCAGCAACCGCACCCGATCGCGAATTGGATTTGGAGATCTATCTCATCCTGTGGCCGGCAAGCGACATCGCTAAACTTGTGGCGAGCCCGCGCGGCTTGAACGGGCAAGAAGGATACTCTTGGGATATCCGCGGGGATGCGGTTATTTTCGAGCGATGGA
>NZ_LLXZ01000213.1:17411-17544 GCF_001440395.1 Bradyrhizobium jicamae | reverse complement strand
AGACTCAAAGATAACGTCCGGGAGGCGTCGGTTCTGGATTGGGTAGAACGGTTTCGGGCTGTGTCCTTTAATTGGAAGCACAATGGGCGTCCCGATTTCGGCGTCATTGCTCAAGAGCTCTACGCGATCCATC
>NZ_LLXZ01000213.1:17242-17394 GCF_001440395.1 Bradyrhizobium jicamae | reverse complement strand
GATAAGGGAAACGATGCTGCTGAATTGGACGCTAGTGGCGAAGGCATGTGGACGGTCCCTTATGACAAGTTGGCCCCGTTGGCGCTTCAAGGTGTCAAGGAACTTAAGGCGCTAATCCTCAAGCAAGCCAAGCGTATTGACGACCTCGAGCA
>NZ_LLXZ01000213.1:16726-17167 GCF_001440395.1 Bradyrhizobium jicamae | reverse complement strand
GCACCTGATGCCACTGCTTCAGTGGGGCGCATGGACGCCAGACACTACGGACTATGAGGCTCAGACCCCGAAGACGATCTTGAACGTCATTCCTCGTGGCGACGGTTACGGGCCGTTCCCCAGCGTGTCGAGCTATACGCGGCCATTGCCAGCGACCTGTCGTGGCGCCTTCTATGCTCTGAAGTCGGACGGATCAGTCCTGACATTTTCTGCTACCGCAACGAAGTTGTATCTGCTGAACAACACAGACTTCACATGGACCGATGTCTCCAAGGGAGGGGGCGTTTATACCCCACCTACTTTTGGATCGCAGACTGCGAATTGGCAATTCGCCCAGTTCGGTAATCTTGTGTTCGCGACACAGGCCAACACGGTTTTGCAGGTCTATGACCTGACATCCTCAAGTGCCTTTGCCGATTGTGCAGGCTCTCCGCCTCAGGC
>NZ_LLXZ01000213.1:16218-16666 GCF_001440395.1 Bradyrhizobium jicamae | reverse complement strand
CCTACATCAGCGTCGTCGGCAGGTTCCTGGTGCTTTCAGGACTTCTGTCCAATCCGTACCGGATCCAATGGTCCGGGTTGAATGCTACGACGACTTGGACGAGCGGGGTCAATCAGTCCGACTTCCAGGACTTTCCTGATGGCGGCATCGTCCGGGGTGTTGCCGGCGGCGAATATGGCGTGATCTTTCAGGACCAGGCCATCCGGCGCATGTCCTACGTGCCTGGTTCTCCGATCGTCTTCCAGATCGATCGTATCGCGCAGGACAAAGGACTTTATGCGCCATACTCGATCATTCGGGCAGGCGAGCGTATCTTCTTCTATTCGGGGCAGGGCTTCGCGAAAATCGATCCTGGCGGCTATCCGGAGCCGATCGGGCGCGAAAAGGTTGATCGTACGTTTCTTGCTGATATCGACAAGGCAAATTTGCAGCTATTCATCGGAGCATC
>NZ_LLXZ01000213.1:15563-16048 GCF_001440395.1 Bradyrhizobium jicamae | reverse complement strand
ATCTCGAATTCGGGGGAATATCTCCTCGGTATCTCACAGAGTGGCATAACGCTGGAATCGCTCGATGCCATTGCGCCTACGCCGCTAACCATCACGGGGGCTGCGAACAATGGCTCTGGTGCTATTCGACTAACACTCTCGGCGTTGTCGAATGCGAACTTCACAATCATCGGCCAGAACCATATCGTAGTCTATGGGGTGCAGGGGACGACCGAAGCGAACGGCAGCTGGCAGTTCACCCAGATCGATTCCACGCATATTGATCTTGTCGGATCGACCTTCACGCACGCTTATGTAAGTGGTGGTCAGATCGGCGGCTCGCTGGATGCCATGATCTTGAGCCTGGATGCCTACGCAACGGCAGTTCAACCTGAAATCGCGCAGTTCAACGCTACACATCAACTTGGGTTCTATCGTGGTGCCAACCTTGAGGCCATTCTTGAGAGTGGCGAGCAGGGTACTGATGGACGAAAGATCACTGTACG
>NZ_LLXZ01000213.1:15215-15482 GCF_001440395.1 Bradyrhizobium jicamae | reverse complement strand
GTTTCGACCGATCACGGATGCGGCAACGGTTTACGGCTCAGCATCATATCGGGATACCCAGCAGGCGGCGCCCACAGCAGGCACAGAGGTTCTAATCAACGCTCGTACCGGTCGCTGTGATATGCGCCGGGAGACGCGCTATTCACGCTTCAAGGTGCGCATTCCTTCGGGGACGGATTGGTCATTCTGTGCCGGCATCGAGCCTGATGTTGTGCAGGGTGGTTATCTGTGACTGTCTATATTCCCGGTCTTACAGAAACCGACCTT
>NZ_LLXZ01000213.1:14765-15141 GCF_001440395.1 Bradyrhizobium jicamae | reverse complement strand
TCTCGCTGCAGCAGCTTGGCGCGGGGCGGTCAAACGCAGTCGGGACGGTTACGCTCGTGCCGAGTGTCGCCTCGACGACAGTCAGCGATCAGAATTGTGCGAGCGGTTCTACCGTGCTGTTCACGCCGACCACGGGAAGTGCTGCTACTGAAATCGGTAATGGCACGATGTACCTTAGCGCGGTAGCAAATAAATCGTTCACGGTCACACACGCGAACAATGCGACCGCGGATCGAACATTCAAGTATGCCATCCTCGGTTGACTTGATCTGCGTCGATCCGGCGCGAGTACATGAATTTTGGCCGTTCGCTTCAGGACTGATCAAGACTGCAATCGAGCGAACCGGCTTGAGTGCGTTTGAAGATATCGAGAAGC
>NZ_LLXZ01000213.1:14397-14580 GCF_001440395.1 Bradyrhizobium jicamae | reverse complement strand
CTGGCTGCCGTTGTTCGCGACGATCGAGAAATACGCAAAGGACGAGGGTTGTTCAACCTTGCGCCTGTACGGGCGCAAGGGATGGGAACGAGTGCTTGACGGATATCGAGTCGAGCATGTGATACTGGAGAAAGGCCTTTAAATGGGCGGCACGTCGAAATCCGAAACCACGCAGAGCTCCAC
>NZ_LLXZ01000213.1:14211-14387 GCF_001440395.1 Bradyrhizobium jicamae | reverse complement strand
ACGGCGCCATGGCAGCCGACGCAGGGCTTGCTGAGCAATATCATTGGACAGCTCAATAGCGCGACCGGCAACACCGGACTTACGGGTGCTCAGAATAATGCGCTTGGGACGATCGAGAACAACTCCAATGCGATCTCGGCGCAGTTCGGCCCTCAAGCGTCGAACTATGCTCAATC
>NZ_LLXZ01000213.1:13451-14118 GCF_001440395.1 Bradyrhizobium jicamae | reverse complement strand
TAATCAAGCCGGCAACATCAATCAAAATTATCAGAACTACGTGAATGCGACGCAGCCGCTTGCCTCCAACACAAATTACAATCCTTATTCGACGCCGGGATTTAGTGATGCCGTCAACACGTTGACGAACGATATCACAAACAATGTGAATGGGCAGTTTGCGGCGTCAGGCCGAGATATGTCCGGCGCAAACTCGCAGGCGCTTGCTCGTGGCATCGCTCAAGGCGTGGCGCCACTCATTCAGCAGCAATACAATCAGAACGTAGCCAACCAGCAGAATGCTGCGAATGCGCTCTACGGTGCAGGGAATACGAACTCTGGTCTGCTGGCCGGTCTGCAACAGCAGTACCTGACGAACCAAGGCAATGGAGTGGCTGCGGCTTCGAGTGCTGGCGATCTTCAGAACGCCGGGGCTACCAATACACTAGCCGCCGAAGCCCAAAAGTACGGCATTCCGCTTCAAAATCTCGGCCTTCTATCGCAGATCGGTATCCCGATTGCGGGCCTAGGGTCTCAGTCGAGCGGACAAAGCACCACGACGAACCAGATGTCAGGCGCCCAGCAGTTCGGAACGATTGCTGGCGGCTTGGGCTCGTTGTTCGGTGGAGGTGGCGGTTCGACGGTTGGGAACATCTTCAAACTGATCTCGGACCGCAATGCCAAAGAA
>NZ_LLXZ01000213.1:13045-13225 GCF_001440395.1 Bradyrhizobium jicamae | reverse complement strand
CGCAACAGACAAGGCTCTGGAGGTCGCTTAAGTGGCTGGGCTTCTGGACTACATCTTCGATCCGTCCGCATATAGTGGCAATCAGGGACTTTTGTCTCGGCTGTCAGCAAATATCGCGCCGATTGCTCCATCAAGCGGCTTTCCGCAGCAGGACACCCCGGCGCAGGCCCCGAACATGGG
>NZ_LLXZ01000213.1:12578-12786 GCF_001440395.1 Bradyrhizobium jicamae | reverse complement strand
GCTTTCAGAGCATCGGCAATGGCGGCTCGATCCTTGGCGCGATCACTGGAAATCGCACTGACCCGCAGAGCATTGCTCAACAAAATCTCGGCGCGCAGTTTCAGGCTGTCTTCCAAACGTTGCGGTCATCGGGCATTTCGCCGCAAGAGGCGGGATCGAAGGCCATGCTTGCCGTAATGAATCCCGAGGCCGGCAAAACGATCCTCCA
>NZ_LLXZ01000213.1:12294-12408 GCF_001440395.1 Bradyrhizobium jicamae | reverse complement strand
CGCGCTTGGCACCGCGCAGAACACAAATTCTCTCGGCGATACCAGCCTGACTGGTGAACCATATCTGCAGAGCCTTCCAGAAAACATCCGGTCGCAGGTTAAGGCCATTGTCGA
>NZ_LLXZ01000213.1:12062-12221 GCF_001440395.1 Bradyrhizobium jicamae | reverse complement strand
CGAACCTGGCTTTGATCTGACGAAGTGGGGTTCTCGAGCCGCGACCGCCAAAGACTTCGCGTCAGGGCAGGCGGCCAAGAATGTCACGTCGCTCAATACGGTTGTCGGCCATCTTGCCGATCTGAAGGAGAAGGCCGACGCGCTGGACAACTACTCGAT
>NZ_LLXZ01000213.1:11413-11934 GCF_001440395.1 Bradyrhizobium jicamae | reverse complement strand
AATCTGGCCCGGAATGCCGTTGCGGATGAGCTCGCCAAGGTCTTCAAGGGATCTGGCATTTCCGACCATGAAATCGCGCAGTGGAAGGGCACGCTCAACGCCTCACAGTCGCCTGAACAGCTGAAGGGGGCCGTCAAGACTGCTATCGGTCTGATGGAATCTCGCCTCTATGCCCTGAACGATCAGCGCGACCGCGGCATGAACACCTCCAGTCAGCCGCGTGACCTCCTGACCGACAAGTCAAAGGCCGCACTCGCCAAGATCGAGGAGTGGGCAAACGGAGACACGAAAGCCGAAAGCAAGCCTTCTGCTGGTGCTCCTAAGGTTGGTGACGTGCAGCAAGGTTATCGCTTCAAAGGTGGAAATCCAGCTGACCGTAACAGCTGGGAGCGTGTAAACTGATGGCTGGTCCTTGGGAGCAATACGCTCAAGCCGATAGCGGGCCATGGCAGAACTACGCGCCTGATGTCTCTACGGGCGAGGATATCGCCAAGAGCGCCGGATCCGGCCTCGCCAATGCA
>NZ_LLXZ01000213.1:11015-11338 GCF_001440395.1 Bradyrhizobium jicamae | reverse complement strand
TCGGCGCAGTCGGCGATGTGCGCAGCGTGCTAGGAGGTGCCGTCGATTATGCCGGTTCAAAACTCGGCTTTGATCCTTCGACGGTCAAGAACGTGGCAAATGCCGCGAGCTATGCTCTGCCGGGCGGCCGATTGCTTGCAAACGCGCCGACTTCGCAAGATGTCCTGAATACTGTCAAGGACAACGATCCGAGCAATCTTGCATTCTATGATCCGAAAACGCTTGCTGGTGCATATACCAAAACGGGCGCGGAATTTCTCCCGGGGATGCTGGCTGGCGGTGAAGGAGGGCTTGGAGCTCGTTTCGTCCGAAATGTGGCGCTC
>NZ_LLXZ01000213.1:10727-10859 GCF_001440395.1 Bradyrhizobium jicamae | reverse complement strand
GAAGGTGCCGCGCGCCGCGTGGTTACGCCGTTGCCGGCATCCGCTGAACGTCAGGCACTGGCTGAAACCCTTCGCAATGAAGGGGTCCCGCTCACCGCAGGGCAATCGTCCGGCAGCAGGCCGCTGCAATGG
>NZ_LLXZ01000213.1:10508-10644 GCF_001440395.1 Bradyrhizobium jicamae | reverse complement strand
GCGGCGCGCGGGCATTGATGCCAACCGCGCCACGCCTGAGGTCATCGATAATGCCTTTGCGCGCATCGGTGGCGATATTGAAGGTGTCGGGCGCCGCAATAACGTCTTGCCTACGGCTGCCTTCAACAATGAGTTG
>NZ_LLXZ01000213.1:10087-10383 GCF_001440395.1 Bradyrhizobium jicamae | reverse complement strand
AACACCATCGACGATCTCCGCGGAATGATAGCTGCGGGCCGAATTGATGGGCCGCAGTTCAACGCCATCACCTCGCGCTTGGCTACGCAGGCGCGTGGATCGACGAACGATCCTCATTTGCAGGCAGCACTTCAGGGCATTCGAACGGCTCTCGATAATGCGATGGAGCGCACGCTTTTCCGCACAGGAAACCAGCAGGATATGCAAATCCTGCGGAATGCTCGCCGAGAATATCGAAATCTGTTGGTACTTGAGCGTGCAGCTACAGGAGCCGGATCCGGGGCGGCTGAAGGTCT
>NZ_LLXZ01000213.1:9796-10025 GCF_001440395.1 Bradyrhizobium jicamae | reverse complement strand
CAACGCGGTCGTTCAGCAGAACCGTCGTGCATATGCTCGAGGTAACGGTGATTTCGCTGATCTCGCCCGAGCTGGTGAAGCACTCTTGAAGCCATTGCCTCAATCAGGCACGTCGCCGCGCCACAACGTCACGCATATGCTGCAGACGATCGGCGCAATCGTTGGGGGAAGTTCTGGCGCTGCCGGCGGTCCTGGCGGTGCGGCTGCCGGCGCTTTGGCTGGATTGGCG
>NZ_LLXZ01000213.1:8875-9742 GCF_001440395.1 Bradyrhizobium jicamae | reverse complement strand
CACTGCTCTCACGTCCCGTACAGGCCTATCTCGGCAATCAGGTGCTTGCGGCGCAGCCCCGCGGCCAGATTGCCAATCGGGCTCTCTCAAATGCGCTTCTGGCTAGCGCGGCGTTCCGCCCGCTTATGCTGCCAAGTCCGTAATTCATTGAACATGCCTGTCACGACCAACGCCGCGATGAATCCAATCATCGAGGCGAGATAGGTGTTTGGCGTCCATTTCCAATGGATGTTCGACGCGACGACAGCAAACACAATCAGTCCTTGAAGCAAAAACCACATGGCCTTAGACCCGATTCACTTTTTGCAGATCAATGCTAGAATCCAGAAGTTCATATGATTTGGGGAAACGATGGCACTTTCTGAAAAACGAAGAGAATGGCAGCGAGAATACTTTGCCAAAAGACGAGCGACCGATCCGGATTTTAAGTCGCGTCAAGCTGCATCCCGCAAGCGCTATAGAGAGCGGCTGAAAGCTAGTGGGGAGATGAAGCGTAGAAAGGCAGAGGAGCATATTCGCTACACGTATGGTCTCGCCAAAGAAGAGTACGAAGCAATGGTGAAACGCCAAAATGGCTGCTGCGCCATCTGTGGCGACTGTCCGGACAAACTTGTCGTTGATCACAATCATGGATGCGGCACCGTTAGAGGGCTGCTGTGCTCCAACTGTAACACAGGCATCGGCATGTTTAGGGACAGCACGTCTTTTCTTCTGAGCGCCATCAAATATCTCGGTGATCGGAAAGATCATGGCAACTAGCAGTCTAGACCAATCGTACATCGATGCGATCAAGGGCTCTGAAGGGTATTCGCCTCAATCCAACTGGGATTACAAACAATACAGTTCCGGCTATGGCACGAAAGCCCA
>NZ_LLXZ01000213.1:8562-8795 GCF_001440395.1 Bradyrhizobium jicamae | reverse complement strand
CGGATCAGCGACAGGCAGTCTACGAGCAGCGGTTTCAGGACGAGATCGGGAAAGCCGCTGCCAGCGTAGACGCCTTCAATCCGAACCTTCCTCCGGGTGTCCGGGCTGCGCTGACCTCCCTTACATATAACGCCGGGCCCGGTTGGCAACAATCCGGCCTCGGACAGGCCGTCAAGGCTGGGGATTGGGACAAAGCCCAGAGCATCTTCCTCCAGTACAACCATGCCGGCGGA
>NZ_LLXZ01000213.1:8093-8245 GCF_001440395.1 Bradyrhizobium jicamae | reverse complement strand
TTAAAGCTCCGCGCATCGCTCGCGCAAGCCCCGATCTTCTCAAGAGGATAATCCCGCATGACTGGAGTTTTCAGTTGGTCGCAAACCGCGTCCAACAACGCTAATGCTGACCCTTCAGTTAACTGGGCTGAGGGGATGGCCCCCTCGGCCGT
>NZ_LLXZ01000213.1:7878-8083 GCF_001440395.1 Bradyrhizobium jicamae | reverse complement strand
CAGTGCGCGCGCCATGATGGCTTCCACCGCAAAATGGCGGGACGACATTTCAGGCGCAATCGTCACGTCGGGGACCAGCACCCTCTATTCGGTCTCATCCAACCAAGGCTTTACGTCCTTGGCGGCGATGAATGGTCAAATCGTCGCCTTTACTCCGCATGTCACGAACGCAGCCAGCCCGCAAATAAACGTTGACGGCCTAGGG
>NZ_LLXZ01000213.1:7405-7791 GCF_001440395.1 Bradyrhizobium jicamae | reverse complement strand
TTGGTGCTGGTGTTCTTCTCGCCGGCACTCCTTATACCGCCGTCTATAACAGCGTGAACGGCGAATTCACGATCCACGGCTTCTTCGGTAATCCGTACAATGTGCCCGTAGGAGCAGGGATGCTGTACTTTGGCCTTACGGCGCCGAATAGCTCGTTCGCGTTTCCTGTGGGCCAGGCGATTTCCCGGACTACCTACATCACCTTGTTTGGCGTGATGGGCACGACCTATGGAGCGGGGGATGGCAGCACGACGTTCAATCTTCCGGATCTGACAGGCCGTGTCCCTGTCATGCGAGATCCAGGCGGCATTCGCATTAGCGGCTTGACCTTCAACTCGACTGATCTTGGAGGAAGCGGCGGTCAACAGGCGATCGCGCTGAGCACC
>NZ_LLXZ01000213.1:6413-7331 GCF_001440395.1 Bradyrhizobium jicamae | reverse complement strand
TACGCCAGCTGGTTCCGTGCCGTCTGTGTCAGTTTCATCGACCGCTCAATTCACCAACAATACCGGTAATGTGAGCGTTTCCGCGGGCGGCAATCCGATCCCGATTCCTGGGGGCAATTCTACCGTTATCTCAAATGGCAGTGGCACGTTCTCCGGCACCGCGCAGGGGGGTACGAGCACACCGTTTAGCACGGTGCAGCCAAGCGTCATTTGCAACTACGCGATGAGGATCATCTGACTTGCGCGAGTCAACGGGAGCGAGTAGAAGCGCGATTCAGCAATTCGCGTACCCATGCCCGAACGTATAAAAAAAGCCATCCTCTTCGCGTCAGTTATTGCTCTGATTGTCGGCCTGAAATGGCTTTCGGACAACTGGCACCCAAGTTTCCTAAAATCGAAACCGTATCTGATTTGCGAACCGCATGACTCAAAGTCGGTGAGCGAACCAGAATGCGTGAGGTGGAAGATACCCTAGCGCAACGCATCTACGATTTTTGTCCAACAAGCCGCCTTCGGGCGGCTTTTTCTTTTGGGAGAATTCATGAAGACATCCGACAACGGCCGGGCCTTTATCGAGGCCTTTGAGGGCAAATTCCTGCACACCTACGACGATGGCACGGGAGTCCTGACGATCGGCTATGGACATACGACCGCGGCGGGTGCTCCGAAAGTCGTGGCCGGGATGACGATCACGGATGCGCAGTGCGATCAGATTCTCGCCTCAGACCTTGGGGCCGTCGAAAAGGACGTATCCCGGATCATTAAGGTCCCGTTGAGCCAGCCGCAGTTCGATGCGCTGGTGTCGTTCCACTTCAACACGGGTGCCCTCGGTAGCGGCACTGTCGATGACAAGATCAACGCGGGGAACATCGACGGCGCGATGGCGACGCTACTCCAGTATGTCAACGCTGGCGGCAA
>NZ_LLXZ01000213.1:5898-6345 GCF_001440395.1 Bradyrhizobium jicamae | reverse complement strand
GCCTTATCCGGCGCCGGAAGGCGGAACGCTTGATGTTCCTGGGTCAGGTTGAGGCTTCCATGGCCTTGGCCGGCGCTCACATGGCTGCGCCTGATGGGCCGATGCCGCAGAAGCCTATTCCATCGCCAACTCCGGTTCAGCCTCCGAAAGCGGAGGAAGAGTCGTTCTGGGACAATTTCGTCCACCTGTTCGTCAAAAGGAACTGATCTATGTCGAGCCTCTTCAGTCTTACCATCCTCGGTGATGCTCTCGTATTCGTCGGCGGTGTCGCTGTTGGCATCCTCTATGAAACCAAGATCAAGGGATGGATTGTCGGCGCCGAAGCGTTCGCTGCATCTCTCAAGGCCAAGGCTGCGGCCATCGAGAGCGCGGTTAAGAAGTAATGCGCCCTGACATCATCGCGCCGATTGCGCGCATCCTGCTCCGCTATCTCGGCGGAGCACTAAT
>NZ_LLXZ01000213.1:5508-5816 GCF_001440395.1 Bradyrhizobium jicamae | reverse complement strand
GAACACGCTTACCGATCCCGATCTCATTCAGGTGCTCTGCTTTGTGATCGGAGGATTGTGCACGGCCATCTCTGAAAGCTTCTATGTCATTGCACGTCGCAGGGGATGGCACACATGACCTTCATTATGTCCATTCTTTCGTGGCTTGCTTCCGGCCCGCTCGATCGAATTTTCAAGACGATTGATAACAGCGTGGACAATCAAACGACGCGCGAGCAGATCAAGGCCGATCTTGCCAAGTCCTACCTGTCTTCACAAGTCGCGATCCTGACCGGTCGGGGCTGGTGGTTTCCGCTCCTGTTCATGGT
>NZ_LLXZ01000213.1:5100-5307 GCF_001440395.1 Bradyrhizobium jicamae | reverse complement strand
CAAAGCCGGCGGAGAGATCATCTCACAGTTAAAGCGTTAGGGGCGTGGGAAGCTGGGACTGATCCTAGCAATTCGGCGGACAGCTAGGAGATTGAATTGGAAATCGCGCAAGAGTTCCTGAAGGCGTGGGGGCCTCCCGGCCTCATCGCCATTGTGATGTGGGTAATGCTGCTTAAGTCGGAAAAGCGGGAAGAGAAAAAAGACACC
>NZ_LLXZ01000213.1:4637-4824 GCF_001440395.1 Bradyrhizobium jicamae | reverse complement strand
CCGCCTCCATGAGGTGCAGGCCAAGCTTGAAGAGGCAACGAAGCTTTTGCGGCAGGCGTCGGAAACACTGACCGGTCTGATCCAGACCAAGGGGCTGCATTGACCGGCTCCTTTTGGTGGGTCAACTGGCTCGCAGCTTTCATGATCGTTCTCTCCATCCTCACCATCGGCATTGCAATTCAAGAAT
>NZ_LLXZ01000213.1:4137-4378 GCF_001440395.1 Bradyrhizobium jicamae | reverse complement strand
ATCTCGTTGCAGCTCAGCGTGACATAGCCGCCAATGGCTGAACTGCTGTCTGACCGGCGCTCTCCGGTTTGCTTATTTATTTCGCCCTGCTGATAGATTTTCACGACATGCGGCTCACGCACCACGCTCACCAGACCCCAACTATCAGTTTTGCCGTCCTTCGATTCAACCGTTACGCTCGCGCGCCCCGGCGACAATCCAGTGAAGGCGACGGTATGGTCTGACAAAGGCATGACCTTGA
>NZ_LLXZ01000213.1:3982-4101 GCF_001440395.1 Bradyrhizobium jicamae | reverse complement strand
AAGTAGATCTTGGTTGTCTCGCCGAATTTAACGATGATGTTTCCGTTTTCCGGGGCAGGTACAGCTGCCTGCGTGATTACATCGCCGCTTGTCGTGGGGCCGGTCCGCTCCCGTGGCGG
>NZ_LLXZ01000213.1:3303-3898 GCF_001440395.1 Bradyrhizobium jicamae | reverse complement strand
TGTTGGGTCAGAGGCTCTTCGGCCATGACGGGGACGGACAACAGAACGCAAATAGCCAGAATCGGCGCAGATCCAACAATCTTCATGGAAATCCCCTCAAATAATGGTCTAGGCTGCCATAATTGACCGGAAAACGCCAGTGCTCCGCAGCCACAGGTAGTCAACAAAGCTCCCTCACAGGGTCAAAGGGGCTCGAAAGGATTTCCGCCTCGCGGCGGCCAAATAAGCTGCGGGAGACAGATCAGGACGATCACCCCAATGGTGATGAACCAAAATTCAATAGGTGGCATGTTGGTTTCCTCGTTGTCTCAGGGGGATCGGGGAGGGGGTTGGTCTGGTTGCTTCCTCTTGCGCCTACTTGGCCGCTTAAGTTGCTCTAGATCGCGCCATACGATCACCAGCAAGTCGATATATTGCTTGGCAGCTTCCTCGCTGAGAGACTTTACCGCTTCATTGATGGTCCACCCGACCTGAGCCTTGGCGGCCTCGATCCCATCGTTAAAGGTATAGGTCGCTGGCATGGATGCTCCTGGCTTAGGTGCTCTGCTCCCACTCGCGGAGCATTTCCTTGATGGCCTGATAGGCCTCGTAGTCG
>NZ_LLXZ01000213.1:2924-3230 GCF_001440395.1 Bradyrhizobium jicamae | reverse complement strand
GCATATCGGGCTGTTGGTAAGTTGGCGGCCCTAGGCTTGGGTCGTCCAGCTTCACCATCCAAGACTTTCTGATAGCGTCCGAGAGTGCCCGCAGAAGCAGTTCCTGCTCAGCGATCTTCTTTGACGCCATGTCGAAGTATTTGCCGGGATTTGCCAGCAGATCCTGCTCGGTCTCCTTTACAATCCGAAGCAGTTTGGCGAGCCGCCGGGCGTGTTCTCGGTCATCTTTCCCGAAATCGTGGTCAATAATTTCGCCCATGGCGTACTCCCTGTTTAAGTGTCGGCATGCGTAGGCACGGGCAGATC
>NZ_LLXZ01000213.1:2369-2743 GCF_001440395.1 Bradyrhizobium jicamae | reverse complement strand
ATTTCTGGTTGACTTCTTCCAGCTCGCGCTGAGTCTTTTTCCGAGCCGCCTGTTCCTCGAAATATAGCGTGCTGTATTTGGTCATCGTGTCATACCAACATGCTGCTCATGATCTGCGATGGGTCTCGATATCGTCGGCGGCGATCTTGCCGGCAACCATCAGACGCAGAAGGATGGCGACCGGCTCTGGCACAGATCGTTCGCCCAACGCCCAGCGGCGAGCCGTGCGCGGGTCTGCACCCAATAGGCGCGCCGCCCCGACCTGTGAAAGGCCGAGGCGGTCGATAGCGGCTTGGAACTGTTTGGCGGTCATCGATTGGCCTTGTGTAGCCGACGCTCATTAACCCGCTGGGTAGCGCAATCAACGCCATCAC
>NZ_LLXZ01000213.1:2014-2299 GCF_001440395.1 Bradyrhizobium jicamae | reverse complement strand
AAACGAATACGTATCGTCAGGATAGCGGGCCATAACCGTTCGATTGCCGCGGGGGCCACGCAAGGTATAGCCCATGACCCGGAGCGGGGCACCCTCAGCCGCTTCCCAAGAATTCGTGAAAGGTTCAGACCGATAGCCGCGACTTGCGACATATTCCCTCAACTGACCAGCCGTAAGATTTGATCCCGACAAAAACTGCATGGTGCGCTCCGTTGTTGACGGAGCTAAACTAGTCTCATTGGCCCTATAGGGCAAGTGGCCCTAGTATCACGAAATGTTACAAAA
>NZ_LLXZ01000213.1:1585-1886 GCF_001440395.1 Bradyrhizobium jicamae | reverse complement strand
TTGCCCGGGTAAAGAGCGTCTGCAATCTTCTCGGCGTCCTGCGCCAGAGACGTCTTCTGCATACGCCTCAATGCGCCGCCGATCTGGTAAAGGGCATCGCAACAGTCTCTTTCGGATAGCTTTTGCCAGTCCATCGACCCTTCCTCTGTCATCGGTCAGCTGCGTCAGAACGGAATATGATCACACTCTTGCCCTGGATGGACCCATTGGCCGCACTCAGCGCATTGCGTGTCGTTCGGATAAAGAGCGCGATATTCTAGATCGGCTCCCTTGCGTTGCATCCACGTTCCGATGTGGTAGC
>NZ_LLXZ01000213.1:1311-1510 GCF_001440395.1 Bradyrhizobium jicamae | reverse complement strand
GAACACTGGCTGTCTCGCCCTGTCGGGCAGGGTGCTCAATGTAGGGCATCAGAGCCTCCCATTCGGGATCGGCCAAACCTCTTTGGCGCGATCGAAGATCGGGTTGACCCATTCGTCCTCGTCCTCGACGCCATCCATGCCGTTCAGGATGTTGCCAAGCGTCTCCATCAGCTCAGCCGACCGCTTGCCAACCAGTTCG
>NZ_LLXZ01000213.1:1146-1301 GCF_001440395.1 Bradyrhizobium jicamae | reverse complement strand
CGGATTCGCCGATTCTCGGTGCACTTAGCCACCGACCCTTGTCGCTGTGGATCTGGGCAATAGCTGTCGCCAGATGGGCGACTACGCGGCATTGGTCGGCCGCCTGCTTACGCTTCTCGATTGGTGTCATGCTCGTTCTCCGGTCGGGACCGCTA
>NZ_LLXZ01000213.1:726-952 GCF_001440395.1 Bradyrhizobium jicamae | reverse complement strand
AGACGACCAATAGAACAGGTCGTTGTTGATGTAGCGCTCGACCACATAGAATGTTTTGCCGTCATCCATGGCTTTGATGCTCCCTACTGAGGGTCTGTGCCGGCCTGCGCCAGCCGCTTCGCCTGGTAGGTCATCTGCGCTTGCTTCTCCGGCCTCAGCAGATCGGCTTCGCTCTCCGTCGCCTTGATCTGGTAGATCAGGTTGGAGACGAAGTTCCGGGCGGGCA
>NZ_LLXZ01000213.1:297-663 GCF_001440395.1 Bradyrhizobium jicamae | reverse complement strand
GAGGTCTTGTGCGCGATCTGCTCCAGCCACTTCCGGAGCTTGGAGGCTTGGTCGAGGGTCTGGGGGACTTTGATCTTGAAGCGAAGAACATCCGCAGAACGCTGCTGTGTCACGGATGTGCCAGCAGGCTGACAGGTTCGCGCATCGTTCACGCTTGAACCGCCGTTTTCTAGCAGAGTGCCGTCTTCCTGTTCTAGTCTTATCATTTGATTTTCCTAGGGTTTTCGCGTTTTCTCTGAAAAAGCCACAGCCCTCGCCAGGGGCAATGGCGCGTTAAAGTTGTTTCGATTTTGCAGGCGTTTCTTGAATTCCGGTCTCGGACTGTACCAATGGCGTGGCAATTTTGTCCGTGATCGTCTTGTCCTT
>NZ_LLXZ01000213.1:0-223 GCF_001440395.1 Bradyrhizobium jicamae | reverse complement strand
GCCGTAGGTCTCGAAAACGTGTCGGGCGGACTTCCAGCCGCCATGCTCGGCCACCGTGACGGGGTCGTAGCCGGCGTGCAGCATAGCGGTTGCAAAGCCGTGGCGGCCGGCGTGAGGCATCAGAACCTTGAGGCCGGCCCGTTTGCAGGCGTTGCGCCAGATCTTGTCTATGCCGTTCCTGCTGCGGTATCGGAACGGTTTCCGGTCCCGCGGTAGGTTGGCG
>NZ_LLXZ01000212.1 GCF_001440395.1 Bradyrhizobium jicamae | reverse complement strand
GGATGCGCACGTCGATCCGGAGGCGCTGGCGCGGGTCCTCGATGTGCTTGGACGCCGATGATTGCTATACCGGGGAATGTGCGAGTGTGGCTCGCGACAGGCTACACGGATATGCGCAGAGGCTTTCCGTCGCTGGCACTCCAAGTGCAGGAGGTGCTGCACAAAGACCCGCTCAGCGGTCATCTGTTCGTCTTCCGCGGTCGCCGAAGCGATCTTGTGAAGGTGATCTGGCACGATGGCCAGGGAGCATGCCTGTTCACCAAGAGACTTGAGAGAGGAAGGTTCATCTGGCCTTCGGTTGCGGGCGAAGCAGTGACGATCTCGCCAGCTCAGATGAGCTATCTGTTGTCCGGAATCGATTGGCGCAACCCGCAAGAAGCCCAGCGTCCGATGCGGGTCGGATAGGTGTTTTGGGTTTGAATCTGCTGCTTGATCTGATTCAATGGCTTCATGATATCGAAGCCAGACGACCTTCCCTCGGACCTTGTCAGTGCCCTGGCAGCGCTACAGGCCGAGCGTGAGGCGCGGCTGCGAGCCGAGGCGATGGCTGCCAGTGCGCGAGCGGAGCTGTCGGATAACGCGGCGCTGATCGCGCATCTCGAGCTGCGGATCGAGAAGCTCAAGCGCGAACTGTACGGTCAGCGCTCCGAGCGCACGGCGCGGCTGATCGAGCAATTGGAATTGGAACTCGAAGAACTTGCCACCACGGCGAGCGAGGATGAGCTTGCCGCGCAGGCCGCCGCGGCGAAGGTCCAGAGCGTGCGCGCCTTCACGCGCAAGCGGCCGGTACGCAAGCCCTGGCCGGACGACATCGAACGCGAGCGCGTCGTCATTGAGGCGCCAAAGACCTGCGCCTGTTGCGGTGGGGCGCGCCTTGCGAAGCTGGGTGAGGATGTGACCGAGACGCTGGAGGAGATCCCGCGCCGGTTCAAGCTGATCGAGACCGTGCGCGAGAAGTTCACTTGCCGCGATTGCGAGAAGATCAGCCAGCCGCCGGCACCGTTCCATGCCACGCCGCGCGGCTTCATCGGCCCGCAATTGCTGGCGACGATCCTGTTCGACAAGTTCGGCATGCATATCCCGCTCAACCGCCAGAGTGTACGCTTTAAGGCCGAGAAGATCGACCTGCCGCTGTCGACGCTGGCCGACCAGGTCGGCCACGGCACCTTCGCCGTCATGCCGCTGTTCCAGCTGATCGAGCGCCATGTGCTGTCGGCCGAGCGCCTTCATGGTGATGACACCACCATCCGCATCCTGGCCAAGAGCAAGTGCACGACCGGCCGGATCTGGACCTATGTGCGGGATGACCGGCCCTACGGTGGGCCGGCGCCGGCGGCGGCGGTCTATTACGCCTCGAGCGACCGACGGGGCGAGCATCCCCAGAAGCATCTGGCTGCCTTCGCCGGTATCCTGCAGGCGGATTGCTATAGCGGCTTCGAGCCGTTGTTCGACCCGCAAAGGAAAGCGATGCCGATCACGCCGGCGTTCTGCTTCGCCCATGCGCGGCGGGGCTTCTTCGAGCTGGCCGATATCGAGAAAACCGCCCGGGACGGACAGAAAGGCAAACCAGTCTCCCCAATCGCGCTGGAGGCGGTCAGACGCCTCGATGCGTTGTTCGAGATCGAGCGCGACATCAACGGCCGCGGCGCTGACGAGCGGCGCGCCGTGCGGCAGGAACAGAGCAAGCCGCCGCTCGAGGACATGCACGCCTGGTTGCTGCGTGAGCGCGAAACCCTCTCGCGCTCCTCCGAGGTCCTGAAGCCGATCAACTACATGCTCAGGCGCTGGGACGACTTCGCCCGCTTCCTCGACGATGGCAGGATCTGCTTGACCAACAATTGCGCCGAGCGCGCATTGAGAGGCATCGCGGTGGGAAGGCGCAACTGGACCTTCGCCGGCAGCCAGCGTGGCGCCGACCGTGCCGCCATCATGCTGACGATGATCACGACCTGTCGCCTCAATGACGTCGATCCCAAGGCCTGGTTCGCCGACGTGCTCGCCCGTATCGCCGATCTTCCCGCGTCGCGCCTGCACGAACTGCTGCCCTGGGAATGGAAGCTCCTGCGCCAAGCCGATAAGCCCGCCGGTCAGCAGGCCGCTTGACCTTCACCCAACCGATCATAGAGCTCACTGTGCCCGCGCGCATGCGTCAATCAGGCGGTCTT
>NZ_LLXZ01000211.1:13667-47057 GCF_001440395.1 Bradyrhizobium jicamae | reverse complement strand
AGTTCTCTCCTTGGGGGTTGCGTGTGAAAATTGTCGATTGAAATGAGTACCCGCACCCCCGGGAGCAGCCTGGGGTGTGCGGGCTTCCGTAAGTTAGCCGATCGAGCTGGTGTTCGACTGCGCGAGCAGCTGCGCGACGCTAGCAGCACCGCCGGCACCGAAGACGCTGTTGCCGCCCTGAGCGACACCAACCTGCGTGGCAGTGTTCGCCTGCGCGACGATGTTGTTGGACAGATTGGTAAAGTCGAAGATCCCGCCGCACACCGCGTCGAGTTCCGCATCGATCAGTTCATGCACTACTTTCATGAGTTCTCTCCTTGGGGGTTGCGTGTGAACAACATCTGGCTTGAAGCAAGCCAGCGCCTCACCATGCGTGTTTGATACACGAGGCTCGCTTTTCCATCTGTGACAGAAATCACGGGGTGCCCCACAGCGGCAGTCAGCTTCGGCTACGATATGAACCCGTTGCATTTGCGCTGTGTGTGACTGAAATGGACTCCGACTTTGAGACCACGTGCTTAGTTGGAAAACGGCCGCTCCGTCTTATAGACGGCGTGAGCTGCGCGCTGCGCTGGACTGCGCAAGGGAATTAACGATCGATATCTAGCCGTCCTCGCGGTCACGGATAATCAGCCGGCGCCGCGTAGGAAACAGCGTCAGATCGTAGCGATCGGCAACCAAGCCCCAGAGGCCCCTTGGCGCGAAGAGCATGATGACGATGCCGAGCGTACCCAGTAGAATGAGATAGGAGGCCCCGAAATCAGCGAGATAGCGCTGCAGCAAATAAAAGACGATGGCGCCGATGACCGGACCTTCCATCGTGCCGATGCCACCGATGACGACGATGAAGATGACATAGGCGGTCCAGTCCAGCACCGAAAAGGCGGCATCCGGCGAGATGCGTGCCTTCTGGAGATAAATCAGCGCACCGATCATGCCGGTCATGGCGGCCGTTGCCACATAGACGGCGAGCTTGATGCGATAGATATCAACGCCGAGGCCTGCGGCGGCGGCCTCGTGGTCACGGATCGCGCCGAGCGCAAGGCCGCGGCGCGACCTGAGGATGAAATAAACCGCCGCGAGCGTACCGGCCAGTAGCGCCAGCGCCACCCAATAGGAGACGATGTCGCGCGCCGCCGGCGCGCGCACGTCGAGCAAGGTCTTGACCCATTCGATGCCGGGCACGGATGACGTGACCGACGGCGTGAGCGACGTTCCGGTACCACCGCCGAGCGGCTTCACTTGTGCGAAGACGAGGCGATAGACCTCGGCAACGACCCAGGTGCCGATCGCGAAATAAGCGCCGCGCAACCGAAACACGATCAATGCGGTCGGCAGCGCAATCAGCGCGGACACAAGCCCTGCCAGCAGAATCGCAAGCAGGGGATTGAGGCCGGCGATCAGCGTAAGGGCGAACAGCAGGTAGCCGCCGAGGCCGACAAAGGCCTGCTGGCCAACCGAGATCAGGCCGGCATAGCCTGCCAGCAGGTTCCAGCATTGCGCCAGCGCCAGCATGTAGAACAGGAAGATCAGGTCCTGGATCAGGTTGCGACCGGCGAAGGTCGGCAACAGCATCAGCGCGAGCAGAATGATCAGGACGGCCACCGCAGTTGCGCGCGGGGAACCGACCGCCGTCTCGATCCGGAACGACTGCGTCGATCTGGCTGCGGCGTCATCCATCGCATTCAATCCTGTGCACGTGGAAACAGGCCGCGCGGCCGCACCGCCAGCACCACGAGGAAAGCGAGGTGGCCCGCGAGGATTTGCCACTCCGGATCGATGCGCGCGCCGATGGTCTGCGCCACCCCGAGTACGATGCCGCCGGCAAGCGTGCCCCAGAAGCTGCCGAGCCCGCCAATAATGACGGCCTCGAAGGCATAGAGCAGGCGCGCCGGCCCGATCGTCGGATCGAAATTGGCCCGGAGGCCAAGATAAAGCGCCGCGATCGCGATCACGACGAAAGCAAGCCCCATTGCGACTGCAAAGATGCGATTGACATCGACGCCCATGAGCTGTGCGACTTCGAGGTCGTCGGAGGTCGCGCGGAAGGCGCGGCCGACCGGCGTCCGGTAGAAGATGAAGTTGAGAAATACGATCACGGCAATCGCGGACATCAGCGTCAGTAGCGGCACGACGCCGACCGCGATGCCGCCGCCAAGCGGGATCGAGGCGGTCTCGATCGCACCCGCGCGCAGCCGCTGGCTGTCGGCCGAAAAAACCTGCAACAGCCCGTTCTGGATGATGATCGAGAGACCGAAGGTGACAAGCAGCGGTGGCAGCAGGTCGCGCCCGAGCGTGCGGTTCAACAGCACGTGCTGAAGCACAAAGCCGACGACGAACAGGATCGGGATCGCCAACACCACTGCGGCAAAGGGATCCAGTCCAAACGTGCTCGCGACAGTCAGGATCGCGAAGGCGGCGAGCACGATCAGGTCGCCATGGGCGAGATTGACCAGCCGCATCACGCCGAACATTAGCGACAGTCCCGCAGCGAACAGCGCGTACAGGCCACCCAATAAAACGCCCTGGATCAATGCATCGAGCCAATCGGTCATGTCATGAACCAAAATACGCGCGGTGAATCTGCTCGCGCGTCAGATCCCGCGGCGGGCCTGCGAGCGACAGACGCCCCTCCTGGAAACAGTAGACACGGTCGGCGACTTTCATCGCCTTGACGATGTCCTGCTCGACGAGCACGACGCTGCTGCCCTCGACCTTGATCTGCGGCAGTGCGGCGTAGATGTCGGCGATAACGATGGGTGCCAGCCCGAGGCTGATTTCGTCGCACAGGAGCACACGTGGATTGGACATCAAGGCGCGGCCGATCGCGACCATCTGCTGCTGGCCGCCCGACAGGGTCGACGGTGCCGACGATCGCCGCTCTCTCAGGATTGGAAACAGCGAATAGACCCGATCGAGCGTCCACGGCCCGGCGGCTTTGCGGCCATAACCACCGATCAGGAGATTCTCTTCCACGGTGAGCGAGGGAAACAGCCGCCTTCCTTCGGGCACAAGTGCAATGCCGAGCTTGACAATGTCGGCCGCAGGGCGCGCGCCGATCGGCGTGCCATCGAGCAACACGCTGTCGGCCGCGCCACGAATGAGGCCGGCGACCGATTTGAGGAACGTCGACTTACCCGCCCCATTCGCGCCGATGATCGCGATGGTTTCGCCGTTATCCAGCAACATGTCGATGCCGTAGAGTGCCTGGAAGTCGCCGTAGAAGGCCGTGAGCTTATTCGTCTCCAACAGATGCATGCGTTATGCCTCAATGCCCATATAGATCTGATGCACCTCGGGGAGCTGCATCACCTGCTTCGGCACTCCATCCGCGATCTTGCGCCCGAAATTCAGCACGACCAGGCGATCGATCACGGCGAGCAGGGCATGGACGACATGCTCGATCCACAGGATCGCGACGCCGGTCTGTCGAATCTCGCGTATGGTCGCGACCAGTTCGCTGCATTCGCCCTCGGTCAGTCCGCCCGCGATCTCGTCGAGCAGCAGAAGCTTTGGCGCGGTAGCGAGCGCACGGGCCATTTCGAGCCGCTTGCGCTCCAACAGCGTCAGCGAACCGGCCAGCGTGTTGGCGCGCTTCAACAGGCCCAACCGCTCGAGAATCTCACCGCACGATTGCGCAACCGCGGCCTCGGTCTTGCGGCGGCCATAGACCGCGCCAACCAGCAAGTTCTCGAATACGGTGAGTTTTTCGAACGGCTGCGGAATCTGATGGGTGCGTCCGATACCGGCGCGGCAACGTCCTTGCAGCGGCACGCCCGTAAAGTCGCGCCCGTCGAAGCGGAAGTAGCCGGCGGTCGGCGCAAGACCGCCGGCGATCAGGTTGAACAGCGTGGTCTTGCCCGCACCATTCGGTCCGATGATGCCGACCGCCTCGCCCGGCGCGACCACGAGATCAAGATCGTCAGCGACGACAATCGAGCCGAAGCTTTTCTTCAGGCCGGCGACTTCCAGCAGCATGAGATGTCAAAGCGCCAGCGCGATCAGGCGATGGCCTCCATCTGGCCGCCGACGGGGATCGCCGGCGCCGTCTTGTTGTCGGTGATGACGATATCATATTTGCCGTCCTTGAAGCGCCACTGGCCACCGACGAGCGGGGTCTTGGCAACGTTCTTGGCGGCAAACGGCGGCAGGTTGGCGCCGCCCCACTGCACTTTGCCGACGACGGTATCGAGGTTGGTTGCGGCGATGGCCGCCGTGATCGCCTTGCCATCGCGATCCGGCGCACGCTTGAGCACGTCGACCGCGACCTCGAACAGTGCATGGATGAAGCCGATCGGCTGCGTCCACTGCTTTTTGGTCGCGGTCTGATAGGCGCCGGCGAGATCCTTCGCGCTCATGCCAGTGAGTGACGACTTGAAGGGATGGTTCGGCGACCACCAGACTTCAGAGGACAGATTGTGGCCGTCCTTGCCGAGCGCCTCGACGGCGACGGGAAAGAGGATCGCCTTGCCGATGGAGGCGACCTTCGGCTTGAAGCCCTGCTGCAAAGCCTGTTTCCAGAATGTGGTGAAATCCGGTGGCAACACCACCCCGGTGATGATTTCGCAATTGGCCGACTTGAACGCACCGATCTGCGCCGAGAAATTGTCGGTGAGATTCTGGTAGCGGCCAGGATCGGTGAGCTTGTAGCCGCCCTTGTCCAGCACCGGCGGAAAGCCAACCACCTTGTCGCCCCAGGCGTTGCCATCACCATCATTCGGAAACAGCCCGCCCACGGATTTGTTAGTTGAAACCTGGCCCCACATGTTGGTGAAGACGGCGATGACGTCCTCGAGCCCCCAGAAGAAGTGATAGGTGTAATTAAAACCCTTCCACGCCGGCGGTCCGCCGCCGGGATTGGCCTGGCGGCCAATGAACCAGGGCTGCCATGGCGCCACGGTGGAGATGCACGGCACCTCCTCGATCTCGCACTGGGTCGAGACCGGATTGGTGGTCTCCGGCGTAGAGGCGACCAGCATCAGGTCGATCTTGTCCTGGACGATGAGACCCTTCGCAACTTCGGCGGCGCGGTTCGGATTGGACTGACTGTCCTTCACGACGACCTCGACCGGCACGGTGGCGTTGCCGACCTTGATTCCCGCTTTGGCGGCTTCCTTGAAGTTGGCGATGATGAAGTTGTCGGCTTCCGCGAAGGCGGCAAGCGGCCCGGTGAGCGGGGAGACATAGCCGAGCTTGACCGCGCGCGTCTGCGCGATCGCCGGCGACTTCAATCCAGCCGACAGCGTGGCAGCGGTTGCGGCCGAGTATTTCAGGAGCGTCCGGCGATCGATGGAATGACGATGAGTCGAACCAATCTTGTGGCAGGTCATCTGCGCGTCCTCCCCTCTGGATGCGCCGGATTCTCATCGTGGATCGATTGACAC
This sequence comes from Bradyrhizobium jicamae, assembly GCF_001440395.1. Taxonomy (GTDB): domain Bacteria; phylum Pseudomonadota; class Alphaproteobacteria; order Rhizobiales; family Xanthobacteraceae; genus Bradyrhizobium; species Bradyrhizobium jicamae. Next base: position 41,673 of record NZ_LLXZ01000211.1, on the reverse strand, counting down.
ACGAGCCGGCGTTCGATATTCGAACATACGTTCGTATGTCGACCAGTTTCCGTCAGAGCCTAGATGGAGTCAACAGACCGCGTCATGACGCCACCCCCGGAGCAACGCAACAGCGATCCCGACGACAAGGAATTCATGACGACACTCGCCAAGGGCCTCGCGGTGCTCGGCGCGTTCGGACGACAACGGCCGACCATGACCTTGTCGGAAGCGGCCCAGGTTGCCGACCTGTCGCGAGCAACGGCCCGGCGCGTGCTGCGCACGCTGAGCCAGCTTGGCTATGTCGAGCAGGACGGCCGGACGTTTTCGCTGTCGCCGAAAATCCTCGATCTCGGCTTTGCCTATCTATCGACACAGAGCTGGATCGATCGCGCGCAGCCGCTGATGCGCGAGCTCAGCGAGCGCCTCGGGGAATCCTGCTCGGCCGCGATCCTGCAAGCCAACGACATCGTCTACGTCGCGCGCGTGCCGGCCCGTCGCATCATGTCCGCCGCTCTCTCGGTCGGCAGCCGGCTGCCTGCGCTGCACACCGCGCTGGGGCGGATCATGTTCGGCTATCTCGACGAGGCTGAGATCTGGCGCCGACTGATGTCGCAACGCATCGAGGCCTACACGCCGCAGACCATCACCGACCTTCAGGCGCTATTCGACCGCATCCGCGCCGACCGCGCGCAACGCTTCTCCATTGTCGACGAAGAGCTGGAGCGCGGCCTGCGTGCACTGGCCGTGCCGGTGCTTGACCGCAGCGGACAGGCGGTCGGTGCGATCAATCTGTCTACGCACTCAACACGAACAACGCGCAACGAAATGCGCGAGCACTTTCTCCCCGAGCTCAACCGCATTGCCGAGCAGATCTCCCTGATGACGGTCTGATCCACGGCTGATCTGGCCTCCCCTTGCAAACCGGCTGACGCAGCCGTATCGTCGCGCCAAGTTCGAAATACGGACAAAAGTTCGATAATCGAACAAGCCAAACGGCAAAGCAGCGGGAGATGAGGCGATGGCAGGCAAGGCGCAGGGCACCGCAGCAGTGACGATACCGCCGGAGCACACGGGCAACGTCAAAGTCACCCGGCCGCAAACCGGCGCCGAATACCTGGATTCGCTGCGCGACGATCGCGTCGTCTACATCTATGGCGAACGGGTCAAGGACGTCACCACGCATCCGGCCTTCCGCAACACGGCGCGCATGGTCACCCGTCTCTACGACGCGCTTCACGACGAAAAGCGCAAGGACAAGCTCCTTTTGCCCACCGACACTGGCAATGGCGGCATGACTCACGCCTTCTTCAAGGCGCCGAAGTCGATGAACGACCTCATCGCCGGCCGCGATGCGATCGCCGAATGGGCCAGGATCACCTATGGCTGGATGGGCCGTGCGCCGGATTACAAGGCCGCTTTCCTCGCGACACTGGGCGCGAATTCCGACTTCTACGATCCGTACCAAGACAACGCCAAGCGCTGGTACAAATTCAGCCAGGAGCGCGTGCCGTTCATCAACCACGCGATCATCCACCCGCCGGTCGATCGTGACCGTCCGCCGAACGAAGTGGCCGACGTCTGCTGCCACGTAGAGAAGGAGACGGATGCCGGCCTCATCGTATCAGGTGCCAAGGTGGTCGCGACTGGATCGGTGCTGACCAACTACACCTTCGTCGCGCATCACGGCCTCATCCCGCTGCAGGACAAGAAGTTCGCCGCAGTGTTTATGGTGCCGACCAACGCGCCCGGCGTGAAGTTTATCTGTCGCACTTCCTACGAGATGAGCGCGAGCGTGATGGGCAGTCCGTTCGACTATCCACTTTCGAGCCGGTTGGACGAAAACGACGCCGTGTTCATCATGGACAAGGTGCTGGTGCCCTGGGAGAACGTCTTCGTCTACGGCGACATCGAGAAGGCGAACAATTTCTTCCCTCGCACCGGCTTCCTGCCACGTTTCGTCGTGCATGGCTGCACGCGCCTGGCCGTCAAGCTCGACTTCATCAGCGGCCTTCTACTGAAGGCGACGGAGGCCGCCGGCACCAAGGACTATCGCGGCGTTCAGGCCAATGTCGGCGAGGTGATCGCTTGGCGCAATCTGTTCTGGAGCCTGTCGGACGCCATGGTCCGCGATCCCAGACCATGGATCGGTGATCATGTGCTGCCGAACATGGATCCCGGCAACGCCTATCAGATCATCGCCACCATGGCCTACACCAAGGTGAAATACCTGATCGAGCAGACCGTCGCCTCCGGCCTGATCTATCTCAACAGCCACTCCAGCGATTTCAAGAACGACGAGATCCGCCCTTATCTCGATCGGTATCTGCGCGGCTCCAACGGCTACAAGGCCGAGGAGCGCGTGAAACTGCTCAAGCTGCTGTGGGATTGTATCGGCAGCGAGTTCGGCGGGCGTCACGAGCTCTATGAAATCAACTACGGCGGCTCGACCGAAGAGATCCGACGTTACTGCCTGTTCGGCGCGCAGGCTTCCGGCAATGCCGATCGCTTCAAGGGCTTTGCCGAGGACTGCATGGCAGAATACGACCTCGATGGCTGGAAGGTTCCTGACCTCACCGATCCCGGCGAGCTCAGCTACCACGTGATGCGAAAATGACTAACGACGTCGGAGCAGCACACCATGGTGCTCCGACAGGACCATGAGGCGCCGTGGTGACATGAACATGCAGACCATCGATCCCAAGCGCTTCCGCTCGGTGATGGGGGCCTTTCCAACCGGCGTCGCCATCATCGCGACCGCATGGGAAGGCGAGCTGTTCGGCGCGACCATCAACTCGCTGACATCGGTGTCGCTCACGCCGTGCATGCTCTTGTTTTGCACCAACGAAGGCAGCGCGACGGGATCGGCAATCCGCAAGCGCAAATTGTTCTCGGTGAACATTCTTGGCCACCATCAATCCGATCTGTCGGCCCGCTTCACAGGCAAGCAGAGGAACCGGTTTGATGACCTCGCTGTCGCATTCAGCGCCGACGGCCTGCCGCTGCTCCAGGGTGCGGCCGCTCAACTCTGCTGCCGCGTCAGCACGATCCACAAGGCGGGCGACCACGACATCATTTTGGGTGAAGTGATCTCGGGCGAGGAAGCCGCCTGCAAGCCGCTCGTCTTTCACAAGGGTGTCTACGGGATCTTTCAACGCGCCTAGTCTGAATTCCTGCTTGAGGATGTTCACTTCGCGTCGCATATCCGTCGGTCGCGATAGGAACACCAGCGTTTCGCGTCGCCGAACTGCTGCGCTCCTGGGCCGCCAAAATTTAAAGTTGCGCAAAGCCTAGGCGTAAGCAGCTGACCTCCGTGGCCAGCAAACGTCTCGCCGCCAGAGCCAGTCCAAGGGCTGCCAACGAACATACGAAATCGTAGTTTGTCGTAGAAGATCGCACGATGGTAGCGGGCTAGCGCTATCGCTTCTCCCGACTCCGATGGGATCCATGAGCGATGGTGGCGAACGAAATCGCGCGACCTCTTCTTCGACGGGCAGCGGACTGCGGCATTTCCAAATGGAGCATCGGGAAAGGCGATTTGACGAGCGATATCAATTGGCTGGGGCGGGAGGGATCGAACCTCCGAATGGCGGAATCAAAATCCGCTGCCTTACCGCTTGGCTACGCCCCAACAGGCCGGGCTGGAACGCCCGGGTCGACCGGCGCGATCCGTGTCCGGCCCCGCCGGTCTATAGAGGGAGCCACGCCATTTCAACAGGCCGTGGGGGCGAATTTCACGCCAAAATCGGCTTCACTGGCGCGACCCTTTACAAAGGGTCACCGCTTTGGGTCTCTCAAACCGGTTTTCGCGCCCTCGGGGCGGAGTAGTAATACCGCCCAGCGGAGAGTTGAGAGAACCCTGGTTTCGTGGGAAGACGGCGGCAGCACGTTAGCCAAAAAAAGCGAGATTTTCGTCATGACCTACCGCGCGCCGATCTCCGACATCCTGCTCTCGCTCAACCACGGCGCAGGGCTGCAGGCGGCCGTGAAAGCCGGCCATTACGGCGACTTCGACGGCGACATTGCCGCCGCCGTGCTGGAGGAAGCCGGCAAATTCGCCGGCGACGTGCTGGCGCCGCTCAATCGCGTCGGCGACGAACACGGCATCAAGCTGGCGGACAACAAGGTGACCACCGCCCCCGGCTGGCCGGATGCCTATCAGCGCTGGGCGGCGGCCGGGTGGAACGCGGTGTCCGGACCGGAAGCGTTCGGCGGCCAGGGCCTGCCGTTGGCGATCAACGCCGCCTGCACCGAAATCTGGAGCGCCTCGAACATCGCCTTCGGCCTCTGCCCGCTCCTGACACTCTCGGCGATCGAGGCGCTGGACGCCCATGGCAGCGAGGAGCTGAAAAAGATCTATCTGGAGAAGCTCGTCTCCGGCGAATGGACCGGCACCATGCAGCTGACCGAGCCGCAGGCGGGCTCCGACGTCGGCGCGCTGCGGACCCGCGCCGAGCCGGTCGGCGACGGCACCTATCGGATCAAGGGAACGAAGATCTTCATCACCTATGGCGACCACGACATGACCGATAACATCGTGCATTTCGTGCTGGCCCGCCTGCCCGATGCGCCCGCGGGCACCAAGGGCATTTCGCTGTTCCTGATTCCGAAATTCATGGTCAATGCCGACGGCTCGCTCGGCGCGCGCAACGACATCTATCCTAGCGGCGTCGAGCACAAGCTCGGCATGCACGCCTCCCCCACCTGCACCATGACGATGGGCGATCAGGGCGGCGCGATCGGTTACCTCATCGGCGAGGAAAACAAGGGCATGCTCTGCATGTTCACGATGATGAACCAGGCCCGCCTCGGCGTCGGCCTCGAAGGCGTCGGCATTGCCGACCGCGCCTATCAGCAGGCGCTCGCCTTCGCGCAGGAACGCAAGCAGGGGCGCGCCATCGGCAAGAAGGGCGACGGGCTCGATCCGATCATCGTGCACCCCGACGTCAAGCGCATGCTGCTGCAGATGCGCAGCATGACGGCCGTGGCGCGCTCGATCTGCTACGCCACCGCGGTCGCGCTCGACGTCGCCACGCGCGCCAAGGACGCAAAGGTGCGTGCCGACGCCGCCGCCCGCGGCGCGCTGCTGACGCCGATTGCAAAAGCGTTCTCCACCGACATCGGCAACGAGGTGACGTATCTCGGCGTGCAGATCCACGGCGGCATGGGCTTTATCGAGGAGACCGGCGCCGCGCAGCACTACCGCGATGCGCGCATCACCTCGATCTATGAGGGCACCAACGGCATCCAGTCGATCGACCTCGTCACGCGCAAGCTCGCCGCCAATGGCGGCGCGTCGGTGTGGGCGCTGCTCGATGAACTGGGCAGCATCGTCAAGCAGGTCGAAACCTCGAACGATCCGGCCTTCGGCACGACGGGCGCGAAACTGCGCGACGCGCTCGGCTCGCTCGAGCGCGCCAGCAAATGGCTGCTGGAGCGCGTCGCCTCCGCGCCGAACGACGCGCTCGCCGGCGCCACGCCCTATCTGCGCCTGTTCGGCTCCACGCTCGGCGGCTGCATGCTGGCCGGCGAAGCGCTCGCCGCCAAGAGCAATGGCGAAGCTGGCGATCCGCAGCGCTATGTGACGGTGGCGCGGTTCTTTGCCGAGAACATCACCGTGCAGGCAAGCTCGCTGGAGAAGACAGTGACGGACTCAGCCGACGCGGTGAACGGCGCGGACGCGGTGTTGCTGGGCTGACGATTTGCAGAGTGGGTTAGCGAAGCGTAACCGGCCTTCACAGGCGCTATGCGACGAACCAAGGTGGATTTCGCTGCGCTAATCCACCTTACGGTCCTGCGATCCTTGTTCCTCTGTCAGGTAGCGTGCACAAGTCTCAAAAATACACAACAAGTTCCATGCCGTTGCGCGTTGTACTGCAGCAACACCCTTGAAAAAACGAATGCCCCCGTAGTCCCCGGCCGTTGCGCAATCATTTCGCAATCCGAAGAATGAGCCAATCGCGTGCTTGTGCAATCAGGCTCATGCGGAGCCTTGGAGGCCGTACCAATGGACCCATGGCGATTGGCGACGAAGGCGCAGCGTCGAATCAACCTTCTCACGGGCGTGGCTCTCTCGAGCTGGGTTCTCGTTTGGCTCGCCAGCCCCGGTGCAGCTCCCATCGAAAGGGTCAGCGCTTCTGTCAAGAATGCCGGCGCTTCGATTGAGAGCGCCGAGGCGGCTTCAACCGCGGAACGCAAGGAACCTTCTCGCGTCGCGAGCGCCGAGCCCGTGGTTACACCGCCCGTGGTCACGCAACCGGTGATCGCGCTGGCTAGCGCCGCCATCGACCGCATCGAGTTGCCGCTCCCTGCGACGACCGTGATCGAGAAAGCGCCGGACATCACGAAAGCGCCTGATACGACGGCTGTCTCGGAAGCGCCGAAACCTTTCGTCGTGGCTTCGCTGACCGATCCGTCAGAAGTGCTACCGCCGGAGGCGCCTGCTTCCGACGTGGCCGCGGCGGCCACGCCTGATACGATGCCGGAAAGCCCCCTGCCGGCCGTGGGCATCCTCGAGATCAACGAGGAATGTCTGGTCGTGGAGATCTGCATCGACCGCTATTTGTGGGCGCTCTACGAGCGCGCGCCCAAGATCGACGCCATCAAGGTAACTGAGCGGCGGAAAGTGACGATCAAGCGGAAGGGCAAAACGAAAATCGTCACCAGAACCTTTACCAAACGCGTCGACGAGGATTTTACCTGGAAGGACCCGAAGGCGGCTGACAGAGCCGGCATGACGATGATCGACTACGTGATCGGCGGCATGGACAAGAGCTTCAAGCTGAAACTCTTTCATACGCTACATGCCGCCGAGCAAGCCGGACTGTCGCCCGGCATCACCAGCGCGTTCCGCGACGACTATCGTCAAGGGATCGCAAGCGGGCTGAAGGCGGCAACCGATCGATCCTATCATGGCGGGAGTTTGCGTGGCGGTTATGGCCGCGGGCTTGCGGCCGACATCGTCAGCGTCAAGGGCGCGACGCGGGCGCAGCGTTGGGTCTCCACCGACAAGCTCTGGAAGTGGATCGACGAAAACGGCAAGACGTTCGGCATCGGGCGGCCGTATCTCGACCGGGATCCGCCGCATGTGGGACCGATCGACGGCAAGGAGTATGCCTCGCGCCGCGGCGGAACGAAGACGCAGGAAGCGCAAGCGAGCATCAAGAAGCGCGACCGCGTGGCCGCGCGGGACAATCACCGCACGGCTAAGCGCGCGAAAACGGCCAACGCGAAAACGGCAAAATTGTCGAAAGGCCGGACCATGTAGCCGGCCCAACGCATGCCCTTCCCGCCCACGCGGGAAGACGGCAGAGCTGAAGTGTCTATCCGTCAGTCAAGCGAGTAACGCATAGCCAGCATGAGCGAAAGCGACATGCGGGAGCGACGCCCCGGATATCGCTCCCCTGCTCATTGCCGTCGCGAGGCAGCTGCCGCGACCGTCAGGGCGATTGCTGCGGGATCGCAGCACAGCACCATCAGCAATATCAGCCATCGCACCGCGGCTTCTGGCGCCGCGCCGACCATCATGGCGAGATACTGGATCGGTCCTGTGGAGGCTTCGATGCGCGAGCGTTCGCCGGCCAGCGCCGCGCGTTGTGCCTGCAGGTCCACCAGTGTCGCGGTGGCCGCCTGCCGCTGCGCATCCAGCCCGTCCCGTGTCGCGCGCTCCTGGCTGACGATGTTGAGAGCCCGCGTCACCCGGCCGCGCCGGGTCGATTCATCGACGGCACGGTCGATCTGCGCGATGCGGCCGGCGAGATCGGCAATGGCGGCCGTTTGCGCCACTACACGGGCGTCGAGTGCTTCGATGCGCTCGGTAACGCCGGAACGCGCGGTGGACGCAACGCTGACATGCGCCTCGACCAGCTTGCCGAACACGCCGGCGGCGTTGATCAGCGCAAGCCCCGCGACGAGCGCGACCATCACCGAGCGCATTTTCCAGCTGGTCTGGCGCCAATGCGCGGCCAGCCATCCCGCGATCACGAGCTTGCCGGCTTCCATCGTGGCGGCGAGCACCATCACCGCAACGGGATCGCCGGGAAATATTTCGGCCATGCCCGCGACTGAAAAATAGGCAGCCACCGTCGCCAGTGCGAGAGCGGCAGCAACGGCAAAGGCGCGGCTGGTGCGTTCCCGCCTTGGTGGGGCGGGAACGACAGAAACGGCCGCAGGCATCGCGGGCTCGGCGGAAACCATCGGCGGCTCAGGCGGTGCGCTGGGCACCTCCGGCTCGACGGAGGCCTCGGTCGCTCCCGTTGCCGTTGCTGTCGTCGTTTCCGCTGCTTTGGCCTTGGTCGCCCTGGTGGCTTTGCCACGACCGGTCGCCGAAGAGGAGCGGCTGCGTTTCCTTGTCGCCTGGGGCGCCTCCCCGGATGGTTCACTGCCGAGGGCTTCCGCAGGCGTCGCCACCAATCTAGGGGTACGACTTGAGGCATTGGCCCAGGCATCAAGCTGATGCCTGATGCGCATGGCGTCGCTGTCGCCCTCCGTCGGTTCGGTCGCGGAGATCGCTCGCGTGGTTGCACGGCCTGTCATGTGGCACCCCGCCTCGAAACGGCAAAAGTCAGCTTTTCCCCGGCGAAGAACTGAAGTGCGCCGTAACCTTCCGTGTCGACCGCATATCTCGAACTTCCGTCAACGGTCGGACACACGTCGACAACCGCGCCCGACTCGTGATCGTTGGCAACGTTTTCGACTTGCTCGCCGATCGCAAACTTCGACATCGAAAACCCCTTCCCGGATTCGTTGACGCGATTATATCCGCACACGCAAGTCATCGCTGCTCAACGATTCGCCTTACGGAATTTAGGACGACGGTTGTTGCACGAATGTCTCATGCTGATCGCTGACCGGAACCGTGCACACGTGGTGAGGCGCGCTCGTCCGGATTGAGTCCGAAATGCGCTTCAATGCTGACGCCGCCACCGGCTGAATTTGCGGGCTGGCACTCTCGCTTTTCCGCCGGCTGCTCGGCGAATTACATCGGCGTTGCTCGCGGGCCCGCGATGGGCATCGCTTCGCTCCACCATCCTGCGAAGAGCGACGCCTTGGCGCAGCTCAAGTCAAAGCATCCAGAACTGTTGCCGCATGATGACAGTCGCGGCCATTCCGGCGTGTTGACCGTAGTTCTACGCTTTGCGAATCGTGCACGCGCGGACTCTATTGTCGACGCAACTTGTATTCTTCAGGCGTTGCTGCCGCCGTACCGCGCCAAAAGGCTCGGTTTGCACCGTATTTTTACAGGTTAGTGCGTCCACGGAATATCCGGGAGGACACGCGTGCATCAAGGGTGGCATGAACCCTGCATGAGCTGAAAACAGGAAGTTCTCTTTTCAACGAAGGTCACCATGCTCGTCACCCTCATCGCTGTTCTCTGCAACAGCCAGCTCTGTCTCGAAAAAGTCGTCACCACCAGTGAGCAGTCCGGCATCACCATGGGCGCCTGCGCAGTCAACGCGCAAATCGGAATTGCCGACTGGCTTGCCAAGGGTCCGTATCACGCGTGGCGATTGCAAAGCTACAAATGCGTACTCGGGAAGTACATTCCGAAGAACGAAGCCTGAGAAACGCAAACTATCTCGCGCTGGGGCGGTGCAGGCGCGGAGTGGCTCATGGTTTCAGGCGGCCGGGTGCATTAGCGCACTGACCATGGCCATGCCAATAGCGGTTGCGGTTTTTTGGGTTGCGGCCGCGCCGCGGTTGGCGAAGGCTTTTGCGCCTGGCCGACAGTGGCCGGCTGCCGCGGACGCGGCAGTGGTATTTCCGGCATCACCCTTGGCTCTTCGGACATCATCCTTGGCGCTTCCGGCATCGCCTTTGGCTCCTCAGGAATCATCTTTGGCGCTTCGGGCATCGACTTTGGATCTGAAGCGCTGGCGATGCTGCGGGCGAGTTGTTCCTGGCTTGCGTTGACCCGCTCGGTAAGCGCCTGGCTTTCGCGCGCCATCTGGATCTGTGTCGCCTTCATCTGCTCGACGATACTGTTGTTGCGCGCCATTTCTTCCCGGCTCGCCGCCAATTGGCTCGTGAGATTTTCATTGTCGCGGACCAATTGTTCCTGCCTCTCCTTGAGCTGTTCGACCGTTTGCCTCAAGGCAGCGAGATCGCTCGCCATCGGCTGGGGCTGCTGCGCCGACCCGGAAGACAGGCCAACGGTAACCGATGCGACGTCTTTCGGCGCAGCCGCTTCCGGCGCTGCCTGTGTCAGAGGTGTTGGATCTGAGGGGGCCTTCATCGCCGTATCAACGGAGGATGACCGCCAGGCAGCGACACCAATGGATGCTGCCAACAGAGAACCGACGAAAACCAGAGAGCGCCAACCTGCCAACCGATGACCCGTTGCCAGCGAAGGGCGAGGCGTCTCCATGCTGGTCGGCGGGGCCGAAGGACTGATTCCGACTTCGCGCGCCAGGTTCGAAAACTGCTGCTCCAAGCTCGCGATCTGGCCTTCCGCGAGCTTATCGTCCCGCATGGAATCCATTTGGTGCTCCGTATCAAATGCAATGGCGCCCGCCTGAAAGCGATCCGGGCATCTGCACTACGGCGAGCTAACATTGGCGTTTAACGCAGCCGAGAAGGCGAAACTATGTTCACGGCCGGAGAACTACGGAAGGAACTCTGACCCTTCGCGAGCGCGCTGCATTCGTCGCCGAGTTCCCTGCCCCTGCTCCAAGCCGAATGCCCGCGCCTACATGCAGCGCGCAACGGGCCGAAAGGCGTTTGACGGTGAGAGGGTGTGTCGCTCAACAATTTTCGTGAGCGCAGCCTGCAGCACGCAGGATAGGTGGGGCGCAAGCGATACCCATCAACTGCGGCGTAGAACGGATGATGGATTTCGCTTCCGCCTTCGCTCGTCGAGCAACGGCGGACAAGTCGCTCCACCCATCCTGCGAAGTCTTCTGCACTACAGCTTCGACAAATCCATTTCGGGATCGTAGGTCTTGCCTTCGACGTCCTTGGTGATGACTTGCCCGCAGATCACTTCGCCGCGCAACTGGTCGAATGTCAGAGTCGGTTGCCCGTAAAGCTGCCACCCGCGGTTCAGAGCATCGGTCACCCGATGGCAGAATGCGGCGTCATCCTTGCCGGTGAGATATCGATAGACCTTCATGATGGCCTTCACAGGTTCGAACAAGCTTTGGTGTTGTAGCCCGTAGGATGGGTGGAGCGAAAGCGATACCCATCAATTGCGACCTGGAGGTGCTGGGTTTCGCTTCCGCCTTCGCTCGTCGAGCTACGGCGGACAAATCGCTCTATCCATCCTGCGAACCTACGAAATCGGCTTCAACCCTGCCTCAATCTGCGCTCTGCGCGGCTCGAGGAACGGCGGCAATGCCAGTTTTTCACCGAGCGATTCCATCGGCTCGTCGGTTGCAAAGCCCGGGCCGTCGGTGGCGATCTCGAACAGGATGCCGTTGGGCTCGCGGAAATACAGGCTGCGGAAATAGAAGCGGTCGATCTCGCCACTGTTGGGGATACGCAAGTCCGTCAGACGTTTCGTCCAGGCGTGATACTGCGCCTCGTCGGGGGTGCGGAACGCGACGTGGTGCACGCCGCCGGCGCCCTGGCGGGCGATCGGCGAGGCCTTGTCCTCAAGCACGTGCAGCTCGGCGGCGGGGCCGCTCTCTCCCTCTGCATCGCCCATTTCGAACACGTGAATCTGCGCGCCATGGGCGGCGTACTCGCGCGCGCAACGCATGTTCATGACCTCGGTCAGCACGAAGGCGGTGCGCGACAGATCGTGCACGGTCAGCACGATCGGACCGAGCCCACGGATCTGATGCTCCGCCGGCACCGGGCTCTTCTCCCACGGCGAGGCCGGGCCCACACCGCCATCGTCTATCAGCACCAGTCGCTGCCCCTCGCCGTCCTCGAACGGCAGCGTCAGGCGGCCGTCGACTTCGATGATGTCAGGGGTCTCCACGCCTGCCTTATTGAGGCGATCGCGCCAGTAGCCGAGGGCCTTCTCGCCGGCGACGCGCAGCCCGGTGCGCGAGATCGAGTTGGTTCCGCGCCGCTCGGGCGCGGCGGGAAAATCGAAGAAGGTGAGATCCGTGCCGGGATTGGCTTTGCCGTCGGCGTAGAACAGGTGATAGGCGCTGACGTCGTCCTGGTTGACGGTCTTCTTCACCAGCCGCATGCCAAGCAGGCCGGTGTAGAAGGCCAAATTATCCCGCGGCTTCGCCGAGATCGCGGTCAGATGATGGATTCCGCCTAGCTGCATTGCATTAACCTCGTAGTCACATCCCCGAGAAAATTGCACGGAGTGGTTGGGCCCCTTGGCGGATCATGTAGGATGTGGCCGGATGATTGGCCAGCGGCAGCGTGGCCGCCTGCTTTAGGGGCAAGTTCATGACCGGACACCTCATTGTGTCGGACGAAGACGCGACGCGCGTGATCAAGCTGCGGCGACCCGAGAAGAAGAATGCGTTCACCCAGGACATGTATCGCGGGATGAGCGATGCGATCGACAAGGCGCAGAACAACCCCGATATCCGCTGCATCATCATTACAGGCGGTTCGGGCGTGTTCACCGCCGGCAACGATCTCGAGGATTTTCTGAAAGAGAGCACATCCGATACCGATACGCCACGCGGCGCCTCCAACGCCGTCAAACTGCTTTATTCGCTGGCGCACAACGTCAAGCCGATTATCGCTGCCGTCGACGGCGTCGCGATCGGCATCGGCACCACCATGCTGTTCCATTGCGACTATGTACTGGCCAGCACGACCGCGACCTTCTCCACGCCGTTCATCAATCTCGGACTGGTGCCCGAAGGCGCCTCCAGCCTGTTGATGCCACGCAGCATGGGGCACCAGCGCGCCTTCGCCATGCTGGTGATGGGACGCAAGATGTCCGCCGACGAGGCGCGCGAGGCGAGCTTCGTCAATGTGGTGGTGGCGCCCGGACACACCGAAGCCGAGGCGCGCAAGGTCGCGCGCGAGATTTGCGCGCTGCCGGCGGAAGCGGTCGCGATCACGCGCAAATTGCTAAAACTGCCGCCGGAGGACATGACGCGCCGGATCGACCAGGAAGGCCACCTGTTCGGCGAGCGGCTGCGCTCGAAGGAAGCGGTGACGGCGTTCAAGGCATTCTTCGAGCGGAAGAAGGGGTAACGACGCGGAAATAATCTGCGTAGCCCGGATGAGCGCAGCGACATCCGGGATTTCAAACTCCCGCCCGTCCCGCATGTCGCTGCGCTCATGCGGGCTACGATATCGATGTTCATGAGAAATCTCTTCCGCCCCATCCTTGCGCTGACGATCATGCTGGCGCCTGTCGCTTCCCTCGCGCAGACCGCGCCTGTGGGCCTGCGCATTCTCGCCATCAACGATTTTCACGGCTACCTCCGCCCGCCCCCGGGCGGGATCACGATTACCGACCCCGAGGACGCGACGAGGAAGATCACCGTCGAAGCCGGCGGCGCCGAACACATGGCGACGCTGGTCGGCCAGCTTCGCGACGGGCACAAGAACTCGATCTTCGTCGCGGCCGGCGATTTGATCGGCGCCAGCCCGTTTCTGTCGGCGATGTTCCATGACGAGCCGACGATCGAAGCGCTGTCGATGATGGGCTTGAATATTTCTGCCGTCGGCAATCACGAATTCGATGAGGGCAAGGACGAGCTGTTGCGCATGCAGAACGGCGGCTGCCACCCGGTCGACCAATGCCAGGGGCCGCATCCGTTTACGGGCGCGAAATTCCGCTATCTCGCCGCCAGCACGTTCGAGAAAAGTAGCGGCAAGACGGTGTTTCCCGCCTATGAAATTCGCACATTCGAAGGCATTCCGGTCGCCTTCATCGGCCTGACCTTGAAAGGCACTCCTGGCCTGGTCTCGCCCGTCGGCATTGCCGGCCTCGAATTCCGCGACGAGGCCGATACGGTGAATGCGCTGATCCCGGAGCTGAAGGCGCGCGGCGTCGAGGCCATCGTGGTGCTGATCCACGAAGGCGGATTGCCGACCGGGGACTACAATGAATGCTCCGGCATTTCCGGGCCAATCGTCGATATCGTCAAGAAGTTCGACAAGGCGGTGGATGTCGTGGTCTCCGGCCACACCCACCGCGCCTATGTCTGCGAGATCGACGGACGGCTGGTCACGTCAGGCGACAAATACGGCACGCTCGTCACCGCGATCGATCTGAAGCTCGACCCCGTCACGCGCGACGTCGTGAGCGCCAAGGCCGGCAACAATATCGTCCGCACCGCCACGCTGGCAAAGGATGCGCAACAGACCGCACTGCTCGACGCCTATGACAGGCTTGCCGCGCCGATCGCTAACCGCCCGGCGGGTTCGATAACCGCAACGCTGTCGCGCGTGCCGAACGCCGCCGGCGAAAGTCCGCTCGGCGACATCATCGCCGACGCGCAGCTCGCGGCGACCGGCGCAGAAGCAAAAGGCGGTGCAGTCATCGCCTTCACCAATCCCGGCGGCGTCCGCGCCGACGTTACCCGGAGGGAAGATGGCGCGGTGACCTATGCCGACCTGTTCGCCAGCCAGCCGTTCCGCAATCAACTGGTGACGCTGACGCTGAGCGGAAAGCAGATCAAGGACATGCTGGAGCAGCAATGGCGCGACCCGAAGCGGCCGCGGATCCTGCAGGTGTCGAAAGGATTCAGCTACGCTTGGGACGGATCGAAGGGCGATGGCGAGCGGATCATCGCCGAACGAATGTCGCTGAACGGGCAGCCGATCGATCCCGCCGCGCACTACCGCGTCACCGTCAACAATTTCCTGTTCGTCGGCGGCGACGGCTTTACCGTGCTCACGGAAGGAACAGCCCCGCTGATCGGCGTCTATGACGTGGACGCACTGCATACCTATTTTGCGGCGAACAGCCCGATCGCCCCGACCGCCGCCGATCGCATTGTCCGGATCAACTGAGGCTGGCGCCGTGGGCCTTTCCGAGCGGCCTCTAACGGCCTAGATTAGCCGCTCCTTGCCGGCGCGCTCCTCTACGCCAGGATTTTTGCATGACGCTGCTTCTGACCCATACCGCCTGTCTCGACCATGTCACGCCCCCGGGGCACCCCGAGCGGCCCGACCGGCTGCGCGCGGTCGCCGAGGTGCTGGCGGACGAGCGCTTCAAGCCGCTCACGCGCAGCGAGGCACCGGAAGGCAGCCTCGATTCCGTCACGCTGTGCCACGGCGAGCATTATGTCGGCGAGCTCCGCCACATCGCCCCGCAGAGCGGCATGATCTATATCGACGGCGACACCTCGATGTCGCCGGGCACCTGGGAAGCGGTGATGCGCGGCGTCGGCGGCGCGGTGGCCGCAACCGACGCAGTGATGTCCGGAACCCATCAGAACGCCTTCGTCGCGGTGCGCCCGCCCGGTCACCATGCCGAGGTCTCGAAGCCGATGGGCTTCTGCTTCTTCGACAATGTCGCCATTGCCGCGCGCCACGCCCAGCGCAAATACGGCATCGGCCGCGCCGCGATCGTCGATTTCGACGTTCATCACGGCAACGGCACGCAGGACATTTTCTGGCACGATCCGACCGTGATGTACTGCTCCACGCACCAGATGCCGCTGTTTCCCGGCACCGGCGCCAGCGGCGAGCGCGGCGAGCACGACACCATCGTCAATGCGCCCCTGGCTTCCGAGGACGGCAGCGCCAAGTTCCGCGCAGCATTCGAAAACCTGATCCTGCCGCAGTTGCAGAAATTCTCCCCGGAGCTCGTGATCATCTCCGCCGGATTCGACGCGCATTACCGCGATCCCCTCGCCTCGCTCAACCTGAAGGCGGACGATTTCGGCTGGGTCACCCGCAAGCTGATGGATGTGGCTGATTCGAGCGCCGGCGGCCGGGTTGTCTCGGTGCTGGAAGGCGGCTACGACCTGCAGGGGCTGAAAGAGTCGGTCGCCGCGCATGTCACCGCGTTGATGGGCGCGCCGCCACAATAGGCCCGAAATAATTTGCTTGATTCTGCGCTTCCGACCGGGGGCGCATCCGGGAACTCGATATGGCCGAAAATACGCAAGCGGACGTCAAGAAACTCTCCTTCGAGCGCGCGATCGAGGAACTCGAATCGATCGTGAAACGGCTGGAGGACGGCAAGGTGCCGCTCGAGGAATCGGTCGCGATCTATGAGCGGGGCGAAGCGCTGAAGCGCCGCTGCGAAGAACTGCTGCGGCAGGCTGAGGCCCGCGTCGACAAGATCACGACGGACGCGAACGGCCAGGCCACGGGGACCGAGCCGCTCGACGTCCAGTAAGACGCCCTGTCCTTTCAGGATTCGGCGCAACAATCGGAAATATTGGGCGAATTTCTACACCTCCGCGCATGTGGAACGGCCGAATTAGTTCTTCCGGCGCTACACAGCCTGATATAGTCCGCCGACACTTGGGGACACTACGTGCGCGTCCAGCACCGCCATATCATCTATATTCAGGGCTACGATCCGCGCGGGCTGGCGCAATATTACCGCATGTTCCGGACCGAGCTGCGCAAGTTCGGCCGGCTCTACCAGCTCCAGGCCACCATCAGCCGCCCCAAGGTCGCCTCCGACGACGAGATCGCGTCCTGGACCATCGACACCAAGGCCGAGGATTGGCAGACCCGCACGTCCTACGATTTCCTCCGGTTCGAGGATTTCATCCAGCAGGACCTGGCCTCGCCGATCTGGCGCACGGTGTTCAGTGCGGTGTGGATCTACTGGCGCCTCGTGTTCGCCGGCACCATCGGCCGCTTCGGCAAGGCGAACTGGCGTTTTGCAACTTTCATCACCTATCCGCATTTGATGCTGTTGCTGGAAGCCGCGTGCGCCGCTGCCATCGCCTTTGTTTTCGAGAAGGGGCTCAATGCGCTCGGCATTCCCGATATTTTCAGCATCGCCATCGCAATCGGGCTCTTCGTCGCTCTGCTCGGCGTTGTGCTGAAATACACCGAGAATGCCACCTACGTGCTCTATCTGCTGTGCGACACGATCTGGACCTGGGAGTTCTCGCGCCGCGAGCGCCCGGAGTGGGACCAGCGCATCGACCGCTTCGCGCGGCATCTCATCAAGACGGCGAAGAGCACCGACGCTGACGAGATCGTCATCGTGGGCCATAGTTCCGGATCGTTCCTGTCGACGGAAATGCTGGCGCGCGCACTCAAGCTCGATCCGGAGCTCGGCCGTCACGGACCGCGGATCGTGCTGCTGACGATCGGCGGCAATTTCCCGATCGTGGGCTATCACGCCGTATCGACAGAATTTCGCGAGCATCTGCGGATGCTGGCGGTCGAGCCGTCGATCGACTGGATCGACTGTCAGGCGCGCAAGGACGTGATGAACTTCTACCAGTTCGATCCGATCGCGAGCCATGGCATCGACGTCGGCGCCTCAAGGCGCAATCCGACAATCGTGCCGGTCCGCTTCCGCGACATCATCCTGCCCGAACATTACAAGAAGTTTCGCTGGCAGTTCTTCCGCGTGCATTTCCAGTTCGTGATGGCCAACGAACTGCCCAACGCCTACGACTTCTTCATGATCGTCTGCGGGCCGGTCCCGCTCAGCGCCCGGATGACCCTCCCCGATGCCGCGTTGGATATCGCCACGGGCGATTCCGCGGTGCGCGATCGGGCCTGGAAGCGAATCGAAGCGGTTACCATGACGGCCCAAAGTGCCGCCGATTTGAGCAAAGTGGAACCATCTGCCCGCCGCAGTGGTTGAAAAATCGAGGCTTTTTGCCCCAGAACGGCGGAACCGATTAGGCTCTCCGGGTTGGCTTTAACGGCGGCTTTGGTGTAAAGCTTGCGGTTCTATGGGCTGTGGAGAGCAGCCTGCGGCTGACTTCGGGCGGCGGCAAGCACCTCAAATAGCTAAAGAAACTGAACCGGGAAGGGTTCCGAGCGACTAAGTGATGCATCTCACATGGTTTAAACCGGAGTGCATCTAGGGTTTCAAATCAGGTACCGGCCTGCGGGACTGGCAGGCGGGTCTGGATTTTCACGGCGCGGTTAACGCGCTTCCCGTCTCGCGTCAGGCCGTTCGCCCTGACTTGCAAAATTGGAATATCGCTGTGACCACATTTAGTAAAACGCCGCTTCTCGACACCATTCGCACACCCGATGACCTCCGCAAGCTCAAGATCGAGCAGGTGCGGCAGGTCGCCGACGAACTCCGCCAGGAAACCATCGACGCCGTGTCGGTGACCGGCGGCCACTTCGGCGCCGGCCTCGGCGTCGTGGAACTCACCACCGCGATCCACTACACCTTCGACACGCCGCGCGACCGCCTGATCTGGGACGTCGGCCACCAGGCCTATCCGCACAAGATCCTGACCGGCCGCCGCGATCGCATCCGCACGCTGCGCACCGCCGGCGGCCTCTCCGGCTTCACCAAGCGCAGCGAAAGCGACTACGACCCGTTCGGCGCCGCGCACTCCTCGACCTCGATCTCCGCCGGCCTCGGCATGGCGGTGGCGCGCGACCTCTCTGGCGGCAAGAACAACATCATCGCCGTGATCGGCGACGGCTCGATGTCCGCCGGCATGGCCTATGAAGCCATGAACAACGCCGGTGCGATGAACTCGCGGCTGATCGTGATCCTCAACGACAACGACATGTCGATCGCGCCGCCGGTCGGCGCGATGAGCGCGTATCTCTCCC
Organism: Bradyrhizobium jicamae; assembly: GCF_001440395.1. Lineage (GTDB taxonomy): Bacteria > Pseudomonadota > Alphaproteobacteria > Rhizobiales > Xanthobacteraceae > Bradyrhizobium > Bradyrhizobium jicamae. Next base: position 23,094 of record NZ_LLXZ01000211.1, on the reverse strand, counting down.
GCCTCTACTCCGGCAAGACCTATCGCACGCTGCGCGAGGCGGCCAAACAGATCAACAAGCGTCTGCCCAAGATCATTGCCAACCGCGCCAACCGCGTCGAGGAATATTCCCGCGGCTTCATGATGGACGGCGGCACGCTGTTCGAGGAACTCGGCTTCTATTACGTCGGCCCGATCGACGGCCACAACCTCGACCATCTGCTGCCGGTTCTGAAGAACGTCCGCGACATGGAAACCGGGCCGATCCTGGTCCACGTCGTGACGCAGAAGGGCAAGGGCTACGGCCCGGCCGAAGCCTCCGCCGACAAGTACCACGCAGTCGTCAAGTTCGACGTCGCAACCGGTGCCCAAGCCAAGGCAAAGCCGAACGCGCCGGCCTACCAGAACGTGTTCGGCCAGAGCCTCGTCAAGGAAGCCGAGAAGGACGACAAGATCGTCGCCATCACCGCGGCGATGCCGTCCGGCACCGGCGTCGACATCTTCAACAAGGCGTTCCCGAACCGCACCTTCGACGTCGGCATCGCCGAGCAGCATGCGGTGACGTTTGCGGCCGGTCTCGCCACCGAAGGCTACAAGCCGTTCTGCGCGATCTACTCGACCTTCCTGCAGCGCGGCTACGACCAGGTGGTCCATGACGTCGCGATCCAGAGCCTGCCGGTGCGTTTTGCGATCGATCGCGCCGGCCTGGTCGGCGCCGACGGCGCGACCCATGCCGGTTCATTCGACAACGCCTATCTCGGCTGTCTGCCGAACTTCGTCATCATGGCGGCGTCCGACGAGGCTGAGCTGGTGCACATGGTCGCGACGCAGGTTGCGATCAACGACCGGCCGAGCGCGGTGCGTTATCCGCGCGGCGAAGGCCGCGGCGTCGAAATGCCGGAGGTCGGCATTCCCCTCGAAATCGGCAAGGGCCGCATCGTCCGCCAGGGCAGCAAGGTCGCCCTGCTCTCGTTCGGCACGCGCATGGCCGAATGTGAAAAGGCGGCCGACGAACTCGCCGCCCACGGCCTCTCCACCACCATCGCCGACGCGCGCTTCATGAAGCCGCTCGACGTCGATCTGGTGCTGAAGCTGGCGCGCGACCACGAAGTGCTGCTCACCATCGAGGAAGGCTCGATCGGCGGCTTCGGCTCGCACGTCATGCAGACGCTGTCCGACCACGGCATGCTCGACGGCGGTTTGCGGATGCGGGCGATGATCCTGCCCGACGAGTTCATCGATCACGACTCGCCGACCGCGATGTATGCCCATGCCGGCCTCGACGCCAAGGGCATCGTCGCCAAGGTGTTCGATGCGCTCGGCAAGGACTACAAGACCGAGACCGTCAAGCTCGCCTGAGGCTTAAGCTTCTTCGGTTCTGACTTGATCAGAACCGAAGTTTGGCCCTTTCGCCGGTAATTCCATGAAGATCTATCTGGCAGGTCCCGACGTGTTCCTGCCGGATGCCGTCGAGATCGGCCGCCGCAAGGCCGCGATCTGCGCCCGCTATGGGTTGACCGGCCTCTATCCGCTCGACAATGCGGTCGATCTCGCCGCCACCGATGCTTCGCTCGCGATCTTCAAGGCCAACCAGGCCATGATGGATGCGGCGGATGCGATCATTGCCAACCTGACGCCATTTCGCGGCCCCAGTGCCGACGCCGGCACAGTCTATGAACTCGGCTACATGGCCGGCCGCGGCAAGCGCTGTTTTGCCTACAGCAACGATCCGGCCATCTACGCCGACCGCGTGGCGCGGTCGTTCCGCATCACGACGTCGGACGCCGGTCACATGATCGACGCCGATGGACTCACGGTGGAGGATTTCGGCCTGCCCGACAATCTCATGATGATCCACACGCTGGACCTGCATGGTGCTAGACTGGTGACGCCGCGAGAGCCGCCTCAAGATATCTGGCTCGATCTCACCTCGTTCGAGGCCTGCGTCGCGCTCGCGGCGGATCGCGCCACCGGCAGACCGGACTGACATTGGCTGGCAAGGACGACAAAGAGACTTCGGCCCGCAAGCGCGTGGACGTGCTTTTGGTCGAGCGCGGCCTGTTCGAAAGCCGTGCGCGAGCCCGCGCCGCGATCGACGCTGGCGGCGTCATGGCCGACGGCCGGCCGGTGTCAAAGGCGTCGGAAATGATCGCCGCCAATGCCAATTTGAGCGCGCAGCCCGCGCACCCCTGGGTCTCGCGCGGCGGCGTCAAGCTCGCCGGCGCGCTGGAGCAATATCCGATCGATATCGAGGGCCACGTCTGCCTCGACGTCGGCGCCTCCACCGGCGGCTTTACCGAGGTGTTGCTGGCAAACGGCGCCAGCCTCGTGTTCGCCGTCGATGTCGGCCACAGCCAGTTGCATCCCTCGCTGCACGGCCATCCCCGTGTCGTGTCGATGGAAGAAACCGATATTCGCAAATACGAAGGCAAGCGACTGCCCGCGCGGCCCGATGTCGTCGTGATCGACGTCAGTTTCATTTCACTGAAGGCGGTGCTGCCGGTCGCGCTGGAGCTGGCGGCGGCCCCCATGCAGCTGCTCGCGCTGATCAAGCCGCAATTCGAGGCGGAGCGAAAGCATTCCAAGCACGGCATCATCCGCAACGCCATGGTGCATCAGGAAATCTGCGACGACATTTCGGCGTTCGCCGCATCCCTCGGCTGCACCGGCATCGAGGTATTTCCGTCGTCGATCAAGGGCGGCGACGGCAATATCGAATTCTTCATGGGCGCGCGCCGTGGCTGAGAGCGAGTGCCTCGTCATCGACCACGTCGGCCACCATGGCGATGGCGTCGCCATGTCGGGCGGCGGCAATGTCTACGTTCCCTACACGCTGGGCGGCGAGACGGTGGCAGTCGGCCCGGTGCCCGGCCACCATCCCGACCGCCGGCGATTGCTCAAGGTCGAAACCGCAAGCCCGGCGCGCGTCGCGCCGTTCTGTCCGCATTTCGGCGTCTGCGGCGGCTGTGCGATCCAGCACTGGGACGCCGCGCCCTATCGCGCCTGGAAGCGCGAGCTCGTGGTGACAACGCTGGCGCAGGCGGGCATCGATTGCGACGTCGCGCCCCTGGTCGACGCCCATGGCGCGGGCCGCAGGCGCATCACCCTGCACGCGCGGATGGGCACGCACGACGTGCTCAAGGTCGGCTATGCGGCGGCGGGTTCGCACGACATCGTCCCGATCGACCGCTGCCCGATCCTCGACCCGCAACTCGGCAGCGCGATCGAGGCGGCCTGGGCCATCGCCGAGCCGCTGATCGCGATGGGCAAGCCGCTCGATATCCAGGTCACGGCGACCAATAGCGGGCTTGATGTCGACGTGCGCGGCTCCGGCCCGGTGTCATCAGCCATGATTGCGCTTCTGTCGCGCATCGCCGGACAGCACCGGCTGGCGCGGCTGACGCGCCACGGCGAACTGGTCCTGATGCAAACGCCGCCGGTCGTCTCGATGGGCAGCGCGCAGGTCGTTCTGCCGCCCGGCTCGTTCCTGCAGGCAACGGTGGCAGGCGAAGCGGCGCTGGCCGAGCTGGTATCGGATCATTGCAGGCGCGCCAAACATATCGCCGATCTCTTTTGCGGCGTCGGCCCCTTCGCACTGCGGCTGGCGGCGAAGTCACGGGTAATCGCGCTCGACAGCGACGCCGGCGCAGTTGCGGCGCTGCAGAAGGCAGCGACCTCCACATCGGGACTGAAGCCGGTGAAGGCCGAGGCGCGCGACCTGTTTCGCCGCCCGCTGATGCCGCAGGAACTGCGCGACTTCGATGCGGTCGTATTCGACCCGCCGCGGCAGGGCGCGCAGGCGCAGGCGACACAGTTGGCTGCGAGCAAGGTGCCGACGGTGGTTGCGGTATCCTGCAACGTCACGACCTTCGCACGCGACGCGAAGATCTTGATCAACGGCGGCTACCGGATTGAAGGCGTCACGCCGGTCGACCAGTTCCGCCACACGCCGCATGTGGAGCTGGTGGCGCGGTTCAGGCGCTGACGCCTCCTCGTCAAGACGATCATCTGCGCGTGCCGAGGGTGGCCAGCGCATTGAGGTCACAAGGGCGATACATCTCCTCCAGTTGCCTGCCCTGCAGAAAGATCGTGCGCGGCGTCAAGCCACCGCGACCGGCGATCCACTGCCGCACTGGCGAGGGATACATCGAATAGAGCCATCGCGTCGCTCCCCGATTCGTGACCGCGCGACCGCGCAGACCGAAATCCCAGGCCGCGTGGAATGCCAGCCTGGCTTTTGAAGTCACACAGATCCTGTCGTGAGGAATCTCCGACAGCACGATCGTGCAGGCCGAGGCGCAAAGGCCGTCGATGATCACCGATTGCCGCGAAGCCCTCAATTGCTTGTATCGATCGATGTAACGCTCGATAATTCCGCCCCGGTCATTCGCAATCCTGACCTTTGCGTGACCTGCGCCTGCACCCGTCAGCGATAGCATTGCGGCCAGCAGCCAGACGGGAAGTCTCATGTGCCCTACTCTGGTATCGATGGACGTGGTGACCGGGTCGATGCGCGCGGCAAGCGAGGCATCGTTCGGCACCGCCGGTTCGGCGATATTGACCTAGATCAAGATGCGCCGTCCGGCAGCGCAGATCTTGCGATAGATCATCCGTCTATCGCCACCCCAGGGCATGGGAATAACGATGGCTGAGACACCAAAACTCTCCGTGGAGAAAGTGCTGGGAAAACTGCGCTCCAACGATCAGAAGTCGAGGGACGAGCGACGCAGCGAGGAAATGGACGCGCTCGATGAGGACATCAAGCGCATGAGAGCGCAGCGGCAGCGCCTCGAGCGGCATCAGCGCCGCAGCAAGGGCGATTGAGCCTATCGAAACATGTTCGGCCGTTGCTCACCCTCCAAGGGAGGTTAAGAAGGACCTACCTTCCCCAGCGGTCCTGCCAGATCTTTTCGCCGATCATGCAATTGACGCGCGGCTCCCGGCCGGCGGCCGGCACGACGGGGCGTTCGGGGGTGCGGCCGGCGATTTCCAGCAGCAGCTTGGTACGGATCGCTTCCTTGAACTTTTCGCGCTCCTTGATCGTGACCACGAACGAGCCGGGGCCGCCGATGACGCAGTCCTCGTAATAGAAATCGAGATTGTCGATATCCATGGTGGAATAGGACGGCTCCTTCACCATGATCGGCAGACCGTTGATGATGACGCCCTTCTCGATCGCGGCATCGCGGGCGACCGTCACCGGCATGCCGTTGTTGTTCGGGCCGTCGCCGGAAATATCGATCACTCGCCGCAGGCCGCGGTGCGGGTTCTCCTCGAACAGCGGCATGGCGAAATTGATCGCACCCGAAATCGAGGTGCGCGAGGCGCGGCGGATCGGGGTTTTGACGATCTCGTTGGCGACGGCATCGGCCGTCTCCGGCCCGTCGATCACCCGCCAGGGGATGATGATCTTCTGGTCGGTGGAGGCCGCCCATTCGAAATAGGTGATCGCGATCCTGCCGTTCGGGCCGCTCTTCAGCGCCTGCAGGAACTCCTTGGAGACGATCGCCTGCGCGTAGCCTTCCCGCTGCAGCGCGAGTTCATCCAGATCCATCGAGTAGGAGACGTCGACGGCAAGGACGAGTTCCACATCGACGGTCGGATGGGCATCCTTGTTGGCGGCGCTCAGTTGCTGGCCCGGCCGGTTCGCCGGGTTCGGCGCGGCAAAACTCGCCACGTCTCCGCCGGCGAGTGCGCCGGCTACAAGCACGACCCCGATCGAGACATACCAGCGCATTGCGGCCCTCCCGTCGAACGACAGTGATGGTGACATGCAAAACGGCGGACGCAAAGCGCTGAAATCATTTGTCCTTCACATTCGGGTTAGTGCCGAACATTCAGGCGTCCAGGCACGGTTCCTGGTGTTATCAGCGGCAAGGATAGGCTCCCGATACCGCTTTTGAACAAATCTCGCGCTTCCCGCGACAGAAACGTGCGGCCAGCAAGAGGCCGCGAGCGGCACGGACATGGTTACGCCCCCGAAAATTCCAGCAAATGACAGCCTACCCCCGGCAACACGCACGATCGCGCTCTGGTCGGGGATATTCGCAGCACTTGTCGTCGCGGTGCTGTCATTGCCGTTGGTATTCTCAGGCCCCGGCCAGCCCAAGGTGGCGCAACCGGAACCGGTGCTGACGCCGCAGAATGCCATTGAACTCTGCGAGCAGCTCTTTGAAGAGCCGAAGGAGTATCTCGACGGCGACGCCAAACGCCGGCGCTGGGACTTGCACCACGACGCCTGCAAGATGGCATTCGAAGCCAATCCAGCGAACGCCGATCTCAAGGCCGCGTATGCGCGCAACCTGCCCTACGCGCAGAAGGGTGAGGCGATTGCCATGCTGCGCGAAGCGGCGTCGCAGGGCAGTGGCGAGGCGTACTTCCAGCTCTACGAACATCATCGCTCCTGGGATCGCGGCGACCTTGACAAGGTGCCGCTGGTCACCCGCGCCGAGGCCGATCAGGCGCTGCGCAAGGCGGCCGAACTCGGCCATCCCGCCGCCACGTCCAGGCTGGCCGCGCTACTCGATCGCGGCACCACCGTGAAGCGCGATCCCGCGGCGGCACGATACTGGGCGGAGCGCGCAGTCGAGAACCCGGCAAAAAGCTCGAGCAAAGGCGGTTTGCTTGTGATGCTCGGCAGCTTGCTGGTGACCTCAGACAAACCGGAGGAGCGTGCCCGCGGCCTCGACATGCTGGAAAGAACGACACAGGCCGGCGTGTTCGGCGCCCAGCGCGAACTGGCCATCGCGATCCGCAAGGAAAACCCGGTGCGCGCACGCGAGCTGCTCGAGGAAGCCCGCCGTCCCGATCCCGGCGGCGCGATCGTGCCGCTTGCCGAAATGCTGATCGCAGGCGAAGGCGGCCCTGCCGACCCCAAGCGCGCGGTGTCGTTGCTGAAAGGCCCGCGCGATAGCTGGATGGCCAAGGGCATGCTCGGACAGCTCATGCTCGAAGGCAAGCTGCTGCCGCGCGACATCCAGGAAGCGGTCAACCTGATCGACCGCGCCGGTGCGTGGGACTTCGACGCCCGCATGCAGGTGGTGCGGCTGCTTGCCGAATATCCGGAAACGCAGGTCAGCCATCCCAAGGGCACGCTCTATTACGCGGTGGAAGCAGCGGAACTCGACGAGCCCGGCGCGATGGCCGCCCTGATAGCGCTGAAACTCTCGGCAAACGCCCAGTTTCAGGACCGGCCCGGAGCCTGTAAACTGATCGAGACGGCCGTCAGCCGCGGCGATCAGACCATGGCGCAGCGCCTGGCAGATTGCCGCGCCAACTGAGCGCTGCTGGCCTGCCAAAATTCGCTCGCTTCGGGATTACGCTGGAATGGCTGATACCACCGCCACGCCAAAAACGAAGGTCAAAACCAAGACCGAGCGGCCGCGGCTGCACAAGGTCATCCTGATCAATGACGATTACACACCACGCGAATTCGTCGTCACGGTGCTGAAAGCCGAATTCCGCATGACTGAGGACCAGGCCCACAAGGTGATGATAACAGCGCACCGCCGCGGCGTCTGCGTGGTCGCCGTGTTCACCAGGGATGTCGCGGAAACCAAGGCCACCCGCGCCACCGACGCCGGCCGCGCCAAGGGCTATCCGCTGCTGTTCACCACCGAGCCGGAGGAATAGCGGGCGCCACTAGAAATAGGCCGCCAGCCCGGCACCGGAACCGAGATTGTTCTGTATCGATGCCGCCGTGCGGTAGTTCGCAACGATCCTGTTGGCGTAATCTTCGGTGAAGCCGAGAACGCTTCGCTCTTCGGAGCTCATGTTCGAATATTGCTGGAGCAGCGACAGACTGTTGGCCCGTATGCCGTCGCCGCCGAATGCGTTCACCAGGCTGCTTCGTGTGCGCTGGTTGAGTTCTGCCTTCGCGGCGCTGGCTTCCTGCGCCGAGAACGACGCATCGGCGTTCAGCGCCATGATGGCCAGGGTTCGATTGTCGAAGTCCGTGAAATCCACCTGCTGTCCGGCCTGCCTGCCGCCGGTGAATACCAGGTCCTTGCCATTGTCCCTGGCGTTACCCGCTTGCGCGTCGAGCATTGCCCGCGCGTTGGTTACCAGCGCATCCGGACTTGAATCCGTGTTCGATGAGGTTTGCGTTCGGGCTTTGTCGAGCAGCGCCCTCACCGGGTCCGCATCGTTGCCGGTGACAGGGGCCTTGCCGAAGCTTGCTCTGGCCGCGGCCAGGCCCTCCAGCACGGCCTGCTTCTGATCCTTCCAGGCCGCCGTTGCCTTCTCGTCGCTGCCGGCCTGATCGAGATAATCCGACGCCGCGGCGTAAAGGCTTGCATAATCTCCGGTGTGCCGGGCAATCACGACATGGGGAGACACGGCGTCGTTGAATCGGGCCTGCAATGTCCTAGTCGCCGCCGTCACCTCGTCGGTCGAGAACTGGCCGTTCGCGTTGTCAGCAATCACCGACAAAGTGGCGCGCGTCTGGCCGGAAAAATCGACGGCGACCTGCCCGTCGAGCATCGCCGATGACGTTCCAAGCGCAACATATTGCTGGTCGAACCAGGCGCGCGCCCTCGTGGTGAGGGTCGCGATTGAAGGCTGTTCGCTTTCCGCCGCCGTTCGCGCCAGATAGGCCTTGGCCTCGTCAGACAGAGTGACGGAGGTCGACGATGACGGCGCGGACGTGTCGGTGGTGTCGGTCGAGGCAGGACTGGCTTTCGACGCCGTGTTGCCTGCCCCGTACGCATTGCCGGCATAGCTGAGGTAGGAGGCTGCGTTTGATCCAACCGAGATCGTCACGAAAGCACCCTCCGGCGCGAGAAATGATTAGCAACAAATGAATAAATATGGTTAACGCCTCGTTAACCGCTTGCGCCCGCACAACAGGTCCGCGCGGGATCGCGCAGCATCCGGAACGTCAGCTTCCGTTCAATTTTAGCCAATAGCACCATCGAGGCTTCAACCTCCGCAAGTATGGTCGCGACATGACGACCGCACTGCGCCGGCAGCTTCAGAGCCAAGCCTTTCCCAACGTTTCATTCGGGCCATTTCGCTTTTTCGAAGCGATGCCCTGGCTGGTGCTAGCCGCTTCCATGCGCGTGATTGCGTTCAACAACGCCTGGATGGCCGTTCCGGCCACAGTGTTCGCCAGCATCGCCGTTCTGCATGCTTTCCTCGTGGTGACGCAGCGCTCGATCGAACTGGCTCAGGGCCAGACCAATCTCGGCGCGCTCGAATTCGCGGAACAATCCCGTTTGACGCGCGCGATCCTGTGGCGGATCGGCCTTTTGATGATTGGCGCGACGAGCGTCTTGCTGGTGGCTGGATACATGTCGCTCGCGCCGCACATGATGAGCGGGCTCGACGGCATGGCGTTCGATCAGTTCTCGATCATCGGCAAGTTCTGGAGCCCCGTAGTCGCCGCCATGACCTTGCTCATGATTGTCGGCGCCGAGCGAAACCGCGGGCGGGTCGGCTTCTGGGACGCG
>NZ_LLXZ01000211.1:315-13608 GCF_001440395.1 Bradyrhizobium jicamae | reverse complement strand
CTGGAATTCGGGCGACGGAGCCTTTGGCTCGTTCCCGCCGTGATCGCTCTTGGAATCATCTATCTCGGCCTCGGTCTCGGCCAGGGACTGATCCGCAACGCGCTCTGGCAGTTCTACCAGACATCGTCGGTCCACTCGTTGATCAAGAACCTGATCTTCTTCGTGTTCATCTTCAGCTTCGCGATGCTGCGGCTGTGGGTGACGCTGCTGGTGCTGACCTGGGGACTGAAGCAGTCCTACGTCCGCGGCGACTAGGCCGCCGACGTCTCGTCGGCCAATCCGTAAACCCGCGCGGCCTTTGAAAAACCGGCGACGGGAAACTCGCCGAGATCGCTCCACCCTCCCCGGCAGATGCCGGCGAAGCCTTCCGATGCCACGATGGTGCGCTTGGTCTGACTTGCGATCTTTTCCAACCGCGCCGCCAGATTGACCGCTGGGCCGATGCAGGTGAAGTCGAGCCGGTTGCCGCCGCCGATATTGCCGTAGAGAATCCGCCCGACATGCAGCGCGACACCGAAACGAAACCGTTCGACCGCATCGCCGACCCGGTAATTGAGGTTGGCGACGCTGGCGCGGGATTCGTGGGCGGCCTCCAGCACATGCGAGCAGACCTTTTGCTCGTCGCCGACATATTCATCGATCGGGAACACCGCGAGCAGGCCGTCGCCCATATATTTCAGCACATCGCCGCCATGATTCTTGATCGCGGTGACCTGGCAATCGAAATACTGGTTCAGAATGTCGACGACGGTCTCGGCCGGCACGCGATCGGACAGCGCGGTGAAGCCACGCAGATCGGACAGCCAGATCGCGGCATTCATCGTCTCGGTGTGACCGCGTCTGATCTGGCCGCCCATGATCCGCTCGCCGGCACTGTTGCCAACGTAGGTATCGAGCAGGCTTGCCGCCATCCGGTTCAGGCTGATGATCTCAACCACCCGCGCCAGTGGCTTCGCAAGGCTCCGCAGCGCCGCCAACTGTTCTTCTGTGAATCCTCCCGGCTGCTTGGTGGTCCAGCTCGATGCGTTCACGGTGCCGCCAATGAAAGGCAGCGGCAGCGCGACATAATCGGTGGCGTCTTCGGCGCGAAGATCGTCGATGATCGGAAAGCGCTTGCTGGCGGGATCATCAACGCGGGCCCGGACTTCCAGCCCCTGCTGGAAAACGATCTTCAGCGGGCTGTTGTGAAAATCCGGTGACTCCAGGATATGATAATCGACCGTGCCCAGCTCGACCTCGGCGCCCGGCTTCCAGATGAAATTGCGTCCGTAGATCTCAGGATGCAGCGTGCGGACGAAGACGCCGACGCGCCACAGCGGCAGCCCTGCCGCGACCATCCGTTCGCAGCACTCGGCCATAAACCGGGTCGGGCTGGTCGCCGACCTCCCGCCGTCGATCAGCCAGTCGGTCAGCTTCTGCAGTTCTGCGACGTTCATGACCTCAGCATTTGCCGCGCAACGCCCTGAAACGTCAAGGCGCACATCGCTGCATTGCGCGCGAGGCTGCTGACCAGACGACGGAAGCGCGTTAGTTTCACGGTACAATCAGGGGGAAACGCAGAAGTGTACGATTTCATCATCGTCGGCGGCGGATCAGCGGGCTCCGTCATGGCGCACCGGCTCTCCGCCAAAAGCGCCAACAAGGTCCTGCTCTGCGAAGCAGGCCAGGACACGCCGCCCGGCAACGAGCCACACGAGATCCGCGACAGCTATTCGGGGCAGGCCTATTTCGATCCGCGCTTCCACTGGACCGAGCTCAAGGTCACGACCCAGGTCGTGAGCCACAACAATCCCGATGAGAGCCGCCCGCCGCTCCGCAAATATGAGCAGGCGCGCGTGCTGGGCGGCGGATCCTCCATCAACGGCCAGATGGCCAACCGCGGCGCGCCGACCGACTACGACGAGTGGGAGGCCCGCGGCGCCACGGGCTGGAACTGGAAGGACGTGCTGCCCTATTTCAAGAAGCTCGAGCGCGACCTCGATTTCGACGGGCCGTACCACGGCAAGGACGGTCGCATCCCCATCCGCCGCATTCCGCGTGAGCACTGGACACGGCATTCGCAAGCGATGGGCGAGGCCTGCAAGCTCGCCGGCTTTGCCTTCCTGCCCGACCAGAACGGCGAATTCGTTGACGGCTACTTCCCGGTGACACACTCCAACCAGGATGAGCAACGCGTCTCGGCCGCAATGGGCTATCTCGATCGCGAGACACGCAAGCGCACCAACCTGACCATCTCGACCGACACGATAGTGAAGGAGTTGCTATTCGAGGGCACGCAATGTGTCGGCGTGAAGGCGCTGGTCGACGGCCGGGAACAGGAGTTCCGCGGCCGCGAGGTCATCCTCTCCTGCGGTGCGATTCATTCTCCCGCGCATCTGTTGCGCGCTGGCATCGGACCGGTGGGGCATCTGAAGGAGATGGGCATTCCGGTCCTGATGGGCCTCGCGGGCGTCGGCCAGCGTCTGATGGATCATCCCTCGATCGCGCTGTCGTCCTTTGTCCGCCGTGGCGCGCGCATGAACGGGCACACAAGACGCCATGTCCAGATGGGGCTGCGCTATTCCTCGAGGCTTGCGGGCACACCCGCCGGTGACATGTTCGTCGCGGTCCTCACCAAGTCGGCATGGCATTCGGTCGGCGAGCAGATCGCCTCGCTGCTCACCTTCGTCAACAAGACCTATTCGGAGACCGGGCAAGTAAGGCTCGCTTCGCGCGACCCGCGAACAGAACCCATCGTCGAGTTCAACCTGTTGTCCGACCGGCGCGACCTCGACCGCCTGATGAGCGGCTTTCGCAAGATGGCGGCGCTGCAGATGAGCGCACCGCTCAAGGCCGTCACCGACAAGCCATTCCCGGCATCGTATTCCGACCGCGTGCGCAAGATCGGCGTGGTCAATAGAAAGAACAAGGTCCTCACCGCCATTGCCGCTGTCCTGATGGACGGCCCGGCAGCGCTGCGCCACCACATGATCGACAACTTCATCGTCGAAGGTTTCACATTCGAGCAGGTCATCAGCGACGACGAGGCGCTCGAAGCCTTCGTGCGCAAGGCGGCGATCGGCGTGTGGCACGCCTCCTGCTCATGCCGGATGGGCCGCGCAGACGATCCGATGGCCGTCGTCGATACGCAAGGCCGCGTCAAGGGCGTGCAGGGCTTGCGCGTGGTCGACGCGTCGATCTTCCCGGTGGTGCCGTGCGCCAACACCAATGTCCCGACCCTGATGGCGGCGGAAAAGATCGCCGACGCGATGCAGTGAGAGGCCCGGGTCTTACCCGCCGACCTGCCCGCGATGGCGCAGGAAGTGATCGGCCAGCACGCAGGCCATCATCGCCTCGCCCACCGGCACGGCGCGGATGCCAACGCAGGGGTCGTGGCGGCCCTTGGTCATGATGTCGGTGTCGGCGCCCGCGCGATCCACCGTCTTGCGCGGCGACAGGATCGACGAGGTCGGCTTCACCGCAAAGCGCACCACCACCGGCTGGCCGGTGGAGATGCCGCCGAGCACGCCGCCGGCGTTGTTGGACAGGAAGCGCGTGCCGTCGTTGCCGGTGCGCATCTCGTCGGCGTTTTCCTCGCCCGAAAGTTCGGCGGCGCCAAAGCCCGCGCCGATCTCGACGCCCTTCACCGCATTGATGCTCATCATCGCGGCGGCCAGCTCGCCGTCGAGCTTGGCGTAAATCGGCGCGCCCCATCCGGCCGGCACGCCTTCAGCGACCACTTCGATCACGGCGCCGATCGAGGAGCCGCTCTTGCGGATGCCGTCGAGATAAGTTTCGTAGAACGCCGCCGAGTCCTTGTCCGGACAGAAGAACGGGTTGCGCGCGATCTCGTCCCAGTCCCACTTGTCGCGATCGATCTTGTGCGGGCCGATCTGCACCAGCGCGCCGCGCACCTTCACATCGGGCAGGATCTTTCGCGCGATGGCGCCGGCCGCGACGCGCGTTGCGGTCTCACGCGCCGACGAGCGCCCGCCGCCACGGTAGTCACGCAGGCCGTATTTGGCCTCATAGGTGAAGTCGGCATGGCCCGGGCGAAACTTGTCCTTGATCTCGGAATAGTCCTTGGAGCGCTGATCGGTGTTCTCGATCAGCAGCGCGATCGGCGTTCCCGTCGTCACCTGCACGCCGGTTTCGGGATGCGCCATCACCCCGGACAGGATTTTGACCGTATCAGGCTCCTGGCGCTGGGTGGTGAAGCGCGATTGTCCCGGGCGGCGGCGGTCGAGATCATGCTGGATGTCCTCATTGGTTAGCGGGATCAGCGGCGGGCAGCCGTCGACCACGCAGCCGATCGCGATCCCGTGGCTTTCGCCGAAGGTCGTGACGCGGAACAGGTGGCCGAAGGTGTTGTGGGACATGTGGACGCTTTAGCTCGTAAGTCAGTGCTGACTGACGTGTCGTAACGCGGGGCGGTCAAACCGGCAACCCGTCATTCCGGGGCGATGCGGCGCATCGAACTAGGGCGCGCCCCTTGCGCCCCTGAGAATCTCGAGATTCCGGGTTCGGTCCTGCGGACCGCCCCGGAATGACGGCGCTTCTGGCTGGCGCCTTAACTATACTTCCTAAGCCCCCCGTCGCGGAACACGTAGACGGCGCCCTGCTCGATCAGGAGGTCGGCGGCGCTTTGCGGCGTCTCGATGCCAAGCGCTACCATCAGCGCCCGCGCGGTGCCGCCATGGGCGACCGCGACGGTGTCGCCCTTCACGGAATCATACCAGTCGCGCATCCGCGCCTGCACCTCGGAATAGGTCTCGCCGCCTTGCGGCGCCATTGTCCATTTTGCAGTGAGCCGCTTGGCATACAGGACGGGATCGGCCGCCTGCATCTCGGCGAGCGTCGAGCCCTCCCAGACGCCGTAGCCGATCTCGCGCAGCCGATCGTCGAGCGCATATTCGTCGCTGGGAAGCCTCAGCGCGCCGAGCACCAATTCCATCGTCGCCCGCGCCCGGCCAAGCGGGCTTGCGACGAACGGCAGCGCGGACTTGTCGCGGCCCTCGCGCGCGAACAGATTGGCCAGCACATTGCCGGCATGTGCGGCCTGCCTGCGACCGAGATCGTTCAGCGCAATGTCCTGCGTGCCCTGCAGCCTGCCTTCAGCGTTCCACGACGTCTCGCCATGGCGGATGTAGTAGATCACGGGCGCAGGCATCGGACTATCAGGCTATTCTTCGGCCAGCGAATTGGAGAGCGAAAGGTCGGGCGCGTCGGGGCCGCTTCAGGGGAGCGACCATCTGGGGGTACACCAGCACTCCGGCGCGGTCGAGCCCAATTTGCCGCACGCCCCAATAGCTGGAATAGATAAGTCGATTGGGTGTTATGCTGGGTAAGGCGTTCGCGCCTCAGGACTCTTGCAATCCGGTGCCGATGAGCGCGTTTCGTCAAAGTGTCGAGGCCATGATTCCGGCGCTCCGCCGTTACGCGCGAGCGTTGGCGCGCGACGCCGACATCGCCGACGATCTGGTGCAGGACACGCTGGTGCGCGCGTTGCGTTCGGAACGGCTGTTTCTCGGCGGCGACGTCAGGAGCTGGCTCTACACGATCCTGACCAATCTGAACAAGAACCGGCGGCGGTCGCTGGCACGGCGGCCGCAATTCATGCCGCTCTTGGACAACAACCCCGACGCCAGCGGCACCGAGGCGGAAGGCCGCGACATCGCGCGCGCACTTTCGACGCTGGTGGAAGAGCAGCGCTCGGTGCTGCTGCTGGTGATGCTGGAAGGACTGAGCTACCGCGAGGTCGCCGACATCCAGGGCGTGCCGATCGGCACCGTAATGTCCCGGCTTGCCCGCGCCCGCGCCCATGTCAAAGCTTCGCTGGAGGGCGAGCGAACGGCGCTGCGGCGGGTGAAGTGAAGACGCATGAAGCGCGTGGTGGATAGACAGAGCAGGATCAGGCAGAGACGAAGACAATGACCGATCGCAACATTCCCGTCACCGAAGACGAGCTGCATGCTTACGTCGACAACGAGTTGCCGGCGGAGCGCCGCGGCGACGTCGAGGCGTGGCTCGCTTCGCATCCCGACGATGCCGCGCGGGTGCAGTCGTGGCAAGCGATGGCGGATTTGCTGCATACCAGATACGATTCCGTCATCGACGAGGCGGTGCCGAAGCGGCTCGAGATCGAGCGGCTGGTGCGGCAGCCGCGCAAATGGGTATACGGCGCGGTCGCGGCGACGCTGGCGGCGTTCATCGTCGGCGGCGGCGTTGGCTGGCTCGCGCGCGGCGCGACGGCCGCACCTTCCGCTCTTCAGAATTTCACGGTGCATGCGATCGAAGCGCACCGGCTTTACGTCGTGGAAGTGCGGCATCCCGTCGAGGTGCCGGGCAGCGAGCGCAGTCATCTTCAGCAGTGGCTGACCAAGCGCTGCGGCTGGATCGTGCGCGCTCCCGAGCTGACGAATGCGGGATTGAAGCTGGTTGGCGGACGGCTGCTGCCGAGCTCCGCCGGCCCGGCGTCCTTCATGATGTATGAGAGCGCGTCGGGCGAGCGTTTCACGATCTACACCGCCAAATCCGCCGCCGAGGCGACGCAGATGCGATTCGCGGCGGAAGGCAAGGAAAGCACGCTGTTCTGGGCGGATGACGGCGTCGTTTATGCGGTGGTGTCTACCGGCGCCGACCGGGGGCGGCTGAGCCAGGTGGCCCAGGCGGTATACGATCAGATGGAAAAGAAGGGGGGCTAGGCGCCTTCTGGCCCTTTGTCCCAATTCTGACATCGAAAATCTGGAATCAAAACACCGGCCGGTCTCATTAATGCACCGGGTGATCACGCGAAAATGAGTAGCGCTCGATCCGCCGATCGGCGCAAGCGGCCTCGATCGGGGTTTGGTACCGCGCTGGTCCCCCTTTCGAGGCCGCCCCTTTTTCCAGAAAACCTTTTGTTTTCAGGAAAGAAGCGCGCTTTTTCAGGAAGCCTGCTCGGACCCCGCTGCTATTGTTCCACACACCTTCGGCGCCGCGAACCAGGCCGAATCAGCCCAGATCGCTGCGCGGATTGTAGGGGTGGCCGTCGCGCCACTTTTCCATCAATGCCTCAAGCTCGCTATCGTTCCCGTCGGGCAAAATAATTCGGGTGGTGACGAACAGGTCTCCGGGCCCACCCGGCTTGGGCAGGCCCTTGCCCTTGAGGCGGAAGATGCGGCCGCTGGAGGTGTTTTTCGGGATCGACAGTTCCACCGCGCTGCCGAGCGTGGGCACGCGAACCTTGCCGCCGAGCACCGCCTCATAGAGCGTGATGGGCAGATCGAGGCGCAGGTCGCTGCCGTCGACTTTGAAAAAGGCGTGGGGTGCGATGCTGACAGTGATCAGGAGATCGCCCGGCGGATGGCCCGGCGCGGTCTCGCCCTGTCCCTTCAGCCGGATCTGCTGGCCGGCGGTGACGCCGGCAGGAATCTTGACGTTGAGCTCCTTGCCGGTCGGCAGGCGGACGCGCTTTTCTCCGCCCTTGACCGACTCTTCCAGCGACACCGTCATGGCGACGTTCAGATCGAGATCGAGGCCGATCCCGCCGGTGTCGAATTCAAAGGCGCGGCCACCGCCCGGACGTCCGCCCCTGGCCGCACCGCCGAACATGCTGTTGAGGATGTCCTCGAATCCCGCGCCACCCGCGCCGCCGGGACCGCCGCCGGTGCGGAAGCTATAGGACTCGAAGCCGCCCGGCCCCCTCGCGCGACCGCCAGCGCCGCCGCCGGGAAAGCCCTGGAAGCGCGGCTTGCCCTCGGCATCGATCTCGCCGCGGTCGAACTGCTTGCGCTTGTCCTCGTCGCCGATGATCTCGTTGGCCGAGTTGATCTCGGAAAAGCGCGCAGCCGCCTTCGGATCGTCCTTGTTGCTGTCGGGGTGATGCTTCTTGGCGAGCTTGCGATAGGCACTCTTGATCGCCGCAGCGCTGGCGCCCCGCGGCACCCCCAAGACCTCATAGGGGTCGCGCATCCGTCAGGTCTCCTTCACGGGAATTCGATTTTTCAAAGCTTAGGGCAATTCGCCCACTTTGGCTTCATCTGGGGAGCCAGTTGCATTTTTGCAACTACCCCAGGCCACTCACAAGCCACTCAATCAAGCCAGCCGACAGCGTCGCTCAATTGCATCTGACGCGCTACCCCTTCGTCCAGGGCTTGATCGTATGGATTTCCCATCGGCCCTGGCCGGCCTTGCACGCGGCACCCTGCAGCCAGCTCTCCGCGCGGCCGTTGACGTAGCTCGCCAGGAAATCCCGGCAAGTGCGCCCGTCTTCCGCGGAGTAGGCCTGTGACAGCGGCGTCACCGAGCCGCGCGCGCCGGTCTCCGGATTTTCCCAAGGCTGGCTGGAATCCTTGTCGCCCTTGGTCAGCACGTCGGAAGCGGCGGTGCGGGCAAAGGCAAGATCGCTCTCGGTCGGTGCCCCCGGCGTGGCCGCTTGCTTGCCCAGCGCGCCCGTGACATCGGCAGCATTCATCTTGGCATAGGAATCCGGGCGCGACAGGCTGCAGCCGCCCGAGCCGAGCCCGATCAAAATCAACGTCATCACGGCGCCCCTCGGCCCGATCGCCGATAGGCCAATGCGTCCCCATGCCCTATATAGGGCGAGCCCGTATCGGGGCTGTAACGCGCTCTGAGACGCGAGGGTACGCAACTGGGACTCCTGACATGACGGACACGACCTCCATCAAACACCCGACACCGTTAACATCGGGTGATTTTACCTCGGCCGAGGAACCGTTTGCGCTGTTCGCCGAGTGGTTTGCGGAAGCCGTGAAGTCCGAGCCGAACGATCCCAACGCCATGGCGCTGGCAACGGTCGATTCAGACGGGCTGCCGGATGTCCGGATGGTGCTGATGAAGGGCTATGACGCCGATGGTTTCGTGTTCTACAGCCACATCGCCAGTCAGAAAGGCCGCGAACTCGCCGCAAATCCTAAGGCCGCTTTACTATTTCACTGGAAGTCGCTGCGCCGTCAGGTCCGCATCCGCGGCAACGTGTCGCCGGTAACGGATGAGGAAGCCGACGCCTATTTCGCCACGCGTCCAAAACAGGCGCAGATCGGCGCCTGGGCCAGCAAGCAGTCGCAGCCGCTGGAGAGCCGCTTTGCCTTCGAGCAGGCGATCGCGCTGGTCGCCGCCAAATACATGATCGGCGACGTGCCGCGCCCACCCGGCTGGAGCGGCTGGCGCATCGAGCCTTCCCGCTTCGAATTCTGGCACGACCGCCCGTTCCGTCTGCACGACCGCATCGAATTCCGCCGCGATGCGCCGTCACAAGCTTGGAGCAAGGTGCGGCTTTATCCTTGATGCCATTCGTTGCCGCTCAAAGCTGAAAGACTTACATGCCTCCTTCATCCAACGCGCCGCGGCGCACGCTGCTTCTGACCGGTGCCAGCCGCGGCATTGGCCATGCGACCGCGATCCGGTTTTCCTCGGCTGGCTGGCGCGTCATCACCTGCTCGCGGCATGCCTTTCCGGAAGTCTGCCCGTGGGGCGCCGGTCCTGAGGATCACATCGAGGTCGACCTCGGCAGCCACGACGACACCGTGCGCGCGATTGGCGAGATTCGCCGGCGGCTGGAGAACGACGAGTTGCACGCACTGGTCAACAACGCCGCTATCTCTCCGAAGGCTCCGGGCGGCGGCCGGCTCGGCACCATGGACACCGACATCGAGACCTGGAGCCACGTCTTTCACGTCAACTTCTTCGCCCCGGTCATGATCGCGCGCGGACTGATCGAGGAGTTGAAACACGCCAGGGGCGCGGTGGTGAACGTCACCTCGATCGCGGGCTCACGCGTGCACCCGTTCGCCGGCGCGGCTTACGCGACGTCGAAGGCCGCGCTCGCCGCGCTGACGCGCGAGATGGCGTCCGACTTCGGCCGTGTCGGCGTGCGCGTCAACGCGATCGCGCCGGGCGAGATCGACACCGCGATCCTGTCGCCGGGCACCGAGAAGATCGTCGACCAGCAGATTCCGATGCATCGCCTCGGCACGCCGGACGAAGTCGCCAAGATCATCTACGTGCTGTGTACGGAAACCAGTTCGTATGTGAACGGCGCCGAGATCCACATCAACGGCGGCCAGCACGTTTAGTGCTGCGCATCTTGTAGGGTGGGCTGAGCGAAGCGAGCCCACCACTTCTTTCAGCGGAGGACAATGGTGGGCACGCTACGCTTTGCCCATCCTACTTCACCGCTCACGCAATGCCCGTTCACTCTGCATAAAACTTGCGCTGCGCCACGCGTGGAGCAGCCGCTGCAAGATTGAACGTGCTCGAACACTCGTCTTCGTTCTCGCCGTCCGCCAGTGCCGCGCCGCAGTACCGGCAAAGCCGCGTCGAGAACGCCTGCGCCTTGCCAACGCCGCGGCCCTGCTGATAGCGAGCCAGCTCGATGACGTTGCGTGGCGACATTATGAGTTTCTCAACCATGGGATCCTCGCGGCCTGAGAGACACGTTATCGCAGACAAGTTTCGACCATTCGTTCAGTCCACCGCTCAAATTTTAGCGGTGGAGTTGAGCCGATCTTCGCACGTGTGGAAGCGCGGGGAACCGCTGTCTTACAGCCACTTCTTCCACTTGAAGAGAAAGTACGGCAGCACCGCTGCCATGAGCATCATCAATAGCGCCATCGGATAGCCGTGCGCCCATTCGAGTTCCGGCATCGCCTTGAAGTTCATGCCGTAGATCGAGGCGATCAGCGTCGGCGGCATCAAGACGACAGCCATCACCGAGAACAGCTTGATGATGTTGTTCTGCTCGAGATTGACCACCCCGAGCATGGCATCGAGCGTAAACGTGATCTTGCTGGAGAGGTAGGAGGCGTGGTCGGTCAGGGAACCGACGTCGCGCTGCATGGTCTTGAGCTGCTCGCGCATGTCCTTGGACCATTTGACGCCCTCCACCACCGCCGACAGGAAGGTGACGACGCGGCCGATCGAGACCAGGCTTTCGCGGATCTTGGAGACCAGATCGCCCTTGCGCCCGATCGCGATCAGGATCTGGGAATATCGCTTGGCCTGGCCATGCCGCGCGCTTTCGGGCTCGAAGATGTCGTGCGAGACTTGGTCGACCTCGGCGCCGGCGCGCTCCAGGATGTCGGCGCAGCGGTCGATCACCGCGTCGAGCAGTTCCATCAGCACCATCTCGCCGGATATTCCCGGCATGCATGAGCGCGCCAGCTTGTGCTCGACCAAGGCAAACGGCTTCGGCTCGTCGTAGCGCACGGTGACCAGGCGGTGACCGGCCAGGATGAAGGTCACAGCCGTGGTCTTCGGCGCATCGGTGTCGGACTGGCACATCAGCGTCGCCGTCATGTAGCGGGCGCCGTTCTCGATATAGAGCCGGCTGGAGATCTCGATTTCCTGCATGTCCTCCCGGGTCGGCACCGCGATCCCGGCCAGCCGCTCGACCGCGCGGTCTTCGTCCATGGTCGGCTTGACCAGGTCGATCCAGACCGCGTTGTCCGGCAACGCCACCGGGTCCATGGCCGGGAGCTTCTTGAGGGAGGCACCGAAGGGAACAAACACCGAAAACATGGGCAACTCCGGAACTGGGGCGGCGGCCCGTTCTTCTTCACGCGAACCAATACCCACGTCGCTTCAAAACGCCATGGCTAACGCAGCGGCTAAGCCAGCGGCACTAAACCCGATTCTGGCAAGCGCTTCATGACCGGCGCAGCAACCGCCGGTCCACATTTATGGCGGCGAAGTGGCGCTTGTGGCGTCGAGATGGCGTCGATGCGGCCGTGATCCGCCGCCGGCAACACCCCTGCCCGGGATTCAACCGGAACTCGCAAAACTTGCGGCACAAAAGCCACAGCTGGCCTTCCGCAGCGCCGAACGGCCGTGCAAATGCTGGCTTATCGGCCGCTTATTGCGGATAATGGGATTAATGGAATCGTCGCGTTTTAGGCGCAAGATTGTTGCTGCGAACGCCAGACTTTCGATTGGAAGTGTGCCATGTCGTCGTTGAAAGTAGTCTTGGGGTTGCTCGCTGCTGGTCTTGCATTGTCCGGCTGCATGCCGGCAACCACCTATCAGGCCGCCCCTGAAGCCACCCTCAAGCCGAATGACAAGGCGCAGCTTGCGAAGGCGCGCTATGCCGCTGTTTCGCCGCCGGAGCCGTTCCGCCGCGCCATTGTGGACTATCACCGCAAGGAACTGCCCGGCACCATCGTCGTCGATTCCGATAACCACTACCTCTATCTGGTCCAGGACGGCGGCAAGGCAATCCGCTACGGCGTTACGGTCGGCGAGGAAGCCCTCGCATTCTCCGGCATCGCCAAGGTCGGCAACATGGCCGAATGGCCGAAGTGGACGCCGACCGCCGACATTCACAAGCGCATCGAAGGCCTGCCGGCCTCCGTGCCCGGCGGCGTCGACAACCCGCTCGGCGCCCGCGCGCTCTATCTTTACCAGGGCAACCGCGACACCCTGTTCCGCATCCACGGCACCAACCAGCCGGAATATATCGGCGCCTCGATCTCCTCGGGCTGCATCCGCATGACCAATGAGGACGTCATCGATCTCTACAGCCGGGTGAAGCAGGGCACGGTCGTTGTCGTGCTCGACCCCAAGCAGGGTGACTCGCCGTACAATTCCAAGATGGCCCTGCAGGGCGGCGGCACCAGCGGCCCGATGCCGCAATAAGCCGGCATCGTCACAGCGGCCACGTATCAAGAGCGCCGGTTTTGCCGGCGCTTTTTCGTTGCAGGCTTCTCCTCGCGCGGCGGCTCGGCCTCATCCGGCTTCTCGGCGTCCGATTTTTCAGCATCGGACTTGCCGGCATCTGACTTGCCAGCATCCGATTTGCCGGCATGCGGTTTGCCGGCATGCGGTTTGGCGCCTTCGGCGACCTCGCGCGGCGGCGCTTCCTCCGGCCGCTCGGCCGGCAATAGCGGCGCTTTCTGCGGCAGCGCGTCCCATACGTCCCACTGGCAGATCCGGTAATTGCCGCGCCGTTCCATCAGATCGAGATGGATATGGTCCTCATGGTACCAGTCCGAGCCCGGGCCGAGCACGGTTGGAAATCGCGTGCAGGCCGAGTGCAGCACGGTCTCGCGCAATCCACGCGGCACGGTGCGGTCGGTCAGCGAGATGAAGGTGCCATCGGCGAGCTTGAAGCCGCGCACGTCGAGCGCGTTGGCGCGGCCGTGTTCGGAGAGTTTGGCGCCGACAATGCGGTTGCGGCCGCGGCACTCGAACGAATCGAAATTGTCGATATCGGAGATCGCACTGCCGAGACGCTGCGCCAGCGGCGCGATGTCCTTGCGGATCCAGTCGGCCAGTGCGGACGCCATGGTACAGCGCAGGATCGCCGCCGGCTTCACC
>NZ_LLXZ01000211.1:0-299 GCF_001440395.1 Bradyrhizobium jicamae | reverse complement strand
CGGACGCCATGGTACAGCGCAGGATCGCCGCCGGCTTCACCGAACCCCGCCGGCTGTCCGGCAGCACGATCGCCTCCAGCCGCACCAGATCCTCGCCGCCGCAGCCACCGGCGCCCTTGATATCGGGGATGCTGGGCGCAATCGCGATGGTGTCGGTCAGCGCCAGCCGGCACGCGGACGGCTGCGGCGCGGGCGCGGCCTGCTCGCCGGACTTGCCGGTCGGGGGAGACGCCTGCTGCTCCTTGTCCGGCTTGTCGGGCTCGTCCGACGGCGCATCGGCCGGGCGCGGCTTCGGCAGC
>NZ_LLXZ01000210.1:5794-5962 GCF_001440395.1 Bradyrhizobium jicamae | reverse complement strand
GGACCCGCAGACCGGGCAGCCGCTGCATCCTCCCGTCCAGCCGCCGCCGGATCCCAAGGTCATGGCGATCCAGGCGCAGGCGCAGAACGATCAGCAGGAACTGGCGCTGAAGGCTCAGCTCGACAAGCAGAAGGCGGCCGATGCGGCGCAGCTGGCGCAGTTCAAGGC
>NZ_LLXZ01000210.1:5423-5725 GCF_001440395.1 Bradyrhizobium jicamae | reverse complement strand
CTGAAGATCATCGACGCCCATCTGAAGGCGATCGAGATGGAGCGCAAGGCGCTCAACGACCAACAGCAACACCATGCTCACATGGCTGAGACAGCCATGGATATGGTCGCGACCGCGCATGCTCACGATACCAAGATGGAGCAGAACGACGCGGCGCATCAGGCCAAGCTTGAGCAGATGAAGCAGAAGCCGGCGCCCAAGAAATGATCGACGAAATCAAGCTCCAGAAGGACGCAGTAAAGGGCACCCGTGCGAAGGAATTGTTGGAGCACGATCTGCTGGCCGAAGCATTTGCCTCGCTG
>NZ_LLXZ01000210.1:5136-5346 GCF_001440395.1 Bradyrhizobium jicamae | reverse complement strand
GACCGGCCGGGAAAAGCTGTTTCTGGCGATCAATGTCGTCGGGAAGGTGAGGGATCACCTCACCGCGATAGTGAACAACGGCACGCTGGCAACCACTGAGTTGCGTCAGCTTGCCGAGACTGCCGAGCGCGCAAGGCGCTGGGAACAGGTTTAACCCAAGGGACATCCATGAGTGATGAGCAAACCGCCGCTGGCGGTGAGGACACTACG
>NZ_LLXZ01000210.1:4283-4998 GCF_001440395.1 Bradyrhizobium jicamae | reverse complement strand
GTCGCAGCCCGTGAGAAAGCTGGAATTCCTGCCGAGAGCGCGGAGGACGCGACCGCAGAGGAAGAATTGTCCGATGAGGACAACGGCGCCCCTCCTGTGGAGGCTACCGCCGAAGACCAGGAAACCGACCCGGCTGCAAAGCCGCCACTCGAACTTCCGCGGTCTTGGACGAAGGATCGAGCCGAACACTGGGCCAAACTCGACCCTGGAACGCAGGAATTCCTGCTGGAACAGGACAGGAAGGCCAGTGAAGCGATTCGCCGGAGTCAAAACGAGCTCGCTGAAGAGCGCAACGCCGTCAAGGCTCAGCGCGAGGCGGCGGAGAAGGCACGACAGCACTACGAAGCCCAGCTTCCTGTTCTCATGCGGGAGCTGGAAAGCAATCTTCAGCAGTCGTTCGGCGACATCAAGACTATGGATGATGTCGTCCGGCTTCAGTCTGAAGATCCGTTCCGCTTTCAGGCATGGCAGGTGCATCAGATGCGTCTGCAAACCGCAAAGTCGGAGACGGATCGCGTTGCAAAGGAGAACGAAACTGCCCAGCAGAACCGTTGGATCGAACATGTCCAGTCGGAGAACGCAAAGGCGGTCGAGTTCATTCCCGATCTCGCAGACAAGGACAAGGCTGAAAAGCTCACCTTGCGCGTGGCGAGGGAATTGCTCCCGGATCTTGGTTTCAAGGAAAGTGAATTGGCCGCGCTGGCGAATGGAAAGG
>NZ_LLXZ01000210.1:3902-4070 GCF_001440395.1 Bradyrhizobium jicamae | reverse complement strand
ACAAGGCCGCACTCGTTCAATCCCTCACCGACAAACTCAGCAATTCCGGCAGTGAAAAGGACGCCCTTGAGCTCTTGATAGCTAGGCGCGCCTCTCGCCGGGCATCATAAGGAACGACGACAATGGCTATTCCTACCAATGCGTTTGCCACCAGCGCGGCTGTTGGCA
>NZ_LLXZ01000210.1:3486-3842 GCF_001440395.1 Bradyrhizobium jicamae | reverse complement strand
TCGGACATCATCTATCGCATTGACCCGACCGACACCCCGCTCATGTCAGCTCTTGACACGGAGAAGGCGACCGCGGTCAACCACGAATGGCAGACCCAGGCTCTGGCGGCGGCTTCCGGCTCCAACGCGCAGTCTGAAGGCGCCGATTTCGCCGCGGTTGCGGTCACCCCGACCGTTCGTCTCGGCAATATCGCGCAGATCAGCTCCAAGTATGCGCAGGTCACTGGCACCCAGCAGGCGGTCAAGCACGCCGGCCGCGCCAATGAAATGGCCTACCAAGAGATGCTGAAGGGCCTCGAGCTCAAGCGCGACATGGAGACCATCCTGTTCGGCACGAACCAGGCGAAGTCCTCGAG
>NZ_LLXZ01000210.1:2453-3231 GCF_001440395.1 Bradyrhizobium jicamae | reverse complement strand
CTCGACGGGCGCCTTCAACAAGCAGGCGTTCTCGACCTTCACGGGCCGTTCGACCCCGATGGAGGAGGCTTCTTCGAAGAAGATCACGGCGTCGGTTGACGCCTACGAATCCGACTTCGGCAAGCTCAAGGTCGTCCCGGATCGCTTCCAGCGCGCCCGCGACGTGCTGGTGCTCGAGACAGCCAAGTGGGCTGTTGCCTACCTGAACGGCCGCAAGTTCGTGTCGGTCTACGTTGCGCCGACCGGCGACAGCCAGAAGCGTCAGATCCTCTCGGAGTACACCCTCGTTGCTCGCAACGAGAAGTCTTCGGGTGGTGTGTTCGACAATACCAGCTCGTAAGCCTCTTATCCTCAACCTCTGGCGCCCTTCGGGGCGCCTTTTTCTTTGGAGGCTTAGATGCCCCTCGTTCAGAATAAAACCGACGCGGATTATGTGCTCGCGGAAAGCACCACGGCTGGAACGACTGCTGTGTATGCTATCGCGCCGATTGCGGGAATGGTCGTGGCGGTCTTTGGTTCTCCCGCTACCGCTCAGGCCAGTACCGTTACTGTTGCAATCAACGGCACCACAGTTGCTGCCATGGGTATGACCCTCGCTGCTACGGCATGGGCTACTACTGAGGTTGATCTCCCGCTCGCCGGAACCAGCGCTGTTTACGTCAATGCTGGCGACGTGATCAGCTTCACGGGTACGGGCGCGGCCGGTGCCGCTTACTCCGTCATCATCAGAGCTTTCACCTAAACGAAAGGCGCCCCTCGAAAGACGGGCGTCTTTGCC
>NZ_LLXZ01000210.1:2105-2342 GCF_001440395.1 Bradyrhizobium jicamae | reverse complement strand
ATCAGACGGCCGCCGGCACGGCCAATTCAGTGATCCCGCAGGCTGTTGCGAAGCTGCAGACTTCCGGAACGATCGCCGGCCGCGGCAGTGTCCTCGAAACATTCGAGATGCTTCAGTGGATGATCAATAACGGCTTCGCCATCACCTACAACTCCACCTCGATCACGCAAGTTCAGATCGGATCATAAATGGCCGTCTTTCAGATCAAGCAGCCGACTTCTCGGCAGGGCGTTACTC
>NZ_LLXZ01000210.1:0-1919 GCF_001440395.1 Bradyrhizobium jicamae | reverse complement strand
AGCTACCGATACCCTTCTGCCGGCGAATATCCCGCTCTACTTCACTGTGACGCCGGGCCAGAAGCTGGCTGCGCTTGGCACCGGAACAGTTTCGGTGACCGAGCTTAGCTGATGGAAACGCGCATCCACATCGACAGCAACGGTCAAGACGTTGCTGTCGAAACCATTCAGGATGTTGAACCGATCCTGGAGCACAACAAGATGCTCCGATCGATGGCGCAGAAAAGCGATTGGGGGCGGCACGTTGCATCCATTCCCAATGTCATCCTGACGCGCTGGCTTAACGAAGAATACGAGCGCGGGAACGTCTCAATCAGGCTGTTCGGACCGGAAATGGATGCACTTGTCGATCGCAAGCTGAAGGACCCGGAGTGGGCATATCTCCGGACTGACAGCCAGCAGGTCCAGAGCTTCATGGGGTTCGGTAGCTGATGGCCACGATTGCGAGCGCCAGCGATCTTATTGCAGCCGTGACTGAGTATCTAGCGCGAGATCAGGACACGACTCTCATTGCTCGCATTCCGACGTTCATTCAGCTGTTCGAAGCGAAGATGAACCGGGATTTGTTTGTGCGCCAGATGGAGCAAAGGGCTACGACCACAGTCGATACGACCTCATCTGAACCTGAATTCATTTCTCTTCCTACCGATTTCCAGTCGATGCGTCGCATCAGGCTTTCGAGTGTCGATAATAAACCTCATCTGGATTTCAAGAGCGGCACTCAGTTGGATGAGTATCGCACTTCAAGCGGTAGTCCGGCAGGACAGCCTTTATTTTTCACCATCATGGGGTCCGAGATCGAGTTGGCGCCAACCCCGGATGCCAACTACACGATCGAGATGGTGTATCGGCAGAATATCCCGGCCTTGGCAAGCAATACGACCAATTGGCTTCTCACAGCCGCACCCGATCTCTACCTCTACGGAACGCTGCTCGAAACCGCTCCTTACTTGAAGGAGGACGAGCGCATCCAGACTTGGGCGCTAGGGCTCAAGACAGCCTTGGATAGCCTGAACACGGCCAACATCACCGCTGCCTTCAATGCATCTCCCTTGACGATGCGACCGAGCGGAGTGACACCTTGAATACATGGGTAATCAAACCGCAAGAAGTCATGCGCGGTTTTTCTCCAGATGGATTTTCTCGCTTGCCAAGATTTAGTACTGGATCGCTTGCCGGGTTGTGGAACGAAGAATCAGTTAGCGCGGAGACTTGGTCGATAAAGCCACAAAAAATTACACGCGGCTTTTCGCCAAGTGGATTTTCTCGTTCTCCGAGATACGACACCGGTCCGTCGGCAGGCCTTTGGAATAAGAGGTGATGGTCTAGATGGCTCTTTCCATTACGCACAAGAAGGTCTCAAGCGGAACATCTGACCCACAAGCTGAAGTTGATCTGGCGGCATGGAATGATACGCACGCCGTTGCAGGTACTCTCGATCTCAATCAGATCAACGGAACGAATTCAATCGGCGGAAATCTCGGAATAAATCAAGCTTCGCCTCTGTGTCAGCTGCATGTTGGTTCGGCAAACGTAACCAATAGCAACAATCCGTCGATCCTGATCAGCCAAGATCGCACGATGACAGCCGACGGTCACGGCTATTCTGATTCGACTAACTGGATACCGGCCGCCTCGGTTGGATATGCTCCATTCGATGCTCGAATTACGATTAAAGGTACGTTTTCCGGTTCTGGCACTCCGAGTCATGTCGCCAATTTCCAGGCCGCCGCGACTTACGGTGGGACTGTCACAGTTGCATATGACTACGGCCTCTATTCGGCGCCGACCATCAACTCTGGTGCTTCCGTTACTAACCGCATTGGCATGTACATCGCCGCGACTGGCGGCAGCGGCTCTGTGTTGCAGGAGTTTGGGATCTACATCCAGAACCTGCACAGGGGCACCGCACAGAACTA
>NZ_LLXZ01000209.1 GCF_001440395.1 Bradyrhizobium jicamae | reverse complement strand
CCCTTTGGCACATTCGATGCCGGGAGCGGGCGTCGTCCACCACATCATTCGCGTCGGATTGGCCGGCCCACGGCGACTTCAGGTGAACGAACACTCGCTGCACGAACGGGCATCTCTCAAAAGGGTTTTTGTCGCGTTGGGCCAGTTACCTCGCCCGGGTAGCCATAGTAAATTTGCTCTAACCGTCTGCGGATTGCCGCGGCCTGCTGCCAGTCCATCATCATCGCAGCCCCGCCGTGAAGCACGAACGGCGGCATCCGATCGTCGGCGGTATCGAGAATGTTGACCTGCTCGGGACGGCGACGCAGCAGCAGATGAAGTTCTAGAGACGCTACCCGGATCGCTTCCTGTCGCCGCAAGCGGTTAGTCGGGTTGGCCGGGATCGGGCCGGCCATCAGCCGCCGGACCTCCTTGTAGGCGTCGAGTGCCTCTAGCGTGATGATCCTCTTTCCATCAGCATCACGGGTCGGGGGCGCGTGGGACGGGTCTGCAGCATGCCCATGTCACTCCTCGTTCCTATCCCATGGATTACCAATCACCCCCGCCGCGTGGATGCCGAATTTTTCGATCCATTACGCTTTGCTGGGTCAGGCGCAGCGAACGAGATAGCTGCATGATAGAGAGACTTTCCGCCGCCTGCTGCTTGAGCAGTTCGGCATAGTCCCGGTAATTGAAATTTTTTTGTTTGCGGTAAGACTTGATCATTTGCGCCACTTCACGAGCAGCAATGATGTGTCGGCATAATTGAGCAAGGATAACCTCGGAATTGATGCGCGCCAGCGAAGCGGCGGCATCCTGATCCCCTACGACAGCCGGGAGTGCGAACGACTGCGCTTGGCATCGAGGCTTGCGAGGCGTTCGCGCGCATCGGCGATCTGCCCTTCGATCTGTTTGGAGTTTCGAACATCTTCATCAATGTCGCAATCATCGCCTTGGTGGCCTCACCGATCGTAATCAACCGCTTCTTCCTGGAGGCCGGCTTAAGCAAGCGGGCGATGCAAGTCATTGTCGGTGGATACGCGACATGCAGCGTTGCCACGCCGTTGCTATCGAAAACGGACAGGTTCACCAGCGCGTCATTGAAAACGTGAGTGACTAGCGCGGCGAGCGGCTTTCGGCTGTCAATGTGCGTAAAGCCATAGTCGCCGGTACGGCGTGAAGGCCGAGATCAATCCGGAGATGGTGCAGATCGCCAAAGGGCTGCGCCGGCGCAAGCGCGGCAATTCCCTGCGAGCCATCGCTGCCGATCTGGCAGCCCGCGGCTATGTCAACGTGAACGGCAGGGCGTTCTCAGCGGCGTCGGTGGCCTCAATGCTGGGCGCCTAAGGCTCGCGGCCTTGTTCCACCGAGACGTGGTTGTTTCGAGACGGAAGAAGCCGGCCTAAGCGGAATCGTCCGGTCGAAAACAATCGGGAGGTGGCTCTGCCACCCCCCGGCTGTCGAGCTAGAGCCCGAGAGCGCGACCGATCACGCGCGGGGCAGAGTTGTGGCCGCCGAGGTCTATCTCAGATCAAGTTGGCGAGCCTGGTTGAGCCGGTCACAGGGTCAGCTAGCGAACGCCCTTCGCGGTCACGATCCGATCTCGGGGGGCAGTGGTCAACCGGCAGCGGGACGTGCTGCTAACCTCTAAACCCGGCTGAACCTGTGCAAATGTGCTAACAGCCACACGATTTGTGGAAGGCGTCCACGAACGCCTTGACCGCCGGATTGTCGATGTTGCGAGGGGGAAGGGTATTAACGACCGCACCGCCACTGACCATCCTCAACTCAGTGACATCGAGTTCACGAATGGTTGTGGCCAGCGTGGCCGAATCGAGTGATGTTTTCATATCGAGTGATGTTTTCATCATGCTTTTCCTTCACATAAAGTTTCGCCAGATCTGTCGATCTGCCGATAACAGGCCGTTCCCGTTATTGTGAAATGATAGAACGGATATCGGCGGCAAGACTGTGATGGGGGTCACGGTCACACGTCGGGATCTCACGGCGGCCGCGCCCTTATAGGTTTTCGACCATGCAACCATAGCGTCGGTCGTCGGTTTCTTTTACCTCCTGCTCCGTCGGCGCACCGCCTCGCTCGCCGGGTTCTTCGACTTGAGCCACGTCCTCGACGGCCCGCTGCGATACATCCGTCCGCTTCGACACGATGCCCTCAAGACCCATGCGGCAGACATGCTTGAACACGGTTGGGCCGTCATCCATCAGATGTTCGGTGAACCGGATGACTCGCCGCTGGGCGAGATCGAGTTTAGGCGCGAGCAGTGAACCACACAACGCGGCCGACAGTCGGGAGAGTTTTGGTCATGGAGCATCGTGTCCCTGGCCGGTTGCCAGACGGCGGCCGAGAGGCAGCAGGCGCTTATTGCTAAGCTGAACCGCTCCTGCGACCAACTGGGGTACACGAGCGGCCCGCAGCGTCTCGAATGCCTGCGCACGATGGCACAGATCGAGCAGGCGAACGAGGCGGCCGAGGAAGCCCGGACTCAGAGGGCCGCGGCGGCGCTTCAGGCCGCGGGCAAAGCCTCAAGGGCATCGGCGCCGGCGCCCCCGCGCCAAGTTTTCCAACGACCACGCAGTGCCGAAATCTGGCGGGCATGGTCCAGTGCAACAGCTTTTAGGGGGGTGGGCATGATTTGGCTTAAAAGGCTGCTGATGGTTCTCGGTGCGCTGTGGCTGATATCCATTTTTGCCGGCGCGGTGATCCTGTGGGGCAACGACTGGCGTTTTGGCGCCGCTGCCTCGTGGCTGGCGTGGCGCTTATAGGTTCAGCCATTTATTCGCGCACGCGAGGCGAACCGAGCTCGCCTACGGGCTGCTCTGGCGCTACGGCTGCGATCGCCGCACCGGCGACGGCGAGCGGCCTCTACCAGGCGTGCCAACGTGGTTGGAGGAAAAGCCACCCCGCTGACCGCTTCGCTCGCGTCAATGCGTGAGCGCCATATACGCGAGCACAACAGAAACGACGGAGGGCCAAGCTATCATAGCCGTTAGCAGCAAACTATCCTGGGTCATGGCTCTGCTCCCCATAGCGAAGCATCGGGCAGTCCAACCTTAAGAATCCTAATTTAGTCTCGAAGAAACGTCTAGTGAACGCGTGCTCTGACCTGCTGCTGGCGCAGCTCGACCGCGCCGGCCAGGCGCTTGCCTTTCTTCTATTTGTGTAATCCGCATGCTACCTCAGCCCAACGAAAGCGACAGGAACCCGCACTTCCTCCTATTCCACGGACAACGGCGCAATCTTTGGGATCTCTGAAACAGACTCTGTTACAAACAACAGCTTTACTGAAGTCGCTTTCCCGCCGGACCCGCACGGAAAGTGGATCCATTCCGGCTTACCGGGATAGGGATTGAATTCGTCAGAACATCCGATCCCCATAACGCTCTCGCCCCAGCATACGGGCCGAAATTTAAAGGATTGTTTTGGGATTGGCTGCGAACGCTTCGCTCAACGTCAGGATTGCTAAAGCAAGCACCGAAGGAACCTTACAGTGTGGCATGATAACCCTCCTTCATGCCTCGTCTGTCGCGCGCCACATGGGGACGCCCAGAACTCCTCCGGCCGAGCCACATTGGCGGCGGTTCATTCTACATCGGTTTGAGGATCGCCCACCTCGAGGTCCCGGAAAATCTCCCGGACGGCGTCAAGGCCTCTTGTCAAGGCTTTGACAACTGGCGACAATTCGCCCCGCAACCAACATGTTTCTACTCTGACCTGCGGCGAGGCGAGCTGCAGCGAAAAACGACGCCCACGATCGCCAGGCGCGCCAGGCCGCCGCGCGCTCGCTTTGGATTTGCCGCAGCTGCGGCGGTCGCATGCTTGTCGCCGGCGAGCCAAGCTTTGCTCGCATTGCAACAGCCCCCGACTGCGGCCGGTCGCCCGCTGAATAATCCCCCAGCGGCAGCGGGATTGCTGTCGCTATTGAGACACCGAGGACGCCAATGACGAAACCACCTGAAGCAATCGTGTCCAGCCGTGGCCTGCGCGCACTGTTTGGTAATGAACGCCCCGGCGATCCGAGCGGCAGCCAGACGGAAGAGCAGATCGCGACCTATTACCGGAACGCGAAGGCCGGTGACGTGGCTGTCATTCGGGAGACCTATGCCAGGCGTCTTTGGTTCATCGTCACGGCGATTGAAGCCGTGAACACTAAGCGTGGTCGGATCTATCTGAAGGATGCGCCTGGTTCAGGCTATGGCGGAACGGCCTTCTACGCGAAGAGCGGCAAGAACTGCTTTTTATTTCGTGAACGCCGCCATCGACCCCGCCGACATCCCCGAACCGCCGCCGCACCAGAGCATCCCCGATCTGGTCGATGTCGTCGATCCGGACGCCTGCGCGGTGCGGCGTGCGGCGATCATCGCCCAGGCACATGCCACGCTGCGCGACCCCGATCCGGATCCTGACCCTGACCCCGAGCCTGACGAGGAAGCCGACGAGAACGACCTCGACGAGGACGATCTCGCCGCCGACGACGACGATGCACCGAGCTATACGCCGCGACCGCCGATAACACCGCGTCAGCTCAGGCGGGCTGCGTCATGACCCGCCGTCGAGACCTCCGGCACGCCGACGATGTCCGCGAGACCACGACCTTCGGGCAGGCGAAGAAGGCGCGCGCGGCCGAACAGGCGTGGCGCGAGGCGAGCGGGCTGACCAAGCACCTGAAGCCGCGCAAGCGACGGCAGCGCAAGACGAGGAGGGATCGATGAACCGACATGAGCGACGCCGGGCTCGCTATCGCAGCCTGCCATAACGGCGGATGCGTTGGGGAAGCGCAGAATGCGGGTGCTATCAAAAAGGGCGGCTTATGCCGCCTCTCTCTAGCTCGACCTTCACCCCGCTTCGCTCGCGCGCGCGACGGTCCGTTCGCCCAGTTGCGCAAGCCGCCGTCCGCGGGCAGCTCGAGCATCTGTCGACGCGGCATCTGGTGGGTCCGCGCTCATCTACCCCCGTTTTCATAGAAGGCGTTCATGAAAGCGCGAAGCGCCGGATTTTTTTGTGATTGGACCAAGGGGTGACTTACTTCGCCACCTATGATTCCGCCGCTGATTGCATCGAGCTCCGAGACGTCGAGTTCGCGAAGCGCGGGTAGCTCCTCGTTCGTCATTTCATTCGTCGTCATTTCAATCTTCCTTTCACAGGGGTTGGTGATCTTGGCGAGCCGAACGGTCAGCTCTCCAATCCGGTTCCGGTCATCCGCAACCGTGAATCGAGAATGACCGAGCGTCGGCCCTACGCTGTGAGGCAGGTCACGTACATCCCACAACGCCTTGTGAATCCCGTTCGCGTCAGTTTCTTATCTCTCAAATGGATCAGGTCAGATATTTCGTCCCCGGATCATCATCGCGCGGCGGCGGCTCGGCATGAACCCGCGAAGGCCAGGCATCGCTGGTCGCTCCCACGGCAGAGGTGCTGGCGCACGCCAAGCAGCTCCCGCATGACAAGCTGGGCCAAAGCTTCGATATCGACATCACCACGGTTTTGAAGCGGCCTTAACCGCCGGATCGATCCAGCGCCGGCCGTCTGAATAACCCCCCACTAGGAAAGGATCCCGACTTGCCGGCGCCGTGAGAGGCTGGACGCAATGCCGCAATATCCTGCAGCGGACAACGGCCAGCCTTGAATTCGCGCTGACCAAGCTCGCCGCCGAGCAGCGCCGCGCAGATCCAGACAAAGCCCGTAAATTCGCCGAGGCGGCCGCGGCCCTGCCCGTCTGCGTATGTACCAGACCCAGGGCCGGCGATCGATCCGGCATGCCGCCATGTCAAGCATGCCGTTCCCAACATGTTTTGCATTAACTGTCCCGCAGACCAGGGTTCCCAACTTCCGAATTTACGACCCTGACGTCCTCGAATTTTGCCGAGTAGGGATCGGTGATCGGCGCGATCGTCGCCCGGCGCAGTGGGCGCGTTTTGGCTCGGGTTCAAGACGATCTTCGGAAAGCGATCGCGCGGCCCTTGGCGTGTGATGCGCATCACGGTGAAACCGAACCGCTGGCCTATTCTCGCGACAGGCAAGCAAAAATGCCTGTCTAAGTACCAATCCCTTTAAATATGGAGAACGGTGATGCCGAAAGTCATTCCAGCAGTATTCTTTCAGAAGCAGCTAGACGGCGTTAAGGCAGACGCCCAAAAGCCCGAACGGCTCGAGATCTTCGAGAGCGAGCTCCGCGAGGTAGCCGGAGGACAGAGCCGGCTCCGCGAGGCATCGGGAGCAAAACTAACAGTTGGAGGGCCTGACGGTTCCGGTGGTAGCACGACCTTTTCGGGTTCGGCTGGATGGGTGGATGTCATGCAGGCTGACGACTGCACCGCCTAACGATCCTTGTCAGGAGTTCCTCATTCCGGCTTACTGGACCAGTCCGGAAAGCCGGGACGACTTCCATAGGAGAAGAGCACCATGGAACCGCGGATCGGGATCATAACGTATGGTGACGATCCCCATGGCTATCTGATCAAGAAGAAGATCGAAGAGCAGCATGGAGTCTGGTGCTGCCTGATCCCAAGCGACGAGCTTGTACTCCGCGGGCGCCTGGAGTGGTCGTCGGACAGTGAGGCACCAGCCCTTCTCCCGACCATCGAGGGACAGACCGTCGATGTGAGGACGCTCAACACGCTGTGGTACCGGCGCACGACCGTGAAACAAACGCTGCCCGAGGAGACTGACGCTGCCTATGAGCTGTCTATCTTTCGTAGTACTGAGAGGGTCCTCGAGGGCATACTCCTGAACGCCTTTCAAGGGCACTGGGTCAGCCATCCTCTTGCCACCCACTTGGCGGAGAACAAGCTGCTGCAGCTACATGCCGCGAAGCGCGCTGGTCTCCGGATCCCGGCCACGCTCGTCAGTCAAGATCCAGTGCACATTCGCCGCTTTTGCGCGGCGCATCCAGGCGCGATCATCAAGCCTGTCGCGACGCCGCGTGGCGTCGAACTGGCGTCGACAGCGATAGTCAGCCAGGAGCTGCTCGACAACGAGGAAGTCCTGGCCCTGGCGGCGTCGATCTACCAGGAATGCATCCCGGGCACGCGTCACCTGCGCATCTCCGTCGTTGGCGAGCGCTGCGATGGTGCGCTCATCGAGGCCGAGGCACTCGACTGGCGGTTTGATCTCAATGTGCCCTTCAGTCCTTACCCGCTCGACAGGCACCTCGAACAAAGGTTGCGCGACACCCTCCACGAGCTTGGTTTGGTCATGGGGATCTTCGACGTGAAGTTGACCGACGACGATGAGCCCGTGTTCCTCGAGGTCAACCCGCAAGGACAGTTTCTCTTCGTGGAGGCTCTGTGCGACCTGCCTCTCGCCGATATCTTTGCCGCCTTCCTTGTCGACCAGGCGACGCAAGATGTGAGGTCTCGGCAGCGTTAAGCTCGTACGACAACAGGCTACGGGTGGACCGTTGCGCCTGTGAAGGCCCCTTGATGGGTCCCTGCCTCAGCCCTAATGGCTCACACCGACCCGCTTACGGTACTGATCGCGCTCGGGCTGATGCAGCACCCCAACATCGACGATCGACGCGAGCCGGGCAGTTACACCGCGCCGAAGCCGGATCCGTGGGATGCACAGTTTGTCGAAGAGAAAAAGCGACTACTCTCGCACGGGTTCGTCCGCTTGTATGGCGGCACGTCACTGTCGCGCGAGCTCGGCGACGTTCGCGGGCGGCAGCGCCGGCGGTGCTGGCAAAGCTGCTGGAGCAGCAGGCGCAAGCCTATCGTCGGCATCGGCTCCCCG
>NZ_LLXZ01000208.1:24303-28894 GCF_001440395.1 Bradyrhizobium jicamae | reverse complement strand
GTTTCCGTGGCGGGCGCATCGCCGCCGACGCGGCGCTTGCCGCGCTTTTCAACCACGACCTGCTTGGTCCGGCCGTGGCTGAAGCTCTGGCGCACGGTGCCCGTCTCGACCCGCGGCTTCAGCGTCAAGGTCTTGGTCGGGACACTCAGAGTCTTGTCGCCAGGCGTTTTGGTATCAACCATTCAGCAGTCCTAATCTCGTTACGTGGCGCGTTCTCCGCGCCGTCATTGCAGCAGGTCTTCGGAACCAATCGTCGTCGTCAGAATTTCTGGCCGCCATCCCCGGTCTTGTCGTCATCGGCCGTCCGGTATCGAACCAGGATCTGGCAGCGCGACAGGAACGTTTTGCTCGCCGGGCCCGCGAGCAGCGCAGCATGTATCACATTTGACCGGCCCAGTGCCAAATCCAATTGTGCCGAGGTTAAAGCAGTCACAATCGGCAAATCCCGCGATTCGCCGACATTTCGGCCCCTTTGCCCGGCGATCGCGTCCAATTTGCGGATTCCGTCGGCCGCCCCGTCGGAAGCATGGATCAGCGCGTCAGCCCTGCCCTGTTCGAGCAGGCCCTCGACCTTGGCAAAGCCGGAAATGACCTGCCCGGCCTTGGCCGCCATGGCCAGCGCCTCGGTGCAGCTTCGTTCCAGCAGGGCCTCGGTATCGGCGGGAAGGGTGGCCGCGACCCGGACGTCGCGCTTGAACCCTCGGCTAAATTGGTGACGCCGGACCGCTTCCGCAACCGTCCGGCGCGAGGCCGATACCCAGAGGCCGCGGCCGGGCAGCTTGCGCTTCAGATCGGGAACAACGTCGCCGGACGGGGCGACCACGAAGCGGATCAGCTCGTCGATGCCGCGCACCTCGCGGCTGACCGCGCACATACGCATGGTCGCGGACTTGTCGGTCCGCGGCCCATGGTCGAGATCGGGGTCAGCCAAAGCGAGCATGCCTGTCGAACGGTTCCTGTCATCTGCGCACGGTCGGCGCGCAGCAAAGAGTTTGAGCTTTGCGGAACACCCGCATTACGCCGTCTGGTCTTCGGCAGCCTGGGCCGCCTCGGTCTGCTTGGCGAGTTCGGCCTCGGTGATCCAGCCGGCAATGACGCGCGCCTGCATGATCATGCGCTCGGCGTCGTCCCGCGAAATCTCGTTGGCGTCGAGAATGCCGGCATGCTTGGTCGGCTCGCTGCCTTCCTTGCGCTCGGTCCAGCCGACCAGATCGTCGGTCGCGCAGCCCGCCAGATCCTCGACCGACTTGATGTCGTTCTCGCCGAACTTCACCAGCATCTTGGAGGTAACACCGGGCACCGTCTTCAATGCATCATCCACGCCTAGCTCCTTGCGCTTGTTTTCCAGCTCTGTCTCGAGCTGTTCGAGATATTCCCTTGCCCGGCTCTGCAACTCGTTGGCTGTTTCTTCGTCGAAGCCTTCGATGCCGGCCAGTTCCTTGACATCGACCAGTGCGAGTTCCTCGACCGACGTGAAGCCTTCCGACGCCAACAGCTGGCCGACGACCTCGTCGACGTTCAGCGCTTCCATGAAGACGCGGGTCGAGTTCTCGAAATCGGCCTGGCGGCGCTCGGATTCTTCCTGCTCGGTGAGGATGTCGATATCCCAGCCGGTCAGTTGCGAGGCGAGGCGCACGTTCTGGCCGCGCCGACCGATCGCCAGCGAGAGCTGGTTATTGGTGTCGGGGACCACGACCTCGATCCGCTCGCGGTCCTCGTCGATGACGACCTTGGCGACTTCGGCGGGCGCCAGCGCGTTGACGACGAAGGTCGCGATATCGGGCGACCACGGAATGATGTCGATCTTCTCGCCCTGCAGTTCATTCACCACCGCCTGCACGCGCGAGCCGCGCATGCCGACGCAGGCGCCGACCGGATCCACCGAGGAATCCCGGGAAATCACGCCGATTTTCGCGCGCGAGCCGGGATCGCGGGCTACCGCCTTGATCTCGACGATGCCGTCATAGATCTCAGGCACTTCCTGCGCGAACAGCTTTGCCATGAACTGCGGATGGGTGCGGGAGAGGAAGATCTGCGGACCGCGGGTTTCGCGGCGGACGTCGAAGATGTAGGCGCGGACGCGGTCGCCGTTGCGGAACACTTCGCGCGGCAGCATTTCGTCGCGGCGGATGATGGCTTCACCGCGGCCGAGATCGACGATCACGCTGCCATATTCGACGCGCTTGACGACGCCGTTGACGATATCGCCGATGCGGTCCTTGAATTCCTGGTACTGCCGGTCGCGTTCGGCCTCGCGCACCTTCTGCACGATCACCTGCTTGGCCGACTGCGCGGCGATGCGGCCGTATTCCAGCGGCGGCAGAGTATCGGCGATGGTGTCGCCGACCTGGGCGCCCGGATTGGCGCGCTGCGCGTCCGCCAGCGAAATCTGGTTCGAGGAGTTCTCGACCTGCTCGACGACCAGCATGTGGCGCGACAGCCTGAGCTCGCCCTTCTTGGCGTCGATCTCGGCGTGAACATCGGTCTCGCTGCCGTAACGGGCGCGGGCCGCCTTGGCGATGGCGTCTTCCATCGCGGCGATCACGATGCCGCGGTCGATCGACTTTTCGCGGGCGACCGCGTCGGCGATCTGCAGCAGCTCGAGTTTGTTGGCACTGACTGCCATGGCCTAGTCTCCTTCAGTAGGATCGGTCTCGCCCCTGCGCAGCCTTTCTGCGGCGAGGCGGTGTCTCTTGGTATTGGTCGGCTCCGGCTTCTTGCCGGGCTTGTTTTTGGGCTTCGGCTTGTTGCTCCTGGCCGGATCGCTTTTCTTCGCGTGCGGCGGAGGCGTGGGCGCCAGCCCGAGATTCTGTTTGAGTTCGCGCTCGGCCTGCTTGCCGCGCCGCATCGATTCCGCAATCAATTCGTCGGTCAAAACCAGCCGTGCGTCGGAGATGTCTTCCATCACCAGCAGCACGTCGGCATCTTCGTCCGCGCGTGTGTCATCCCGATGTAGGCGCACGGCATCGCCTTCGACGCCAGCCAGCGTACCACGGAAACGCTTGCGGCCCTGATGGGCGACGGCCATTTCGATTTTCACGAGATGTCCGCCAAAGCGTTCGAAATCGGAACGGCGCACCAGCGGGCGGTCGATGCCGGGCGAAGATATCTCCAGCCGGTAGGCGCGGTCGATCGGATCGGCGACGTCGAGCACCGGCGACAGCGCCCGCGAGACCGCCTCGCAATCCTCGATCTGCATCGTGCCATCAGGCCGCTCGGCCATGATCTGGACGGTGCAGCCGGCCTCGCCGGAAATCCTGATCCGGACCAGCCGGTAGCCCATTCCCTGCAAGACCGGCCCGGCTACCGCCGACACCCGCGCTGCCACGCCCGGCTCGACGACGAGACGGGGCTCGGCCAGCAGGTCGGCATCCTCGGGAACAGCAGTTGGATCGGTCATGTCCAGGGTCAAAAGCGTCTTACTTGCATGGGTTTAGGCCGGGCCTAACCGGAGGTCCGGCCGGTTCCCTGAGCCGCCCCTGATGTCCGTTCTGGGCAGGGCAGGTTCAGGTAATAAAAAAGAGCGGGTCCCGGGGGGCCCACTCTCAATACGCGATCGTATGAGATCCATAAGTTGCCGCGGATATAGCGGTTTTTCCGCAATCCGACAAGGCCTGCGATCTCGTTAAGTCCGATTTTGCCAAGCTTTGAGAGCTGGGCAATAATCTAACCCTTCATTCACAAACGCTGCCTAGATTTCCCGAAAATCAGCCAATTTGGCCGGTTTGGACGGGGTTTATGACTGTTTCACCATCGCCGATACCGGAACTCGACGACATCGTCAGTCGTGGCGACCCCAGGCGCCGCGCCGATGCCATGCGCCGTATCAGCGAGCTGTTCCTGCAGGGGGCGGCGAGCTTTCGCTCAGACCACGTCGATCTGTTCGACGGTGTCCTGACCAGCCTCGTTCCGCATGCCGAGATCGAGGCGCGCGCCGAATTGGCCGAGCGCCTGTCGACGCTGGCGAATGCGCCGCGTGGTCTGGTCGGCCAGCTTGCCCACGAAGATGAAATTGCCATCGCAGGTCCGTTGCTGCGCCACTCGCCGGTGATCGACGAAAAGATGCTGCTCGAAATTGCGTCCATGAAGGGCCAGGGTCATCTGCTGGCGATGGCCGAACGTCCCTCGCTTTCAGCCGATCTCACCGACGTCATGATCGCCCGCGGCGACCGCGCCGTGGTCAGGCGCGCCGCCGGCAATGCGGGCGCAGCATTTTCGTCAGACGGATACTCGACGCTGATCAAGCGCGCCGGCCAGGACGGCGTGCTCACGATCAAGCTCGGCCAGCGCGACGATCTGTCTTCCGGACAATTGAAGGAGCTGCTCTCCGGCTCTATCGACGTCATTCGCCGCCGCCTGTTCCAGGTCGTCAAGCCCGAGCGGCAGGCCGACATCAAGCAGGCGATGGTTGCCATAACCGCCCCGACCGAACGCGAGGAGCGGCGCGACTTCGCGCCGGCACAGCGCACGGTGCTCAAACTCCACCGTGAGGGCATGCTCGGCGAGGGCGCGTTGCTCAACTTCGCCAGGGCCTTCAAATACGAGGAATCGATCGCAGCACTGTCGGCGATAACCGGCGTCAAGATCGAAA
>NZ_LLXZ01000208.1:23994-24293 GCF_001440395.1 Bradyrhizobium jicamae | reverse complement strand
TCAAATACGAGGAATCGATCGCAGCACTGTCGGCGATAACCGGCGTCAAGATCGAACCCCTCGATCGCCTGATCAGCGGCGAACGCTACGATCCGATCCTGATCGCCGGAAAATCCATGGACCTCGAATGGGCCACGGTGCGCGCGCTGATCATCCTTCGGCTCGGTCCAACGAAAACGCCATCGCCGGCCGACATCGAAAACGCGCGTGTGAATTATGTGCGCCTGATGCCCACGACCGCCCAACGCGTCGTCGAGTTCTGGAAGACGCGCTGATCCGGCCCTATACCTCTCTCCGTC
>NZ_LLXZ01000208.1:0-23984 GCF_001440395.1 Bradyrhizobium jicamae | reverse complement strand
TTCGTCGCTTTGCTCCCTTGCGCAAACGCTTCGCGTTTGTCGCAGGCAATGACGGAGTGCGCTGAATTACCTCCCAAACGTCAAAGGAGCGCGTTATCCTCCGCCCTCAAAGACGCGACACAGCGTCATTTCGGGGAGCGCGACATGCTAACGGACGTTCAGATCCAAGCCCACGCGGATAGAATTCGCAACGACGGCTTCACCGTCATCGAAGGCGCGGCAAGCCCCGAACTCATCGAAGGCTTGATCACGGCGCTACAGCGCATCGAGCGCGAGCATCAGCTTGGCCCAGCCAAAACCTCGTTCGAAGGCTTCAAGACCGTCCGCATCAACAATCTCCTCACCTATGACGATCTGTTCTGGGAAGTGCCGCTGCACGGGAACGTGCTGCCGGTGGTCGAGCGCGTGCTGGACAAGGAGTGTCTGTTGTCATCGTTCTGCTCGCTGGTGCTGGGGCCGGGGCAGGAGGCGCAGCCGATCCATGAAGACACGCAGTTGATCCCGCTGCCGCGTCCACACATTCCAATCACCATCAACGCGATCTGGGCGCTGTCGGATTTCCGCGAGGACAACGGCGCGACGCGGATCATACCCGGCAGCCACAAATATGATTCCTCGCCGGAATACGGCCATGATTATGCCGCCGTGACCGCGACAATGAAGGCCGGCAGCGTGATGCTGTTCGACAGCGCGCTGTGGCACGGCGGCGGCGCCAACGATTCGGATGAGCGGCGCTTCGCATTCTCCTGCGCCTATTGCTGGGGCTGGATGCGCCAGCAGGAAAATCTGCAGCTCGGCATTCCCCAGGAAACCGCCAAACGCTTTCCGCGCCGCCTGCAGGAATTATGCGGCTACAGCGTCTACAAGGGACAGTTCGGCCACATCGACAATCACGATCCGATCGAACTGCTCGGGCGCGAACGGGGGAAGCGCATGGTGTGGGAAGCGACGGACGCGAAGAAGGCGAAGATGACGGGCGTGGCGGGGAAGCCGTAGCCTGTACGCTTTAAATCGACCGAAAGGTGATGCCGTCGCCGCAACGGCCAATTTTCTCTTTCGGGGAAAGGCAAGCACGCTCAGTAGTTCCGACTTTTTCCACTTCTAGGATTGCTCCACCAATACAAGTGCATACCCGGGTCCCATACACCTGGCGCAGGGGCGATCGGACCAAGACTACTTGGCCGCAGCCGCTGCGGTTTCGCCCGGTGGCGCAATCCGGAACATGAAGGTCGAAACCTTTTCCCCGGGCTTGAACGGACCGGGAATCTGGTTGCTGACCGGGTTCAGACTTTGGAGAAAAGCCGCGATCGCCATGACATCCTCCCGTGTGAGTGTCGCAAAAGCGTGCCAGGGCATGATCGGCGCCAGGATGCGGCCATCCGGCCGTTCACCGCCCTGTATCGCCTTCACGATCTGCTCCCGGGTCCAACTGCCGATACCGGTCTTTTTGTCGGGCGTGATGTTTGAGCCCACAAAGACACCTTGACCCGGAATCTCGAAGCCCACATCCGAGCCGCCGAGAAAGCGTGACGTGTCGGGATTCCCGAAGAAATATCCCGGCGTATGGCAGTCGTTGCAGCCACCGAGTGTGACGAGATATTTGCCACGCGTGATCTGTGCATCGTCAGCCGTGGCCGCGAACGCTGAAAGCGCGATAAGTGACGCGGTCACGAATGCAAGACGAACTGAAGTCCGCAACATGAATTGCCTCGCTTCGATTTGGTTACGCCTTATGGTTTGCGGCCGATTACCGCACCGTTCGCGGCGGGCGCCTCGAACCATACGGTCTCGATGTGCCGGAAGCCGGCCTCCTCGAGCCATGCCGCGTATTCGGCCGGCGTGTAGTTTCGCCCTTCCGTCTCG
This sequence comes from Bradyrhizobium jicamae, assembly GCF_001440395.1. GTDB lineage: Bacteria > Pseudomonadota > Alphaproteobacteria > Rhizobiales > Xanthobacteraceae > Bradyrhizobium > Bradyrhizobium jicamae. Next base: position 22,121 of record NZ_LLXZ01000208.1, on the reverse strand, counting down.
ATCAGCATGTTGAGGCTCATCAGCGCGGCCGGCGCCGGACCGGTCTTTTCGTCGTTGACGAGGAGCTCACTGATGACGACGGCGCCGCCGCTCGGCAAGGCCTCGAAGGACCGGCGCAGCAGGGCGCGGTTCTTCGCCTCGTCCCAATCGTGCAGGATCATCGATAACAGATGCATGTCGTGATCCCCGGGAAGCCGCTCGAAGAAGCTGCCGCCTGCGGTGTCGATCCGGTCGGTCAAGCCGGCCTCGGCAATCTTTCCCGCGGCGATCGCGGTGACATGCGGCAAGTCGAATACGGTCGCGCGCAGCGTCCCGTACTGTTTGCAAAGCTCGATGTCGTAGGCGCCCGATCCGCCGCCGATGTCCAGGAGGCGGCGGAAATGTCGGAAGTCCACCGCTTCGCCGAGCTTGCGCGCGGTCATCGCCGAAACCGAATGCATCGCCTCCCAGAACAGCGCCAGCACCATTGGATCCTCGCCGTCGAACATCGAGGATTGCGCGTCCGGATCCCATGTGGTTGGCCGGTTCGTGCGCAGCGCTTCGGCAAGTTTACCCCAGCCCGCGTAGAGCCGCTTGTCGGCCATTTGCACGAAGCCGCCGAAATAATATGGTTTCCCGCGCACGAGATAGGCCTCGCTCAACGGCGTATTGCGATAACGGCCATCCGTTTTCTCCAGCAGCCCGAGTGCGGCGCAGCCGGTCAACAGCATCTCGGCCGGCCGCGGATGCAGACCGAGCGTTTCCGCCAGCCTGGCAACCGTGATGCCGGCGCCGCCCGCCAGGCGGCTGAAGAGGTCCAGTTCGTGCGCGGCGGCCAGAGTCTTGAAGGCCCAGAAACCAGTCGAAAGCGCCATCAGCGGGATGGCGGAAGGAAGCTCCGGCGTGGCGGAAACCGGCTGGATGTTTGCATGCCTGGCCGGAGGCGCTGTTCGCGAAGGCTGACTGGCCATGGTCATCTCCCTTTCAGAACGAGTCACGGCTGATCGTAAGGAGGACAGGGCCTCGTTGAAGTGCCAATTCATGGATTCTCGGCCAGTCCAATTCTAGCCAGGCGACAGGATGGAACATTGGCCTATGCGCAAGGTTGCCAGTCCAATCCGAAACAACGCGAGTTCCGGGACTGTGGCTTTTCACGTCAGTCTTGTTGGTCGAGATGACCTTAGTGGCGAGATATACCGTCAGATCCGGCAGGCCATTCTGGACGGTCGCCTTCGACCCGGAGAGCGGCTGTCTGCCACGCGGGAACTGGCCGCCGCGCTGACGGTTGCGCGATCGACGGTAGCAATCGCCTACGAAACCCTAGTTGCGGAAGGATTTGCAACGTCGCGTACGGGCGCTGGGACATTCGTCAGCCATCAGCTCGAGGCAAAACGTCCTGCATCGAAGACAAGGCGCTCGACATCCCGCGCAATTCGGGTGCGTGAAGTCTGGGAGACGGTATCGTTACCGCCTTTTTTCCTTCGCGCGGCGCGCTACGACTTCAGAGCGGGGCTTCCGGACGCCTCGCTGTTTCCACACCGAATCTGGCGGCGGGTCGTCGCCCACGCGCTGCGCTCGCGCGAGATGACGGCGGGCCGCTACGAGAATCCCGCGGGCAATCGGGACCTGCGCGCGGCGATCGCCCGCCACATCGGCATCTCACGTAGCGTTTCCGGATCGCCCGACGACATCATCGTGACGAATGGCACCCAACAGGCGCTCGACATCATCGCTCGCGTGCTTCTCGACCCCGGCGATGTCGTTGCGGTAGAGAAACCGGGCTATTCGCCTCCAAAAGACCTGTTCAAGGCGCTGGGCGCGCGCGTGGTCGGCGTGCCGGTCGACAGCGAAGGTCTGGTCGTGGAGGCGTTGCCTGCTGATGCCAGGGTGGTCTACGTGACGCCCTCGCACCAGTTTCCCCTCGGCATGGCCATGAGCCTGTCGCGCCGACGTGCCCTGCTTGCCTGGGCCGAGCGCTACAACGCGGTTGTCGTTGAGGACGATTACGACAGCGAGTTTCGCTTCGGCGGACGCCCGCTTGAACCGCTTCAGACCCTCGATACGACCGGTCGCGTTGTGTATGTCGGCACGTTTTCAAAAACGTTGCTGCCGGCTCTCCGGCTGGGCTTCATGGTCGTGCCGCCATCGCTGCGAGAAGCGGCGTACAAGGCGAAATTTGTCACCGATTGGCATACGGCGACCATCGTGCAGAACGCGCTGGCGCGGTTCATCGACGAGGGTGCGTTTGCCCGCCACATTCGCAAAGTGACCCGCATCTATAGCGAACGGCATGAGATGCTGACCGCGGGGATCAAGAGCAACTTCGGCGATTACCTCCATCTTATTCCATCGAGCACCGGGCTGCACATCGCTGCCTACGCGCGGACGGCGTCGTTCGATGACATCGATGCGATTGCATCGCGAGCCTTTGACCTCGGCGTTGCCATTCAAGCCTTCCCGCTGGAAGGAAAGCCTCAGGCCGGCATCATGCTGGGATATGGAGCGATCGAGACGGCGCGGATTGCCGAAGGACTGCGGCGGCTGTGCAGATGCTTCGATGAACGCGTGTCTCGACGCCCGAAAGCGGCGTGAGCAATGTCGCCAGAGGCAACGGCATTGGACTGATTGATTCCACGTAAATTGGACCTTCCATCATACCGCTTCGCTTTCTAGTGTCGGGTCGCTGAAAGGTTGACGGACCGATGCGGCGGGCGCGTTCCCGCAGCTTGATCTGCAAGAGCTCAGATCGCGGTCCTTTCCCTCGCAGTCTGACTGACGCGCGGCACGATCTCGCAGTCAATCGGCGCCCGCCGAGGCGGAGCCGAAATGATCGTGCGCGGCTGCGCGCCAACCGCTGGACCAGGAGCCAGCAAGTACACCCTGACCGCCCACCAGGGCTCGTTATCAGGAGGAAGTATCATGTCCGTTGTTGTCAATGCGCTCACCAGTTGGACGGAAGCTGCGGCATCCAGCCATCGTCGACTTGGATGGGGACTACGATTCCTGCGCTGGTGTGTCGAGTGCTCGGAACGGTCGCGGCAGCGACAAGCCCTGTCGGAACTGGATGACCACTTTCTCAAGGACATCGGCAAGACGCGGCAAGAGGCCATGGCCGAAGCATCAAAACCGTTCTGGAAATGACGCAGCCGGGCGTTGGCACCGGGCCTGTGTGTCACTGTCCGCACGCCGATCGTACCGGTATCCCGGATTTATGGTGCACGCCGGCTAGCCGACCCGCCGAAATCTCAAATACGCCGCGACCCGTCCCTCGCGCTCGGCTTTGCGGCCGTAGCGCGTCATGGTGTAGCCGTCCCACGGCTGTTGCCAGTCGGCGGCGCGTTCGGCGGTCCAGAGAAAATCCGGCGAGCGCATCAGATGCGCCAGCGTCCAGGCGCAGTAATCGTCGATGTCGCTGACGAAGCGGAATTCGCCGCCGGCTTTCAGGATGCGCGCCATTGCGTTGACGGTAGCATCCTGCACGAAGCGGCGCTTCCAGTGCCGCCGCTTCGGCCAGGGATCCGGATGGATCAGGTCGATCCGCGCCAGCGAGCGCGGTGGCGCCCAGGCCAGCAATTCGGCGGCATCGCCGGCATAGAGGCGGATGTTGCGCAGATTGTGCGCCTCGATCTGCGTCAGGATTTTTGCCATGCCGTTGACATAGGGCTCACAGCCGATGAACCCGATATCCGGAAAGGCCTGCGCTTCCGCGATCAGATGCTCTCCGCCGCCGAAGCCGATTTCGAGCCTGACATCATCGGTGCCGCCATCGAAGAGGTCGGCAAGCCGCTCCGGCGCTGGCGTTGCGATATCGAGCGCCAGGTGCGGCAAGAGATTGTCGATCAGGTCGGCCTGATGGATGCGGAGCTTGTGGCCCTTGCGGCGGCCGAAGAACGAGCCGCCGCGCGCATGTGCCGACGCGCCGTCATCCGGCGGCGCGCCGCCGTCGCCGATATCGCGCGGGGCGGTCATCATCGCAGCGTCTGGTACAGCCGGTACAACAGCCGTGCCCTCGGCTCGATCGAGGAGATATACATCTGCTCGTAATGGGTATGGGCGCCCTGGCCGTCGACGCCGAGCCCGTCGAGGGTTGCGGTATGCGGTGCGGTGAAATTGCCGTCGGAGCCGCCGCCGGTCGAAGTGTCGACCAGATCGAAGCCGATCTCGGCCGCGATCGTCTTGGCATGCTCGTAAAGCGCCGCGCCGGCATTGCTCTTTTCGTAAGGCGGGCGGTTCAGCTCGCCGATCACCTTGACGGTGACGCCTTCGGTGCGCGATTTCAGATTGAGGATCTTTGCCACGAGCTCTTCGGAATCGGCGATCGTCGGCACGCGGGTGTCGACCTCGGCATAGGCTTCCTCCGCGACCACGTTCGGCTTGGTGCCGCCTCTGATAACGCCGACATTGACGCTGATGCCGCGCGCATGGTCGTTCATCGCCTGCAGCGTTTGAATGACATTGCCGAGTTCGTGGATGGCGCTGCGGCCGTCCTGCGGCCTTGTGCCGGCATGCGAGGGCACGCCCTTGATGAACACCTCGAAGCGTCCGACGCCCTTGCGCCCGGTGACGATCTTGCCGCCGTCGCGCGCCGGTTCGGTGACCAGCACATATTTCGCCTTGCGTCCCTCGGCCTCGATCAGCGCGCGCGAGGTCGGGCTCCCGATCTCCTCGTCGGAGACATAGAGCTGGGTAATTCCGAGCGGCGGCCGCGCGCCGTCAGCGCAAACCTGCCGGAACGCATGATAGGCGAGGTAGGCGCCGCCCTTCATGTCGTAGATGCCCGGGCCGAAGGCGCTGTCGCCCGCGACGCGGAACGGCAGGCGCTCGATGAAGCCCATTGGGTGCACGGTATCGAGATGGCTCAGCACCAGGATGCCCGGCTCGCCCTGTCCCCATGACGAGCGCGCCACCAGATGGTCGCCGCAGCCGGAGTGCCCGGCAATCCGCTCCACGGTGGCGGGCAGGCCGCGATAACCCTCTGTGACGAGGTCGGCGAGCTTGTTGACCTGCTCGGGTGCTTCGGTGGGAGTTTCGATCTCGACCCAGCGGCGGATGCCTTCGAGGATCGGCGTGGCGTCGAAAGGATTGGTTGTCGTCATGTCGTATCCGATACGGCGTCATTTCCCGATGCGCAATTGCCGATCGAGAAATGAGGCATATTCCAGAATACGAAATTTTCAAACCGTTGCGAGATGAAGTCAGCGCGGGTCCGGGCCGTTCCGCGAGGCGATCTGCTCGACCAACTCGACGATCGAGCGCCGCATCTTGGAATCGTCGATGCGCGTGAACGCGCGCGTCAGCGCGAGACCCTCTGATGTTGCGAGGAAATCGGACACATAGGCTGGCGAGGCGCCGTCGCCGAAACCCTCGCCATTTACCGCGCCGCTCGGTCCGCCGTCGAATAGAAACGACACGGGTACCTGCAGAATTTCAGAGATCTGCTGCAGGCGGCTGGCGCCAACCCGGTTGGTGCCTTTTTCGTATTTCTGAACCTGCTGGAAGGTGAGACCGAGCGCTTCGCCCAGTTTTTCCTGGCTCATTCCCAGCATGATGCGGCGCATCCGGACGCGGCTGCCGACATACTTGTCAACCGGATTGGGCGCTTTGGTGGACATCTGCATCGCTCCTGGGATGGCGCGCCGGGATTGAGGCAGTGGAAGAGTCATGCCTCAGGCGCGCCGTTACCGTCATATCCTGCTCGAAGGATCGGGTAGAATTGCGGACGATCTGAGCAACGGAAGTGACTGGTTGTTGTTTTTGGCTTGCAACCGCAGAAAGCGAATTGCAGGCTGTCTGTCAACTGGTGGAACCGCACGCGCAGCGTTTTTAGTAAACCAGTGACAAAACTGCGCCGAGGAAATCTCAGGCAGCGTGCTTTGCTGCGCGGCGTCTGATGACGAGTATCAAGGCAACTGCCACAATCACGGCAGCCGGGATATCTCCAAAGCGAGCATAAATGGTCGGCGACAGCGCCGACGGCAGGCTGGCATCCAAAACACCTTCGATGCCGAGGCCGAGGCGTGCGACAATCCGCCCTGAAGGATCGATCACCGCCGAGATGCCGGTGTTGGCGGCGCGCACCATCGGCAGCCCTTCTTCGATCGCACGCAGCCGCGCCTGCTGCAGATGCTGGTAGGGGCCGGTCGAATTGCCGAACCAGCCGTCATTGGTCAGGTTGATGATCCAGCCGGGACGATCATCACGCGCCGCAACATTTCCGGGGAAAATCGCCTCGTAACAAATCAGCGGTAGCGCGCGCGGCGCGTTCGGTATCTCCATCGCATGGCGCTGCGCGCCCGGAATGAAGCCGCCATGCACCTTCGTCAGCTGCACGAAGCCGAGCTTTTCCATCCATTCCTGAAACGGCAGGTATTCGCCAAACGGCACCAGATGCAGCTTGTCGTAGACCGACAGCACGCCACCGTCATGGTCGATCACATATATCGAGTTGTAGGCGCGGGAGACGCGGGCGCCGGGCGGACCATCAGGGGCGCGGACGGAGCCCGTGATCAGCACCGTGCCCTTGGGCAGGAGCTCGGCGATCTGCGCCATCGCGTCGGCTTCACGGGTCAGGAAAAAGGGGAAAGCCGATTCCGGCCAGATCAGGATCTGCGCATCGCGCACGCCGGTGGATTGCGGTCCCGAGGCGCGGTCGGACAGCGTCAGATATTTCTGCATCACCTCCGACTTGGCGCCGTAATTGAATTTGACGTCCTGCTGCAGGTTCGGTTGCATGATGCGCAGCTTGACGTTGGTCAGGGCCGTCGGCTGCAGCGACAGACGCACGGCGCCGTAAATCCCCATCGCCACCAGCAGCACCAGCGCCGCCACCGGCGCGATCCAGGGCTTGCGGCCGCGCGAGGTACCGTCGATCAGCGCCGCCGGGCTGGCGAAGATCGCGACGCTGAGGAACGTCATGCCCCACAGCCCGATCAGGGACGCCGTCTGCGCCAGCGCCAGCGGCTCCGACAGCGCGTAGCCATAGGCATTCCACGGGAAGCCCGACAGCATGTAGCCGCGCAGCCATTCGCTGACCGTGAGGGCGACTGCGAGCGCCAGCACGCGCGAGGCATCCCGTGTCCAGATCAGCCGCGCCAGCGCGAAGCCGAGCGCGGGAAACAGGGCCAGGTAAGCCGGCAGGCCGAGCACGGCGAACGGCATCAGCCAGGCAAAGGTCTGTGCGTCGACCAGGAAGGCGTTGCCGGTCCAGTAGAGCCCGGGCACGAAATAGCCGAGCCCGAACCAGAAGCCTGATAGCGCCGCCGCCGGCACGCCGCGCCATTTTCCGGCCGCGGCTCCGTCGATCAGCCAGACTGCAACCGGAAAGGTGATGAACAGCACTGGCCAGGCATTGAACGGCGCCATCGCCAGCGCCGACATCGCGCCTGCGACCAGCGCGATCGCGGCGCGTTTCCAGCCCCAGGCGAGGATGATCGAGAGTCCCGCCACGCGGAATTTGCTTGAAGGCATCACTGCGGGCCGGCTCCATCGCCGGAGGTCGGCGGCGTGTTGTCGTTGGCCTGCGGAGCACTGGCATCGGGCGGGCTCTCGCGCCGGGGTCTTTCGCGTTGCGTGCGTGCGGGAGGTCGCTCCTTCCGGACGCCGATCCGCAGCCGCTTGACCCGCCGCGGGTCGGCGTCGAGGACCTCGATCTCGAAATTGCCCGGGCCTGCGATCACCTCGCCGCGCACCGGCAGTCGGCCGACCTGCGCCACCAGATAGCCGCCGAGCGTCTCGACTTCCTCGCCGGCCTCGCCGGTGACGAATTCCTCGCCGATCATCTTGCGTGCATCCTCGAGGCTGGCGCGCGCGTCGGCGATGAACGCATTGTCGCCGTGCCGCACGATCGCCGGCGGCTCGTCGCTGTCGTGCTCGTCGTCGATCTCGCCGACGATCTGCTCGACGATGTCCTCGATCGACACCAACCCGTCGGTGCCGCCATATTCGTCGACCACCAGCGCCAGATGGATGCGCGAGGCCTGCATCTGCGCCAGCAGGTCGATCGCCCGCATCGATGGCGGCACATAGAGAAGCTTGCGGATGATGTTGGCCTCGGCGAGCGGCATCGCGAGGTTGACGGCGCGGAGGTCGAGGCCCGCCGGAAACGGCTTCTTGCGCTTCGGCTTGTCGGTCTCGCCGACGCGCGCCTTCGCGGTCATGAACGCCAGGAGGTCGCGGATGTGGACGATGCCTTCGGGGTCGTCGAGGGTTTCGTTGTAGACCACGAGGCGGGAATGCGCCGCGCTCTCGAACAGGCTCATCAGCTCGCCGAGCGGAATGTCGCGCTTGACCGCGACGATGTCGGCGCGATGCACCATCACGTCGGCGATCCGCCGCTCGTTGAGGCCGAGGATGTTGCGCAGCATGGTGCGCTCGATGGCGGAAAAGCCGACATCATCGGGCGTCGAGGCATCGAGCACGACCTGAAGATCGGCGCGGACCGATCCAGCCTTCCAGCCGAACAGCGTGCGGATCGCCCGCATCAGCCAGTTGTCGGCGGCGGGGCGCAATACCTCGCCTTCCTGCACCAGAACCGGCAGATTGCGCGTGTCGCGCGGGTTGTCCTGTATCGGGTCGGAGTCCGGCATTTCAGTCCATCCGTTCCCGGTCCGCATAGGGATCGGGAATGCCGAGCTGGGCGAGGATCTCCCGTTCGAGACTTTCCATGGTTTCGGCGTCGTCGTCATTTTCGTGGTCGTATCCGATCAGATGCAGGAAGCCGTGGACCGCGAGATGGCTGAGATGATGATCGAACGGCTTTTCCTCCTCATCGGCCTCTTTGCGCGTGGTCTCATAGGCGATGGCGATGTCGCCGAGCATGCGCGGGGCGTCCGCCGGCGCGTCGGCGGTCGGCTGCAGCGCCGGAAACGACAGCACGTTGGTCGGCTTGTCGATGCCGCGCCAGTTGCTGTTCAGCGTGCGAATGCCTGAATCGTCGGTCAGCATGACCGCGAGTTCCGCCTCGCCGACATCGGCATCGGCGAATTCGGCCGCGGCGTTGATAGCGCGATGGATCACCGCCTCGGCCTCCGGCTCGGTCTGCCAGCACTCGGCGACGACGAGAACTTCGGTAAGAGGAAGGGCGGACGACACGAGCGTTCCAGCGGTTTGCATAGCTTTGTTCTGGTTGCGGCCGCGGCCTGCCTGCGGCAGGTCCACGGCCGAGGATATTTCGGTCAAGATTTTCCGGTTGCCGGCTTCTGCGGCAATCCCTCATAGGCGGCGACGATCCGCGCCACCAGTTCGTGGCGGATGACGTCTTCCGCGGTGAATTTCACCTGTGCAATGCCCTCGACATTGTCGAGCAGCTTGCAGGCTTCGGCGAGCCCCGACGCCTGCCCGTTCGGCAGGTCGACCTGCGAGGGATCGCCGGTGATGATCATGCGGCTGTTTTCGCCGAGCCGGGTCAGGAACATCTTCATCTGCATCGACGTGGTGTTCTGCGCTTCGTCGAGGATGATGACGGCGTTGGTGAGCGTGCGGCCGCGCATGAAGGCGAGCGGCGCGATCTCGATCTCGCCGGCCTGCAGCGCGCGCTCCACGATCCGCGAATCCATCAGGTCGTACAGCGCGTCGTAGATCGGTCTCAGGTAAGGATCGACCTTCTCGCGCAAGTCGCCGGGCAGGAAGCCGAGCCGCTCGCCGGCCTCGACCGCGGGTCGAGTCAAGATGATGCGATCGACTTCCTTGCGCTCGAACAATTGCGCGGCATGCGCGACCGCAAGCCAGGTCTTGCCGGTGCCGGCCGGGCCGACGCCGAACACCATCTCGTGGCGTTTCAGCGCGCGGATGTAGGAATCCTGTGCGGCGGTGCGTGCCCGCACCGGGCGCTTGCGCAGGTTGATGGTCTCGAACGTGGGCTTGGCGGTCTTGGCGTCGAACTCGAACAGCGACCCCTGCGCGATCACGGCGCGGATCGCGCCCTCGACCTCGCCCTGCGAGAGATCATGGCCCTGCACGGCCTGCGCATAGAGCGTTTCCAGCACGCGCCGCGCGGCGTCGCAGCCGTCGCGGGTGCCGGCGATGGTGATGTGGTTGCCGCGGGAATCGACGACGACGCCGAGCCGCCGCTCGACCAGCGCCAGGTTCTGGCCGTAGGGGCCGACGAGGGCGGAAGCGGCGCGGTTGTCGTCGAAGTCGATGACGACCTGGGTCTCGGGCGGAACTTGCATGTCGCGGTCAAATTTGCGGCTGGGAGCGAGCGAAGGTGAATCCGATGCGCTTTTTGGCAAGGGTTCAGGCTCCCGTCAGCTGTGGAAGAATTGATGGTGCGGGCCGCGCAGCGCCACCCGCGAGTTCGCCGAGCAGGCTGTAGCGCTCGAGGCTGGCGATGCTGACCGGCAGCACCTGTCCGATGATGTCGGGCGAGGCAAACACATGTGCAGGCTGAAGGTATGCGGTGCGGCCGACGATCTGGCCGGGATTGCGGGCCGCGCGTTCGAACAGCACGTCGACGGTTTCGCCAATCATGGCCTTGTTGAAGGCCGATTGCTGGGTGTCGATCAATTCCTGGAGCCGCACCAATCGATCGTCCATTTCAGCCGCTGACACTGTCTCCTGCATGTCCGCCGCCGGCGTGCCGGGCCGGGGCGAATATTTGAACGAATAAGCGCCAGCGTATCCGATTTGCATGACAAGCGCGAGGGTCGCGGCAAATTCTCCCTCGGTTTCGCCGGGGAAGCCGACGATAAAATCCGATGAAAAAGCAATGTCTTGGCGGGCGGTACGGAAACGGTCGATGACACGCCGATAATCATCGGCGGTATGCTTGCGGTTCATGGCGGCCAGGATCCGGTCGGATCCGGACTGCACCGGCAGATGGACGAACGGCATCAGGGCGGCAAGGTCGCGATGCGCCGCAATCAGCGTTTCCTCGACGTCGCGGGGGTGGCTGGTCGAATAGCGCAGCCGCACGATGCCCTCGATTTCGGCAAGGCGGTGCAACAGTTTGCCGAGCGGCCAGGTCCGCCCATCCGGGCCTTCGCCGTGATAGGCGTTGACGTTCTGGCCGATCAGGGTGATCTCGCGTACGCCGTTTTCCGCCAGCCGCTTCACGTCGTCGACGATCTTGGCGACCGGGCGCGAGACTTCCGCGCCGCGCGTATAGGGTACCACGCAGAAGGTGCAGAACTTGTCGCAGCCTTCCTGCACGGTGACGAAAGCGGAGATGCCGCGCGCGCGGATGGCGTCCGGTTTCGGCTGCGGCAGGAAGCCGAATTTGTCATCGACCGGAAATTCGGTTTCCAGCGCACGTCCTTCGCTCTTGGCGCGTGCCAATAGCTGCGGCAAATGATGGTAGCTCTGCGGCCCGACCACGACATCAACCGTCGGCGCACGGCGGACGATCTCTTCGCCCTCGGCCTGCGCGACGCAGCCGGCGACCGCGATGCGCATCTCGCGCCCGTTCCGCGCCGCCTCGTCCTTGGCGACCCGCAGCCGCCCGAGCTCGGAGTAGACCTTCTCGGAAGCCTTTTCCCTGATATGGCAGGTGTTGAGGATCACCAGATCCGCATCCTCGGCGCTGTCAGTTTCGACAAAACCCTCGGGCGCCAGCGTGTCGACCATGCGTTGCGCATCGTAGACGTTCATCTGGCAGCCATAGGACTTGATATGCAGCTTGCGCGGCGGCTTCATGGAACCTTGGATATCGGGCTTGAATGGCGCCATCCGGCGTCAGGGGGTCAAATATAGCCTGGAGGCGCGAAAATCCAGCCGGTTAAGCCGCCATTTCAGGGCGCAAAGGCACCCAGGATACCCGCCGCGGTCCAGTTCAGTTCGCGGTGCCCCACAGATCGAACAGTTCAGGCGGCGGAACTTCCACCCATTCGTTGCCGAGGTTGATGCGGTAGGGGGTGCTGCTCGAAGCCCCGGACAGTCGCCACAATTTTGCATCAACGGGGCGGCCCTTGGAGCGCACCCATTGCGCGATCGGTTGGAGCGCCGCCGCCTGTTTGGCCGGGGCCAGCGTGTAGCCGCCCAGCATCACGAAGCGGAGCTGTCTGTCCGAGGCCAGCCGCTCGATGTCCGCCGGCGTCAGGATCGGATCGTCGCCGAGATAACCGCCCATCGCCATCACCGGCTGGCCGGTCGCGATGATCAACGGCGCGGCGACATTCGCATTGGGTACTGCGACGATAAACTTTGCGTTCTCGCGATTGGCGGTCAGGTAACCCGTGAGCTTCTGGCGGGCGGCTTCCAGCCGCGATGTCCGCGATGCCACCCGGTCAGTGTCGGATGGCGCGAGCAGGGCCGTCATGTTGGCGACCGGTGCGGCGATGTTCGGGCGCCTCAGAACGACGCTGGCTGCGGTCAGGATCGGTGAAACGAGCAGCGCGCCAAAGGCCGCGACCGCGAACAGCTTTGGCAATCTGCCGTTCTGTTGCGGAAGGGCACAAAGGACAGCGGCGCAAATCGCAGCGATTCCAAGCGACGTCAGCCACGTTACGCTGAGCCAGTCGGATCCGATCGTTTCGGATTGCGCGATGCAGAGGTAGGCCTGCCAGGCGGCTGTGACGGCGATGACCAGCGGCAGGTGCATTCGCGCGAGCTGGCCCGCCTTCCATCTCGACCACAATCCGGCTACGGCGATGCCGGAGAACACCGCGAGCGGCGGACCGAGCACGGCGACGTAATAGGTATGGATCAATCCGCCAGCGAAGCTGAGCACGATCCAGTACATCGCGAGCCAGCCGGTCCAGACAGCGGCGCTGATGCGGCGTGATCTTGCCGTGCCCGGTCCCCATGCTTCGGACCATGCGAGCATGAGGCCGATAAGCGCGAGCGGCAGCAGCCAGGCGAACTGCGCCGCGGCCCGCGGCCGAAACAGGCGGAGAGGGCCGACCGGCGAGTCGTCGGTCATGACGGGCTGCCGAACACCCGTGACGGCAGGTGTTGCCTCACTCAAGGCTGCGGGCGCGGACTTTGCCGGACTGCCTGCGGGCGCAGCCATCGCAAGGAAGCGGGACGCGCCGTTATGCACCAAGGCAAGCTCCAGCATCGAATTGTGCCTGGTGCTGCCTGCATAGGGCCGATCCCGTGCCGGCGTGAGATCGAAGAGCACAGCCCATGACAGCGAGACGATGACAAGGACCACGCCCGCGAGGGCCTGTCGCCCGATATGCCAGCTCACGGGAGCGCGTGGTCGCGCGAGGCTGAATGTCAAAGCCAGCACGGGAGCCAGCACCAGCGCCGCGCCCATCTTGACGTTGAAGCCGATTCCGAGTGCTGCCATCGCGGCGCAGAGCAGCGCAAGCCGGCCGGTTTCGGCGGCCCGCATCCCAAACCACGCAGCCGTCAGCAGCACCAGGATCAGACAGCTCTCGGTATTGTTGGAACGGTCGACCGCAACATTGACGGGACTGAGCGCGAGCAACAGTGCGGCCACGGCACCTGCCATCACGCCCCAATATTTCCGCACGAGAATGTAAACGAGGAGGATCGCGGCCAGTCCCGCCATCACCTGGGCGAGCAGGACCGACAACGCGGAAAAGCCGAGCAGCTTGGCGCTGATGACCTGCAGCCAGATCGCGACCGGCGGCTTGTCGATGGAAACAAAGCCGGCGGGATCGAACGTGTTGAACAAGAAGTTGTGCCAGCTCTCCAGCTGGCTGCGCACGCCGGCGGCGTAATACTGTCTGCTGAATTCGTTCTGCGAAAGCTGCCAGCTTCGCGCGAGTGCCGCCACCGCCACGATCAGCGTGAGCGGCAAGGCGGCCTTCAACATGTCGGATAATTTCAGGATACGCCGCCCCCTCACGCAAGTTCGTGTGAGACTATCACCTGTGGCTTCCGCGCCCAGTTAACTCGCGGCAAGGTTGCTCGATTGAAGTCTAGCCGGCCGTTCGACCGACGCGTGCAATCAGATCCGGCAACTGCCGCATATCGCTGAACGTCACGGCGGCGCCGGCGGCGCGCAGCATTTCGGCATGGCCGGGCTGACAATGGCTGCCGCCGTGAAAACCAAGCACGGTCATTCCGGCGGCGCGGCCGGCGGTGACGCCAGGAACGCTGTCCTCGATCACGACGCACTGGGACGGTTGCGTCTTCATCTGTTCGGCCGCGAACAGAAACAGATCGGGCGCGGGCTTGCCGCGGCTGACCTGCGTAGCGGAGAAAATATGCGGCGCGAGTTGGTCGTAGAGGCCGGCGCAGGTGAGGCCGTGGTGGATCTTTTCCGGCGTTCCGCTGGAAGCGACGCATTTGGGCAGTCGTATCGCGCCAATTGCCTCGCCGATATGGGCGATCGCCTGCAAATCGCCCTCGTAGAATTTCAGCGTGGCCGCCTTCACCTGTTGCTCGAAATCATCAGGGAGTTTGCGGTCGATCTCGCGCTCGATCGTTTGGCGCGCCTCGCGGTCAGATACGCCGAGAAAGCGAACGAGCACCTGATGGGGCGTGATCGGATAGCCGTGCCGCGTCAGCGTTTCCGCATGCGCGCGGCACGAAATGACTTCGCTGTCGACGAGCACGCCGTCGCAGTCGAAGATGACCAGATCGAAGTTCTGCTTCAAGTCGGCTCGCGATCAGGTTTTGTCTTCGTCGAGCGGGACGCAATAAAGTTCCAGCCGGTGATCGACCAGCTTGTAGCCGAGTTTTCTGGCGATCTCGGCCTGCAATTTCTCGATCTCCTCGGAGGTGAACTCGATCACCTTGCCGTCACGCAGATTGATCAAATGGTCATGATGGCTGTCGGGCATCTGCTCGTAGCGTGCGCGGCCCTCGCGAAAATCATGCCGCTCGATAATGCCGGCATCCTCGAACAGTTTGACAGTGCGGTACACCGTTGAAATGGAGATCTTGTCGTCGACCGCGACACAGCGCCGGTAGAGCTCCTCGACATCAGGATGGTCGACCGAATCAGCCAGCACGCGCGCGATCACCCGGCGCTGTTCGGTCATGCGCATACCGGTGGCGGCGCAGCGCGCCTCGATGCCGGTATTTTTCTGCGCAGACGAAGATTTCAGTACGGTCATGGTCTCTAAGGCCTTGAAGGGCAAGTCGGGGCTTTTTGCCACCGCGTGCATATTACGACAAGTCGCGCCGCATCAGAAGCGCATTCAACTGTTCGCCACCGGGCTGCTGATAATAGCGTTCCCGGCGGCCGACGACCTCGAATCCGGCCCATTCATACAGACGCCGCGCCGGCTGATTGTTTTCTTCGACCTCGAGGAACACCTTGCGTACGCCGCGGCCGGCGAGATGACCGAGATGCGTCAGCAACAGGTTGCGCGACAGGCCACGGCCGCGCTGGTTCGCATCGATGGCGATCGACAACAACTCCGCCTCGTCGGCGGCCATGCGCGACACCGCAAAGCCTATGATCTTGCGCCCGAGCCTGAGGCGGTGCACGAGCGTGTTGCGCTCGGTCAGCATCACCTCGAATTCGCCTTCGCCCCAGCCGCGGTGAAACGACGCGCCATGCAGATGCGCCAGACGCGCCGCGTCGCGCTGGATCGCCGGTTCGATCACCGCTGTGCCGCCGCCCCACCAATCGGAGAACCACGTCATCATGGTGCCAGCGGCTGCGGTGCGCCGGACAGCGGATCCTTCGGCGGCTTGGCGTCGGGCGCGCGCAGATAATAGGGCCGCGCCGGCGAGCTTTCGGGACTGACCGCGGCGCCCAGCCACGCTACCCAGGCGATATCGGGTGCGGCCTGCTGGTCCACTTTGAAAGGCGGTGGTGCTTCTGCCGGCCAGCGATCAGCGAGGATGTTCGCCGCGTTGCCGACCAGATGCGGAGCGCCGAAGCGTGCGGCGTCGAGCGCTGCGGCAACCGGCGCAACGTTCGGCTTGATCAGCGAACCGCCGTCGCCGCCGAGCACCTGGAAATAGACATGATCATGCCGTGCGTCGACGGCCGATATGACGGGATGTTCGCTGTTCCCGCTGACGATCGGGGCGGCAAATGCAGTCAGCGTCGTCACGCCGACGACCGGCTTGCCGGCGGCGAGCGCAATGCCGCGGGCGGCGGAAAGGCCGACGCGCAATCCAGTGAAACTGCCGGGACCCGTCGTCGCGGCGATGCGGTCGAGTGCGGCAAAGGCGACGCCGGATGCCTTCATCACGCGCGCGATCAGCGGCATCAAGGCTTCGGCGTGGCCGCGCTTCATCGCCTGCGATTCCTGCGCGATGGTTCCGCCCGCGCTGGTGTCAAGCACGGCCGCGGCGCAAGCGTCGAGCGCGGTATCGATGGAGAGGATGAGCATCAGCTACCCTATAGCGCTTTCGAGCGACGTGGACAGCGGTTCGCATCAAGAAAACGTCGAACGACAATCTGGAGCCGGTTTCCCGTTCAACCCGGAGCGAAAATGGCTCTGGAAGTTCGCCCGCCGGCTGGAAGATTTCTCCCTCAGTTCTGCGCCGGCTCAAGCGTTCAGGAAGTTTTCGACGCATCAACGGTCCTGGCTGCGAACCTCACTCTCGATCCGCGAAGCTTGGCCGGGAGATGCAACTTATGGGACGCTAAGTGCTTGGAAATTAAATAGAATTAACAAAGAATTAGCCGTCGGATGCGACAATCGCCCACCGGGAAAATACGGGTCAATAGGGATCCGGACGATGCATCTTCGGCATTTCAAGCCACGCTCGTCCCCCGAACCGGAGGGATTTTTTCATGCCTTTTTGGAAAAGCAATTCTGCGGCGCATGAGGCGCTGGCGCAGGCGATTGCAATCAGCAAGTCGCAGGCGGTGATCGAGTTCAATATGGACGGCACGATCATCACCGCCAATCAGAATTTCCTCGACGCGATGGGGTACCGGCTCGACGAAATCGTGGGCAAGCATCATCGGATGTTCGTGACCGCGGATCAGCGTGACGATCCGAACTATCATGCGTTCTGGGCCAGGCTCAATCGCGGCGAATATCAGGCGGCCGAATACAAACGCGTCGGCAAGGGCGGCCGCGAAGTGTGGATTCAGGCGTCCTACAATCCGATCCTCGATAGCGCCAACAAGCCTGCCAAGGTCGTCAAGTTTGCCACCGACATCACCGAGCGCAAGATCCGCAGCATGGAGGATGCCGGCAAGATCGCGGCCATCGCCCGGACGCAAGCCATGATCGAGTTCAATCTCGATGGCACCATCATCACGGCAAACGACAATTTCCTTGCCGCGATGGGCTATTCGCTCGCCGAAATCCAGGGCAAGCACCACCAGATGTTCGTCATGCCGGACGAGCGTGACAGCGCGGCCTATCGCGACTTCTGGACGAAGCTGGGTCGCGGCGAGTTCCAGTCGGCCGAATACAAGCGTGTCGGCAAGGGCGGCAAGGAGGTCTGGATCCTCGCTTCCTACAACCCGATCCTCGACGATGCCGGCAAGCCGTTCAAGGTGGTGAAGTTCGCTTCCGATATCACCGAACAGAAACTGAAGACGGCGAATTTCGCCGGGCAGATCGAGGCGATCGGCAAGTCGCAGGCGGTCATCGAGTTCAGCATGGACGGCAAGGTGCTGACCGCGAACGACAACTTTCTCAGGACGCTCGGCTACTCGCTGATGGAAATCGAGGGCAAGCATCACAGCCTGTTCATGCCGCCCGACCAGCGCGGCAGCGACGGCTATCAGGCGTTCTGGGCCAGGCTCAATCGCGGCGAATTCCAGTCCGGCGAGTATGAGCGCGTCGGCAAGGGCGGCCGGCAGATCTGGATTCAGGCATCCTACAATCCGATCCGCGACCTCAACGGCAAGCCTTACAAGGTCGTGAAATACGCCGCCGATACCACCGCGCAGGTGATTGCGCGGATGCGCAGCGAGAAAGTCCGCAGCATGATGGAGCAGGTCGCTGCCGGCGCGGAGGAGCTGAACACGTCGGTGCACGAAATCTCCGACGCCATGGCGAAGTCGAAGGAAACCGCGCACACGGCCGTCGGCCGGGTCGAGGCCGCCGATCAGCAGGCGCATCGCCTGACGGAAGCCGCGGAATCGATGAGCAGCATCGTGCAGCTGATCGGCGCCATCACCGGCCAGATCAATCTGCTGGCATTGAATGCCACGATCGAATCAGCGCGCGCCGGCGACGCCGGCCGCGGTTTTGCGGTGGTCGCGTCCGAGGTGAAGAATCTCGCCAGCCAGGCCAGGCAGGCGACCGACAAGATCGAGCAGGAGATCGGCAATCTCAACGGTATCTCGGGCGATGTCGTCGCGGCCCTCAACTCGATCAAACAGGCGATCCAGAACGTCAGCGAATATGTGACGTCGACGGCCGCCGCCGTTCAGCAGCAGAGCGCGGTGACGACCGAAATGTCCGAGGGCATGCAGCGCGCCGCGGCGGAAGCCGCCAGCATCGGTGAGGCGGCGTAGCTCAAGCCTTGTAGGGTGGGCAAAGCGCAGCGTGCCCACCATTCAGGACGCAAGCTGGCGATAGATGGTGGGCACGGCGCTTCGCGCCTTTGCCCACCATACGGCACTAACCTACATCGGCCGGACTTCGACCACGTCGGGCACGAAGTGCTTCAACAGGTTCTGGATGCCGTGCTGCAGCGTTGCCGTCGATGACGGGCAGCCGGCGCAGGAGCCCTTCATGTTGAGATAGACGACGCCGTCCTTGAAGCCGCGGAAGGTGATGTCACCACCGTCATTGGCGACCGCCGGCCGAACCCGCGTCTCGATCAGGTCCTTGATGGTGGCAACCGTGTCGGCATCTTGCTCGTTGAAGAACTCGCCTTCCTCGTCTGCCGCTTCGTCGCTGCCGAAGGTTCCGTCCGCCAGCAGCGGCGCGCCGGACATGTAGTGCTCCATGATGGCGCCGAGGATCGCGGGCTTGAGATGCTGCCAGTCGCCGTCCGCCTTGGTCACGGTGACGAAATCGTAGCCGTAGAACACGCTTGATACGCCGGGAACGCCGAAGAGACGTTCGGCAAGTGGCGAGCGGGTAGCGGCGTCGCGGTTCGAAAATTCCATCGTGCCGGTATCGAGCACGGTGCGGCCCGGAATGAATTTCAGGGTGGCGGGATTGGGCGTGGCTTCAGTCTGAATGAACATGGTTTTTCTCCGGCGTCGCCGGTTCAAGGCCGGCGCGTGGGTGTCCCTTAGCAGATGGCGACCGCGGGCGCACGATCAAGGGGGAAATCGGTAATTCTGTAGGTACATCAATCCTTAAGAAAGCCCGTCGATCTCGGCGTCGGTGAGGTCGCCGGGCACGATGGTCACTGGAATCGGGAACGAGCCGGCGACCTGCGCCATCATGCTGATCAGCGGCCCCGGCCCCTCGGGACCCGGATTGGCCGCCAGCACCAGCATCGAAATATCGACGTCCTGGTCGATCACGTCGAGGATCTGGGTGGTCGGGTCGCCCTCGCGGATCACGCGCTCCGGGGTGATGGCGGCGATGCCGTTGGCCCGGCCCGAGGCGCGATCGAGCGCCTCATTGGCCGCGTCCTCGGCCTCGGCGCGCATCAGGTCGGCGACGCCGAGCCATTGCTGGTTCTGGTCCTCGATGGCGATGATGCGGAGCATCACCACGCCGCCGCCGACGCGTACCGCCCAGCGGCTGGCGTAATACACCGCGCGGTCCCATTCCGCGGTGTCGTCAACGATGACAAGGCATTTTGGCTTGTGACCCGTTTCGTAGCTTCGTCGCTGGGTGGTCATGCATGTCCCGGTGCTGCGCCAAACCGCCGCATGCTGCCACGGCGCAGCCGCCTTCGACAAGCGGCGTCGCTGGTGTCAGGTCAAATCGGCGCCTAGCGCTTTCGGATGAAACCGACGATGTCCATGGTCGTGCGCATGGTTTCGTCGGCCAAGGCGCGGGCGCGGTCGGCGCCGTCGACCAGAATACTGTCGACATGGCCGGGGTCGGCGACCAGTCGCTTCATCTCGCCAGCGATCGGCGCGAGCTTTGTGACGCAAAGTTCCACCAGCGCGTTCTTGAAGCTGGAGAATTGCCCGCCGCCGAATTCGCGCAGCACATCGGCTTTGTGCCGGTCGGCCAGCGCCGCATAGATGCCGACGAGGTTATCGGCCTCGGGCCGGTTCTCCAGCCCCTTTTCCTCCGACGGCAGCGGTTCCGGATCGGTCTTGGCCTTGCGGATCTTCTGCGCGATCAGGTCCGCATCGTCGGTCAGGTTGATCCGCGAATTATCAGAGGCGTCCGACTTCGACATCTTCTTGGTGCCGTCGCGCAGGCTCATCACCCGCGTTGCAGGTCCCGTGATGAAGGGCTCCGGCAGCGGGAAGAACTGGCCGTCGTTGAAGCCGTGGCCACGAATGGAATCGCCGAAATCATTGTTGAACTTCTGGGCGATGTCGCGCGAGAGCTCCAGATGCTGCTTCTGGTCCTCGCCGACAGGCACGTGGGTGGCGCGATAGAGCAGAATGTCCGCCGCCATCAGCACCGGATAATCGTAGAGCCCGACGGAAGCGTTCTCGCGGTCCTTGCCGGCCTTCTCCTTGAACTGTGTCATGCGGCTCAGCCAGCCGACCCGCGCCACGCAGTTGAAGATCCAGGCAAGCTCGGCGTGGCCGGCGACCTGGCTCTGGTTGAACACGATGTGCTTCTTCGGATCGATGCCGGCGGCGATGAAGGCCGCGGTGACCTCGCGGGTGTTGCGGGCAAGCTCGGCCGGGCCACCCCAGACGTCGACGCCTTGCGTGATCGCGTGCATGTCGACGACGCAATAGATGCAGTTATGTGTTTCCTGCATCTTCACGAAGTTGACGATCGCGCCGAGGTAATTGCCGAGATGCAGATTGCCGGTCGGCTGGACGCCCGAAAACACTTTTTCAACAAAAGCCATGGTCAGCTTCCCCAAGGATCCTGTATCGGATGCCTGTTTCGCGCCGTCGTTTGCCACGCAGGGGCTACAAGCGCAAGCCGCTAACCCTTGCTTTGCCTGACGGCGTTAACCGCCTCGCGCCAGCCGATGACGCCGAAAAGCCTTAACAACAGGCCGTAAGCCATGATTCCTGTCGCGATCACAGCCAGCAGCAGGACGGCCTGCACGAGGCCGTGCGCGTCCGAGGCGAGGGCAGGCAGCGACCGGGTTGCAAGCCACAGCAGCGCGCCCATGGCGAGCGCCGCCAGCGCGATGCGCGGCAGTCGCCGCTTGGCGCTGGCATCGATCGAAAACCCAAAGGTCTCGGCGCCGCGGCGGATCAGGCGGAATGCCATGCTCCACGCGCCGAGCGCAATCGCGGCCGCAATACCGTCCGCGCCGTACCAATGGCCCAGCAGGTACGCGAGCGCGACCGCCAGCACCACGCCGAGCAGCGCGGCGATCAGCGGCGTCATCGTGTCCTCGCGGGCGAAGAACGCCGGCGACAATGCCTTCACGAGCACATGCGCTGGCAGCGCCAGTGTCAGCCACATCAGCGCGCGGGCGGTGGCCTGGGTGTCATCGGCGGTGAACGCTCCGCGTTCGAACAACAGCCGCACGATCGGTTCGCTCAGCACGATAAGCCCCAGCGTGGCCGGCAGCGCCAGCCCCACCGCGAGTTCGAGGCCGCGCGATTCCGCATGCGCGACGGCTGTGCGATCATCGCCGCGCACCGCGCGCGTCAGTTCCGGGATCAGCACCGTGCCCATCGCGACGCCGACAATGCCGAGCGGCAATTCGACCAGGCGATTGGCGAAATAGAGCCATGACACCGCCGAGGGCGATGACGAGGCGATGATCGCGCCGGCCACCATGAGCAATTGCGGCGCGCTCGACGCCATCATGCCGGGCGCGGCCTTGGCCAGGAAGCCGCGGATTTCGGCGTCGAAGGAGATCCGCAGCGGCGCTGCGATGTTCTCGCCCCGGCGCAGCACCAGCACCGATAGCTGCAACAGGCCGGCGATGCCGACGGTCGCGGCCACGATCTGCGCCGCTTGCACCGCATCCGGTGGCGCGACAAGCAGCACCGCCATCACAGCGATCAGCGCAATGTTGAACAACAGCGGCGAGAACGCGGTCAGCGCAAACCGTCCCTTCGCGTTCAACAGCGCCATCATCACCGTCACCGGACCGGCAAAGGCGAGGTAGGGCAGCATCAGGCGTGCATTGTCGACCGCGAGCTGCAGCGTGTCGCGCCCCGCAAATCCGGGCGCCAGCGCCGCGATCACCAGCGGCATGACCAGCGCGAGCAGCGCGGTGGCGACGATCAGCGCCGCCGTGACCGTCCCGAGCACGCGCCCCGCAAACGCCGCCGCCGCGACCGCGCCGTCGGT
>NZ_LLXZ01000207.1:3911-4025 GCF_001440395.1 Bradyrhizobium jicamae | reverse complement strand
CAAGAGAGGCCGCCAACCGCGCTGTTTCGGAGGGAGCGTCGTAGCCATGCATGATGATGACGAAGATTATATCGGGTGCGACGGCGAAGACGTGCCGTGCGACCACGATGATTA
>NZ_LLXZ01000207.1:3254-3825 GCF_001440395.1 Bradyrhizobium jicamae | reverse complement strand
CGTTGCGGCGAGTCCTGGTATGCGACCGCTGCTGAGATGGATCGCGAACTGCGCTTCCAGTCCGAATATGCGGAGATCATGGAGCGCGAGGATCGCCGGCAACGGTGGAGCGATTTCTGGTGGGCCGTTCGCCATCCCCTCGCAACGATCCATTGGGAGTTAAGCAAGCGCGGATGGTTTCGGAAGCCAGCCGTCAGCGACGACGACATTCCATTCTAGGAGATTATCCCGGTGAGGCATCCCATCGAAACTCTTTGGCGCGAAGTCGGCTTGCCGGAATACTTCCTCGGCAACGACGGTAGCAACACCAAGCTCTATGCGCTGTACGACGCGATCCTTGCTCGCTCCTCCGAGCGGACCGAGGCAGCCCGCATCATTGAAATGATCGACTTCCTTCGCAGCGAGGAAGGCGATTGCGTCACCATCTTATGCGACAATCCGGATTTCAACGGGCAGCCAAATTGCGCGGTTGAATGCAACGGCGAATGGACCAGATGGCTGCATCGTCGGTACACGGGCGACACGATCTCCGATGCGCTCAGTGCGGCGTGGCTCGAATGCACCCAGATCC
>NZ_LLXZ01000207.1:2989-3192 GCF_001440395.1 Bradyrhizobium jicamae | reverse complement strand
AATCGAGGCTGGGCAGAAGTGGTGGTCCAGCACCAACGAATGCCCGTCCTGTAAGCAACAATATACCGATGGCGAGACATGCAAGGCCGGTCGCGGCGGTTGCCCGATGGGAGGAGACTTCTGATGCCGACGACACACTTCTACGAAACATCGTTCCAGATCGGCGACAAGATAGTGCTGATCTTCGCTGAATATACCTTCAG
>NZ_LLXZ01000207.1:2346-2771 GCF_001440395.1 Bradyrhizobium jicamae | reverse complement strand
ATCCTGCATAGCGACGATGCCATCTATCAGGATATTTGCAGCCAGGACCACACCTACTATCCCGAATACGAGTACGACGATGATTGACCGCAGCGAAAGAGCCGCACATTTGGGTATGACCGAAGCCGAGTATGATGACCTTCAAATCTGGTTGCGTCACGGTCGCATCGGAGTTGGCAGAACTTACCAGCAAGAGGTCGAGCGATCCCGCAGGATTGAAGCGGAACGCATGCGCACTGTTGTCTCTGGATCAACGGAGGGCGGCGAATGACGCAGCCAATCAACTGCGTTGTGTTCTTCTCTGGTGGTGCCGCTTCTTGGGCTGCTGGGAAGCTCGCCGTCGAGAAATACGGCCGAGATAAAACAACGCTCCTGTTCACCGACACTTTGATTGAGGACGCAGACCTTTATCGGTTCTTGGACGA
>NZ_LLXZ01000207.1:2035-2282 GCF_001440395.1 Bradyrhizobium jicamae | reverse complement strand
GCCGCCGCTAATATCGACGCTCCACTTGTCCGGCTGGCCGATGGCCGCACACCTTGGCAGATTTTCCGGGATGAGAAGATCATCGGCAACAGCCGAATTGACCCCTGCTCCAAGATCCTAAAGCGCAAGCTTTCGGAACGCTGGCTCAAGGAGAATCGCGACCCGGCTACGACCGCGTTAGTATTCGGCATTGATTGGACCGAAAAGCACCGTTTTGATGATGGCGAGGGGCGCGGCGTCAAGAACC
>NZ_LLXZ01000207.1:1611-1878 GCF_001440395.1 Bradyrhizobium jicamae | reverse complement strand
CTCCAGCGCCCGCGCCTGTACGACCTTGGCTTTGCTCATAACAACTGTGGTGGTGCCTGCGTCAAGGCCGGCAAGGGCCATTGGGCGCACCTTCTGCGGACGCTGCCTGCCATCTATGCAGACTGGGAACGCGAGGAAGAGGCGTTCAACGACTCCCGCCCCGAGCGCCGCCCCCAAACAATCCTCCGCGACCAGTTTGATGACGACAGGCCAACCCTACCGGTTTCTCTGCGAGAGTTTCGCAGACGCATCGAGGCCGGAGCACAG
>NZ_LLXZ01000207.1:1177-1368 GCF_001440395.1 Bradyrhizobium jicamae | reverse complement strand
TACAGCGCTCTTGTCTCTTCATCGGGTACGGAGGGCGGCAAGTGAGGGTCTATTACTACAATCACGCGCCCCTAGGATGGGTCATTGTTTGCGCGCGTGGCTCCGCGCCCGGCCGGCTCAGTCCGATTTGGGCTCAGACATCCGCCAGCGTTTGGCATGTGCCGGGCACCGTTGATTTTGATGAGGTCGAG
>NZ_LLXZ01000207.1:356-969 GCF_001440395.1 Bradyrhizobium jicamae | reverse complement strand
GCCGAGACGATCACATAGAAATCGGTCACGCCTATAGTGGCGACGATGAGCGTTGCCCTCTTTGCCAAGCGATGTCCGCCCTTCAGCAAATCAGAGACGAAGCAGCTACGATGCCCAACGGGGGCGCATGGGCCGCAGGCATCGCAACTCTGTGCTTGGCGACTATCCCAGCTGTTGTGTCCGGAGTTGCGAAGCCATGACCGAAGCGGAGCGAAATGCGCTGATCGAGGAATGCGCGGTCGCGGCCGAGGCGCAGGACCGTGAGGGCTACGAATGGGTCCACAATAGCCTTTGGGCCAAGATCCTGCTCCGCGCAGGCAACAATGTTCGGCTGCTTAAGACGCGGCCAATCACCAAGCGCGGCACCGAGCTGAGCGTCCTTCGCCAAGCCATCATCGACAACACCCACGGCGACCTCTTCTGGATCGGCGAAATCCTTCTGAATGAACTGGAGAAGGAAACCGGTTTTGGCGCTCATGTGGGATCACCATCGCCGGGGGAAAAGTGAAAATATTTTTGCGCACTCTCGGCGTAACACCGGGCTTTGACTAAAGCGGCTCTTTTTCGGATTATCAGTTCGGAGTAGACTGTTCGTTATGACACTACCAGCACT
>NZ_LLXZ01000207.1:0-224 GCF_001440395.1 Bradyrhizobium jicamae | reverse complement strand
TGTTTGATTATGGGCAATCGTATGGCCCTCACCGAAGACGATGTTTTAGCCATCATGGAGTCATTCCGATGCCGCTCAAGGTCTACAAGAGGGGCGAAGTCTACTGGTACAGCGGGACGATTGCCGGCGAACGGATACGCCGGTCTGCTGGCACTGCGAGCAAAGAAATCGCACAGCAAATCGCCAACCGCGAAGAAGCCCGAGCTTGGAAACGTGATCTCCAT
>NZ_LLXZ01000206.1 GCF_001440395.1 Bradyrhizobium jicamae | reverse complement strand
CACCCTATGGCACTTCGATGCCGCAGAGTGGGCGCCGTCCACAGCATCAAAATGCGGGCATCTCGGTCGCGGCACGATAGGCTGACTGATTGATCTGTCTCAAACTGCAACCGAAGGGCGGCCCAGCTTACATTCGGAAGGTCAAGGAGCCGGCTTCACCAAGCTCTTCACTATCATTTACGCCCGTTCGTGCACTACTAACACCGGGACGCTTCCGTCCACCAGGACCTCCGATGTTTGACTTCCCAAAAATAGCTTCTTGAGGCCGCGACGCCCATGAGAAGCCATGACGATCAAGTCGCAGCCTCTGGACTTTGCTGTTTCGATAATCGTAGTGGCCGGGTGCGCATTCGGAATATGCAACAGTTCTGCAGATATCCCGATCTGCTCCGCCATAGCTCGAGCTTCATCAAGGATCTCGCGCACACGTTGCTTGTGGGCTGCGTCAAAGCTATCAACCATTTCCTGCGTGGGAATCCATCCCGAGCCGTGTCCGCTCCCATAGCCGGTCAGCATGGGTTCCGTTACGGTGATGACTGTCACTTTAGCGTTCAAGGCCTTTGCCAAAGCTATCCCATGCTTGACGCCTTTTCTCGCGACATCCGATCCATCCGTGCTCAAGAGAATATTGGTGTACATGCGGGGCTCCCTTGCTCGTTGAACAACTCCTTGAGAAAGTGATCCTTGGCCGTGGGGGCATCGTAGCAGAAGGTACTAATCCGGCGCGCGGAATCGATAGCTATAAGGAAAGCCGCCGCGAACGGTTCCTCACCGCCGAAGAACTGCAATGACTGGGGCAGCGCGATCCGAAGCGAAAGCTGCCGGCATCCCGAGGGTAGTCGACGAAACCAGGTTGACCGCCATGCACGCAGCGAGCCAAACGCCTCAGCAAAATCGCCCATTCTCTCCGCTGGCAGGACTTCGCCAGCACACCCGATCTCCGTTTGGAGGCGTCGTTCGCTGAAATATGCGGATACTTCAGCGTTCCATCGCGCGTATTGAGAGGGGCTGATTCCTCACCCCGGAATGAACGCCGTTCCGGTCGCATCGGTGATCATCTGCACCGGCGCGCCGTAAAGCGATTCCAGCCGCTCGCGCGTCAAGATCTCTCGCACCGGACCCTCGGCGAGGCGCTCGCCGCCGCGCAGGAGATAGGCGCGATCGGCGGCGCGCAGCGCATGATTGGGGTCATGGGTAGTGAAGAGAACGCCGAGGCCGCTAGCCGCCAGCGCGCGGATCTCGCGCATCACCTTGCCCTGATTGCCGAAGTCGAGATTGGCGGTCGGCTCGTCCAGAACGACGAACTGCGGCTCCTGCGCCAGCGCGCGCGCCAGCAGCACGAGCTGGCGCTCGCCGCCGGAAATCATGGTGTAGGGCCGCTGCGCCAATGGCGCGATCCCGAGCCGATCGAGCATGCCGGCGACGATGGCGCGGTCCTTCGTGGTCGGCCGGCTGAACAAATCGCCATGGGCGGTGCGGCCCATCAGGACAACCGCTTCCACGGTGAATGCAAATGTCGCGACATGGGTCTGCGGCACGTAGGCGATCAGGCGTGCGCGCTCGCGAATGGAGCGGGCCGACAGGACCGAGCCGTCGAGCCGCACTTCGCCGGCCTTCGGCACCAGAAGTCCGAGCAGCGTCTTGAGCAGTGTGGTCTTGCCGCCGCCGTTCGGCCCGAGCAGCGCCAGCACCTCGCCCTTTCCCAGTTTGACGTCGAGGCCGGTGCCGACCACGCGGTCCGGATAGCCGATGGTGAGCTGGTGCCCTTCGAGGATCATGACCAGGTCTTTTGCACGCTGGTGAGCAGCCAGATGAAAAACGGCGTGCCGATCACGGCGGTGAGAATGCCGAGCGGAATTTCGACCTGTGCCAGCGTCCGCGCCAGCGTATCGATCAGCAACAGATAGCCGCCGCCGAGGATGGCGGCCGCCGGCAACAGCCGCGCGAAATCCGGGCCGACCAGCGATCGCGCCAGATGCGGCACGACGAGGCCGACCCAGCCGATGATCCCGGCCGCAGCGACGCTGGCCGAGGTAACGAGCGTGGCAGCGGCAACGATGGCAATGCGCAGCGGCCCGGTGGCAACGCCGAGC
The DNA here is from genome assembly GCF_001440395.1 of Bradyrhizobium jicamae. GTDB lineage: Bacteria > Pseudomonadota > Alphaproteobacteria > Rhizobiales > Xanthobacteraceae > Bradyrhizobium > Bradyrhizobium jicamae. Next base: position 13,127 of record NZ_LLXZ01000206.1, on the reverse strand, counting down.
GTGCGCGCCTCCTCTTCGGGGAGCGACATCACGTTCATGCGCCAGCGCAGTGCAATCAGCACGACGGTGCCGGCGGCGACCGGGCCGACCAGCGGCAACAGGTCATGAACCCCGGTCGCAGACAGGCTGCCGAGCAGCCAGAACGTCATCGCCGGCAGCTGGTTGTAGGGGTCGGCGAGATATTTCACCAGGCCGACGCCGGCGCCGAACAGCGATCCCACCACGACGCCGGTCAACACCAGCACCAGGATCGGATCGCGCGAACGCACCGATGCGCCGATCATGTAGACGATGCCGACGGCGATCAGCCCCCCGATAAAGGCCGTTGCCTGGATCGCGAACACGCCGAGAGAAAGATAGATGCCGAGGACGGCGCCAAGCGCGGCGCCCGACGATGCGCCAAGGATATCCGGAGAGACCAGCGGATTGCGAAACAATCCCTGAAACGCCGTGCCGGCCACCGCGAGCGCCGCGCCGACCAGCATCGCCGCCATCACGCGCGGTCCGCGCACTTGGAAGATGACGCTTTCAACCGCTGACACATCGCCGCGATGACCGCCGGCTTTCGCCAGCAGCACGCTGATGAGATCACCAAGCGACACCGGGTAGCGGCCGACGGTCAGGGAAAGCAGCAGGCCTGCAATCAGGATCGCGATTGCGATCGCAAATCCTGATACGGCGGATCGGGCTGGGGTCATCTGATACGGCTCATGCCGCGCAGGCTATCAATCCCGGCCGGCAAGTACATGGTCGATTTGCGCCGGCGACGGCGTCACGTGGTAGTAGCGCGCGTAAAAGTCCGTTGTCAGCGCCCGCAGATCTTCCGGAAAGCGCTCCGGATAAAGGATCTTGGCGAGCCACCAGAGCCCGATCAGGCGGTTCACGGACGGCGGAAAATCCACCCAGCCGAACGGCATCTTGGGCGACAGATGGATCCGGTTGTCGCGCACGGCCTTGACCGCCGCCCAGGACGGATCCTTTCGCACGGTTGCGGCAAACTCCTGATCGATGGTGACGATGACGTCGGGATTCCACACCAGGACCTGTTCGATCGAAACATTGGCGAGGCCGCCCTGCGTTTCACCGGCGACATTGCGGCCCAGCATTTCGATGGTTTCGACATTGATCGAACCGCCGAGCCCGGTCGAAAGCCCGCGCGGCCCCCGGGCATAGTAGACCTTTGGCCGCTCGGCTCTCGCGATCGGCTCGATGCGGCCGAGGATCGTCTTGAGCGTATCCTCGGCGTAACGCGCCAGCTTTTCGCTATCCTCACGCCGGCCGATCAGCGCGCCCAGGGTGCGATAGGTCTCGGCAATTGCCGCAAAGCGGCCATCCAGCAGCGCATAGGGAATGCTGGTCTGTTCCTGCACGCGATCAGCCAGCGAGACAAAGGTGGCGCTGGTCGAGCCGACGTCGAGAATGAGATCGGGCTTCAGCGCCAGCACCGTTTCCAGATTGGCGGTGTTGCCGCGCCCGGTGATGCGCCCGACCTCCGGCCGCGTGCAAATGTCCGGCAGCATATAGGCGCATTCTTCAGCCCGGTTGGCGCGGGGCCAGCCGATCAGCAATTCAGGCGCCAGTGTGTAAAGCAGGATCGCGGCCGGCGGTCCCGCGGGAAACACGCGCGATACTTTTGCAGGCACTGGCACGTTGCGCCCGGAGGCATCCCTGATGGTTTGGGCGAACGCGCGGCGCGGTGCCAGCAGCGCCGCCGACAGACCCGCGATCAGGGCACGGCGGTCGATCACTCCGTGCCCACCATCACGTCGCTGGCCTTGATTACGGCGATGGCCGCCTTGCCCTTGGCAAGCCCGAGCTCGTCGACCGCCTCGTTGGTGATCGCTGAAGTAACGATGATCCCGCCACCGATATCGATTCGGATATGGGACGTGGTCGCGCCCTTCACGACATCGACGATGGTTCCCTTGAGCTGATTGCGTGCGCTGATCTTCATTGAGAACTCCATCTGTCCGGACGGTTTGCGTGGGATTCCGTACCGCAACGGTGTGCCGTCCTCCTGACGGCATGATGAACGACGCGATCTGACAAGCGTCGGTTGAAAGTTCCACCACGACTGTCAAACCACAATCGGCGCTGACAGCCAAGACGTTCGGCAGGCGCATGATGTCGGGCAAATATCGGCCGGTTGTCCAAACCAGGCGCTGCCCTCATCAAATAGCCGCAAATTTCCAAGCTCTTGAAGGTGAATCAATCTGTCCTGGCAAGGGGGATGGCATGGACCGCATTCGTATCGTCGGCGGCAGCAAGCTCAATGGCACCATCGCGATTTCGGGCGCGAAGAACGCCGCCCTGCCGCTGATGATCGCCGCCTTGCTCACCGAGGAAACCCTGATCCTCGACAACGTGCCGCGGCTGGCCGATGTCGCGCAGTTGCAACGCATCCTCGGGAACCACGGCGTCGACATCATGTCGGCCGGCAAGCGGCCGGGCGACCGGCAATATCAGGGCCAGACTCTGCACATCTCGGCGGCCGACATCATCGACACCACGGCGCCCTATGAGCTGGTGTCGCGGATGCGCGCCAGCTTCTGGGTGATCGCGCCGCTCGTGGCACGGATGCATGAGGCGAAAGTTTCGCTGCCCGGCGGCTGCGCCATCGGCACGCGGCCCGTCGACCTCCTGATCATGGCGCTGGAGAAGCTCGGCGCTGACCTTGCCATCGACGGCGGCTATGTGGTGGCGAAGGCGCCCGGCGGCCTGCGCGGCGCCGAGATCGACTTTCCCAAGGTGACGGTGAGCGGAACGCATGTGGCGCTGATGGCGGCGACGCTGGCCAAGGGCACGACCGTCATCAGCAACGCGGCCTGCGAGCCGGAGATAACCGACGTCGCCGACTGCCTGAACAAGATGGGCGCGCACATCATCGGCGCCGGCACGCCGCGGATCGTGGTCGAGGGCGTCGAAAAGCTGCACGGCGCGCGGCATACCGTGCTGCCTGACCGGATCGAGGCCGGCACCTATGCGATGGCGGTCGCCATGACCGGCGGCGAGGTGCAGCTTTCCGGCGCGCGTCCCGAACTGTTGCAGTCGGCGCTCGATGTGCTGACGCAGGCCGGCGCCGTTATCACCGTCAACAATGACGGTATCCGGATCGCGCGCAATGGCGCCGGCATCCGCCCGGTGACGGTCTCCACCGCGCCATTCCCGGGGTTTCCGACCGATCTGCAGGCGCAATTGATGGCGCTGATGGCCTGCGCCGGCGGTTCCTCGCAGATTACCGAGACCATTTTCGAGAACCGTTTCATGCATGTGCAGGAACTGGCGCGGTTCGGTGCGCGTATATCGCTGGACGGCGAGACTGCGACCATCGACGGCACCGCCAAATTGCGTGGCGCGCCCGTGATGGCCACCGACCTGCGGGCGTCGGTCTCGCTGGTCATCGCAGGCCTTGCCGCCGAAGGTGAAACCATGGTCAACCGGATCTATCATCTGGACCGCGGTTTCGAGCGGCTGGAGGAAAAACTCTCGGCCTGCGGCGCGTCGATCGAGCGCATCAGCGATTAGAGGACTATCGGAGGAATTTTTGGGAATGCCGGCGGACCTGCTCAAACTGATTGCGCTCGACGCCGACGATCTCGCGGTGATCTCCGCCCATGTGCAGGATGCCCGCGTGCTGGCTGCCGATATCGTCTGGCGGCAGGATGAAAAGCGGCTGGTGGTCGGCATGAACCGGCTGGACTGGGAGCAGACGCTGTCGGGCGGAACCGAACCGCGCCGCTCGATCGCGGCGCTGCGCTTCGACCGCGTGCTGGCATGCAAGTCCCGCAACATCGATCTGGAGCAGCCCGAGGCGGTGCTGGAACTGGTCGGCATCGAATTCCACCCCACCGAGGCACCTGGCGGCAGCGCGCTGCTGCTGTTCAGCCATGGCGGGGCGCTACGGCTGGACGTCGAATGCCTGGAATGCGAGCTGACCGACCTCGGCACCGACGATATCGGCACCAGCGACCTCGCCATCGCGCCGCTGGGCCCGGAGGGGTAAATCCGGTGCCGTAGGGTGGCAAAGGCGCACCAGCGCCGCGCCCACCATTTTCGACCCCGCAAATCGTCGATTTCGGTGGGCTCGCGGAGCCTGTCATCGGGCGCGCATTCGCGCTCCCCGGTGGCTCAGCCCACCCTACGGGGGCGATCTCGCGTCCGCGAAGGGTTGACGGCCCTTGGCCGCCGCGCCATTGAGCATGGACCTTTCGATCTCGCCCAGAAAGCCGCCATGCCCGTTCGCCTGGATACCAGCCGCGCCGATTTCGAGCCCAAATTCAAGGAATTCCTCGCCGCCAAGCGCGAGGTTTCGGCCGATGTCGAGCGCGCCACAAGGGCCATTGTCGACGACGTGGCCGCCCGCGGCGACGCCGCCCTGATCGAGGCGACGAAAAAATTTGACCGGCTCGAGGTCGACGCCGCCGGCCTGCCCGTGACCGCAGCCGAGATCGACGCCGCCGTGAAGGCCTGCGATCCCGCTACCGTCGACGCGCTGAAATTCGCCCGCGACCGGATCGAGGCCTTCCACCGGAGGCAATTGCCGAAGGACGAGCGCTTTACCGACGCGGCAGGCGTCGAACTCGGCTGGCGCTGGAGCGCGGTCGATGCGGTCGGGCTCTACGTGCCCGGCGGCACCGCGGCCTATCCGTCCTCGGTGCTGATGAATGCGGTGCCGGCGAGCGTCGCCGGCGTACCGCGCGTCGTCATGGTGGTGCCGTCGCCGGACGGCAAGCTCAATCCGCTGGTGCTGGCGGCCGCACATCTTGGCGGCGTCTCCGAGATCTACCGCGTCGGCGGCGCGCAGGCGGTGGCGGCGCTGGCCTACGGCACGGCGACGATCGCGCCGGTCGCCAAGATCGTCGGACCGGGCAATGCCTATGTCGCCGCCGCCAAGCGGCTGGTGTTCGGCAAGGTCGGCATCGACATGATCGCCGGCCCCTCGGAAGTGCTCGTCATCGCCGACGACACCGGCAATGCCGGCTGGATCGCCGCAGATCTGCTGGCGCAGGCCGAGCATGATGCCAGCGCGCAGTCGATCCTGATCACGGACAGTGCAGGCCTCGCTGCCGAGGTCGAACGCGCGGTGGAATCCCAGCTTGCCACGCTGCCGCGTGCGGATATCGCACGGGCCTCGTGGAACGATTTCGGCGCCATCATCATGGTGAAAAAGCTCGACGAGGCGGTCGAGCTCGCGAACGCGATCGCGGCCGAACACCTCGAAATCATGACGGCGGATGCCGAGGCCTTGTCGGCAAAAGTCCGCAACGCCGGCGCGATTTTCCTCGGGCCCCATACGCCGGAAGCGATCGGCGATTACGTCGGCGGCTCCAACCACGTGCTGCCCACCGCGCGCTCGGCGCGGTTTTCGTCCGGGCTTGGCGTGCTAGACTTCATGAAGCGCACCTCGATTCTCAAATGCGGGCCGGACCAGTTGCGCGCGCTGGGGCCCGCCGCGATGACCTTGGGCAAGGCCGAGGGTCTGGATGCCCATTCACGCTCCGTCGGATTGCGCCTCAATTTGCCATGAACAAGCCGCCACCAGACGATGACCAGCACAACCGCATCGTCGCGGTGACGCTCGACGAGGAATCGATCGGCCGTTCCGGTCCCGATATCGAGCACGAGCGCGCGATCGCGATCTACGATCTGATCGAGCAGAATGTGTTCGCGCCTGATGGCGCGGGGCAGGGGCCGTTCACGCTGCACATCGCGATTACCGGCAACCGGCTGATGTTCGACATCCGCCACGAGAACGGCACGCCCGTGGTGGCGCATTTGCTGTCGCTGACGCCGTTCCGGCGGATCGTGAAGGACTATTTCATGATCTGCGACAGCTACTACCAGGCGATCCGCACAGCCACGCCCGACAAGATCGAGGCGATCGACATGGGCCGCCGCGGCATCCATGACGAAGGCTCGCGCACGTTGCAGGAGCGGCTGAAGGGCAAGGTAAGAATCGATTTCGAAACTTCCCGGCGCCTGTTCACGCTGATCTGCGTGCTGCACTGGAAGGGGCAGGACGCATGATGATTCCAAAGCAGCGTTCCGAAAGGGTCACGGCCCGCACGAGAAAAGCCTGACCGCATGGATGCGCCCCGCGCGCGCAACCCGCAGGCCGTGCTGTTCGCATGCGGGCTGAACAGCGTGCGGTCGCCGATGGCGGAAAGCCTGCTCAAGCAGATGTTCCCGCAGGCGCTCTACGTGAAATCCGCCGGCGCCAGGAAGGGCGAACTCGATCCGTTCGCGGTCGCCGTGATGGCCGAGCTCGGCCAGGATATTTCCGGCCACAAGCCGATGACGTTCGAGGAGCTCGAGGATTGGGAAGGGCTCAATTTCGACCTCATCATCACGCTGTCGCCGGAGGCCCACCACAAGGCGCTGGAGCTGACCCGCACCATGGCCGCCGATGTCGAATACTGGCCGACATCAGATCCGACTGACGCGGAAGGTACCCGCGAGCAGAAGCTCGCCGCCTATCGCGAGGTCTGCGACGGCCTGTCGATGCGCATCCGCCGCCGGTTTGCGAAGGTAGGGGCGGCGAGCGGGTAAGCCCTGTCTTCACCCTCCCCTGGAGGGGGAGGGTCGACGCGCGTTTACGCGCGGCGGGGTGGGGTGACGGTCTCTCCACATCCACCAGTGCCCAAGTGGAGAGATCACCCCACCCCGTCTCGCATTTCGCTGCGCTCAATGCGAGCCGACCCTCCCCCTCCAGGGGAGGGTGCGCGCTGCGCCGGGGACACAACACCTTCATCTTCGCCAGCCAGAAACGAAAGCGCCCTCAACCACTTGCCTCCCGGTTGTGGAATGGAGTGCCTTCCGATAGTTTCCGCGCGCGTTCCCACCCGAATCCTTTTTCCGACAAAACCCAGCATGCTTGGCCGTCCCAAACTCGTTCTTGCTTCCGGTTCGCCGCGGCGGCTCAGCCTGCTCAACCAGGCCGGCATCGAGCCCGACGCGCTGCGCCCGGCCGATGTCGACGAAACGCCGAAGCGGGGCGAACTGCCGCGCGCCTGCGCCAACCGCCTCGCCCGCGCAAAAGCCGATGCGGCGCTGAAATCCGTCCAGCTCGACGACGAGCTGCGCGGCGCCTTCATCCTGGCCGCCGACACCGTGGTCGCGGTCGGCCGCCGCATCCTGCCCAAGGCCAATCTGGTGGATGAGGCCGCGCAGTGCCTGCGGCTATTGTCGGGCCGCAATCACCGCGTCTACACCGCGATCTGCCTGGTGACGCCGAAGGAGGCGTTCCGCCAGCGCCTGATCGAGACGCGGGTGCGCTTCAAGCGCCTCAGCGAGGACGACATCCAGGCCTATATCGGCTCCGGCGAATGGCGCGGAAAAGCCGGCGGCTACGCCGTGCAGGGCATCGCTGGCTCGTTCGTGGTCAAGATGGTCGGCTCCTACACCAACGTGGTTGGCCTTCCCCTCTACGAATCGGTCACGCTGATGGGCGGGGAGGGTTTTCCTGTCAGGTTCGGCTGGCTCAATGCCAGCTAAGCCGCCCCAAGCCCCCGGCAGGCCTAAGGAGGAGGCCGGCGGGGACAAGCCGCCGCCAAAACCCTGCCCGGTCTGCGGCAAGCCGGCCGACCCCGCCACGCTCCCCTTCTGTTCCAAACGCTGCCGCGACGTCGATTTGAACCGCTGGCTCTCCGGCACCTACATCATCCCCGGCCGCCCCACCGACCCCGAAGACGCCGAATAGCCGTGTTTCCTCAGATATTTGGGGATGAGTTGGAAGCCGGGCCGCGCCCAGCGAAGCCAACAGCGAAGCTGGGTGGACAGGCGCGTCCGACCTCTCTATAAACCGCCCGCTCGCCCGGCCTTTGGGCCCTCGTCGAGTATGCCCAGGTAGCTCAGTTGGTAGAGCATGCGACTGAAAATCGCAGTGTCGGTGGTTCGATCCCGCCCCTGGGCACCATAAAAATCAATAGCTTAGCCAAAATTTTCGCGATCTCTCAAACCGTTGTGTCCGCACTGTGTCCGCGTTAACGTCGTCAGCCGGCCGATGCCGCGCTGTGCGTCGCCGCCGAACATCCCGCTGTATTCATCGCATGCCGGTACGCTGCATAGCGCGTTGCAAACGGACCAGTCGCCGGACTGTCTGGCGAAAAGCCACGCCTGCGAGGCCACCAGAACCAGCCGGCGCTGTCTCTGCCGAACGTTTCCAGCGTGCGGTCGGCATAGAAAACCTCGATGCTTGTGCCCGTCAGCGGGTGGAAGTCGAAGAGCGGCTCTTGACGTTGGAGACGTTGGAGGGAGGACGTCGGGGCCATCACGCTGCCCTTTCCGCCGGCTCGGCAAGGGCCAGCGCGCGCAGGTAGTCCGCGGCCCTGGATGCCTGACTGCAAGCCGTAAAGAAAGCCCGTTTGTCGGCCTTCAGAAGCTCAATCCATGAGGCGATGTAGCCCGCGTTCCGGACATCCCCGTCAAAGCGAAATTCCGCGCACAGGAATGCGGCACCCAACTCCGCGATCAATTCCTCGGCGGCGTAGTTTCGCGAGCCGAAGCGGTTCTTCAGATCGCGACCGAGGCGGGCCTTGTGCCCCGTCCAATGCGTCAACTCGTGGAATGCCACGTTGTAGAAGTGATCCGCGCCCTTGAACCCAGCGAATGCCGGCATCGAGATGAAATCGCGGCTCGGGATGTAACAAGCTTCGCCATGACCCTCGCGGATGTCTGCCCGCGTCGAGCCTAAGAATGCGTCTGGAACCTCGTCTCGCGTGTCCGGATTGCGAACGCGCATTGGTTTGCCGGTGTTGATGCTATCGGGCAGATTTTCGCATTGATCCACATTAAATACGGTGTACTCGCGCATCATCGGGATCAGGCGCGTTGCGGTCGCATCGTCCGCGACACTGCCGCGGACTTGTAGCTGTTTCACGAAATAAACTTTGATGCCACGCTCGCCCTTGCGCACGTTGCCGCGCAGCTCCAGGGCCTGCTTGAATGTCAGAAAGCGTGGCGTGCGATAGCCAGCCGCCTGAGCCATCCACAACAAAACGACATTGCAGCCGGAGTACGGCCGGCTGCTCACCGCGTTGCATGGAGTGTTTGCGCTGGGGGTCGCCGACCAGGGTTTAACCCAAGGGGCGGCACCGGCTTCTAATTCTGCAACAATGCGTGCCGATACCTCAGCGTAGAGGTCCCGTTTCATAGCCCGCCTCGATGTTATGGCTGACGCGACCACGATCGGCCGCATGCCATCGCCGCGTTGGGCAGGGCCCTCAGTCGGGCGTCATGCGCAGGCGCAAATCTACCCCCGGGGAGCATGGACGGGCCCCCCGTCTTCGCGCGCGCGAGACCTCACCGGAAAATATCTAGGACTAAAAAAGTGGCGTTAAGGTTTTGTTAAGCACCCGCCTTCCGATGTGTTTCATCGTGCCGCAAGAGCGCCATGCTCGACCTGCGTAGTTCGGCGCGGAGGAACCCAGTGGCGCGCCCAGGCCGCGGCGCGGCGACGTCGATACAAAGTGTGGTGCCGAGGCGCGCGCGGCACGACTAACGTATGCCAGCTATTAACCACACTAGTGGGCACGGTTTCCCAGTTTCACGCGATACGCGCATTCTGCTGGCCACCTCGTACCCCGCGGTCTGCATATGAAGTACGACACGAACAACATCGACGAAGCCGCATACCTCGCGCTGCAGGGCTATCACTTCATCGCCACCCGTACGGGGCCGATCTCTGCGTTGTTTTCGTTTGAGACAGACGAGCACTTCAACGACGTCGCGCCAAGTTTTGGAAGAGCGAGGTGAACGTGCAGCTTCACCGCTGGCTCGCCACGCGGGCTGCTCTGAAAAACGAAAGCACGCGCCAAGCGCTTCCGGCAAAGCGTGTTTCTTCGCCGTCACTCCTACCTGCGGAGCGCGAGATAGAGGCGACCGTACTGACAGGCTTTGTCTACTGGTACCATGACGGGACTACGATCAAGAGTGCGATGTTTGGCAATCGATCCCTGCATACATCGCGTTTGTCGGTCGGTAACTTCTACCGAACTCGTGAGGATGCCCAGCTTAAGCGGAACGCCATCCAAGTTGTATAACCTTCCAGGGCACTTTCTGATGCCGGTGGCGTTTATGCCACTAGCGTACCTGCGAGGTACCACGATGAAAAAGCCGAGCAAAACAGCTGCCGAACTCGAAGCCTCTATCAAGGTAGAAATGGAGGACATCTGCGATTGGCCGACCGATATGGCGATTTCCGTTCAGCCTGATGGCGACACTTGGAAGGTGGCCGTTATGCAAGAAGGATCAGTGGACGATGGCAACCGTCGAGCGCGCGAAATGGTCGAGCAGATCGCTGCTCGGCTCAGAACTGAATATGATTTGAAGTGACGAAGCGAGCCGTAAGATGGCGGTGGCGGCTTAAGCGTGATACCTTGAAACCTCGACCATCTTTGACGAGTGCCGCTCCCGGCGGGTGATCCTAGTTGACTCCTAACAGGGGAGCTTAGGATCGGCGGCCGTTACCGAGACGCTCCTCATTGAGAACAGCGATCACGCCGAATACACGGAGGGGCGTTGAGGCCGGTCGCGATGACCTATCGATGCACTAGGTCCGAGGACGCCGTCCTCTCAAAGCCTGAAACAGGGGTTCGATTCCCCCTAGGGAGCGCCATCTCCATTTTTGGTCGTTGATCTTCCTCGATTTTCTCTCGCAATTTGGAACCCGGGTCGGATCGGGTTGCAGATTTTGATCACTGGCTGTTCGCATTCATCTTGGCCGCCGCCGCTTCCGCCAGCTTGATCCGATTGGCCATCTCGCAGTAGCGCTGCGCCTCGGCCAGCGTCTTCCATCCAAACCACGCCATCAGTTCCGGGGCAGTAGCGCCATTCAACGCATGACGGACGGCCGCTGCCTTTCTCAAACTGTGCGCCGCGCAATGCGGCAGTCCGGCCTCGTTACAGCGGTCCCGGAACCAGTTGCCGAAACCGTTTGCCGCGAACGGCTTGCCATATTCGGTCATCAGGAAGGTCAACTGATCCTTGGGATGCATTCGAGTTCGGTGACCAAGGAAGGCAGCAGCGGAATGTCGAATTGGACTTTGGTCTTCAATCGCCGCATCGACAGCGTGCCGTTCTTCACATGCTGCCGACCCATCCGCACCATGTCGCAACGCGCGGTCCCGGTCTGCAACAGCAACTCCAGCGCCAGCCGTGCCTTGGTCCCCCGCGCATGTCGCGTCTCGTATTTGGTGATCTCGCTTTCTTCCCAAGTATGATGACCGCCGGTGTCCTTCATCTTCGTCAGCTTGACCGCAAGCAGCGGGTCGGCCTTCATCAGGTTGTGGCTCAGACAGTAATCGACGAAACCACGCATCGCTTTCTTGAAGCCGCGCTGGTTGGCCGGGGTCATCTTGCCGATGATGTTCTGCAGCGCCGCGCCGTGCATCAACATGGTCGGCTTGTCGCCGTGCGCCTTGGCAAATTTGGTGAGGATGCGACGACGGGTGTCCCGGGTGGACTTGGCGATGCCGTTGGCAAAGCCGTCGCTTTCCAGATAGGCCAGCATCGCGGCGTCGAGCGTCCCGGCCTTGACCTTTTTGGCGGCAGCGACGTTGGCATCGCCACGCGCGGCTTCATAAGCCTGCATGAATGTCGGGCTCCACGGGAGACCGGGCAGCGGGATATTCTTGCCACCTGCACGCTGGAAGTAAAACCGGGTATGGCCGTGACGATCGACAAAGCTGCGGACGTATTTGGGATTCTTGCGTTTGATCATTGCACGCTGTCCCACGGGTTCGGTTGATCCGGCGTCGTTTCACCCAACTCCAGCACCACACCGTCAGGCTTCACCATGGCGCTGCTGACCGACACCCCGGCCTTGTTGGCCTGTCGCAAGGCACGGGCCAAGGTCACCTTGCGTTTGCGGGTCTGCTTCGGTTTGCGTTTGCTGGTGACGATCTCCCATGGCTCGCGGGGATCGGCGTTTCGATCCGGGTGTTTGGCGAAATCACATAGGGGCCTTCCATGCGTCGTTGTTCATCGCGCGTGTCCGGGGCAATTGGTTCGACACCGATTATAAGGTCGAGCCCGTCGATCACCCACGTCGAAGTCTGGGACTATAATCACAGCCCCTATGTAGAGAAAGGGATCGTTTTTTCGAGCGCTTTTTTTGCTACTCAGAGTTATTGTAATTGATGTGCGCAATCTCAGATTGCGATCCAATCACAGGAGTGCAACATGTCGAAGAAGACAACTACGAAGAAGTCCACTGCCCGCAAGTCCTCGAAGAAGTCCAGCATGGGTGGCTGGTCCAAGGGGACCGGTTACAAGGGCCATCGTGTCGGTTCTCTGAAGGAAAAAATCCATCAGCTGTACGACAAGCACGGTCCGGAGAAGGCTCGCCCAATGGCCTTGAAGCTGGTCGCACCAGCAACCGTCGCTACTTCGTGGAGTTAGTTCAAAAAAGCAGCAGGCAAGAAGGCCTGACCCTATCCTCGGCGCATGGCATCCCTAAGTATCAAGGGTACTCACAGGAGCCACCAATGCCAAATCTCAAAGTAGTTGACGGTGATTGGTCCGACGAAATTCAGTGGACCACGCTGTGTCACGCCAACATCATCATCATCAACGGCGAAATCAAGGGTGACAAGGCTACTGCCTTCGCCCTGCGCGACAAGATCAACAAGCAGATCGAAGCCGGATTGGTACGACAGCCCCGGCGTGGCTGGTATCAATTCAAGAAAGTCGGTCCTGATCCGGTTGACCAATAACTCCTAGTACCCTAGCCCCTCGGGGCTATTTTTTTGCTCACGTACTCGGATGATGGAGCGTGCCCATATCGGTGACGCGTCCGCGGCTTCTCTCATTCACCTGACTGATGTCCGGCTCTTCACCGGAATTGCATTTGCAGGGCATACCGGCACCGCACTGGCAGCCGGTTTCTTTATCCCACGCCTTGTATGGGTGATTTTCGCAGACCCACCCGAGGCCATGACAGATCGTGCAATTCGGATTTATCAACGCAAATCTCGCCGGGTGCGCGATGGCCGGTCGCCACGAAGAAACTTAATGCCTTCGATGGATAGCTTACGGGTGCTGTCGTGCTTGTGCTTTAGAAACTCGCTCAGACGCACCCGCGCAGTCTGCTCTTCTTCCGGCGTCAGTTTGACCATCAACCCGTAAGT
>NZ_LLXZ01000205.1:129423-196450 GCF_001440395.1 Bradyrhizobium jicamae | reverse complement strand
CACCGCGCCTGATCCGGCTGCTAGTTCGCCCGCAGCCCCGCCGATGCCCGCTTCCCCTCCGCCGGAGACCGCTACGGCCCCCGCCGCACCGCCGGTCGCGCCCGCCGGCCCGCCCACGCCGCCTATCTCGCGATAAATTCCAGATGCTGAATGCCGGCCGGCGTGTCGCTTGACCATCGCTAGAGCATGGCTCTAGAGTGTTAATCTAGTGATCGACGGCGATAGCGAATGAGCACGGCACGCGAGGATCTGCTGGAAGCGGGATTGGCGGTATTCGACCGCGACGGTTTTGAGGGCGCCACCGTGGCTGCCATCCGAACCCGCGCCCGGGCGTCCAACGGCAGCTTTTTCCACTTCTTCGGCTCGAAGAAGGAACTGGCCGGCACGCTCTTTCTGGAAATTCTCGCTCGCTACCATGCAGCCGTCATCGCGGCGGTCGATGATTCCTGCGGCGCGCGGGAAGGCGTGACGCGGCTGATCCGCGCCCATCTCGAATGGGTCGTCAGTTCCAGACGCGAGGCGCGCTATCTGTTCGAGATTTCCCGGAGCGAGTGGACCGAAGAGATCCGCGGCGCGCAGCGCGCCCAGAATTCGCGTCTGGTCGAAGCCGTCGCGCAATGGCGCGCGCCGCTGGTCGAGCGTGGCGAATTGCTGCCGATGACGTCGTCGGTGTTCTTCAGCCAGATCATCGGACCGGCGCAGATATTTTGTCGGGCATGGCTGTCGGGCCGCGATCGCACCGATCCAAGAGAGCAGGCCGAAATGCTGATCGCCTGCGCCATCCGCGCGGTGGTCGCGCCCGATGCAGCCGAAAAAGCGGGAGAAGCTGAATGAGTACAAACAACGATCCCGACTTCGCCCCGATCGCGACCCGTATCCGCGACAATGTCGGCCGCCAGGGTTTTATGACCCATATCGGGGCCGAACTGTCCGAACTGACACGCGGCACGTGTACGCTCGAGGTCGATCGCCGGCCGGAGCTGCTGCAGCAGAACGGCCTGTTCCACGGTGGCGTGACCGCCTTTCTCGTCGACAATGCCACCACGATTGCGGCCGCGGCTTCACGCGGCCAGTCAGCGCTGACGGCCGAATACAAGCTGAACCTGCTGTCGCCGGCGACAGGCGAGCGCCTGATCTGCCGGGCGCGCGTGATCAAGCCCGGACGTCAGGTTGCCGTCGTTGCCGCCGACGTGTTCTGCGTAACCGATGGTATCGAGAAGCACACCGCGACCGCGCTCGCCTCGATAGCGATGCTGGATGAGAAGGCTGCCGCCAGAATCCCAAGCCCGGCCTGATGAGGCCGGGCTTGAAGTCGTCATAGGCAGATACGCGCGTTACTTCTCGGTAGCAGCCGGCGCCGGCGCCTCGTCGTCGTGCTGGGCTTCCGGATCGAAGAACTCGCCGGCGGCGGCGAGCGCCTCGGCGGCGGCGTCCTGGTCTTCCTGGCGGGTCGAGATGTCCTCGCCGCGGTTGATGCGCTCGGCTTCGTCGGCGCTGCGCGCCACGGTGACGCTGACGCTGACTTCGACTTCCGGATGCACCGCAATGGCGATCTCGTGCTTGCCGATGGTCTTGATCGGCGCGTCGAGCAGAACCTGGCTACGGCTGATGGTGACGCCATCGGCCTCGAAGGAAGCGATGATGTCGCGCACGCTCACCGAGCCGAACAACTGGCCGGTCTCGGAGGCCTGACGCAGCACGACCACGTTGCGGCCGTCGATCTTCTCCGCAACCTTGGTCGCTTCGCCCTTGGCCTTGAGGTTGTTAGCCTCGAGTTCGGCCTTCATGCCATCGAACTTGGCGCGGTTGTCGGTGGTGGCGCGCAGCGCCTTGCCGCGCTTGAGCAGAAAGTTGCGGGCGTAGCCGTCGCGTACTTTGACGACTTCGCCCATCTGGCCGAGCTTGGCGACGCGTTCCAGCAAGATGACTTCCATTTTCGTTCTCCTTTGAGTGTTCGTATTTCGATTGAGTGGGATGTTGCAGTTTCAGGATGCGGGCAGGGGTGGAGGCTTGCCGCGCAGATAGCGTTGGCGAAGTCCGAAGACGGCGTCGGCAAGCCCGAGTGCGATCATCGCGAGAACGGGCCAGCCGAACACGATAACGATCGCGTAGGTACAGCAGAGCCAGAAGACGCGGCTTTTGAGCGCCAGCGTCAGCGTGTGCATCACGGCAAAGCCGGTGAGGCCATAGGCCATCATCAGCGCGGTAGTCGCGATCTGGGCGAACATCGCGGCGAGCCCGCCGATAAAACAAAAGGCCAGCGCGACCGACAGCGCCACCAACGTCATCGGCGGCAATTCCGCGCTCTTCAGGTCGGGCCACGGCCGCTGCAGCCGGCCCGAGGTCGCCGTCACTTTTCCGGCAAGCCAAAGATTGAGCGTCAGCGTCATCATCGCGACGATCGTTGCGGCGGCGGGAGCGATGATGGCGAGAGCGGTTACCCAGCGCTCGATATCCGCTGACGGCGTCGCCCCTCGCGGCGTCAGAATTCGCATCAGACCCCGGCGCAGCACGCCCTGGATGGCCTCGGCGTCGCCACCAAGCGTCAGCATAGCCGCGATTGTGGTCAGCGCGGCAAAGCCGGCGATCCAGAGCAGGATACGGCCGACTGGATACCATTCGAGCTGAACCGCAGCGGGCGCCGAACCATCTTCGGCGGGGGCGGCAGGCAACGGCCGTCCCAGCAAGGCAAGATGGCCGAGCCACCAGGCCGGCACGGCCACGGTGATCGCAAAGGCGATGCAATAGGCCAGGCCGAAAATCGCGCCGAGGCCTGCGGCCGCGGCGATGCCGCCGATCGTCGCCGCAAGCGGCCCCCATCCGAGCGCCACCACCATCAGCGGCAGCGGCGCCAGATAGAACAGCAGCAATGAGATCAGCGCGCCCGAGATGATCGAGGCGAACATCAGCGCCGACGCGCAGCCGGCCGCAAGACCAATGAGGACAATCGTGATCATCAGCTGTCCCGCTCCTTTCGAGCGGTTAGAGGTCGTCTCGACCCCAACCATCGGCGACCGGACGACCCGGAAGCCTTATGAATGAATACGACCGGCGGCGCGGGCGCCGCCGGTCGAAAATATTAGCGAATGACGTAGGGCAAGAGGCCGAGGAAACGCGAGCGCTTGATGGCGCGCGCGAGTTCGCGCTGCTTCTTGGCGGAGACGGCGGTGATGCGGCTCGGCACGATCTTGCCGCGCTCGGAGACGTAACGCATCAACAGCTTGGAATCCTTGTAGTCGATCTTCGGCGCGTTCGGACCCGTGAACGGGCAGGTCTTGCGGCGACGGAAAAACGGACGGCGTGCACCAGCTTCAGCCATGATTCTTACTCCTCTACCGCTGCTGCGTCGTCTTCGCGCGGACGGCGCGGGCCACGGTCGCCACGGAAGCCACCGCCTTCACGATCGCCACGGAAACCACCGCCTTCGCGGTCGCCGCGGAAGCCGCCGCCGCGATCATCGCGCTCGCGGTCACGATCGGCCTTGCGCATCATCGCTGACGGACCTTCCTCGTGCTCTTCGACGCGGACGGTGAGATAGCGGATGACGTCTTCGGAGATCCGCTCCTGGCGCTCGATCTCGGTGACCGCAGCGGAGGGCGCATCAATGTTCATCAGCACGAAGTGTGCCTTGCGGTTCTTGTTCATGCGGTAGGTGAGGGAGCGCACGCCCCAGTTCTCGGTCTTGGTGACCTTGCCGCCGAGCCCTTCGACGATGCCCGTCATCTGGGTGGTCAGCTCTTCGACCTGCTGGGTGCTCGCATCCTGACGCGCGAGAAAAACATGCTCGTAAAGAGGCATGGGTGTCCTTTCCTGGAGTTGGCGCGGTTCCCGGCGGCAAGCCCTTCGAGACCTTCGGAAAGGACTCGGGATAAGCTCAGAAGGCGGAAGCACGGGACGACGGGCCGACTGGCCCTGCCACATCAATCCGAACAATGAATTGCTGAGACCGTCCGTTCAGCTCCCGGCCGGGATCCACGGATGGCGCGGTTTATAAGGATTTCTGCCGGACTGGCAAGGCTTCGCGTGCCTCGAAATATCCGATCTTGACTTATTTGTTTGTATATCATACAAACAGGGGATCGGAGGTAAAATGGCGCCCAAGTCCGTTCAAACAACTCCGGAAATGCCGGCCGACGATCCCAGGCACGCCGCCCGTGCGACCAGGACCGCTGGCCGCGAGATGCGCTCCCGCCTGCTCGACGGCGCCAGCCGTCTGTTCAGGGAGCGGGGCCTTGCCGGCACCTCGATCTCCGACATTGCGGCAGCCGCAGACGCATTTCCGAGCCAGATCACCTATTACTTCCGCACCAAGGAGGCGCTGTTCGTCGAGGCCGCTTGCCGCGAGATGCTCTATCTGGCGCGCGCAACGGAGCAAGCGGCACTCCAGGCCCATACGCCGCGGCAATACACCCACGCGCTGGCGGAGACGGTGACGGCGACGGATTCGGTCGCCTTCTTCGCCGAAGCCCTGACGCTCACCAGACGCCGCCAGGATCTCGCGCCGCTGGTTGAGCGCACGATCGAGCGCCTGCACAGCGAAGGCGCGCGCGCCTATGCGAGCCAGGTCGAGCGCCATGGCTGGCGCTCGCTCCGCGCGCCCGAGGAAAGCTCGCGGCGATTCTGGGCGGTCGCGATCGGCGTCATGGTCGAAGGTCATGCGATGGGGCGATCGGCCGAGGATTTGTGCGGCGAAATGCTGCGCGTACTGGGCGATCAGGCCACGCCGTCGTCCGGGGCCGACAGCGCCAGGCTGCGTTTGGTTGACGACGATAATAAACCCGACGGGGAGGGATCATCATGACCGCGCTTCGCATGCGTGCCCGCGACTTCCTGAGCGAGGATCAACTGATCGCAGTCCGCGAACGCGTGACGTGGAAAGGCATCGCGTTGATCGCGCATGCATGGGCGCTGATTTTGGGCTCGATCGCGCTGGTCGCGTGGTGGCCCAATCCGCTGACCTTCCTGCTTGCGGTCGGCATCATCGGCTCGCGCCAGCTCGGGCTCGCGATCCTGATGCACGACGGCGCGCATGGATGCCTGTCGGCGGACGAGAAGGTCAATCTGACGCTCAGCCAGTGGTTCTGCGCCTATCCGGTCTTTGCCGAGACCCGCGCCTATCGCCGCTATCACTTGCAGCATCATGCGCGCACGCAGCAGGAAGACGATCCCGATCTGATCTTGTCGGCGCCGTTTCCGATCACGTCGATGAGCTACCGCCGCAAGTTCTTCCGCGATATCACCGGCCAGACCGGCTACCAGCAGCGCAAGGCGCAGTTCTTGAATGCGCTGGGGCCGAAGGAATGGCCGCTGTCGCGGCGCGCGGCGCATTTCTGGGAAAAGCTTGGCCCGCAATGTGCGGTCAATGCCGTGATGTTTGCGGGCCTTGCCGCCGCCGGCGTGTGGTGGGCCTATCCGCTGTTGTGGCTATTGCCGCTGCTCACCTGGCAGATGGTGATTACGCGTATCCGCAACATTGCCGAGCATGCCGTCGTTCCCGACTCAAACGATCCCTTGCGCAATACCCGCACCACGCACGCCAATTTCCTCGAGCGGCTGTTCATCGCGCCTTACTACGTGAACTACCACCTCGAGCATCATCTGCTGTTCTACGTGCCCTGCTACAACCTGCCGAGGGTCCACCGCATTCTCAGTGACAGCCGGTATGCGGAGCGGATGGAGGTGCAGCCGGGCTACTCCGCGGTGCTGCGGCTCGCGACCGCCAAACCCAACCATGAGGACCGCCCAGGCAAACTGACAAGCATCGCGCGCCGGGCGCGGGCCGGGGCGGCAGAGGTTGGTGGCGACCAGGCCACAGGCGGGTTCTAGATAACACCTTGCTTACCCCTTAGGTGATGGCGTTGAGTGCCATCGGCCGTGGAGGGACTTGCGCGAATGATCGATCTGACCACCTTGCTTGCCTATGCGGCGGTTGTGCTCGGCTTTGTTTTCATTCCGGGTCCTGCCACGCTCCTCACGGTCGCACGGGCAACGAGTTCGGGGACAAAGGCGGGAATAGCGACCGGCGTCGGAATCGCGGCCGGCGACCTGATTCACACCTTCATGGCGATCGTCGGCATCTCGGCGATCATTGCCACTTCGGCGATGCTGTTCAGCATCATCAAATACATTGGTGCGGCCTATCTCGTTTACCTCGGTATCCGGGCGATCCTTGAGAGAGCGCCGGTCAACCTGACGGCCAGCGCACTACCGATCTCGGCCGGTCAGGCGTTCCGGCAGGCCATTTTGGCCGAGGTGCTGAACCCAAAAACCGCGCTTTTCTTCCTTGCGTTTCTCCCCCAGTTCGTCGTGCCCGAAAACGGATCGGTTACGCTTCAACTGACGATCCTGGGTATCCTTTTCGTCCTGTTGGGGCTCGTCAGCACCGTAGTCTTTGCCGTGTGTGCGGGGCGGCTAGGCGACTTTCTCCGTCGAAACCCCACCGTGCTGAAATGGCAGGGCAGGGTCGTTGGCGGCATCTATTGCGCTTTGGGCGCCCGGTTGGCGCTGCAGGAACGCTGAGCCTGCCCGCCACGATCCCCGATCTTCCGCAGCCCTGCGCCATCTCGCAGCGCGGCTTGACATCCCGGCCTCGGTCAGTGTCTTACGGCCCCAATCTTATGAGGGAGCGCCGATGACGGCTGCATTTACATTTCCGGGGCAGGGTTCCCAGGCGGTCGGCATGGGCAAGGCCCTCGCGGAAGCCTTTCCGGCCGCGCGCGCGGTGTTCGACGAGGTTGATTCGGCACTCGGCGAGAAGCTGACGGCGATCATCTGGGATGGTCCCGCGGAGACCCTCCAGCTTACCGAGAATGCCCAGCCGGCGCTGATGGCGGTATCGATCGCCACGCTGCGGGTGTTGGAGACCGAAGCGGGCTTTTCCGTCGGGCGGGATGCGGCGTTTGTCGCTGGCCATTCGCTCGGCGAATATTCCGCGCTGGCCGCAGCCGGCAGCCTCAGCGTTAGCGACACCGCGCGGCTGCTGCGTACCCGCGGTCTTGCGATGCAAAAGGCGGTGCCGGTCGGCGCCGGCGCGATGGCCGCGTTGCTCGGGCTCGACTATGAGGCTGCGATGGCCGTCGCTGGCGAGGCCGCGCAAGGTCAGGTCTGCCAGGCGGCCAACGACAATGGCGGCGGGCAGGTGGTGGTGTCCGGTGACAAGGCGGCTGTTGACCGCGCCGTGGAAATCGCCAAGACCAAGGGCGCCAAGCGCGCGATGTTGCTGCCGGTATCAGCGCCGTTCCATTGCAAGTTGATGCAACCCGCCGCGGACGCGATGGCGCAGGCGCTGGCCGGTGTGACGATCAAGGCGCCGGCCTCGCCGTTGGTGTCGAACGTGCTGGCTTCGCCGATCACCGATCCCGACGAGATCCGCCGCCGCCTGATCGAGCAGGTCACCGGCACCGTGCGCTGGCGCGAGTCGGTGGCGTACATGGCAGCGCATGGCGTGACGCGGTTCTTCGAAATCGGCGCCGGCAAGGTGCTGAGCGGGCTGGTGAAGCGTATCGCCGACGGCGCCGTCGGCGTGTCGGTCGGGGGACCCAACGACATTGCCGCCGCCAAGGATGCATTGGCGGCCTCGGCCTAAGCTCCCGGGAAGGAGAGATTGATGTTCGATTTGACAGGTAGGACGGCGCTGGTGACCGGCGCGACCGGCGGCATTGGTGGGGCGATCGCGCAAGCGTTGCACGCGCAGGGGGCGACGGTCGCAATTTCCGGCACGCGCCGCGAGGTGCTGGAGTCGTTTGCCGGCAAGCTTGGTGATCGCGTTCACGTGCTGCCCTGCAATCTCTCCGACAGCGCGCAAGTCGAGGGGCTGGTGCCGGCGGCGGAAGCCGCGATGGGGCAGGTCGACATCCTGATCGCCAATGCCGGCATCACGCGCGACAATCTTTTTGTGCAGTTGCGTGACGAGGATTGGGATGACGTCATCCAGGTCAATCTGACTGCGACTTTCCGTCTCGCCCGCGCCGCAACCAAGCTGATGATGCGCAAGCGCTTCGGCCGGATCATTGCGATCACCTCGATCGTCGGCGTGACCGGCAATCCCGGCCAGGCCAACTACACCGCGTCGAAGGCGGGAATCATCGGCCTGGTCAAGACGCTGGGCGCGGAATACGCCAAGCGCAACGTGACCGCCAATTGCATCGCGCCGGGCTTCATCAAGACGCCGATGACGGATGCGCTCAACGACAAGCAGCGCGAGACCATTCTGGCAAAGGTTCCTGCGGCGCGGCTGGGGACACCCGAGGACATCGCCGCGGCGGCCGTCTATCTCGCCTCGAACGAGGCGGGTTACGTCACCGGCCAGACGATTCACGTCAACGGCGGAATGGCCATGATTTGAGCGGGTTATTGCCCCGATCGATGCGGCCAAAGGCCGTTTCGCCTGGGTGGTGGAGGTTGTAGTCAGGGCTTGGGAAGTATGGTAACCGAACCCTCGACGGATGGGCAAACAAGGCCATTGCAGGATTTTGAAACCCTGTATATTGGCGTGGCGACGCCTGCCGTTCGCCGGGGCTTTGTCGGCTACCAACGTGCCGAATCAAGACTATGCGATAGCGAAGGAAGTTTAACGACCACGATAGCTCGTAGCGTTTCTGAAGCGTCTTGGGGTCGGGTCCATTGGAACAAGCACGAGGTTGAACGATGAGTGAGATTGGCGAGCGGGTTAAGAAGATTGTGGTCGAACACCTCGGTGTTGAACCCGATAAGGTTGTCGACAACGCAAGTTTCATCGATGACCTCGGCGCCGACAGTCTCGACACCGTCGAGCTTGTGATGGCATTTGAAGAAGAGTTCGGTTGCGAGATTCCCGACGACGCCGCCGAAACGATTTTGACCGTTGGCGACGCGACGAAGTTTCTCGAGAAGAACGCGAAAAGCTGACGTCCCGGGCGGGTAGAGACAGAGCCGGACGGGCCGTTGTCGAACGGTCCCCCGGTTTCTTGTTTTGGGCCGCCAGTTTCGGGCTGGAGTTTTTGACATGAGGCGTGTTGTCGTCACGGGGCTGGGCATGGTTACGCCGCTCGGCTGCGGCGTTGACACAACGTGGGCGCGCATCCTCAACGGTCAGAGCGGCGCCAAGAAAATCGACACGTTCGAGGTCGCCGATCTCGCCAGCCAGATCGCTTGCGTGATTCCGCGCGGCGACGGCTCTGACGGCACCTACAATCCCGACCAGTGGATGGAGCCGAAGGAACAGCGCAAGGTCGACGACTTCATCGTCTTTGCGATGGCCGCGGCGCGCCAGGCGCTCGACGACGCCAACTGGCATCCTTCGACCGAAGAAGACAAGTGCGCGACCGGGACCCTGATCGGCTCCGGGATCGGCGGCCTGTCCGGCATTGCCGAGACGTCGCTGCTTTTGAAGGAGCGCGGTCCGCGCAGGGTATCGCCTTTCTTTATTCCAGGGCGTTTGATCAATCTCGCTTCCGGTTATGTCTCGATCGAGCATGGCCTCAAGGGCCCCAACCATTCCGTGGTGACGGCCTGTTCGACCGGCGCACATGCGATCGGCGATGGTGCGCGTCTCATTGCGCTCGGCGATGCCGATGTGATGGTCGCCGGCGGCACGGAATCTCCGATCTGCCGGCTGGCGATGGCGGGCTTTTGCGCCGCCCGTGCGCTCTCGACCGGTTACAACGATGCGCCGCAAAAGGCCTCGCGTCCCTACGACAAGGATCGCGACGGCTTCGTGATGGGCGAAGGCGCCGGCGTCGTCGTGCTCGAGGAATATGAGCACGCGAAAAAGCGCGGCGCGCGAATCTATTGTGAAGTGGTCGGCTACGGCCTGTCGGGCGACGCCTATCACATCACCTCGCCGTCGCCGGATGGCGATGGCGGCTTCCGCAGCATGAGCGCGGCCATCAAGCGCGCCGGCATTGCGGTATCCGATATCGACTACATCAACGCCCACGGCACTTCGACGCAGATCGGCGACGAGATCGAACTCGGCGCGGTCGAGCGGCTGCTTGGCAACGCCACCTCGAAGGTGTCGATGTCGTCGACGAAATCGTCGACCGGGCATCTGCTCGGCGCCGCCGGGGCGATCGAGGCCATTTTCAGTATTCTTGCGATTCGCGATAATATTGCTCCGCCTACCATCAATTTGGAAAATCCGTCGGTTGAAACGGTGATCGATTTGGTGCCGCAGACAGCGCGCAAGCGCGAGATTAACGTCGCGCTGTCGAATTCCTTCGGTTTCGGGGGTACCAATGCCTCCGTGATCGTTAGGCGTGTGGCTGACTAGCAAGTGTTTCGAACTACTCCACCGTTTTGCCGTATTCGGCGATGACTTCTACATGTGGGCGTATGCTATCGTCCGGGCAGAGGATTGCTCGGCCGCGATTGAACCGACGGGATTCAGGTTGCATCGATGAGTGAGAGGCCGCCCATTTCACCACGAAGTCCGCGCGCTGCGCTGGAGCCGGAGCAGGTGCCGCCGCCGCCGAGGCGATCGGAACGCGCCCGCAATCCCTTCGTCGTGGTCGGCAACGCCATCTTCACCATCCTGATCATTCTCATGATCGGGGCGGGCGCGGTCTATTATTACGGCCGGCAGATCCTGGAAACGCCGGGCCCGCTGAAGGAAGACAAGATCGTCAACATTCCCGCGCGCGCCGGCAAGCGCGACATTGCCGATGTGCTGCTGCGTGAAGGGGTGATCAACGTCAATCCGTGGGCATTCATCGGCGGCGTGTTTGCGCTGAAGGCGAGCTCCGACCTCAAGCCCGGCGAATATTCCTTCCAGAAGAATGCCAGCCTGCGCGATGTCATCGCCACCATCGTCGAGGGCAAGGTGGTGCAGCACGCTGTCACGATTCCCGAAGGTCTGACCTCCGAACAGATCGTGACGCGCCTGCTCGACAACGACATCTTCGCCGGCTCGGTGCGGGAAATACCGCGTGAGGGCACGCTATTGCCCGAGACCTACAAATTCCCGCGCGGTACCACGCGCGAGCAGGTGATCCAGCGCATGCAGCAGACCCAGAAACGGGTGCTTGCGGAAATCTGGGAGCGCCGCAATCCGGACGTTCTGGTCAGGTCGCCGGAGCAACTCATCACGCTGGCATCGATCATCGAGAAGGAAACCGGCCGCGCCGACGAGCGCAGCCGCGTGGCGGCGGTATTCACCAATCGCCTGCGTCAGCGGATCAAGCTGCAGTCCGATCCGACCATCATCTACGGCCTGGTCGGCGGCAAGGGAACGCTGGGCCGGCCGATCAGGCGCAGCGAGATTACGCAGCCGTCGCCCTACAACACCTACGTCATCGAAGGCCTGCCGCCCGGACCGATCGCCAATCCGGGCCGGGCCTCGCTTGAAGCCGCCGCCAACCCGGCGCGCACGCGCGACCTGTTCTTCGTGGCGGACGGAACGGGCGGGCACACCTTCACCGAAACCTACGACGCGCACCAGAAAAACGTCGCCAAGCTCCGGGCGCTGGAGAAGGCGATCCAGAACGACACCGTCGAGCCATCTGAGGATGCACCGCCGCCGACGGCGGCCGGCGCACCGGCCGATACCAACCCGACCGCAACCACGCCGCGGCCGGGAGGGCAGAAAAAGCCCCCGCGTCCGGCAACACCCCCGGCGCCTGCGGCGGCACCGACACCAGCACCGGGCCGCCAGGGTGCCGCGCAGTCGACCACCACGCCGGTGGCTCAGCGCTGACGCCCGGCGGGTTGTGCAGGTGTTCCGGCTCCCGCCGGAACGCAATTCCACTTTGGCGGAAATCGGCTTAAGGTCGCGCCGTCCCTTTCGAGTCTCGAAATTCCAGGAGAATGTTACGCGATGGCGCTATCGAGCATGACCGGTTTTGCCCGAAGCCACGGCGCCAGCGGTCCCTATACGTTCGAATGGGAATTGAAGTCGGTCAACGCCAAGGGCTTTGATCTGCGATTGCGCCTGCCGCCCGGCTGGGACGAACTGGAAGCGCTGGCCAAGAAGCGCGCCGGCGACGTGCTGTCGCGGGGCACGGTCTACGCCAATCTCAGCGTCAAGCGCGCCAATGCGATCTCGACCGTGCGCATCAATGAAGACGTGCTCGCGTCGGTCGTGAAGGTTGCAGGCGAGCTTGCTGCCCGGATCGACGCGGTGGCGCCGAGCATCGACGGGCTGCTCGGCATCAAGGGCGTGATCGAGGTCGTCGAACCCGAAAGCGACGAGGCGGAAGACAAGGCGGCGAGGGAGGCGGCAGCCATGGCTTTCGAGCAGGCGCTCGGCAACCTCGTCGAGATGCGCCGCCGCGAAGGCGCGACGCTCGGGCAAATCCTCAATCAGCGCATGGACGAGATCGAGCGGCTGGCGAAGAAGGCCGAGGCCGCACCGGGCCGCAAGCCGGAGGCGATCAGGGCGCGTCTGGCCGAGCAGGTGGCGGCGCTATTGGAAACTTCCGAACGCTTCGACGCTGACAGGCTCAATCAGGAAGCGATCCTGATCGCGACCAAGGCCGACATTCGCGAGGAGCTCGACCGCATCGCCTCGCATGTCGCGCAGGCGCGCGAGATGATCGGCAAGGGCGGACCGGTCGGGCGGCGGCTCGACTTCCTGGCCCAGGAATTCAACCGCGAGGTCAATACCTGCTGCTCCAAGTCGAACGATCTGGAATTGACCCAGACCGGGCTCGAGATGAAAAACGTCGTCGAGCAATTTCGCGAGCAGGTCCAGAATCTGGAGTGACCGATGACGGCTGGTGGTTTCGACGGGGTTGAACGGCGTGGGCTGATGTTCGTGCTGTCGTCGCCGTCTGGCGCGGGCAAGACGACGCTGTCGCGGATGCTGCTTGAGCGCGAGCCGGGGCTGAAGATGTCGGTCTCGGCTACGACGCGCGCGATGCGGCCGGGCGAGGTCGAGGGACGCGACTATTTCTTCGTCGACAAGCCGAAATTCGAGAAAATGGTGGACCAGGGCGAACTGCTCGAATGGGCGACTGTATTCGACAATCTCTACGGTACGCCGCGCGCACCGGTCGAAGCGGCATTGTCGGCGGGACAGGACGTTTTGTTCGACATCGACTGGCAAGGCACCCAGCAGCTGCATCAGAAGGCCAGCGTGGATGTCGTCCGCGTCTTCATCCTTCCACCGTCCGCCGCGGATCTCGAGAAACGGCTGCACACACGGGCGCAGGATTCGGACGAGGTGATTCGCGGGCGCATGAGCCGCGCTACCCACGAACTCAGCCACTGGGCAGAGTACGACTATATCGTCGTCAACCAGAACGTCGATGACGCGTTCGCTGAGGTACAGTCGATCCTCAAGGCCGAGCGGCTCAAGCGTGAGCGCCGCACCGGTCTCACCGAGTTCGTGCGCAAGCTGCAGCGGCAGCTCGAAAAATAGCCGGCTCTTCCGTTCCGGTCAGGTCTGCGCGCTGCGGGCGAGGCGGGCCAGCATTTCCGTCATCTGCTGTTCGCGATCGCGATCCTGCGGCGCCGGTCGCCGTTCCTGAGGGGCGCGCACGCGCTCCTGTGGCGCGTATGATTGGGGCGCGCGCGGCCGTTCGCGGGGCACGCGTGCTGCTCGCTCCTGCGAAACGCGTGCTGCTCGTTCCTGGGGAACGCGCGCTGCTCGTTCCTGCGGAACGTGCGTATTGTGCACGGCGACGGCGGGGCGGCGCGGCCGGGCGTCTTCGTCCTGGAACATCGGCTGCGGCGAGGGTTGGGGCGCGCGCCTTGTGCGGGCGGAATCCCACATCTTGCGCCGCTTCTTGCGCATGGCGCGGCGGGCCCGCATGCGGCCGATCCTCACCATCGCACTGACGATGAGGCCGGCGAGCGCGAGCGCGGCGGCGATGACGAGAAACAGCATCTGCAGCGACGCGGTCGGCTTTGCCGCCGTCATCGGTTCTGCCGGGGCAGGCGTGACCTGATCCACCACGGGCTGCTGCACTTCCGCGGCCGGAGCCGGCGGCGGCTGGGTTGTTGCGGGCGTTGCGGCGGCGGCCACCTGGAGCGAGGCCGGCGTGGTCGAAACGGTCGCGGCGGTCGGCGCATCGTTCCAGCGCATTGACGACAGCGGCGACGGCGCCAGCACGTTCGGCATGCTACCGCGCTGGCTGTTCTCGGCGAGCACCGTGCCGGTCGTTCGCGGATCGGCCTTGACGGGCTCGGCGCGGGGCGGCTGGGAGACCCATTCCGCGCGCGCGTCCGAGATTGATTTGCGTGCAGCCGGCTGCGGTCCTTCCGCTGCGGCCGAAGACGGCGCAGGTGCCGACGCAGGCGGCGCGGCGCGGGCGAACTTGTCGTCGGCCTTGTCGCTCTCTTCGCGCAGGTACCAGCACTGGCGCTTGGTCGTGCGATCGATGCGATAGTACCAGTGGCTGCCCGCGGGTGTTGCGCCCTTCGGCGATGACAGGCAGCTATCCGTCGCGGCTTGCGCGACTTGCGTCGAGGCTTCCGCGGCCTGTTCCGCCGATTGCGCCCGGAGATCCGTCATGGTGGCCAGGTTGGTTGCTGCCACAATGCCGGCAACGAACGCCGGGACGGATTTCACGGAACGATACGACATAGATAACCCCGGCAACGCTTACGCAACGCGACGCTTGATGCGCCCAATCTGGTCACAGACTTGGGTCGCAATGAGCCGCAATTTCGGAGCGGTTGGGGTTTAATTGCGGCTTGCGCGCTGCCTCAATCGAGGCGGGCTAAAGCCATGAAAAATAGGTGGAAAACTGGCTTCTACTGTTTAGAAGCCGTCCAACGTCCGGTACATCCGTCCGACCGCGTGAACGAGCCGGAGCCACTCCGGCCCGAGAAACGTCCGGTGCTGGTCCAACTCAAACCCTGGACCGATCCGCCGCTCCGCGTCGCGCCATTGGCGCTGACCGATCCGGAGCTCAATTCGCCCGAAATCCGGCCTCCGGAGATGACGAATCGCTCGGTTGCGCTGCCGCATGGCGAGCCCACGGCAACGGAAACCCAGGAGCCGTCGAAATTACCTCCGCCACCACCGCCGCCGCCTCCACCGCTTCGCGACGCCCGGCGCGGCTCGTCGGATTCGGGTTTGGCGCGGCGCGCCGGTTTTGAGGGTTCGACGGTGCGTGGCGCCTCGCGCGAGCCGGACAGCGATTTTTCGTCATTGCCGATGCTGCCGCCGGCGCTGCCGGATTGCGCCGACGCATGGCCCGATCCGAATGCGGTCAGCAGCAAGACGGAGAACAGGCAAGACCTGATCAAACCTGGAGATCTGCTTTTCATAACTGCATCTTCCAATCGGATCGGTGGGCACCAGCCAGATTCATGAATCTACTGCTTGGATGCTGTCCATCGGCCGCTGCATCCATCGGATTGCCTGAAAGTCCCGGAGCCGCTTCGGCCGGAAAGTCGGCCGACGCTGGTGGCGGTGACGCCGCTGGAATTGTTGATCGCGTTGACTGCGCCGTTTGGGCTGACCCGTCCGCTCACACCCTGGCCGATGATTCTGCCGCTGCTCACCACGACCGCGTTGCGGCTGCTGCCGGAGCAGGTGGTGCCTACGCTGTTGACGACCCACGCGCCGTCGAAACTGCCAACACCTCCACCGCTGCCCTGCGAAGCGCGGCGCGGCTCATCTGCCTCGGGCTTGCTGCGTCGTGCGGGCCTTTCCGATTCAGCTGCGCGAGGCGGTTCGCGCGAACCGGACAGCGATTTTTCGTCGTTGCCGATACTGCCGCCGGCGCTGCCGGATTGCGCGTGCGCAGGGCCGGCGCCGAATGCAACCGAGGCCAACATGGCCAAGAAGACAATCCAGATCGAGCGGTGGACGGCAATACGCATAAGCAGATGTTTCCAATCACTTGAACCAAAAATTTAGCGGCCCGATCCATCCGCACAGACCGCGCCGATAATGCGGCAAGATTTGCCAGTCTTTCCGCACTCGTCAAGCGCCGCGTCCTTGGCGCGCTGCACGGTGTCGCGCTGCACCAGCGACCACGACTTGCCCGAGATCGCAAACGCGCCGCAGCGCGCGCCGTAGAAACTCAGTTCGATCGGACATTTGCTGGTGCCGCATTTCTTCAGCGCGTCGTCGATCGCCGCCCGCCGCGACGAATGATTCCAGGACATGCCCCATTTGTCGCTGTCCGGGCCGAACACGATCGAGCCCCACGGCTTCAAATCTTCCATCTTGCGCAGCCGCGTCAGCACGCCTTCGGTGGCGTCGCCGGTCGGCGTCATCTTCACCTTCTCCTGAAACTTGGAGATCGCGACCCGCATGCCGTTCTTGCTGTCGAGCGGCTCCGGATCGTAATTGAGCTCGAACAGGCGATCGCTCAGTTCGCGCAGCAGGATGGGATCCTTGATCGGCGTGCGATCGGGATCCGGGCGCAGCGTCGAGGTCAGCGGCTGGGGCTGCGGCGCGACGGCGACCTGTTGCGGTGCCGGAGCAGGGGGCACGAAATAGAAATTGCCGTCGATCGGCGAGGACGACACCCAGGGCTGCTGCGATCCGCCGGTCTGGCGCTTCACCGCAAGGCCGACCTGGTTGAAGGTTTGAAAAATATCGAGCCCGGCCTGCTTGATCGTCGATGCCAGCGCCCTGGTGTAGGGGCTGTGGCCGTCGGTGCCGTCGAGCGCGACATTGCCGGGCTGCGTCGCGTAGGAGATCAGCGTTCCCTCGGGCGCGCGCATCTGCGCGAGACCGCCGTCGGAAGCACGCAAGCCGCGCGCGCCGAACGGATTGTTCCGGCAGGCATCGAGGATCACCATGTTGAGCCGCGTGCCCGAACCCTGCATCTGCCGCAGCACGAGGTTGACGTCGACCATCTGGAAATCGACATCGGCCTCGCGCACAGGGTTGGCGCTGACGGGCACAAGATAGTTCGAGCCGGACACCTGCACGCCGTGGCCGGCATAATAGAACAGCGCGACGTCGGCGCCTTGCACCTGGCGGCCGAAGTTCTGCACGGCGATATCCATCGCCGGCTTGTCGAGATCGAGCTGGGCGCGGCCGCCGATCAGCGTGAAGCCGAGACCGGACAGCGTCTCTGCCATCAGCGCCGCATCGTTGCGCGGGTTATCGAGCCGCGTGACGTTTTGATAAGCGGAGTTGCCGATGACGAGTGCGACGCGCTTTTCGGCGGCGGCGGGCGTCGCGAAGAGCAGGGCGGCCAACAGCGCCAGCGCCCAATACCTCCAGCTACCCCCAATGGCCCCGCACATCTCTAATAAAACCTCATAAAGAAACGCCGGCAGGTTATCAGGCAGCGCGCTCTCCGAAAAGCAGCGCGGCGTTGCAAACAGGATGCCCGGAAGGGGTATGCCGGTGCGCCGCCGCGCGTCGTGCTGTTTTCGACAGGTGTGGCTGGCGCCGGATACGACATCGCGATCTCGCGACGTATCGCGTCCGAAGTTTTGCATCGACGATACCCCCAGAAATCAGAGGGCGCAGGGAAAGCCGGGTGCCCATGACACCCGCAGTCGTGCGCACAACAATGCACACGGCAGACCGCAGGTGCGCCGGAACACCCGGCTTTCCCTGCGCGGTGGTTTTAACGCTTATGCCGCGTTCTCCCCGGAGCCGAATTCCTCTGGCCTCCGTCGCCGACGGATTGGCGATTGCACGAGGCCCGGTCGGGCCCGACAATCTCCATCGGCTTGACACCAGCAACGGGTGCCAGGACCGCGCGGTTTTGCCGTCCGCAGCTTCCCCGGACCGAAGCGCTCCGACCGGCCCGCATGCTGCCGGAAGAAGTTTTCGCCGAGGCGTTTAAGCGCCGGTCGCTGCGCGCGACGTCCGCTCACGGAAGAACCGCCCTGCGAACCCATCGCGCGCCCGAACGCTGCCGCGTCCACCGCCACCCGCCCCAACGTTCGTGACGCTGGCCAACGCCCCTCTGAGCGGGACGGGATAGCGGGAGTTGTAGGTTTGATTTGGGTGCCGCGTTAAGCGAAAAATTTTGAGAGGGGGTGGAATATGTTTCTTGCCAGGAGGGGCAAATCAGTGATTGGGGCGGCGGAGAAAGTCGTGCGAGCGAAAGCGATCCAGTGCACCGTTCGCGCAATTCCTGAACCTATCGGGCGGAAGTGCGCACTTTGAACTCCTCCCAATGACGCGCGATCCACTCATCCTGTTCGGCGACCGTGCCGACGCCGTTGATATCCTCTACGGGGTCGAATGTTTCAACAAGTTGATCTCTGCTCGCTGCCGGTTCTCCGAACTTGTGCGCCCAGCACTTCCAGGCGCCAGCGGCACTCGACATCCCTGATGGGCAGACATTCGGTCGTGCTCCCTGACAAAGAACGCGAAATCCTTCTGGTTCGACGACACGTCGAAACGCGCGAAGGCACTCATAGAAGTCCGGCGCGTCGAATGTGCGTTCCGGACCGCCAACAGGCCAGGCGACCGCGAGCCGACAGATATCCCGATCCAGCTCTGTCAGCTTCAAGCAAACACTAATCTTCTCCCCTCCGGACCGCTGAACGTTCAGCAGTATGATCTCTGGGTCCATTTGCTTCGCTCTGATTTGCCTGCGCTGGGCGGTTGTAGCGTCATTCGACGACCTGGACCAAGCCGGAAGAGCAGCAAGCGTAGCCCGGATGAGCGAAGCGATATCCGGGGCTCTTACGTTTGGCGGTCCCGCTTACCGCTTCGCTCGTGCGGACTGCCTTGCATCTGACTATCGGTGCCTCTGGAAGGGCCCGATCTGACCGTCCACCGTTGGCAGGTACCGGATCCATTCCGCGGGTTGGATGCCCCGCGGGTCGATAGAGCGATGGGAGGCAACATAGTCGATCTCGCCACGCGTTATCCCGATATCCATCAACTCCCAGTCGCTCAGATGGTCCAGGGCAGCGCGTAACTTCCGGCGTTCATTCCATTCCTGAAGCGCAGCCCAATATTTCCTGAAATCGGATACACGGTGAATCGATGCGGCGGTCGATCCCAACTCTCGCGCGCCGTAAGTCGTGCTCATCGTGACGTCTCCCTGAGTGTCGCTTCCACTCGGGTGAAGCTCCCACGGCTTCAGCCGGCTCGCTTGACGTTCGGCTTACATTTTCCTTATCGGCAGCTTATTCTTCCGAAGTACTGCGCGAGGCGCCTGCCACCGAAAGGATCGGAAGGGTGCGCTATCTCTTCGAGGAGTACACGTTCGACATTGACCGGCGCGAGCTGCATCGCGGAGCGGATCTCGTGTCGGTCGCGCCGCAGACGTTCGATCTGCTGGACTACCTGATCCGTAACAGGGAGCGCGTCGTCAGCAAGGACGACCTCATCGGCGTCATTTGGAACGGCCGGGCTGTCTCAGATGCTGCGCTGACGACTCGCCTCAACTCGGCACGGATTGCGATTGGCGATACCGGCGACGAGCAGCGGTTGATCAAGACGCTACCAAGGAAGGGATTTCGGTTTGTCGGACTGGTGCGCGAACTGGTTGAGGGGGATGGTCCCGTAACCTCAAACGGCTCACTCCCCGTTCCGACAGAAGCTTGTGGCCTGTCCGATAAGCCCTCGATCGCCGTAATGCCATTTGAAAACCTCTCCGCTGAGCGAGAGCGGGAGTACTTCGCTGACGGCTTGGTTGACGATATCATCACCGCGCTGTCACGCTTCAGGGCTTTCTTTGTTATCGCACGCAACTCTTCATTCGCTTACAAGGGCAAAGCGGTCGACATCAAGTGCATCGGACGGGAGCTTGGCGTTCGCTATGTGCTGGAGGGCAGCGTACGAAGGTCAGGCAAGCAGGTAAGGATCAACGCACAATTGATCGATGCCGGAACTGGGGCGCATCTATGGGCTGAGCGATTTGACGGCGATCTCGGAGACATTTTCGATCTGCAGGACAAGATCGCACAACAGGTGGTAGGCGCCATTGCGCCGGAAGTTGATCGTGCCGAAATCGAACGAGCGAGCCGTACGCGCACCGGCAAAATAGACGCCGTAACGGCATATTATCGTGGTTCGCAGCATATTCATTTCCCCACCACACCAGAAAATAACGATGTAGCTGAGGGGCACTTCGAACAAGCAATCGCGCTGGATCCCAGCTTTGCGCCGGCATACGGCGGAGTTGCAATTTGCATCGCCTGGCGACGCGCCAACAAGTGGCCTCAAGACATCGCAGGAGACAATGCCCGGGTACTGCAGCTTGCAGATCGTCTAAAGGAACTTGGAGCAGATGATGCTCTTTCACTAACCGCGGTCGGTTTTCTCCTGTTCTGGTTTGCGCTCGATCAAGACGCGGGGATCGAATTGATGGAGCGCGCCATCCGATCAAACCCAAATTTTGCACGAGCGCTTCACTCTCGAGGCCTTGTTCGAAGTTGGCAGGGCGAATCCGATGCAGCTATTGCGCAGCTTGAACAATCGCTACGCCTTAACCCGCATGATCCATTCAAATATAATGCGCTGCTGGGACTTGCTTTAGCTCATCATAGTGCCGGCAGGCATGACAAAGCGGGTGAGTGGATAGATAAGGCGGTCCGGGCTCTCCCTCCGGCGCATGTTGTGGGAAGGGTTCAGGCCATTCTGTGCTACGTAGGCGCGGGACGATTGGAAGATGCTCGAAAGCTGATGGCGGAGGTCCTCCTTCAGATTCCGGAGTTCAGGCGCTCAACCTTCGCCGCCCCGCATTTCTCGCCCAAACTTAGAGCCGAACTCCTGGAGGCGTTGATCAAGGCCGGGCTGCCCGAATAGGGTTCGCACGGCACGGAAGTTACGCATTATGCATGTTGGATTACACCGACAGTGCACTGAATTGAGACGTAGCGGCTCTGTGGACATCACTGACAGGTTAAGTGCACTGTCACCGCAATCTCCGTAATCTCAGGGAATGCTCTCCGGCCGCACATACCAGTCTTTGGAGGTCGCTTTCCTGTGCAGCGGGAAGGGATTGAACTGGTTGGCGAGGAAGATTTCGCAAAATCCCTGATCGCAGGAGCCAAAGCAAGCGTAGCCCGGATGAGCGAAGCGATATCCGGGGCCTTTCGTCGTGCGGTCCCGCATATCGCGTGCGCTCATGCGGGCTACGCACTACTATCGCCAAGCCTTGCCGGAGCTGACGGGAAAGTAGAACGATGATGCAGCCAGCCGTTGAGCGCCTTGTTCAAATCGGCCCATTGCCTAGCTCAAGTGTTGCCGCTGCGCCGGGGTTGCAGGAGGTGGAGGCGTTGCTCGCCAAAGTTCAAACACCGATTACTGATGATGAGGCAAGAGCTTTGGTGCGGCTGTTTGGACCAGATGATTGTTTCGGGCTTGCCTGGTCGCTGCTTCACCTAATCGAGACTTCACCCGGATGGCCAATTGAGGATGCTCTTCATGGCCTGCACGGCGAATGGATTGACAGGCTGAGAGAGCGCGCAGCGTAGTTCTTGCAAATGGGATACAGATGCTCTGCGCACCTGCAGAGGAAATCATTCCGGGTCCAGCACTGTCACCGTAATTTCCTCACGGTATGCTCTCCGGCCGCACATACCAGTCCTTGGAGGTCGCCTTCCTGTGCATCGGGAAGGGATTGAACTGGTTGGCGAGGAAGATCTCGGAAAATCCCTGATCGCATGAGCCGAAGCCAATACTCGCGCACGGCGCCGAGTAGACCCGTAGCCTGCCGGCACCCATGTGGGCCTGCCAGTTGGCGGTCACGGCCTGCAGATTGCTCACGGTCACGTCGGGGCCCGAGCTGACCGGGCTGGTTGCGCCGGCGCGGTCCGTGGCCTGGGCGCGGGTCGCGTAGGTGCCTCCCGGCAAGCCGCATTCCCCGTATTTGAACTTGTCCTGGCTCACGGCTGCGGGTTTTCGCGGTCGCGTGCCCAGCTCGACGCCGACATTGGCGAGCTGTCCCTCGGGATCGGATGCCGAGCCCGTCACCGTGATGCAGTCGCCGCTGACCGAGGCGCTGCTGATCGTGACGCTGGGTGGGGCATTCGGCGGGGGCGATCCGAGCGTGATCGGGTTGCCTGATATGTTCGTGCTGGCGCCGTCGTTGTCTTTCGCGGTCGCGACCGGCACGTAGATGGCATCCATCGGCAGGTTGTCGAACGTCACGGTCCAGTTGCTGGTGCCGGACGCAGCTTTCGCCGGTTGAGGAAAGCGGCCATCGAGCCGCACCGTCACGCTCGCAACCGAGCCCGCGGCGGCGGACGCCGTCCCGTTCACGCTGATCGAATTTCCGGTGGCCTGAGCCGCGCTGATCGAGATCGACGGGGGCGGGGCCTCGCGGAACGGATGCGCCTTGAAGAAAGCCCACTGCAACTCGCTGGCGCTCGGCCCGGTCGGATCGGCGAATTGTCCGCTGTTGTCGCCGACCCAATAGTGCGTACCGGTGCCGATGAAATCGCCACGCTTGCCTTCGTAAAAGACGGTCTCGACCACGGAGCGCTGCGGGCTGCCATACCTCGTCTGGGTGCAGGGCACGCCTTCGGCCGTACAATCCAGTGTCGCAGTCGGAGAGGGGCTCAGTTCGTAACGGCGGATCCAGGAATCCCGTATGTTCTCGGAGGCCAGTTTATTGACGACGCAGTCGTTGCGCGAATGAATGGCAATGATCGGAACGGGACGCTGCTCCTCGGGCTGCTGCTGCTCCGCTTTCATCGCGGCCACATTGGTGGAGACCGGCTTGAAACTCCCGGGATTGGCGCAGACGAAACCCACCGCGGAGGAAGTCTCCGCGTAGGGCAAGCCTTCGACCGAGCCGGCCGCGGCAAAATAGTCGCTGTGCGCGACGGCGAGCGCCACCGCCATTCCGGCGCCGGAGGACAGGCCGGTCACATAGCGCCTGATAGGATCGATCTTCAATTCGGCCTCGATCTCGAGCGCGATCTGGTGCAGGTCCTCGACCTCGCCGGCACCCTTGTGGATGTGCTGGTCGAGAAAGAAGCCCCAGCAATTCGTCTCGCGCATGCCGTCATACGAGGTGATGAAGGGGTAAATCGCGATGAAGTTGTCGCGCTCCGCCAGATCCTTGAAGCGCGTCTCGTTGATCATGTTGGCCTCGGTCTGGCGGCAGCCGTGCAGGATCATCACCAGCGGCACCGCATCCTGTCCCGTGTAGCTGGACGGCACGAAGACCTGATAGTGGCGGTCGCGCGAACCTGCGTAGGATTTGGCCGTGAACACTTTTTGCCGCAACTCGCCGGCAGAGGCAGCTCCGCTGAGCAGACAGCACAGAACAAGCGTCAGCAATCGGCACAGGATGGGAGACATTGGATCCTCCGGTCTTCAACGACACCGGTCATGCGACTCCGACTTGACGCCCGATCAAGGTTTCGGCGTCGCCAGATCGGTCAGCCATTGGCAGCAGCAACACTCGCACTGCGGCGATGGCGGTCGTGTGATCCAAACCACAGGTTCAAACCATCTTTCTTTGCGAAGAGGCAGTGGAACAAAGGCAAGCTGAGAGGCGACGGAAACGCCGCGCCCAGCGGACAGCGATGCTGCGGCAAGCCATCGATGATGGCTGGGGCCTTTTTTCGCTCCGATGGAATCGCAGTTACGGCACGGTGACAGTGCACTCAGTTGAGTATTAAGTGCACTGTCACCGTAATGCAGACCTCGCATCCAATGCGAATTTTGCATTGGATGATGCAGATGATGCGAATTAATCTGCGAAGCGACATCCACGACCAGTTCTCAAAGCGTGCTGGAGATGCGGGCCGAGGTCGACGCCTGTCGAACCGCGGCGCTTTTCCGACACGCCTGTCCCCACGCCGGAGATTTCAGAGTGAAGTGCATCCCCGTCCTGCTGGCCGCAGTGTCCTTCGGCCTCATCGCAAATAACGCAGCATCTGCCGCAGAGACAGCCGATATCGTCATCAGCGGCGGGACGATCTACATCGGTGGAGACGAGGCGCCGTTCGTAGGCGATATTGCGGTAACCGAAGACAGGATCGTCTATGTCGGGCCCCATGCCGGCGCGCCGACCGCGAAAGCGAGCATCGACGCACAGGGCATGATTGTCGCGCCCGGGTTCATCGACGTTCACACCCATCCGGAGAGCTATCTCCGCTCTAGCGATCCGGCCAAACGCCTGAACGCGCCGTGGCAGATGCAGGGTGTTTCAACCACATTCATCGGCGTCGACGGGCGGGGGGTGCCCGAGGTGGCCGCCGATCAGGCACAGCTCGAAGCGCAGAAGATTGGTACCAACGTCGTCAGCTATGTCGGTTTCGGCGCCGTTCGTGAGGCGGTGCTGGGCAAGGATGCCCGTGCGCCCACGCCTTCCGAGCTGGAGCGCATGAAGAAGCTTGTCGCCAAGGGGATGTGCGATGGCGCCATCGGCCTTTCCGCCGGGCTGTTCTATGCACCGCAGAGTTTTGCGAAGACAGACGAGGTGGTTGCGCTGGCAAAAGAGGCCGCCCGGCGTGGCGGCGTCTACGACACCCACCAGCGCGACGAGAGCTCTTACTCCATTGGTCTCATGAACTCGGTGAGGGAGGTGCTGCAGATCGGCCGTGAGGCCGAAATTCCCGTGCACTTTGCGCACCTCAAGGCGCTCGGCATCGATCTGCAAGGCAAAACGCCGGAAGTGATCCGCCTGATCGAAGAAGCACGATCAACCGGCCAGAAGGTGACGGCCGACCAATATCCATGGCTGGCGTCCAGCACCAGCCTCGACGCCGCGCTGGTGCCGCGCTGGGCGGTCGATGGCGGCTATCCGGCCATGATCCAGCGCTTCGACGAGCCGGCGGCGATGGCGAAAATTCGCGCTGAGATGATCGAGAATTTGCGCCGCCGTGGTGGCGCGGATTCGATCCTGCTGACCAGCGTGGACCGGCCATGGACCGGCAAGCGGCTGTCGGAAATGGCTGAAGAATGGAAGATCGAGCCGGTCGACGCCGCCGTCCGGATTCTCCGCGCCAATCCCCGCGATTCGATCGCCTCGTTCAACATGATCGACAGCGACGTCGACCTGGTCATGAAGCAGCCCTGGGTCGTCACCGGTTCTGACGGCACCGATGGTCATCCCCGCCAGTACGCGACCTTTCCGCGGAAATACGCCGTCTATGTGCAGGAGCGGCATGTCATCGACCTGAAGACGTTCATCCGTCAATCGACCGGCCTCTCGGCCGACATCTTCAAGCTCGATCGGCGCGGCTACCTGCGGCCCGGCTATTTCGCGGATGTCGTGGTGTTCGATCCCGCGCGCTACGCGCCGAAGGCGGACTATGTGCGCCCGCGCGAATTGAGCGTCGGCGTGCACACACTGCTGATCAATGGCGCGCCGTCCATTCGGGACGGCAAGTTGACCGCCGTCGCCGCCGGCCGGGCGCTCAAGCACACACCGACGCCCGGGACGTGTCCTTAAGGAGTTTGACTGAAAAAGCGGCCCACATTCAATCCGCGACTCCCGCCGCAAATGCCGCGAACAATGCTTTCCCCTGCGGCCAGTCCTCAAGCCCGCTTGTCTCGTTGATGTGGCCAAGCTCTCCCACTTCCACGATGCCGCTGCCCCATCGGCTCGCTCTTCCTCGCGCATAGTCGATCGTGCCGTAGGGATCGTTTGCGCTCGCGATGACGAGCGAGGGGAAGCGGAGTTTGGTTGCTGGCGGATTGGCGAAAGCGGCGGCCTCGACGGGAAAGGTTGGCGCTTGCGGATTCGGAACGGCAACGAGGAATGCGCCCGCAACCGTTGCCGTCGAAACCTGCTGCCAGTGCGCAACCAGAAGACACGCCAGGCTGTGAGCGACGAGCAGCGGCGGCTTTGCCGCCGCACCTACGGCGCGATCCAGCGCACCGATCCAGTCCTTGAGATCGGGCCGGTCCCAATCGGCGGGCTGGAAGCGGCGGCAGCGCGGGTCGCTCGTTTCCCATCGGGTTTGCCAGTGCTTCTCGCCCGATCCGCCAATTCCCGGCAGGATGATGAAGTCGGTCATGTCAGCTCCGTCGTTGTTGCAACGGCGCGAAACTGCCGGCTTCCGCTATCGCCTGGAATGGGCAATCATCGGAAAAGACGTCCTCCTGCCGATGGATTCAAGGTCTTCATGTCCCGAGAAAGTTTTGCCCCCGCACTGGACCCGACCGATATCGCGATCATCGAAGCGATGCAGGAGGACGGGCGCATCGCGATTTCAGAGCTTGGCCGCAAAATCGGGCTGTCGCAGCCCGCGACTTCTGAAAGGGTCAAGCGGCTGGAGGAGCGCGGGATCATCACCGGCTATGCCGCGAAGATCAATCCGGCCGCGCTCGGCTTGCGGATGATGGCCGTCATCCGCCTGCGCACGACGCACGAGCATATCCAGTCCTGCCTGAA
Organism: Bradyrhizobium jicamae; assembly: GCF_001440395.1. GTDB lineage: Bacteria > Pseudomonadota > Alphaproteobacteria > Rhizobiales > Xanthobacteraceae > Bradyrhizobium > Bradyrhizobium jicamae. The sequence goes on along the minus strand of NZ_LLXZ01000205.1, from coordinate 170,291 downwards.
GCAGTTTGCGAAAATGCCTCATGTCATGGAGGTGCTGCGGCTGACCGGCGAGGATTGCTTCATCCTCAAGGTGTTCGTGCCGTCGCCGCAGGAGCTTGAAACGATCGTCGATACGGTTGCTCGGCACGGCGCGGTGACGACGTCGCTGGTGTTGCGCAGCGAGGAGCCGAAGCCGATCGGACGGGCGTTGATCCAGCGAGCGTAGCCCGGATGAGCGAAGCGACATCCGGGGCACTTTCGTCCAGCGGTCCCGCATATCGCTTGCGCTCATGCGGGCTACTTGCTGAGACGGCCTTACGGCGGGTCCCCCGGCGCCCTCGTGTATCGCTCCGGAAACTCCGTCGGGCCGGCCACTTTCCTGAACACAAGCGCGCTGTCCCGAATGTCATAGATGCAGCCGGCAGCTCTCTTGCTGGTTCCGAACAGTCCCGTGGATATCGTAGGGGCAGCGATCACAACGACCCTTCCTTTGGCAACCCACTGTGAAAGGGGGCTCGCAAAAGAGCCCTCGGAAAACGGTCCTACGATCTTGATAGATGGATATTCCTTCGCAATGTTGGCGGCGCACTCCTTGGCAAAGTGAGGCGGAATCCGATTCTTCGGCGTATTGGTCGTTTGGGAGATACCGGGACTGGCCAGACTTCCTGTCAGCACGGCTGATAGAGCCATGCAAAAAAGCTTCCTGCGCACAAAATCCTCGCTTGCTTGGTCGATCAAATCAACGACAACCTTAGCTCACATCGACACGGCTGCCTATCCTAACGGAAGAGGGATGAGCGTTATTGTGGAGTGCAACCGAAAGGACTTGCGATGGCCAAGAACACGGCAAAGAACACGATCTGTCTCTGGTACGACAAGGACGCCGAGGCTGCGGCCCGCTTCTACGCCGAGACCTTCCCTGACAGCGCCGTGCACGCCGTGCATCGCGCACCGAGCGACTATCCGTCCGGCAAGGCGGGGGATGTGCTGACGGTCGATTTCACGGTCGCCGGCGTCCCTTGCCTCGGCCTCAATGGCGGTCCCATGTTCAGACATAACGAAGCCTTCTCGTTCCAGATCGCCACCGACGATCAGGAGGAGACCGACCGCTACTGGAACGCCATCGTCGGCAATGGCGGGCAGGAAAGCGCGTGCGGCTGGTGCAAGGACAAATGGGGCGTTTCCTGGCAAATCACGCCGCGCGTGCTGACCGAGGCGCTGGCGGTCGGCGGCGCCGAGGCCAAGCGCGCATTCGATGCGATGATGGAGATGAGGAGGATCGACGTCGCCGCGATCACTGCGGCGCGGCGCGGCTGAAGTTGCGCTTGCGGGCTTACGTCATCAGCAAGAAAGACGTGGATGGCCGGGACATAGGCAAGCGAAAGCGACGCCGTCCTTCGGACGGCTATGCTCGGCCATGACGAGAGTTGGTGGCTGCGCGCCGCCTCAGTTCTTCAGCACGATGCGCCCGACCACCTTGCCGGCGCGCAGTTCGTCGATCCACTTCTGGACGTCGGCCATCGGCTCTTCCTTCATCGGCGTCGGCTTGATCTTGCCGGCGCGGGCGAGCGCCATCAGTTCCTTGGCCTCAGCCAGCGTGCCGACCATGAAGCCTTCGATGGTCATGCGCTTGTAGACCCATTGCACCATCGGCAGGCTGAAATTTCCGCCCATCAGGCCGGACACCACGACCTTGCCGCCGCGCGCGACGGTCGCGACCGCAAACGCCATCGATTTCTCGTTGCCGGCGAAATCGACGACGCCGTCAAAGCCGCCCTCGGTTTCCTTCAGGATGCGCCTGATGATTTCGGGCTCGGCAGGATCGTAGGCGACTGCCGCGCCGTTCTTGAGCGCGGTCTCGCGTGCGGCCGGTGAGAGATCGGCGACGGTGATGTTCTGCTTGAACATCGCTTGCGCGAACGACAGCCCCATCATGCCGACGCCGCCGAGGCCGATCAGGAGGAGATTGCGCTGGCGTGGGCGGTCGACCAGCCGCTTCAGCGCGCCATAGGCCGTGACGCCCGAGCACATCAGCGTCGCCGCCTGGTTGACCGGCAGCGGATCGTAGTCGAGCAGGTACTTTGCGTCGGGCACCAGCACGTGTGTGGCAAAGCCGCCGTCGATGGAGACGCCGAGAAAGCGCTGCTTGACGCAGAGATTTTCATCGCCCGCGGCGCAGTCGCGGCACTGGCCGCAGCCGATCCAGGGGAAGACCGCCTGCTTCTTGCCGATCAGCTCCTTCGGCGCATCGGGGCCGACCTCATCGACGACGCCGGCGATCTCGTGGCCGAGCGTGAACGGCAGCGTCATGCCGCGCGTGGTGTCGAGCCGCTTGCCGCCGCCCAAATCAGCATAGCCGTCCTGGATGTGCAGATCGGAATGGCAGAGCCCGCAGCGCTCGATGCGGACGAGGACTTCGCGCCCCTGTGGTTTCGGCGTGTCGATGATGGTTTCGCACAACGGCGCATCGAACTTGACGAGGGATTGACGGACCATTCGCGCCATGGCGTTCACTCCTTATACGGCGTTTTATTTTGTGTTTCGTATATCGGCCAATTCACGGGCCATGGCAACAAAGCCGGAAACCGGAATGGTTTCGGCGCGCCGCGTCGGATCGATCTGCGCGGCCGCGGCGAGCCTGGCCGGGTCGACCGACAGCGATTTGAGGCTCTGCCGCAGCATTTTCCGGCGCTGGCCGAAGGCTGCCGCCGCCACCTGTTCGAGCATGCGGCGGTCGCAGGGTTCTGGCGCCGCGCGCGGCACCAAGCGCACCACCGAGGAGGTCACCTTCGGCTGCGGCACGAAGGCGGCGGGCGAAATGTCGAACAGGATCTTGGTCTCGCTGCGCCAGTTGGCGAGCACGGCGAGCCGGCCATAGGCTTCGTCGTTCTCTTTGGCGACGATGCGCTCGGCGACCTCGCGCTGAAACATCAAGACCATCATGTCGTACCAGGGCGGCCATGGCTCGATCGAGAGCCAGTCCACCAAAAGTGCAGTCGCGATGTTGTAGGGCAGGTTGGCGACGATCTTTGCGCGTTCGCCACCGAGCATCGGGCGCGGATCGAAGGCTTGCGCGTCGGCGTGCACGATCTCGAGCCGGCCGGGATAGCGTTTGGCGATGTAGTCGAGCGGCGCCAGCGCGCGCTCGTCGCGTTCGACCGCGATGACGCGTTTGGCGCCGAGCGCGAGCAGCGCACGCGTCAGCCCGCCCGGGCCGGGGCCGACCTCGATGACAACAGCGCCTTCGAGGGGACCAGCGGCGCGCGCGATCCGCGCGGTGAGGTTGAGGTCGAGCAGAAAATTCTGCCCGAGCGATTTGCGGGCCGAGAGGGAATGTTCGCGGATGACCTCGCGCAGCGGCGGCAGATCGTCGATCGCGCTCATTGAGGCTTGGTCGCCGCCATGCGCGCGGCGAGCCGCAGCGCTGCGGCGAGACTGGACGGATTGGCCTTGCCGGTGCCGGCGATGTCGAAAGCGGTGCCGTGGTCCGGTGATGTCCGGATGAACGGCAGTCCCAGCGTGACGTTGACGGCGTCCTCGAACGCAATTGTCTTGATCGGGATCAGCGCCTGGTCGTGATACATGCAGATGGCGCAGTCGTAGCTCTTGCGCGCCGCGGCGTGGAACATGGTGTCCGCGGGCAGGGGCCCGCGCGCGTCGATGCCTTCCTGGCGCAGGATGTCGACGGCGGGAGCGACAACGTCGATGTCCTCGCGGCCGAGCGAGCCGTCTTCGCCGGCGTGCGGGTTGAGGCCCGATAGCGCCAAGCGTGGAGAGCCAAGGCCGAAATGGGCTTTCAGATCCGCGACCGCAATCCGGGCAGTCGCCACGATCAGCTCTGTCGAAAGCTGGGCCAGCGCCTCGCGCAGCGAAAGATGGATGGTGACGGGAACGACGGCGAGCGCCGGCGACCACAGCATCATCACCGGCTGCGGCAGCTTCCCGCCATCGGCGGCCAGCTCGGCGAGAAACTCGGTGTGGCCGGGATGGCGGAAGCCGGCGCGGTACAGCACGCTCTTGGCGATCGGGTTGGTGACGACGGCGCCGGCGCGACCTTGCCGGACATGGTCGACAGCCTGGCGAATGGAGGCGAGCGCCGCGTTCGCGCTGCTGTCGTCGGGTTGTCCGGGCTGCGCGGTTGCGGTTTCGCCGGTCGCGACCACGGGGAGGGCGCTCGCAAATGTCGCGCCCGCTTCCTCGGGGGAGGCATCGGCGAGTTCGACGGTTAGTCCCAGGATCTTCGCACGCTCCGCGAAGAAGGCGCGGTCGCCGAGTAGATAGAACGGCGGCAGGTCGAGCTCGCCGCGCCGCCGCCACGCTTCAAGGGCGATGTCGGGGCCGATGCCCGCGGGCTCGCCGGATGTCAGCGCGAGAGGCTTTGCCATGAATCAACGACATTCGATCATTGCGGCCTTGCGCAGGTCGTTCAGATAGGATTTCGACTTCGCCTCGTATTTCTGGGCGTACATCTTTTCCCGGATCTCCCGCTTCTTCGGCGTGTCGACCTTGGTCGGCTTCCGTTCGCACAGCGCCACCATTTCCACGCCCTGCTTGGTAATTTCGGGCGGGGTCAGGCGGCCGACCGGCGTCTTGTCCAGGAGCTCGCGCAAGGGGCCCGGAATGTCGGCCGAGGTCTTGGTGATGATGTCGCGGATCGCGGCGTTCTGCATCGACTTGAAGTAGGAGTTGGCCTGCTCGCAGGACTGCACGCGCTCGCGCAGCGATTCCGCTTCCTTGCGCCGCTGATCGATCGCGCCTTGCGCCGAGCCGCGCGGCACGATCAGCACGATCGGCTGCAGCTTGTATTCGAACGCGTCCACCTGGGTGGACTCGCCGCCTTGCTCGGCGGCAGCGTTCACGTCCTTTTCGCCGACTTGCAGGCTCTCCTTGAAGCGGCCGCGCACCAGGCTGCCCCAGACCATCTCGGCCTTGAGGCGGGCCTTGAGCGTTTCCGGCCGGACGCCCTGGCTCTCCAGCGATTTGGTCAGCTGATCGGGCGTCAGGCGCATCCGCTGGCTCATGCCCGCATAGGCCTGATCGAGGTCGCTCCCGGAAGGGTCGACGCCGAACCGCTTGGCTTCCTTGATCTTGACCTTGTCGCTGATCAGCTCGTCGATCACTTCCTGCCGCGGCATCTGCTTGCGCGTGGTCAGGAAGTTGAGCTTGGTGCGCTGCTCGATATCAAGGCTGGTGATGGGCTCACCGTTGATCATGCAGGCCACCTGCTGCGCGGGCAATGGCGAAATGCCCCCTGCCAGCATGGCGAGCGCGATGGCACAACCGGCGGTCAGGGACCGAAGCCGGCGATGGAAAAGCATCATGGTCGTCATGTGATCATTCAGCCGTATCAACCAATCGTACCGCGTTGTGTGGGGTACTGTCCGGCAAGGGTTAGGGCCTCACGCTACTGGATGCCGTTGCTGCCGGACGTCGTGGACGAATTCGCAATGGTCCGCAGGCCAATCTGCAGCATGAAGGCGTGATTGAGCACCGGCGGCGTCGTCCCGGCCTGGTAGGTATAGGACGTGACATAGTTGGCGGCCAGCACGAAGCAATCGTCCACATAACCGGCGCCGATGATGTACTGGTTCAGCTTGTTGGCTTCCAGATCCCAGCGCGCGCCGCCTGACACCACCCAGTTCGACGCCAGCTTGATCGACGCGGTGCCGAGCAGGCCTTCGCGCCGGGTCAGATAGCCGAGCTCCGGCTGGGCGGCATAGTTGCCGTACAGCATGCTGACCGACCAGCGGTCGAACGAGGCGCGCCCTTCGGCTTCGAAGCGATTGACGTTCCAGGTCGCCTCATCCATGCGCGAGCGCACGCTGAACGTATAGGTTCGGTTCGGCGAATAATTGACGCGGGCGACGTAGTCGGACCGGGTGGTCTGCAGGCCGGAATCGAGGCCGGTGTTAGTCGCATCCCGCACCGCATACGAATTCAGGCCGAACAACTGGTAGGATTGTCCGAACAGCACATTGACGCTGCCGCCGCGATCGAATTGCGTGGTCGACTGAACGCCGACATTGGCGCGGCCGCCGCCTTCGATACGGTCGTAGCCGGAGAATTTGTCGACCGAGAACAGGTTGGAGGCGTCGAACACCATGCTCTGCGCGTCTTCGTTCGGCAGGCGGCCGGCGTAGGTCTCGTTCGGACGTGCGATGACCTGCGCGATCGGCTCGATCGTGGTCGTGCCCCACGGCTGAACGTTGATGAAGGGGTAGCGATACTCAAGGCCGACCGCCGGCATCAGGCGGACCGCCTCGGTGTCGCCGACCGGAAGGAAGTTCGAAACGCCGGGCTGGTTCGAGATCGAGGCGCTGACGGCGTCGGCGCGCATGATCGCAAACGGCGTCCAGATCTGGCCGATCGGATCGGTGTACGAGCGGCGCCACTGAGCCTGGGCGGTGAGCCGCGTATAGGTGCCGGGCATGCCGCGCAGCACGCATTGCGAGGGGGTGCGGGCGAGCGGGTCGGCCGATGCGTTCAGGCACAGGCCAGCGGTGTTGGCCAGCGTCGTGATCGGGTCGAAGGCCGCGGTGGTGCGCGACAGGCTGGTGAAGTTCGTTAAGTAGCTGACCTCACCACCGAGGATCGGGTGGTTGATGACGTTGTTGTAGTCGATCACCGGATGGATCACCGGCACCTTGTCCTGGCTGCCGGAGTAGGAGAGGTAATAGATCGTGCGCGCATCGAAGAAGCTGCGGCTGCCAACGCCGGTCAGATAGAGCTGCGAGATCGCCTCCGTCGGCAGGCTCAGGAACGAGCCCAGCGGATCCTTGTACTGGGCCAGCCGGTAGTCCGAGAAGAAGTAGTAGTCGGACAGCAGGACGCCGTCCCAACCCCACACCCATTTGTCGTTGAGCGCGAACTGGCCCTTGGTGTCGACGCCGCCGCGGAACTGGCGGTCGCCGGGCTGGCCGGTGAACGCACTCTGGTCGAGCTGGTCGATACCGTAGGCGCGGATCTGATACGAGCCGTTGATCAGGCGCTGGCGGAATTCGCCCTGGAACAGCACGCCCTGCCGCGTCGTGAAGCGCGGATTGAAGGTGGCGTCGTAATCCGGCGCGATCGCCCAGTAGAACGGAGTTTCGACCGCATAGCCGTAGGTTGAGTTGTTGCTGTAGGCCGGCATCAGGAAGCCGGTCTTGCGCTTCACGGTCGGATCGGGCGTCGAGAAATACGGCAGATAAGCCATCGGCACGCCGAAGAACTCGAGCTGCGCGTTCTCGAAGTACAGCATCTTGTCGGTCTGGTCGTGGATGATGCGCGCACCCTTGACCTGCCACAGCGGCGGCTTCTTCGGATTGTCCTTACACGGCGCGCAGGCGGTATAGACGCCGTTTTCGAACACGGTGTAATTGCCGGCCGAGCGGTCGGCGCGCGTCGCCGCCATCCGCGTGGCGTCTGCGGTATCGACGCGCAGCGAATCGACGAACCCATCACGGTAGTCGTCGCTCAGGTCCATGATGTTGGCGTAGGTGACTTTGCCTTCCGCGTCCGTCAGGCGAATGTTGCCTTCCGCATGCAGCCGCTTGGTCTTCTGGTCATAGATGACCTTGTCGGCCTCCACGCTGGTGCCGTTGTAGAACATCTGCACGTTGCCGACCGCCGACACGCGCTGGTTGTTGTAGTCGTAGTCCACCTCGACCGCTTGCACGAGCATCCGGCCGTCATTGTTCACCGGCCGCGGCGGCGGCTTGGGCGGGCGTGGATTGTAGGTGAAGCTTTGCGCGTGAGCCGGCACCGTCAGGGCAAGCTCAAGCGAACCCGCAAACGCCAATCCGGCGAGCAGGGCAAACATAGGTACGCCAACGGCGGCCAAACGGGCTCGATAGCGGCGCACGGTTGTGCTCCGCCTGAACGCAGGCGACCTCAACTGGCGGGCGGCGACAACGGCCACTACCCGTCCTCCTGGTACAGCAAGGCTAAGAAACCGGTGAGGCCACCCACACATACGGGCAACCACGCCGCAGCGATGGGATGCATCAACTCAGCCTTGCTCAAATCCTCAGTAACTTTCGATAGAACATAGAGCAGAAAGCCTGCGCCCACGCCACTTAAAACCATCTTCTGCACGCCGCCCATCCGGAAGAAGCGGAGGCTCACAGAAGCGGCCAACATCACCATTGCAGCCAGCAAAAATGGCTGTGCGATGAGCTTATGGTACTGCAGACGGTAGCCAGCGGTCGCGAAGCCCGAGCTTTCGGAAGAGCGGATATAGCCGGGCAGTTGCCAAAAGGACACGGTTTCGGGGGTGGAGAAACTGTTGCGGACCTGGGCCGGAGTTAGCGTGGTGGTGAGGTAAAAGTTCTCCTGATCAACCGGAGGTTTATCAAGGGAGTATCTGCGTACCGATTTGAAGGCCCAGCGCCCTTCCTCAAGGGTGGCTTCCCGCGCCTCGATTCGCTCCTCGAACTGGAGCTTGGAGTCATTTGGTCGTCGATCGTCATTGCCTTGGCTCCAGCGGAATCGGAACACGGTAAGTCCGGTCAGCCGGACGCCCTGCTGCTCGCTGCGGGCCGCATTGATGATCGACTGGCCGTCGCTGTTGATCTGGTTCAACCAGAAACCGGATGCATCCTGGATGCCGCCGCCGGGCGCCGAGCCGAACAGTTCGGCCTCCATCCGCTTGGACAATTCGCGCAGGTTCGCCGACATCGGATTGTAGGCGACGGTTGCGAGGGTGCCGAGGATGATCGAGCTTGCCAGCGCGGGCGAGACGAACTGCCAGGCGGAGACGCCCGCGGCGCGGGCGACCACCAGCTCGAGCCGTCGCGACAGCGCCAGATAGCAGGTCATGGCGCCGATCAGGACGCAGAACGGCATCAGCTTTTCGAGCAGTTGCGGCACGCGGTACAACGAGGTCTGCGCCACCGTGATCGCGGATGCCGACGCGAGCCCGGAGGTCTTGCGGACCATCTCGATGTAGTCGACCAGCACCAGCAGCACGAAAATGCTCGCAAACACGCCCACCGCCGAGACCAGGAAGCGGCCGGCAAAATATCGCCCGAGCGTGTTTGTCATCATGCTCATGCGGTGGCCGGCCGTCCAAAGAGCCGCGCAAGACGTGCGTTCGACCTGTTGATGGCCTCCATCAGCGCGGCCGGCGGCTCCACCACGACGCCACCCACGATCATCCACATCCCGACGGCGATGGCCGCGAACAGCATCGAGTACTGGACCAGCGCCATGATCGGCGTCTTCACGGCCATGACCGAGCAGGCAAATCCCGCCATGCGCAGGCCGAACACCGCCAGGATGGACCCGCCGATCGAAAAATTGCGGCTCTGCCGCGTCGTGCGCGGGGTGCCGAGGAAGGCAAAAGTCAGGACGGCGAAGGCGAACGGATAGACCGGGGCAAGTATGCGGTCATGCAGCTCGGCGCGAAACTGCCCGGAGAGTTGCTTGAAAACCGGATCGTCCTCCGAAGGCGAAACCAGCTCCCAGAGATAGCGTTCGCGAATTCCGAGCGCGACGTCGCGGCCGCGATTGGAGAATTTCGACATGTCGAAGGCGTAGCGGCCAAAGGCCACCAGCGCCGGATCGCGCTTGCCCGCCTCGAAACGCTCGAGGTTGCCGTCCTCCAGCACCAGATAGGAACCGTTTTCGTTTTTCAGCACCGTGCCGTGGTCGGCAATGATGGTGACGCGCTCCTTGGGATCGCGGCGGTCGTCGACGAAGATGCCGGCGAGCACGCCGCCGGGCTGCCGTTCCCGAATGCGAATCGTCAGGTTCTGGTCGAGCTGGGCGAAACGTCCGGGCTGCAGGATGTTGGTCAGCACGTCGGCTGTAATCTCGGCGTCCCATTGCTTGATCCGGCGGAGGCCGTCGGGAGCGAGATAGGCACCGATGAACGTGACCAGCAGCGCCACCACGCACGTGGCGAAGAAAAACGGGCGGAACAGCCGGTACGGCGAAAAACCGGCGGCGTTCATCACGATGATTTCGGAATCGGTGGCGAGCTTGTTCAGTGTATGCGAGATCGCAATCATCAGTGCGATCGGTGCGATGATCAAAACCAGCGCCGGAATCACCAGGCTGGTGATGCCGAGAAAGGTGATGATGGTCTGGCCCTGGCTCGTCATCAGGTCGATGCCGCGCAACGCCTGCGTAATCCAGATCACGCCGGTGAGGCTGACCAGGACCAGCGCAAACGACGCAAGCGTCGTGCGAAAAATGTACCTGTCGATCGACCCCATCGTTACCGCACGATCCCACCTTGTGCGCCCAGAGGGCAGCTTCCGACCAACCCCTTTGTCGAGGGTTCCCCTTTGGTCGAGCCGCCTTTACTCAGCCGTCTCATTCTCACTACCATCCCTTTGATCCGTCAACAAAATGGCCGGGCCGTGGCACCCCCTCGGTATGGTTAATAAATACCATCATGTGGCGTTCGGGTCACGGCAGTGCTTGGCAGCGCGGCAGCTTGCAGGCCATAGTGGCGAAAACATCAGGTCCGGAGCGATTTGGACCGTTACCGAGAGAACAATTCCATAAATCCGGGCCGATTCCGGACCCAAGACAGCCCTTAAATTCTGGAGGATTACCCATGTCCGACGCCGTCAAGGTCGGCTTTGTCGCCTTTTCCACAGCCCCCCGCGGCGTTCTTGTGGTGTTTTGCGACGACGCATTGAAGTTCGGCGAGGCGACGCGGAAGGCGCTGGGGAAGGCATCCGATACCGTCAAACGGGCGGCGGCGGCCAACCAGTTCAAGGGCAAGAGCGGCTCGACGCTCGATATCCCGGCGCCGGAGGGAATCAAGGCGGACCGCCTGATCGTCGTCGGCGTCGGCAAGGCGGCCGATATCAAGGAGAAGGATTTTCTCAAATTTGGCGGGGTGACGGCGGGCAAACTCAACGCCGCCAGCGAAGCGGTCACCGTGATCGCCGAACTGCCTGAGGGGGCGATGCAGGCCGATTCTGCCGCCGCGATCGCGTCCGGCCTCCGGCTGCGCGCGTACAAGTTCGATCGTTACAAGACCAAGAAGAAGGACGGTGAGAACGGCGAGCTGCGCGCCGACGTTTCGATTGCAGTCGAGGATGTCGCGGCTGCGCGGAAGGCGTTCAGCCCCGCGTCCCATGTCGTGGACGGCGTGATCATCGCGCGCGAACTCGTCAACGAGCCGCCGAACGTACTGTATCCCGTGGAATTCGCGCGCCGTGCGAGCCAGCTCAAGAAGCTCGGCGTCGATGTCGAGGTGCTCGACGTCAAGGAGATGAAGAAGCTCGGCATGGGCGCCTTGCTCGGCGTCGCGCAGGGCTCGACCCAGCCCGGTCGCACCGTGGTCATGCGCTGGAACGGCGGCAAGAAAGGCGATCAGCCGGTGGCTTTCGTCGGCAAGGGCGTTTGCTTCGATACCGGCGGAATCTCCATCAAGGGCGCCGCCAGCATGGAAGACATGAAGGGCGATATGGGTGGCGCGGCCTGCGTGGTCGGGTTGATGCATGCGCTGGCCGCGCGCAAGGCGAAGGTCAACGCGATCGGCGCCATTGGCCTGGTCGAGAACATGCCCGACGGCAACGCTCAGCGCCCCGGCGATATCGTCACCTCGATGTCGGGGCAGACCATCGAGATCATCAACACCGACGCCGAAGGCCGGCTCGTGCTGGCCGACGTGCTCTGGTACGTGGCAAAGAAGTTCAAGCCCAAATTCATGGTCGATCTGGCCACGCTCACCGGCGCGATCATGGTCGCGCTCGGAACCGAATATGCCGGCATGTTTTCCAACAACGACGAGCTGGCCGACAGGCTGAGCAAGATCGGAACCGAAACCGGCGAACGCGTCTGGCGCATGCCGCTCGGTCCCGAATACGACAAGCAGATCGATTCGCAGTTTGCCGACATGAAGAACACCGGCGGCCGCCACGGCGGTTCGATCACCGCGGCGCAATTCCTGCAGCGGTTCGTCGATGGCACGCCGTGGGCGCATCTCGACGTCGCGGGAACCGCGATGGGCGCACCGAAAACCGACATCAACCACTCCTGGGGATCCGGCTACGGCGTTCGCCTGCTGGACCGGCTGGTCGCGGAATATTACGAAGCCACGAAGTAATTCGGTCGCAGCCGCATGACGGAAGTCCTGTTCTATCATTTGCAGGGCATGTCGCTCGAAAGCGTATTGCCGCCGCTGTTGGAGAAATCGCTCGAGCGCGGCTGGCGCGTGGTCGTGCAGTCGACTTCGCCCGAACGCACCGAGGCGCTCGACGCTCACTTGTGGACCTACAGCGACGATTCGTTCCTGCCGCACGCCACATGGCGTGCCGGCGATGCGCAGGACCAGCCGATCATCCTCTCGATCGAGGACGGCAATCCCAACCAGGCCAATGTCAGGTTCCTGATCGACAATGCGGCGTTGCCGACCGATTGCGACAGCTACGAACGGGTGGTGCTGGTGTTCAACGGCGACGATGCCGATGCACTGACCGCGGCGCGCGGCGCCTGGGCCGATTGCAAGGCGAGGGGTTTCGAGGTGACGTATTGGCAGGCCGATGAACGGGGCCGCTGGCAACGGCGGCAATAGCGAATCCATAGGAATTAATGATAATCTGCGGTTTCTGCGCCGGACCTTGCAGGCAGCCATGGTCGTGCCGCAAAGTGATGGTCCGACAAGCTGTTACAGTTGAAAGCGGGAGCGTGGGTTTAGCGTGCGACGCGGAATGATCGATCGAAAACCACTGCTGACGTTGTTGCTGCTCGGGCCTGCGCTGGCGGGTTGTGCGGGCGGAGCAGATCTGCTGTCGAAGGATGCGGACTGGTTTTCGCGCTCAGGACGCGTGTTCATTCGCAACGTGTCGATCGAAACGCCGCCGCTCACGCCGACCAAGTCCGTCATGCCCGATGAACTCGTCGCGGCCGATGGCGGCTGTCCAGGCATGGCAGCGCCGGGCACAGATGCCACCGCGCTGGCCGCCGGCAGCCCGCCGCCCTCGACAACGGGAACGGTGGCGCTCGGTCATACCGAATGCGACGTCGTGCGCGGCATCGGTGCGCCCGACAATGTCAGCCTTTCCAACAACCCGCGCGGCGATCGCGTCGCGGTCGTCACCTATTCGCGCGGTCAGCGCGCCGGCCTCTACACCTTTACCGCAGGGCGCCTGACCTCGATCGAGCGCGCACCGGAGTCGGCGGCACCGGCCAAGGGCGCCAGGCCGAAGAGGAAGCCGGCGGCGTAGCTCGCCGGCGTCGACTGGTTTCAACCTGCCGCTTCGTCGAATTCTGAACTGGCTTCCAGCCAATCTTCCTCGGCGCGCCGCAGCGCGCTTTCGGCGCCGGCGCGGGCCTTGCTTAGTTGAGCGGCCTGCTTGGGATCGCGCGTAAAGATATCCGGCAAGGCAAGCGCGATGTCGATCTTGGCGATGATGCCGTTGATGCGCTCGATTTCGGCCTCGGCTTCGGCGATGCGCTGCTTCAGCGGCGTTCGTCTCTCGTTTCTGACGCGCTCGGGCTTTGCGGTCTCTTTGGGGCGTTCGCGCGAACCGTTGCGCGGCTCGCCGATCGACAACACCAGTCGTCTGTAATCGTCGAGGTCACCGTCGTAGCTCGTCACGGTCTGATTGGCGACGACCCACAATTGATCAGCGCAGGCCTCGATCAGATAGCGGTCGTGCGAGACCATGATGACGGCGCCGGGAAAGTCGTTGATCGCTTCCGCCAGCGCCGCGCGGCTGTCGATGTCGAGATGGTTGGTCGGCTCGTCGAGGATGATCATGTTCGGGGCGAAGAAGGTGGCGAGCCCGAGCAGCAGCCGCGCCTTCTCGCCGCCCGACAGGCTCTTGACCAGGGTGTCGCCGGCCTTGCCGGAAAACCCGATCGCGCCGGTGCGGCCGCGGATCTTGGTTTCGGGCGCGTCCGCCATCAGCCTGCGGACGTGATCGTAGGGCGAGGCATCGAGGTTGAGTTCGTCGACCTGATGCTGCGCGAAATAACCGACCGAGAGTTTGTCCGCGCGTGTGACCCGACCGGAGAAAGGCTGCAGCTTGTTCGCCAGCAGCTTGACCAGCGTCGACTTGCCATTGCCGTTGGAGCCGAGCAGGGCGATGCGGTCGTCGGTGTCGACGCGCAGCGTCACGCGATTGAGTACCGGTTTCTTCGGATCGTAACCGACCGAGACGTCATCGACGGCGATGATCGGCGGCGACAGCATTTTCTCCGGCGTCGGGAAGGTGATTTCGCGCACGTCCTGGGTCACCAGCGCCGTGACCGGCTTCATCCGTTCCAGCATCTTCACGCGGGACTGTGCCTGACGCGCTTTGGAAGCCTTTGCCTTGAAGCGGTCGACGAAGGCCTGCAACCGCTTGCGCTCGTCGGCCTGGCGCTTGGCATGCTTGGCGTCCAGCATTTCACGCATGGCGCGCTGTTCCTCGAACGAGGAATAGGTTCCCTTGTAGAGCGTCAGCTTGCCGCGATCGAGGTGCAGGATCCGGTCGACCGACGTGTCGAGCAGGTCGCGGTCATGGCTGATGACGATGACGGTGCGTGGATAGTTCGCCAGATGGTCTTCCAGCCACAGCGTGCCTTCGAGGTCGAGATAGTTGGTCGGCTCGTCCAGCAGCAACAGATCGGGCGCCGAAAACAGTGTTGCCGCGAGCGCCACCCGCATGCGCCAGCCGCCGGAGAATTCCGAACACGGCCGGCCCTGGTCCGCGGCGGAAAATCCGAGGCCGCTCAGGATCGCCGCGGCGCGCGCCGGCGCCGAGTGCGCGTCGATGTCCACCAGCCGGGTCTGGATTTCGGCGATCCGGTGCGGATCATCGGCGGTTTCGGCTTCACGCAACAGCGCGTCGCGCTCCAGGTCGGCCTTCAGCACGACATTGATGAGGCTCTCGGGGCCATCCGGTGCTTCCTGTGCCAGACTGCCGATGCGCCAGCGCGGCGGTAGCGTAATGCTGCCGGACTCGGTTGGGAGATCGCCGCGGATCGCGTGAAACAGCGTCGATTTGCCGACGCCGTTGCGCCCGACGAAGCCGACGCGGGCGCCGGGCACGATCTGCACCGTGCTGTCGTCGATCAACAGACGCCCGGCGATCCGGATCGAAATATCTGACATGGAAAGCATGCCGGGTTGTCACCGGAGCCGGCGCCAAACGCAACCCGATTATTGTATTGGCAAAATCTATCGGAGTATCGGCAAAGCCTATCGACACATCTGAAAAGTCTATCGACAGATCAGACGTTCAGCACGGCTCAATGCAGCTCGTTCTCGCGGCGATACAATTCGTCGACGAGTTCTCGCAAACGTGGCGGCAATTCGGTTTCGGTACGCATGTTTTGCTGTAGCCGTTCGCCGATGGCGTCACAGATCGACACGCAGGTCTTGTGATCGATTTGCTCGAAATCGTTATTGATTCGGGTATCCATGGGCGGCCTCTGACGAGTTCCACCTCGCAGTGCTCGCAAGGCTTGAGTTGTATTTGATGGATCAAGTCGCAGCGGCGAAATTAGTTTCCGTGCAGGGCGCCATGCGTTCGCGTGCAAGTAGGCGGCAGGCGACACTTCGGTTCCGCACAAAAAAAGCCCCGGCGCGGCGGCCGGGGCGTCAGTCTGGGGGAGCTCAAATCAGGTCAGTAGCAGCGGTTCACGAGCCGCCAGCGCGGGCCCCAGGGGGTTGGAACCAGGCGCCGCACGTAGCAGCCGCCATAACCGCCGGCGTAATAGGCCGGGCCACCGATGAAGACGCGGGGGCCACCCCAACCGTGATGGTGATGCCAGCCGCCATGGTGCCAGCCGCCGGCCGAGGCCGCTGTCGGCGCCAGCGCGGCCGCACCCAGCGATGCCGCGGCCGCTGCAACCAGCGAGAGTTTGCGTAACATGATCGTCTCCTCAAAGTTTCGGCGCCACTTGGCACCATCAGTGAGATCGGGTCCCAGGACGCCCGGGGCCGGCGGATTCGCATGCCCTGCGTTCGATCGTCGGTAAGTCTACGGCCGCGAAGCTGAATGGAGGCGCCACGGCCGCTTCAGACAGGGTTCACCTCGATGAAATTGCGGTAATTTCCGCCGTAACGGGGCGAAGTGCCGCACGAAAAGGCGCCCAAAAGGGGTGGCGGGCGCGTCAACGGTCGCTTGCCGTCGTGAGGTGGCGCCGATATAAGCCCCGCAACTCACCCAACCAGCGTTTTGTAAGGACGTAAGCAATGGCGATTGAACGCACTTTCTCGATCATCAAACCGGACGCGACGGCGCGCAATCTGACCGGCGCGGTCAACGCGCTGATCGAGAAGGCCGGCTTGCGGATCGTGGCCCAGAAGCGGATTCGCATGAGCCGCGACCAGGCGGAAACCTTCTACGCCGTTCACAAGGCGCGTCCGTTCTTCGGCGAACTGGTCGAGTTCATGACCTCGGGCCCGGTCGTGGTGCAGGTGCTGGAAGGCGAGGGCGCCATCGCCAAATACCGCGACGTGATGGGCGCCACCGATCCGTCGAAGGCGGCGGACGGCACGATCCGCAAGGTGCATGCGAAATCGATCGGCGAAAATTCGGTGCACGGTTCGGACGCGCCGGAGACGGCCGCGATCGAAATCGCGCAGTTCTTTTCCGGCAACGAAATCGTCGGTTAATTTTATCGGACAGCGGCCATAGCCGCGAGCAACGGCTGAAGGCCGAGGGGGAAACGCTGTGAACTGGCTGTGGCAAATCTTCGATCCTGCTGTTATCTCGGCATTCTTCACCCAGTTCAATGCCGAGATGCAGACGCCGGCCTTCTGGGTTGCGCTCGGCAAGATCATGTGGATCAACATCCTGCTGTCGGGCGACAACGCGCTCGTCATCGCGATGGCGTGCCGCAGCCTGCCGCCGCGCCAGAAGTTCTGGGGCATGATCCTCGGCGCCGGCGTCGCCGTCTTCTTGCGCATCATCTTCACCGGCATCGTCGTGACGCTGATGGGGCTGCCGTTCCTCAAGCTGGTCGGCGGTCTGGCGCTGCTCTTCATCGCGGCGAAACTGCTGGTGCCTGAACATGAAGGCGAGGGCGATGTAGACGCGGCTTCGCATTTGTGGGCGGCCGTGCAGATCGTGGCGATCGCCGATATCGTGATGAGCCTCGACAACGTCATCGCAGTCGCCGCGGCCGCCAATGGCAGCATTCCGCTGCTGGTCATCGGACTTGCCATCAGCGTTCCCCTGATCGTCGCAGGTGCTGCGCTGATCATGGCGCTGCTCACGCGCCTGCCCGCTCTGGTATGGGCCGGCGCAGCCTTGCTTGGCTGGATCGCCGGCGAGGTGATGGCGACCGACCCTGTCGTCCAGCCGTCGCTGCACGCGTTCTTCAACGGCCCGGTCGGCGTCGGACTCGACGGCGTGCTGAAATCGATAGGCATCGGGCCGCAGTTCGCCAATGGCGGACATGGCGGCGAGGTGATCCTCGGACTCCTCGGCATCGCCGTGGTGCTGCTGGTGGGATCGATCTGGCGAAAGCGCAAGCTGCAGGGCGCGGCCGAGCATTCTGCCGCGGCGTAACGCAACCCATTAGAGGGGGCGGGCGCTCAGTGCACCCGCCCGCTCATATATGCCCGGCGTGCCGGCAGCGGGCTGCCGATTGCCTTTGCCGCCGCCCGGCTCCATACAGTTCATATGACCGAACCGTTATTGGGGCGCAGCATCGATCGCCTTGAAGACGCGCGCTTCGTGCAGGGGCGCGGGCGCTATGTCGCCGATCTCGTGGCGGCAAATGCGCTGCATGGCGTCGTCGTTCGTTCGCCGCACGCCCATGCACGCATCGCCGCGATCAGCGCCGAGGCGGCGCGGAAGATGCCGGGCGTTGCCGCCGTGCTGACGGGGGCCGAACTGGCTGCCGACGGGCTCGGCCCGATGCCGTGCGCGGTGACCGCGATCCCGATGACGACGCCGCTGGTGGTGCCGCCCTATCACGCGCTGGCGCACGGCGTGGTTCGCTATGTCGGCGAGCCGGTCGCGTTCGTGGTCGCGGCCAGCGCGGAGGCCGCGCGCGATGCCGCCGAGGCCGTCGTCGTCGATTATGATCCGCTGCCGCCGGTCGTCGCGATCGCAGATGCCATCTCGCCGGGCGCGCCGTCGATCTGGCCGGCAGCGACAAGCAACATCGCGTTTCAGTTCAACCGTGGCGACATCGGCCCGGTGGCAGCGGCGCTCCGCGACGCCGCCCATGTCGTCGAATGCGAACTGGTCAACAACCGCGTCGTCGCCGCGCCGATGGAGACGCGCGGCGCGATCGGGGAGTTCGATGCCGCGAGCGGCCGGCTGCATCTGACCGCCTCGGCCGCCGGCGCGCATGCGATCCGCGATCTGCTGGCCGCCGGTGTCTTTCGCATCGATCGAGAAATGCTCCGCGTCAGCATTCCCGACGTCGGCGGCGGCTTCGGCATGAAGAACGTGCTCTATCCCGAATGGGTGCTAGTGCTGTGGGCGGCGCGCCGGCTTCGCCGCCCCGTCAGGTGGATCGGCGACCGCAGCGAGGATTTCACCGGCTCCGCGCATGGCCGCGACAGCCTGATCCGCGTCCGCCTTGGGCTCGATCGCGACGGTCGCTTGCTGGCGCTCGAGACCAAAGTGTTCGCCAATCTCGGCGCCTATGTCTCGACGGTGGCGCCGGCCGTGCCGACCATGGCGATGGCAAGCGCGATGGGCGGCGTCTACGACATTCCGCTGATCGCGTTCGAGACCAGGGGCGTGTTCACCAACACGACGCCGGTTGACGCCTATCGCGGCGCCGGCAAGCCGGAGGCGAATTATCTGATCGAGCGCTGCATCGATATCGCAGCCCGCCAACTCGGGATGGATGCGCTGAAGCTGCGGCGCAAGAACATCATGCGCCGTTTCCCTTATGCGAGCGCGATGGGACTCACCGTCGAGCAGGGCAGCTTTGCCCATGCGATCGATCACGCGGCCACTGCCGTGGACGGCTTCAAGGCGCGCGAGAGAAGTTCGCGCAAGCAGGGGCGGCTGCGCGGGCTTGGGCTTGCCTGCTTTCTTGAAACCGCGCGTGGCCAGCCCAATGAGGTGGCGGAGGTGGGTTTTGGTCAGGATGGGCTGATCGATTTGAAGGTCGGCACGCATTCCAGCGGGCAGGGGCATGAGACCACCTACGCCCAGATCGCGGCTGATGCGCTCGGCCTGCCGCTGGATCGTTTCAGATTCCGGCAGGGCGACACCGACGATCTCGATTCTGGCGGCGGCCATGGCGGGGCGCGCTCGATGCACCAGGGCGGCACCGCGCTGGTGATGGCGGCGGAAGGCCTGATCGACAATGCGCGGCGGCTGGCCGCCCGCCTGCTGCAGGCCGGCGTGGATGCGATTCAGTATGAGGCAGGCGTGCTGCGGGTGGCTACGACCGGGCAGGAGATCAGCCTCGACGAGGTGGCGCGCGCCTCCTTTCAGTCGGCCGGCGACGACATCGCGCCCGGGCTGGCGCACAAGGCGACGCATCTATGCGACCGCTACACCTTTCCCAACGGCTGCCACATCGCCGAAGTCGAGATCGATCCGGCGACCGGCGAGGTCAGGCTCGACCGTTATGTCATCTTTGATGATTACGGCCGTCTGCTCGATCCGCGGCAGACGCTGGGGCAGGTCCATGGCGGCGTGGTGCAGGGCATCGGCCAAGCGTTGTTCGAGCAGGCGCTGTTCGATGCGGAGACGGGGCAGATCCTGTCGGGCTCGCTGATGGATTATGCGCTGCCGCGCGCCGGCGATCTGCCCGCGTTCGAGGGCGAACTCTCGCCCGACTTTCCAAGCCGCGCCAACCGGCTCGGCGTCAAGGGAAGCGGCCAGGCCGGCGCCATTGCGGCGCCTGCCACGATCATGAACGCCGTGATGAACGCGCTGGCGCCGCTCGGCGTGCGGCACCTGGACATGCCGGCGACGCCCTCCCGCATCTGGCAGGCGATCCAGGTGGCGCATTCGCCGGACTCCGCACGAGCGGCCGTGGCGGACTGACACGCCGCGGATTCTGTTTTGCGCCAATGGCTATATTTGCTGCATTTGAGCCAATCGTTATCCGTTCCTCGAAGGTGCGCCATTACGCGCAATTAAAGGTGTAAGGCAAAGTCATCCACCGGACAGACCGCACGGATCCGGCTGCAATACCGTTTGTTATCGCCGCGCGATCCCTGAGGACTATCGGTGATGAGAGCGCATTTCGGGGCGCCCGCTGTCCTCCAAACGGAAGCGAGCAGATCATGCAGAAGCGGCGTCGCATCAAGCATACGACCACTCTCGAAGAGCGCCTGGCCGAAGAAGCCAAGCAGCTCCGCGCGGAAGCAGGACTGCTGCCGCCTGGCCCCGTTCGGGACGGCCTGTTGCGGAGAGCCCGTCAGGACGAAACGGCCTCGCACATGACCGAGTGGCTGAACTCGCGGGGCTTGCAGCCGCCGCGAGGCTAGCGCCGTTCAAGCGGACGGCTCTGCGTACCGCAGCCTGATCAATGGCGAGGCCTTAGGTCACGCCGCGCGTCTCCTTTTATCGACCATCGCTTTCGCTGACGGGCGAGCGCGTTAGTTAGCCCGCCAATCGTCTGTCCCTCATCACAGCAAGGTGACGAATGAGTTGACGGCGCTGTCGTTGACATGCAGGTATTTACCTGCATATGTGTCCTCGATACGAGTGAGACCGATGCAGGCTGACAAGGTTTTCAAGGCGCTGGGCGACCCGACACGCAGAAAGCTGCTTGACCTTCTCTGCGAGAAGAACGGACAGACGCTCGGCCAGCTTTGCGAAAACCTCGACATGGCCCGGCAATCCGCCACGCAGCACCTCGAAATCCTCGAGGCGGCCAATCTGGTGAGCACGGTCAGGCGTGGCCGGGAAAAGCTGCATTTCATCAACCCTGTGCCGCTGCACGAGGTCTACGAACGATGGGTCCGGAAATTCGAACGACAGCGGCTCAGCCTGCTGCACGATCTGAAGAAAGAGCTCGAAGGAGAGTGACGATGAGCAAAGAGACGACCAGCTTTGTCTACGTGACCTATATTCGCTCGACGCCGCAGAAGGTGTTCGAGGCAATCACGAAACCGGACATCGCAAGGCGCTACTGGGGCCACGAGAACGTCTCTGACTGGAATCCCGGATCGAAATGGGAGCACGTCCGCGCCAATGATGCGAGGACGGTCGAACTCGTCGGCAAGGTCGTCGAGGTCTCGCCGCCGGCCCGTCTCGTCATCACCTGGGCGAATGCATCGCAGGCTTCCGATCCTTCTGCCTACAGCCGGGTGACGTTCGAGATCGAAGAATACGAGGAGATGGTTCGGCTGACCGTCACCCATGACGAACTCGAAGCCGGCAGCGGGATGGCGAACGGCATCAGGAAGGGTTGGCCGGTCGTCCTCGCCAGCATGAAATCCTTGCTGGAAACCGGCCAAGGCCTCGATGTTTTCGCCAAGCCGAAATCGGCCTGATTTTCTTGCCGCATCAAACAGGAACGGGAGAATGACAGTGACCAAGCTTTATGCCGGCGGATGTGCGTGCGGCGCGATCCGTTATGAGACGAGCAGCGAACCCATTGCGGAAAGCCACTGCCAATGCCGCGATTGCCAGCAACGAAGCGGCACGGGACATGGATCCTACCTGGTCTTTCCCCGGCGGGCCGACGTGGCAATTGTCGGCGAAGCGAAGAACTGGCGGGTAGCGGGCGACAGTGGTAACGAAAAGCTCCACGCCTTCTGCCCGACCTGTGGAACGCCGGTCTACCTGACATTCGTCGCCATGCCGGAGCTGATAGCGGTTCACGCCACCAGCCTTGACGACCCCGGCCAATTCCATCCGCAGATGGTCACCTACGGCATCCGCGGCCATGCCTGGGACACACTGGATTCCTCGTTGCAGAAATTCGAGCGAATGCCGCCCGGATAGATTCCGCCGGGAGCAAGATCAAACTGCCGACAATGTCGGCCAAGTCCGCGCAGGGCTCCTCCTGCAGGGATGCTGAACCTAGATCGCTGCGCGCTTGGTCTGCCGGCCGTTTCCTTTCGCCGGCCATCGCCCTGTGCTGACGGCCGAACGGACCACCTCGATCATGGTCTTGCGCACCTCGAGGAGAGCTTTTGTTCGTGGTCGGTCCGCGAGCGACACGAGTGCGAGCGCGCGCGTCAGCGTCGGGTCGACAATTCGGCGCGCGTGATATTTTCCCGCCGCGAGATCCGCGAGCACGCTGGCGCGGGCGAGGATGGCGCAGCCCAATCCGGCCTCCAGCGCCATTCGCAGCGCCGACAGTGAATCGACCTCAAGCGTGTCGCTCGGGATGATCTGATTGCGCAAAACCTGGGTCTGGATGATGGCGCGTGAAGCCGGCATCGGCGCCAGTCCGAGCACGCTTCGCTGCGGAATGGCGGAGAAGGCGACCGGAACCGATGACCGCCCGATCAGGCTCGGATGCCCGACGAGATAGAGGTCTTCTTCCCCGAGCAGTTCGACGTCCAGCCGCGCATCCTTTGGCGGATTATAGGCGAGCGCGAGATCGACGGTGCCCGAGAAGACGCGCTCGATCAGCGCCGGCGACAGCGCCTCGACCACGGTCAGGTGCACGCCCGGGGATTTCGTTCGCACCGCCTTCATGACATCGAGCGCGACCATGGAGATCGCGGTGTGGCTGAGGCCGATGCAGACCGGACCGGCTGCGGCCTCGTTATAGGTCCGCACATCCTCTTCGGCCTTGCCGAGCGCCGACAGCACGGCGCTGGCGTGCTCGTAAAGCCGCCGGCCGGCCGCGGTCAGCGCGATGCCACGCGGCCGTCGCTCCAGCAGCTTGACGCCGAGTTCGGTTTCGAGCGCGGCAACGTGATGGCTCAGCGCCGACTGTGCGACATTGAGTGCCTCTGCCGCGCGCGACAATACGCCGGCATCGGCGATGGCGATGAAGTAGCGAAGCTGCCGCAATCCAAGCGCCATCGAATTCGCTCCTGATATCTAATTATCAGAACGTAATGATCTTCATATTATATTTGCCAGATGTCTGGGCGCGCGGCAAGCTGGCGTGCAATCACCAAGGATTATCCCAGGGAGCGCCGGCGCATGGACCTGCCCGATAGCGTCGTCATCACCGAGGAGGGGCCTCGCGAAGGCTTTCAGATCGAGCCGGGCCCGATCGCCACCGCCGACAAGATCGCGCTGATCGACGCGCTCTCCGCCTGCGGCCTGCGCCGGATCCAGGTCGGGTCCTTCGTCAATCCGAAGCACGTTCCGGGTTGGGCCGATGCGGAAGCCGTGATGGAAGGGTTCACTGCGCGCGAAGGCGTCGAATACTCCGCGTTGTGGTTCAACGAGGGCGGACTGAAGCGGGCGCTCGCGTTTGAGAACAAACTCACGCTCGCCGGATTCATCTCACTGAGTGCATCCGAGCCGTTCGCGATCAGGAACCTGAATCGCGAACGGCTCGGGCAACTCGATGCCATGCGCGACTATGTTCGCGTGCACCGACAAGCCGGCGTACCGATTGCCAAGATCATCGTCATGGCCGCGTTCGGCTGCAATTTTGCGGGCGACGTCTCGCCAGCGAAGGTCGTCGAGACGGTGGCGGACGGGCTTGCGATTGCGCGCGAAGCCGGCGTGGAAGTGCGCGACGTTTCGCTCGCGGATTCCATGGGCTGGGCGACGCCCCGGCGGGTCGCAGCCGCCGTCGGCGCCGTTCGCGAGCGCTGGGACGATTTGCGGATCGCGCTGCACCTCCATGACACCCGCGGGCAGGGCATCGCCTGCGCTTACGAAGGCCTGCGGCTCGGCGTCACCGCGTTCGACGCCGCCGTGGCCGGACTCGGCGGCTGTCCGTTTGCCGGGCAGCCGGGCGCGCCGGGCAACATCGCCACCGAAGAGCTCGTATTGCTCTGCGAGGAGATGGGCATCTCGACCGGCCTCGACATCGAAGCGCTGATCGAGGCCGGACGGCTTGCCGAGCGGATCGTCGGACACCGGCTGCCGAGCGCCGCGTTGCGATCGGGAACGCTCGCCGCATTCAGGAGACGGGCTGCATGACGACGTCCTCCAAACCGCTTGCCGGGATGAAAGTACTCGATTTCGGCCACACCATCATGGGGCCGTGCGCCGGCGTGCTGTTTGCCGATCTCGGCGCCGACGTCGTCAAGATCGAACCGGCCGACGGCGATCCGACGCGGCGGCTGCCGGGTTTTGCCGCCGGCTTCTTCGCGACCTACAACCGCAACAAGCGTTCGATCGCGATCGACCTGAAACGATCAGAGGGGCAGGCGGTCGTGCACCGGTTGGTCAGGGATGCCGATGTCGTGCTGGAAAATTTCGGTCCGGGCACCATCGAACGGCTCAAATGCAGTTGGGAGGATCTGCGCCAGATCAATCCGCGCCTCGTCTATCTCTCGATGAAGGGTTTTCTGAAGGGCCCGTACGAGAACCGCGGCGCGCTCGACGAAGTCGTGCAGATGCAGTCCGGGCTCGCCTATATGACCGGCCCGCCGGGCCGGCCGCTACGCGCCGGCGCGCCCGTGATCGACATTCTCGGCGGCGTGTTCGGCGTGGTCGCAGCGTTATCCGCGCTGCGCGAGCGCGACGTCACCGGCGTGGGACAGAAGGTTGCGAGTTCGCTTTTCGAAAGCGCGACCTTCATGCTTGGTGCGGTCGTCGTCGGCAGCGCGGTCACGGGCGGGCCGATGCCGCCGATGCCGGCGCGGAAAAATGCCTGGGGTGTGTATGACGTTTTCACCGCTTCCGACGGCGGTCAGGTCTTCATCGGCTGCACCTCTGATGGCCACTGGCAGCGCTTTTGCGATGCGTTCGGCTTCGACGAATGGCGCGACGATCCGAGGCTTATCGGCAACGCCAATCGCTGCGAAGCGCGCGAGTGGATGCGGCCGGAGCTGGAGCGGCGGATCACCAAACTGCCGCTGAACGAAATCCTCGAAAAATGCGAGACGGCGCGGGTGGCCTATTCGCGGGTGGGGCGGCCCGACGAATTGTCGCTCGATCCGCATCTGCTTGCCAATGGCGGCTTGCTTGCGACCGCCGTGTCGGCATTCGGCGGCGGACCGCTGGTCGGAATCCCGGCGCTGCCGGTGGAGTTCGGCGAGGCGCGCGAACGGCCGGGCCTTGCGCGGCAGCCGCCGCGGGTCGGCGAGCACGCCGACGAAATCCTGCAAGCGGCCGGATATTCGGAGCGTGAAATTGCGGACTTGCGTTCGGCCGGCGTGCTGGCGGCGGTGGTGAGCGTGCCCGCATAGCAAGCGAGTAGAAAGAGCGGTCTCAACCGTCTGCGCAAAAGAAAAATAGTCAGGGAGGAAGCGGAACATGATCTTCGACAGGCTGTTTCGAGGGAAGGTGCTGGTTCTCGGCGTCGCCATCATCGCGATGGTGCTGGCTGGCGTGACGTCGAATGCTGGCGCACAGCCGTACCCGTCGCGGTCGATCACCATCCTGGTCGGCTATTCCGCGGGCGGGCAGGCTGATGCGCTCGCGCGGATCATCGGCAAGCAACTCGGCGAGAACCTCAAGGTCTCCGTCGTCATCGAGAACAAGACGGGCGCCAACGGCATGATCGCGGCGCAGGCGGCGGCACGGTCCGAGCCTGACGGATACACCGTCCTGATGGTGACGGATGCGATGGTCACCATCGATCCGCACCTCGCCACCAGCAACCATTTCGACCTGTCGACGGCGATGGAGCCGGTCGTCAATGTCTCATGGTCGCCGCTGCTGCTGGCCGCCGCCAACAATGTGCCGGCGAATTCGGTCGCCGAACTGGTCGCGCTCGGCAAGCAGAAGACGCAGAACCTGAGTTTCGGCAGTTCGGGCAGCTCGACGCCGCACCGTCTCGCCGGCGAGATGCTCCAGAAGTACGGCGGCTTCACCATGACCCACATTCCCTACAAGGGAACCGCGGCCTCGGTGAACGACCTGCTGGGCGGACAGATCCCGCTATTGTTCGGCGCGCCGACGGCGGTAGAGCCGCTGGCGACGGCGGGGAAGCTCAAGGTGCTCGGCGTCACCTCGGAGAAGCGCTATCCGCTGCTGCCCAACGTGCCCGCCATCAGCGAGACGTTCCCGGGGTTCAAGATCATCAGCTATATCGGCTTCATGCTGCCGAAGAAGGCGCCGGCGTCCGTGATCGCGGCGTTGAACAAGGAAGTGAACCAGATCCTTGGCACCGACACGATGCGCGC
Organism: Bradyrhizobium jicamae; assembly: GCF_001440395.1. GTDB lineage: Bacteria > Pseudomonadota > Alphaproteobacteria > Rhizobiales > Xanthobacteraceae > Bradyrhizobium > Bradyrhizobium jicamae. The sequence goes on along the minus strand of NZ_LLXZ01000205.1, from coordinate 144,229 downwards.
CTGGCTGGACAAGCAGGGCATGGTCGCGGTCGGCGGCACGCCCGATGATTTCAAGCGCCAGATCGCGGTCGACTATCAGGCGCGCGGTGAACTCGTCCGCGCTCTCGGCATTACCGCCGAGTGAGAAGGGGGCGTCATGGCGACCGCATCGAACGAGCAGGTCAGATTTGATGGCCGCATCCTGTTTCTTTCTGATGACGCCGATATGGTTGAGCGTCAATTGGGAGGAGCGGACATTTCGCTGGCCGACGCGTTGCCGTTGCGCAGCGACGTGTCGACCGACGAAATCACGCCGGCCGCCATCTGTTACTACTATGACGAAAAGCTCGGGGACTATCCCTATCACGGCCTGAAATGCGGTCGGCGCCTGCCGGTGTCAGTCGGCAGCGTCAAGGCTGGCGGGTTCGGCGTGACGGTGGCCGGACGCCGCTATGGCAAGGGCTCCTCGCGCGAGGCCAGCCCTTATGCCGAGTGGTGCGCCGGCATCCGGCTGGTGATCGCGGAAAGTTTTGAGCGCATCTATCGGCAGAACTGCCGCAACCTCGGCATCTACACCTCGACCGACTTCGGGCTGGTCGAACGCATCCGCCGCGGCGAGAGCATTCCCGTCAGCGAGTTTACGCAGGGCGAGGATGAACTCACTGCGGAGCTCATTCGCCGGGGAGGGCTGTTCAAGCTGACACGGGCGCGAAGAGACGGATGGTCGCCGACGGCGCATACCATCGCATCGCGGCCGATGACCTATGCCGAAAAAATCGTTGCGCGCGCTTCCACCGGCAACTGCGATGCGGTCTTTCCCGGTCAGGCGATCTTTGCGACGGCCGACTGGCGCTACGCCCATGAATACGTGACGCCGATGTGCGCCAGCTTCCTGAGCCGGGAAATGGGCGATCAGATTACGTTGCACGATCGCGCGAGCATTGTCTGCTTCGGCGATCACTTGCCGTTCATTCATCGGAGCATGTCGGCGGAACGGCGTGCGCGGGGGTTGCTTGAGGCGGCGCAGGCATTGGCCAAGGTCCAGCAGCAATTCTGCGAGAGGCACGGGCTGCGCCTGCACGGTTACCTTGCGGACCGCGATGGTTCGGAAGGCATCAGCCACTCGATCATGGCCGAGCGTTATGTGAAGCCGGGCCAGTTGGTCGTCGGCACCGACTCCCATACGCCCCATTGTGGGGCCTTGGGCGCTTTGGCGTTCGGCATCGGTACGACCGAGATGGCGAATGCCTGGGTGACGGGAGAGGTGCGCGTTGAAGTGCCTCGGACCTGCCGGGTGCGGCTCAATGGCCGGATACCGGCGGGCGTCGAGGCAAAAGATATCGTCCTGCATCTGCTGCGCTTGCCTTACGTTCGCGAGGGCAGCGCGATCGGCCAGGTGATCGAGTATTGCGGCGAAGCGCTATCGGGTCTTTCCACGGACGAACGCGCGACCCTGACCAACATGGTCGCGGAGATCGGCGGCTTCAGCGGGATTGTGATTCCCGACGAAGAGACGTGCCGGTTTGTCAGGGAGCGGCGCGGCATCGACCTGCAGCTTGAGCCGTGGATGCGCAGCGACGAAGGCGCCGCGCTCGCGCACATCATCGAGGTCGAATGCGAGAGGCTCGAGCCGATGCTGGCGCGGCCCGCCGATCCCGGACATGGCGTCGCCATATCGGAGCTGGCTGAGACAGTGGGGATCGATATCGCCTATGGCGGCTCGTGCACCGGCGGCAAGCGCGAGGATATCCTGCATTACCATGCTGTGCTCGAATGGGCTGCAAGGCATGGCATGCGCGTTGCCGCGGGAACACGCTTCTTCCTACAGTTCGGCAGTCAGGATGTTCGCGACTATTGCCTGCAGCACGGCATGATCGACGTGTTCGAGCGCGCCGGCGTCGAACTGATCGAGCCGGGCTGCGGCGCCTGCGTGAATGCCGGCCCTGGAGTCTCCGAGCGCGCCGATCAGGTGACGGTGAGCGCGATCAACCGCAATTTTCCGGGACGCTCCGGGCCAGGCCAGGTGTGGCTGGCAAGCCCGTCCACGGTGGCGGCCAGTGCGATCGCCGGCCGCATCGTGAGCTTTGAGCAATTGCGCGCGCAGTCATCGTCCTGAAATCAGGTAGCCGCCGCCTCAGGCGCTGTTCGATTTCTTCCGCGCGCGTGTGGCCGCTCGCGCTGATGCATTCAGCGCCGCGGCCTCGCGAATGAGCGCCTTCAGCGCCTTTTCATTGATCTTGTCGCCCTCGTGGATATCGATGGCGCGTCGGACGTTGCCTTCCAGGCTGGAATTGAAGAGGCCTGAAGGATCATCCAGCGCGGCGCCCTTGGCGAAGGTCATCTTCACGACCGCCTTGTAGGTTTCGCCGGTGCAAATGATGCCCTCGTGCTCCCACACCGGCACGCCGCGCCACTTCCATTCCTCGACCACGTCGGGGACGGCCTGCTTGATGATGCTTCGGACACGCGCGAGCGTCTCGCCGCGCCAGTCGCTGAGCTCCTTGATACGCGCATCGATGTGTTGAGCGGGAGAGCTGCCGCCTTTTGCCTCGTTCGCGCCGCTCTTCTTCATGCTTGTTGCTTTCTTCATGGCTGTTGTCATTCCGCTCACAACCGTTCGCCGGGCAATTGGCTCGCCTGCTTCACCCAGGCGCAGAATTGGACCTCATCAAGCTCGCCCTCATGGATGTCGAGATAGCGCACTTCATTGTGCTTGGATTCGCCTGAGGGGACAGGGCACAGCGAGGTGCCGCGGAAGAACGTCACCTTGATGTATTTGGTGAAGCAATGAAAGCTGAGGAACCAGGGACCCTGTTCCTCGGTACCGTAAAACGGCGAATTCCATTTCACCGCCTTGTGCACGCCGGGGACGGTGCGCACGATCAGCGCGTCGAGTTGGCGCCCGAGATCGCGTTTCCAGCCGGGTATCGCCGCGATGTAGGCCTGCACCGGCGCGTCGCCGTACCCCTTGGCGATCTGAGGATTGCCGCCCGAGAGCAGCACAGGCTTTGCAGCGGGCTGCTTTGCCGCGGTTTTCTTTGCGGTGGTCTTTTTTGCGGCCTTCGACGTCGTTTGTGCCATGGCGTTCATTCCTGTCCGGCGCAGCTTCAGCCGCTGCGCCATTTGGCGGCGTAGGGCAATGCGAACATGTATAGCCCAGAAAGCAGCAGCAGGATGAGCGGGAGCAGCGCCAGCAGGCCGACCCAGACGGCTGGTTGCCCCTGCATCATGGCGACGATGTTGACGATGACGGCTACCGTGAAGGCAATGGATAGCCAACGGTGGATCTGCCGGATCCGATTGTTCCAGTTCAATGAGACCTCCTTTTGAAGAAGAGACGGAGCGCGATGCCGCGGTTTCAGTCCGCCCGCGCTACGAGTTCTTCCAGTTTTTCGAAGAACTGCTTCCATCCGGCATGCGCGCCGCCATAGGCCTGCTTCTGGTCCGGCCGGAAGCCGGTCTGCTCCATGCGCAGGAGGGTACCGGTGCGCGTTGGCGTCAGCGTGAAGGTCACGACGCTCTGCAAAGCGAAGGCCGCATCGTCATGGTTGAAATTCCAGGTGTAGGACAGCGCCTTGTTCGGCTCGATGGCGAGAACCTCGCAGTCGAGCACGCCGCCCCATTCGCCGCGCAGATTGAAGCGGTGGCCGACGGCAGGCTTGAAGTCGTTCTTCATCAGCCACTCCTCGATCAGATGCGGTTGCGTGAGCGCGCGCCAGAGCTTTTCCGGCGGATGAGGCATCTCGCGTTCGACGACGACGGAACGCGTTTCGGTCGCAGCACTGTTGGTCATTGGTCCATCCGTTTGAGCAGGTCTTCGAGATCGTCGAATCTTCGTTGCCAGAACCCCGCCATCTCGCTGGTCCAGTCGATCAGCGGGGCGAGGGCGCCGAGTTGCGCGCTGTAATGCGTTTGCCGGCCTTCATGGCGGTCGCGCACCAGCCCGGCCTGTTTCAGCACGCCGAGATGTTTTGAGACCGCCGGCTGAGAGATGCCGGCGCGGGCCGTCAGCGCCCCGACGGTCTGCTCGCCTTCGCGGCACAGGCGCTCGAAGATCGCCCGGCGGGTCGGATCAGCGAGAGTTCGAAAGAGCACGTCGTGGGTGTTGGGCATCGGAGATCGATAACTTCCGGGTTATCGGTTATCCATAACCGCCAAGCTATGGATCGGTCAAGCCTGGAAATGCGGTTACGCGCCTGAGCTTCTTCTTCTGCTGCGAAAGTGCGATTTTGGCAGGTTCCCATCGTGGTTAGTGGGGCATATCCCGCTGGTTATGCATCCCTTAATCTGATGATCTGTTGTTGAGGACCGGGACGCTCATATATTGAACCTCCGATCGGGAGAGTTTCGATGGAAGCGACCAGCCGCCAAGCCCATTGGGACAACGTCTACACGACGAAGGGCGAAAACGAGGTCAGCTGGTTTCAGCAAAGCGCGGCACCTTCGCTCGACCTGATCGTGCAGGCGGGCGCAACTGACGAGTCCGCCATCATCGACATCGGCGGCGGCGCGTCGCGGCTGGTCGACAGTCTCGTCGAGCAGGGCTTTGAGGATGTCACGGTGCTCGATCTGTCCGCCGCGGCTTTGACGGTCGCGCGCAGCCGGCTTGAGAGTCATCTCGGCGCCAGCGCGGAGAAGGTCAGGTGGATCGTCGCTGATGTGACGACCTGGAAGCCGGCGAGGGCCTACGATATCTGGCACGACCGGGCGGCGTTTCACTTTCTCACCGACGCCAGCGATCGCGAAGCCTACATCGCCAGCCTCAGGGGTGGCCTCAGGATCGGCGGTCACGCCATCATCGCGACCTTCGCGCCCGACGGCCCGGAGAAATGCAGCGGCCTGCCGGTCGCGCGCTACGACAACGCGAGCCTTGGCCAGACGCTCGGCGCCGCGTTCCAACTGATCGATACGCAGCGGCACGAGCATGCGACGCCTTGGGGCGCGCGGCAGGCCTTCCAGTTCAGCATATTCCGGCGCGAGGGCTGATCTGCCCGTTTTAGTGCGCCATGCCCCGGGCGACTTCCTGGCAGGCCTCCATGCAGCGGCGGCAGCTTTCGGCGCAGATGCGGCAATGCTCATGCATGGCAGCGTGCTTTTGGCACTCCTCCGCGCACAGCCGGCAGGCCGCGGCGCAGACGCTGAGCATGCGGCGCATCACTTCGTCGTCGGAGCCGGTCCGGCGGGTCATGATGCGGCCGGTGATGTTGCAGATGTCGGCGCAATCGAGATCCAGCCGGATGCACTGGGTCAGCTCCTGCACCATTTTCTCGGACAGGCAGGCGTCGGCACAGGAAGTGCAGATCTGGGCGCAGGAGTAGCATTCCTCGATGCAGCGGATCAAGGCGTCGCTGACCTGGCCCTGGACGGCCGGGTGAGTGCCGATCATTTCGCGGGCATGCATGGCTTAAGCTCCTTGGCTGGGGGCGGGACCGCTACCGGGGGCGGTCATCCCTTCAAGTCGCGGCAGTCAAAAATGTTCTGACAGGCCCGAATTCGGGTCCGCGGATGGTTGACTGATCGCAAATGCGACCTTGCTCCGTCTGCTTATGTTAAGGAAACCCGCGACTTCGTGATGGAACTTCACTTCCCATCATGGGCCTTGGTGTGCGAAACTGGTTTCGTGAAACGTTCGATCCTCCTTTGCCGGCTGCTGGCGGTCCTCGTGATCGTCGGCCTCGTCATCGCCCCGCTCACGGCGCGGGCGAATACGACTGCCATGGCATCGATGGCGATGACGTCGATGGCCGATGACGCCGCCATGTCCGACGATATGCCGTGCTGCCCGGATAAATCGGCGCCGGCCGATTGCGACCAGTGCCCGTTGATGGCGCTGTGCGTGTCGACGACGTTGCAGGCGCCGCTGCCGGCCGCTGTCACCGAAATCCGACCCGTGACGCTTCGCACGCTGCTCCCCGGCAGCGATCCCGAAGTGGACGGCGTTGGATATTCGCCTCCGCCAAAACCTCCCCGGTCCCTGGTCCTTTCGGCGTAACGCCGATTCGCGCGCGGCGCCTCGCGGCGTGCGCGCCCATGCCGCCCTGGCGCGGCTGACCATGAGATCGAGGATACCAGGATGAAAGCTATTCCGTTTTCGCGTGGCCTGCGGGTTGCGCTGACCGGCGCTGCCCTGAGCTGCGCCGCCACCGTCGCGTTCGCCGACATCAAGGATTACGAATTCAAACTGGTCGAGCCGACCGTCAAGGTCGGCCCCGGCCAGACGATCGCGGTCAGACTGGAAGACACGCGGACCGGAAAGACCGTGCCTGACGCGGTGATCTTTGCGACGCGTCTCGATATGGCGCCGGATGCCATGCAGGAGATGGTGAGCGAGCTGACGCCGTTGCCGGGATCGGAGCCGGGCACCTACCGCTTCAAGGCCGATTTCACCATGGAAGGCCGATGGCAATTGTCGCTCGGCGCCAAGGTGCAGGGCGAAACCGGCACCGTCGACAACAAGCTCGTGATTCAGGCCGACAAATGAAGCGGTCCTTTCAGGTTGCGATTGCTGCTGCCGTGACGGCGGCCGTGATCGCCGGCGTCTTCGCGCGTCCCTATCTCTTGCCGGGCGGCGAGCATGCGCATGTCATCGCTCAGGCGAGCGCCCCGGCGGGCGCGCCGATCTACTATCAGGATCCGGACGGCAAGCCGTTCTATTCGCTGACGCCGAAGAAGACGCCCGATGGCCGCGACTACCGCGCCGTTCCGCGCGGCGCGGACATCAGTTTTGACGATCCCGAGGAGAGCGCAGCGCCGCCCGCCGGCCGCAAGATCAAATACTACCGCAACCCGATGGGCCTGCCGGATGTCTCGCCGACGCCGAAGAAGGACTCGATGGGGATGGACTACATCCCCGTCTACGAGGGCGAGGACAACGACGACGGATCGGTCAAGGTCTCGCCGGGCAAGATCCAGCGCACCGGCGTCAAGTCGGAGCTGGCCGCGCGGCGCGTGATCCGCACGACGGTGCGCGCGCCCGGCACCATCCAGCTCGACGAGCGCCGCGTCTCCGTGATCGCGATGCGCGCCGAAAGCTATGTTCAGAAGGTCGCCGATGTCACTACGGGGGCGCATGTCGTCAAGGGCCAGCCCCTGATGGAAATCTATAGCCCGGCGGTTTCGTCGGCCGCGGCGGAATACATCTCGACACTGAACTCAAAAGTCACCGGCGGCGCCGAGGGATCCTATGGCAGGGGATCGCGCCAGCGGCTGATGAATCTCGACGTTCCGGAAGCGGCGATCGTCGCCATCGAGAAAGGCCGCAACGTTCCGATCGGGATCGAATGGACCTCGCCGCGCGACGGCATCGTTCTCGAACGCAACGTCGTCGAGGGCATGCGTGCCCAACCGGGCGAGACCCTGTTCAGGATCGCCGACCATTCGGTGATGTGGGCCATGATCGACGTCGCCGAACGCGATCTGGGGGCGATGGCGGTGGGCCAGCGCGCGATCGTGCGCGCGAGAGGTTTCCCCGGGCGCGAGTTCGCAGGCAAGATCAACGTGATCTATCCGGCGATCACCAGGGAGACGCGGACCGCGCGGGTGCGGGTCGAACTGTCCAATCCGGATCTCCTGCTGATCCACGATATGTATGTCGATGCCGAGATCGAGACCGGCAGTGGGACGGCCGTGCTCGCCGTTCCGGAAAGCTCGGTCATGGATACCGGCAGCCGGCAGGCGGTGCTGGTCGACAAGGGAGAAGGGCGATTTGAGCCGCGCGAGGTCAAGCTTGGCCATCGCGGCGAAGGCTATGTCGAGATACGCGAGGGGCTTGCCGACAACGATCCGGTGGTGACGTCAGCCAACTTCCTGATCGATGCCGAAAGCAATCTGAAAGCGGCATTGAAAGGCTTTGCCGAGGGGAGCCAGCCATGATCGCCCGCCTCATCGCATGGTCGGCGCGCAACCTTGTGCTGGTATTGTTCGGCACCGGCTTTGCCGCTGCCGCCGGCCTCTACGCGCTCGCGCATCTGCCTCTCGACGCGATTCCGGATCTCTCGGACACCCAGGTGATCGTCTACACCGAATATCCGGGGCAGGCGCCGCAGGTGATCGAGGACCAGGTCACCTATCCCTTGACCACGGCGATGCTCACGGTGCCGCGTTCCAAGGTGGTGCGCGGGTTCTCGTTCTTCGGCGTGTCGTTCGTCTATGTCATCTTCGAGGACGGCACCGACATCTACTGGGCGCGTTCGCGCGTGCTGGAATTCCTCAACGGCGCGGCTTCAAGGCTGCCGGCCGGCGTGACGCCGACCATCGGTCCAGACGCCACCGGTGTCGGCTGGGTCTACCAATATGCCGTGATGTCGAACGAGCTCAATCTCTCCGATACCCGCGCCATTCAGGACTGGAACCTGAAATTCGCGCTGGCGAAGGCGGAAGGCGTTGCCGAGGTCGCCAGCGTCGGCGGCTTTGTGCGGCAATATAACGTCGTGCTCGATCCGCAGCGGATGCGCGATCTCGGCATCACCATGCCGAAGATGCGGGATGCGATCCGCGCCAGCAATGCCGATGTCGGCGGCCGCACCGTCGAACTCTCCGAATTCGAATATGTGATCCGCGGCAAGGGCTATCTGAAAGGCATCAACGATCTCGGCAACATCGTGCTGAAGGCCAGCAACGGCACGCCGGTGCTGCTCAGGGATATCGCCCGCGTCGAGCTCGGCCCGGACGAGCGCCGCGGCATCGGTGAACTCAACGGCGAGGGCGAGGCGGCAAGCGGCATCGTGCTGCAGCGCTTCGGCGTCAATGCGCTGGATGTGATCCAGAACGTCAAGAAGCGCTTTGCGGAGATTGCTTCCAGCCTGCCGAAATCGGTCGAGATCGTGCCGGTCTACGACCGCTCCAATCTGATCAACGCCGCCATCGCCACGCTCAAGAACACGTTGCTGGAGGAGTGCATCATCGTTGCATTGGTGTGCATCGTGTTCCTGCTGCACGTCCGCAGCGCGCTGGTTGCGATCCTGATGTTGCCGGTCGGCGTGCTGATGGCGTTCGGCGCGATGAAGCTGCTCGGCATCGGCTCCAACATCATGAGTCTTGGCGGTATTGCGATCGCGATCGGCGCGATGGTCGATGCGGCGATTGTCATGATCGAGAACGCGCACAAGCACCTCGAGCGGGCGGAGCCCGGGCAATCCCGTCTGACCATCCTGATCGAGGCGGCATCCCAGGTCGGGCCGGCGCTGTTCTTCAGCCTGCTGATCATCACCGTCTCGTTCATGCCGATCTTCACGCTGGAGTCGCAGGAGGGCCGGTTGTTCAGTCCGCTGGCTTTCACCAAGACCTTTGCGATGGCGGCGGCGGCGCTGTTGTCGGTGACGCTGGTGCCGGCGCTGATGGTGCTGTTCGTGCGCGGAAGGATCATTCCGGAGCACAGGAATCCGATCAACCGCTTCCTGATCTGGATCTATCGCCCGGTCATCAAGGGCGTGATGCGCGCGAAGATCCTCGTGATCCTGATCGCGATCGGCATTCTGGCTGCAACGGTATGGCCGGCGCGGCAGCTCGGCACCGAATTCATGCCGAACCTGAACGAGGGCACGCTGCTCTATATGCCGACCACACTGCCCGGGCTTTCCGTGACCAAGGCCAGCGAATTGCTGCAGGTGCAGGACAGGATCATCCGCAGCTTTCCCGAGGTGGCGTCGGTGTACGGCAAGGCCGGCCGCGCCGCGACCGCGACCGATCCGGCGCCGACCGAGATGTTCGAAACGATCATCAATCTGAAGCCGAAATCCGAATGGCGGGTCGGGCTGACGCTGGAGAGCCTGACGGCGGAGATGGACAAGGCGCTGCAGTTTCCCGGCGTCTCCAACGCCTGGACCCAGCCGATCAAGGCGCGCATCGACATGCTCTCGACGGGCATCCGGACCCCGATCGGCGTCAAGGTGATCGGTACCGACCTGGTCGAGATCGACCGGCTGGCCAAACAGGTCGAGCAGGTGCTGCGCACCGTGCCGGGTACATCCTCGGCCTATGCCGAGCGCGGCATCGGCGGCTACTATCTCGACATCGTGCCGGACCGGGCGGCGCTGGCGCGTTATGGCATCATGGTGCAGGACGTGCAGGACGTCATCGCCACCGCACTCGGCGGCCAGACGGTGACGACCACGGTGGAGGGCCGCCAACGCTTCTCCGTCAACATGCGCTACCCCAGAGACCTGCGCAGCGATCCGACCGCGATCGCGCGCGACGTGCTGGTGCCGATGCCGGCCGGCGGGGCGGTCCCGCTCGGCGAGGTCGCCAAGGTATCGCCGGCGCGCGGGCCGACCACGATCCGGACCGAGAATGGTCAGCTCGCGACTTACGTCTATGTCGATATCAGGGATCGCGACATCGGCGGCTATGTCGCCGACGCGCAGGCCGCGGTGAAGGCCAGCATCCAGTTTCCGCCGGGCGCCTACGTCATGTGGAGCGGGCAGTATGAGTATCTGGAGCGGGCGACGGCGCGGCTCAAGATCGTGGTGCCGGTGACGCTTGCGATCATCTTTCTGCTGCTCTATCTCAACTTCCGTTCGCTGACGGAAACGCTGATCGTCATGCTGTCGTTGCCGTTCGCGCTGGTCGGCGGCCTCTGGCTGATGTGGTGGCTCGGCTTCAACCTCTCGGTGGCGGTCGTGGTCGGCTTCATCGCGCTGGCGGGCGTCGCCGCCGAGACCGGCGTGGTGATGCTGATCTATCTCAACCAGGCGCTCGACGAGCGTCGGGCACGCAGGACGGCCGAAGGCGGCGCACTGACGCGCGCCGATCTCTACGACGCCATCATGGAGGGCGCGGTGGAGCGCGTGCGCCCGAAGATGATGACGGTGGTCGCGATCATGGCCGGTCTGTTGCCGATCATGTGGAGCACCGGCACCGGTTCGGAAATCATGCAGCGCATCGCCGTGCCGATGATCGGCGGCATGATTTCGTCGACGCTGCTGACGCTGATCGTGATCCCCGCGATCTACGCGCTGGTGAAGGGCGCGGCGCTTGGAAAGCCGTCTGTAACGAAAGTTGAGCCCGGACAAGCAGGAGCCACTGTAACCTAGGCGCAGTTTGCAACGTGGAAATGACATTTTGGCGGTGGGTTCCCACCCGACTTGTGATGCGTTTCACCATCGCCGCAAAAAAGATCGGATAGGCTCGGATTGCCCGGCTGCGCCGGGCGCACGCGTTCGTTGATCCATCTTGGGTCCCATTGCACTCCGCTCCGGGAGGAAATCGTGCCAGATCCTGCAAGAACTCATGCCGTGGTGATTGGCGCCGGCATGGCCGGGCTTACGGCCGCTCAGGCGATCTCAGGGCATTTCGGAAAGGTCACGGTCATCGAGCGGGATACGCTTCCTGCGGAGGCCGCGCCGCGGAGGGGGACGCCGCAATGCCAGCACGCCCACATGCTGCTCGCGGGTGGGCTGAAGGCGCTGCAGGCGCTGTTTCCGGGGTTTGAGCACGATCTGGCGGAAGCTGGCGCGGTGAGGATCCGAGCCGGGAAGGACCTCCGGTTCGAGCGCCCCGGCTTCGATCCATTCCCCATTCGCGATCTCGGCTTCGATATTTTCAGCATGTCGCGCCCGCTGCTCGAAGCCGTTACGCGACGACGCGTCCTGCAGGCCCCGAACATCGGCATTTGCATGCGCTCCCGCGTGACCGGACTTGTCGCCTCGCGCGATGCGACGCGGATCGAGGCGGTCCGTTATGACAGCGGAGATGGTCCTGCTGTGACTGTTGAAGCCGACCTGGTGGTTGAAGCCTCCGGCCGCTGCGGCCTGACGCTGCAACTGCTCGAAGAGCTTGCGTTGCAGGGGCCCGAAGAAACCGAGATCGGCATCGATCAGGCATATGCGAGCACCATCGTCGAGAGGCCCGATCACAACGCCGGCTGGCTCGGCAATATCGTCCTGCCGTCCGCACCCGCGAGCAGCCGCGGGGCATTCCTGTTTCCGATCGAGAACCGGCGATGGCTGCTTTCTGTCGGAGGCAATCATGGCGATGCGCCTCCGGACGACCGCGCGGGATTTATGGATTTCGTCAGGAGCTTGCGCACGTCGACGATTTACGACGCGGTCAAGGACGCGCGTCCGCTGACGGATATCGTCCGCTACCAGTTGCCTTGCAGTACACGGCGACATTTCGAGCGCCTGGAGTCTTTCCCGGCTGGGCTGCTGGCGATCGGCGATGCCGTCTGCCGCTTCAATCCGGTGTTCGGTCAGGGCATGAGCGTGGCCGCGCAGGAAGCTGTGATCCTTGACCGGTTGCTGGCGGAGGATGTCCCCATGGAGCGCCTGGCGCGTGACTTCTTCGCTGCCATTCAAGGCACCATCGCGACGCCGTGGGGCGTTGCCATCTCCGATTTCGTCTATCCCGCCACGCGCGGCGTTCGGCCCGCCGACCTTGCGCAGCGCCTGCAATACGGTATGGCTCTGACTAGGCTCGCCGCTGAGGATCCCGAGGTGCACCGGCTGACGACGGAAGTCTCGCAACTGCTGCAGCCGCAGGCCGCGCTACGCGAGCCGGCGCTCGTGGCGCGCGTGATGTCGCTGGTGTAATTGATAAGGCGGGGAGGCTGCGGTGGATTTTGTGACCGTCCGAAACGGAGCGATCGAACTCAATGTGGCGGTCGCCGGCTCGGGCCCGCTGATCGTCTGCGTCCACGGCTTCCCGGAACTCTGGTACTCCTGGCGGCACCAGATCGCGCATTTCGCGGCACGGGGGTTTCGGGTAGCCGCGCTCGACGTGCGCGGCTACGGGCGAAGCTCGAAGCCTGGAGAAGTCACGGCCTATACGATGCGTCATCTCGCATCCGACGTCGTTGCCGTGATCGAGCACATAGGAGATGGTCCGGCCGTTCTGTTCGGCCACGATTGGGGCGCCCCCATCGTGTGGCACGCCGCACTGCTTCACCCGGACAAGATCAGGGCGGTGGCCGGCCTCAGCGTGCCGTACCGGCCGCGCGGACCCGTACCCTTCATCGAACTCGCGCGAACTCTCTACAAGGGGCGCTTCTTCTATCAGATCTACTTCCAGCAAGAGGGCGTTGCGGAGGCCGAATTGGAGAGCGACATCGCTGCCGCCTTGCGCAAGATGTATTTCGCGCTGTCCGGGGCGGCGCCCCACAACAAGTGGCTCGAGACGAAGTCTCCCGAGGCAAGGCTGCTCGATGGGCTTGTCGATCCGAAGCCGTTTCCGGGCTGGATGGACGAGGCCGATCTGGCTGTCTATGTCGATGCCTTCAGGGCCGGCGGTTTCCGCGGCCCGCTCAACCGATACCGCGCGCAAACAATCGACTTCGCCGAGCTGGCCGAATTGAGCGGACGCAACATTGCGCAGCCGTCGGTCTTCATCGCCGGCGAACGCGACCCCGTGCGCGCCTTCGTCCCGGGCGTCGACCTTTACGCCGAGCCCGGCATCGCCTGCTCCGATTTTCGCGGCTCGACCATCATCCCCGGTATCGGACATTGGGTGCAGCAGGAAGCGCCACGGGAGACTAACGCGGCGCTCGAAGCGTTCGTGCGGGGGCTGTAGCGCAATATCTCTTCGCCGAGTGCGGACCTTGCTTTTCGCCACATCTTCTACGTGCTGACGTCGATCCCGCACAACGGCGCGCACGCAGCAAACAGGCTGCCGGCGCTTGCTGCGGCCAGAATGCAAGATGACAACGTGCACCGATGGTGGCAGAATGGTGACAGACGTGGTTTGAAGACTGGGCGACCAAGAAGAAACGAAGAAAAGGATCGCCGAGCTCACGTCGTCCAAGGGAGGAGATGGCTCATGAAACGTTTGTTTCTGGGGTTGATCGCCGTTGCCCTGTTCGCTTCGGCGTTTGTCGGATCTACTACTGCAGTCATGGCGCAGACAAAGGTGCTGAAGATGCAGGCCACGTGGCCGGCGTCGCTCACGCTCTATGACAACTTCACCTATTTCGCCGAGCGGGTGAACAAGCTGTCGGCCGGCGCCCTGAAGATCGACGCGATGCCTGCCGGCCAGGTGGTGCCGGCGTTCGAAGTGCTGGACGCGACCCACAAGAAGGTGCTCGACGGAGCGCATGCGTGGGCCGGCTACTGGACCGGCAAGAACAAGACCGCGATCCTTTTCACCGGCGGTCCCGGCGGCACGTTCGGCATGGACTTCATGGACGTGATGGGCTGGCTCTATCACGGCGGTGGCAACGAGCTTTACAACGAGTTCTATCAGAAGGAACTCAAGCTCAACGTCGTCGTGTTTCCCATCCTGCCGGCAGGGCCGCAGGCGTTCGGCTGGTTCAAGAAGCCGATCCAGACCGTCGAGGACATGAAAGGCATGAAATGCCGCCAGACCGGCATGGCCGGCGAGGTATGGCAGGCGCTCGGCTTTACAGTGGTCAACATGCCGGGCGGCGAAATCATTCCCTCGGCGCAGCGCGGCGTGATCGATTGCGCGGAATGGGTCGGCGGCATCGAGGACCTGCAGCTCGGCTTCCACAACGTCTGGAAATATCACTATTCGCCTGGCTTGCATGAGAACGTGACGGTCGGCGAAATCGTGATCAACGGCGATGTGTGGAAGGAGCTCAGCGCTCAGCATCAGGAAATCATCAAGTCGGCGGCCAATGAGACATTTCTCGTCTGGTGGACCAAGTGGCAACGCCAGAACGCCGATGCGCTGATTGAAATGCAGCAGAAGCACGGCGTGCAGATCCTGCGCACGCCGACCGAGATCCTGCTCGCCTTCATCAAGAAGTGGGACGAGATCGCGGCGGCGGAGGGCGCCAAGAACCCGTTCTTCAAGAAGGTGCACGACTCGCAGCGGGCTTATGCCAGCGCCGTGGTGCCGTACAAGCGGTCTTATTTCCCGCCGTACTCCTTCATGG
>NZ_LLXZ01000205.1:125301-129329 GCF_001440395.1 Bradyrhizobium jicamae | reverse complement strand
TGGCGGGCGGCCGGTTCGGCCGCCCGCCATTGATGCGGCTCATGCGGCCGGCCTTGCGTCGCGCCGCAAGTGCGCCGCCCGAACGGTCGGCGGAAGGGGGAGGGATGGCTGAGGCGACAGAAAGGCAGCCGCCGGCGCTCCTGGCCATAATCAGGATCATCGACGGTTTCACGGATCGGACCGGCACCATCATCTCGTGGCTGTCGGTGCCGCTTGTTCTGGCCGTGGCCTACGAGGTTTCATCGCGCTACCTGTTCAACGCGCCGACCATATGGGCCTACGACGCGACCTACATGCTCTACGGCTCGCTGTTCATGCTCGGAGCGGCCTACGCGCTGCACAAGGGTGCTCACATCCGCACCGACTTCTTCTGGGAAAAGTTCTCGATCCGCAGGAAGGGTCTGATCGACACGATTTCCTACATCGTCTTCTTCTTTCCGAGCCTGATCATGCTGTTCCTGATCAGCTTGAACGAGTTTCACTACTCCTGGCAGATCAACGAGATGTCGGACCAGACGCCGTGGCGGCCGGTGCTGTGGCCGTTCAAGTTCGTGGTGCCGCTCGCCTGCCTCCTGCTGCTCATCCAGGGCGTGTCCGAGCTGATCAAGAGCATCTACATGGTGCGCACCGGCGTCGAGCTCGAGCACAAGGAGAAGGTCGAGATATGACCGCAGAAGCGCTCATCGGCCTCATCATGCTCGTGGTGCTGCTCGGGGCGATCTTCATCGGCGTTCCGATCTCGTTCACGCTGCTGTTTCTCGCTTTTGCGTTCGGCTACGTGGGCATGGGTGCGACGGTCTTCGACCTGGCCTACTTCCAGACCATCGGCCTGATGAAGGAGGAGCTGCTGGCCGCGGTGCCGCTGTTCATCTTCATGGGCTTCATCACCGAGCAGGCGGGGCTGATGGAGCGCCTTTTCACGGCGTTTCGCATGCTGCTTGCGCCCGTGCGCGGCGCACTCTTCCTCGTCGTCATCTTGACCTCGACCGTGTTCGCGATGGCGACCGGCATCGTCGGAGCAGCCGTCACCGTGCTTGGCATCATGGCCTCGCCGATCATGACGAAGTCGGGCTACGACGCCAAGCTTTCGGCGGGGACCATCACTGCGGGCGGAACGCTCGGCATTCTCATTCCCCCGTCGGTCATGCTGATCGTGATGGGACCGGTGCTCGGGGTGTCGGTCGCCGATCTCTATGCTGCGGCCTTCGGGCCGGGCTTCCTGCTGGCTGGCGTCTACATTGTCTACCTGATGGGCCGCGCCTTCTTGAACCCCAAACTCGGGCCGCCGGTGCCAAAGGACGAGCGGATCTTTTCGGCGGCGCACATTGCGCGCGAGGTTATCGTCGGCACGCTGCCTTTGCTCGGGCTCATCACGGCGACGCTCGGCTCAATCATCGGGGGGCTTGCGACGCCGACGGAGGCCGCCGGCATTGGCAGCGTCGGCGCGCTGATCCTGGCCGTCGCATATGGCAGGTTCTCGCTCAGCGGGCTGCAACGAGCGCTGATCTCGACGATGGCGACGTCGAGCATGGTCCTGCTGCTCGCGGTCACGTCGAACATTTTCGGGGCGGTGTTCGCCCGCCTCGGCTCCGCGAACTGGATCACCGAGACGATGCTCAGTCTCCAGCTGGCGCCAAGCCTCATGCTGATCGTCGTGCTGTTGCTGATTTTCCTGCTGGGTTGGCCGTTTGAGTGGCCGGCCATCATCCTGGTGTTCCTGCCGATCTTCTATCCCGTCGTGAAGGGCATGGGCATTGACCTCATATGGTTCGGAGCATTGGTTGCGGTGGTGCTGCAGACCGCCTTCCTGTCGCCGCCGGTCGCCATGTCGGCGTACTATCTCAAGCAGGTGGTCAAGGGCTGGAGCCTCGCGACGATTTACGCCGGCATGTTCCAGTTCATGATCCTGCAGGTGATCTGCGTTGGGCTGATGATCGCTTTCCCCGGCATTGCGACCTGGTTTCCGCAGAGGCTGCACGAGGCAGCCCGCAGTCAGGTGATCCCGGAGGAGCACAGGAAAATCCTGGAACAGCAGAAGCTGGCACCGTCCCTGGAGGACGATGACTGGCTGACTCCAAAAAAGAAGTAGCCGGGTGTTGTGTGTGCCGGTTGGTGTCCGCGTGGCACGCTTGTGAAGCGGCTCGGTGGCGCACACTAACGAGGAAGTCGCGGCGAGATACCCGCCTTGGCTCCTGAGGGCTTTGGGGTTCGGAAGGCCAAGACGAATATCTCGACGCAGACGCGCCAGTCCCACACCGGGAGCGAGCCCCGGCATAGGGGCGATACACGAAACCAAAGAAGGTGTCTCTGGCGCTATTGTCCCAACGGACACGGGCCGAACCCGAGGAAGACCCCAGCGATATCACGACCAATCGATCGGATCGTATTGCAGTCGACGACGATCCATTTCCTCACGCAGCCGTTCTGCGTATTCTTTTACACCGGGGCCGGCAAAGCGATACCGGCCGCCCGCTCGCAGATCCAGCTCGACCTGCTGCCGGACGTTTTCATAGAACGCCAGAATGCGTTCGTCCTTCATTTGCGAAAAATTCATCGCCAAGCCCCCCATGGCCAAGTCGGAGAAAAACGATGGGGGTGGTTCCGCCGCCGCCATGTTGACCTAGATCAAACTTCGCGTCGCGGTCAGGGCGTTCGCTGCCGGGATGACCGCTGAGCCTATGAGCGGCTTTGGCAGCGTGCAGCCTGGGTGAGGCCGATAATGCGGCCTTGGCCGAACTTTTCAGCGTTTCTGGAATTTGACAGGTCTGACCGGCCTAACACGGCCTGAACCACAGATGTGAAGGAGGTCAAAAATGAGCCGCGGAATGCCATCGATGACTGCACTCCTTGGGATGCTTGCCCTTGCGGGATATCAAAATCGCGACAAGCTCGCGGAAATATTCAACAGCGCCGTGGGATCGCTTTCCAAACCCGAAGGCGGCAAGCAGCCGCCGGGGCAGAGCGATGTGCTGAGTAACATGCTGGGCGGCGCGGGAGTCGGAGGCCTGCTTGGCGGCGGTCTTGGCGAATTGTTCGAACAATTCAAGAAGAACGGTCAAGGCGAGGCTGCGGAATCGTGGATCGGCACTGGCCCCAACAAGGAGATTTCGCCGCCCCAGCTCAAGCAAGCCATCGGTCAGGATGTCCTGGCGGTGTTGGCGCAGCAGACGGGGCTTTCGCAGGAAGAGCTTCTCGCGCGCCTTTCGCGAGAACTGCCATCAGCCGTCGACAAATACACGCCGGACGGACGTCTGCCTCCGCGCGACGCTTAATTCATCCTGCATAGGGAATTGGTAAGATGAGCATCATCTGGACCATCATTATCGGATTTTTGGCGGGCGTCGTTGCAAAGTTCATCATGCCCGGAAACAATGAGCCGTCAGGGTTCATTATGACGACCATTCTGGGCATCGTGGGCGCGTTCGTCGCCTCTTATCTCGGGCAAGCCCTCGGTTGGTACAAGGCGGGCGAGGGGGCCGGTTTCGTCGGTGCCGTCGTCGGAGCGATCATCGTGCTGCTGATCTATGGGTTCTTTGCCGGCAAGCAGCGCGCGGTTTGAGTTTTCTGCCGATCCTTACTTCGCGCCAACGTTCATTTGCGCACGATCGAACCGGCGCGGCCGACCAGCCGCGCCAGTTGCTTGAAGCGGCTGCCGACGCGGTCGGCGACGAGGTCGACCATGCGATGCTCGAACACCAGCATCAACTTGCGGCCGTGGGTGCGGAAATGTGTGGCGGGTAACACGCCGGTGCGCGCCGCCGAGATCAGGTGCGCAACGCGGAAGGCGGCGCCGAGAATGCGCGCGCGCTCGTCCATCGCCGGCGGCACCAGCTCGCGGATGCGCTCCGGCGGCTCGTTTTCCTCGCTGAGGCCCGCGTAGCGGTAAAACACCGACAGCGCGACGAAGGCGCGGCCCTGATGGCTGATCGAGCCGAAATTGCCGTTGGTGATCAGGCTCAGCGTTTCCTCGCCGCGATGGTCGGGATGCACCCGCCAGCCGATGTCGGAAAGCAGGCAGGCGGCATGGC
>NZ_LLXZ01000205.1:49684-125208 GCF_001440395.1 Bradyrhizobium jicamae | reverse complement strand
CCCCCGCCCCAGCCGATCGGTCCAGGCGACCAGTTCCTCGGCATGGCGTGCCGACCGCGACAATAGTCCGTTGAGCGTTTGCGCGGCGCAGATAAAACCGTCCTTGGCGCGCTCCTGCGGCGGCAGCATTTCGTAGAGCAGGCCCTCGCGGACGCCGAAGGTCGAGAACACGATCTCCTTCGGACGGCCGACGTGGATGATGTATTCGAGCACCAGCGCTGCATAGGTCAGCAGCGGACGCCGCGCGTCTGCGACCACTTCGATGTCGGCGAGCATGTTGGCAGCCGCCAGCCGGCGCAGGCGCCGGGCAAAATCGAGCGCGTCGGCGGCTGGTATCGAATAGCCGTGCATCACGCGCAGCGGATAGCCACTCTGGACGATGTGGATGCGCGCCAGCGCACGCCAGGTGCCGCCGACGGCATAGAAGGTGCGGCCGCGGGCGGCCTTGAGCTGGGCGACACCGGACAGATCGTCGCGCACGATGCGTTCGGCGCGCTTCAAGGATTTGTCCGAGAGATCCTGCAGCGCGAGGCTGCCCAGCGGCAGGGTGACACCGCCGTGAACCCGGCTTTTCTGCACGTCGATCAGTTCGAGCGAGCCACCGCCGAGATCGCCGACGATGCCGTTGGGATTGTGGATGCCGGAGACGACGCCGAGCGCGGACAGTTTTGCTTCGCGCGGGCCCGACAGGATTTGGATCGGCGTGCCGCAGATGCGCTCGGCCTTGGCGATGAAATCAGGACCGTTCTTGGCGTCGCGGCAGGCGGCGGTGGCAATGGCGAAGACGCGTCCCACCTGCTGGATGCGGCACAGCGCCCGGAATCGCCTGAGCGCCGTCAGCGCCTTGGTGACGGCATCCTCGGCCATCAAGCCGGTGCTCTGCACCTCGCGACCGAGTCCGCACAGCGCCTTCTCGTTGAAGATGGTGACGAGGCTGCGCGCCATCGTCTCATAGACGACGAGACGAACCGAGTTCGAACCGATGTCGATGACGGCGACGCTGGAAGCGCGCTTTCGCGGCCGCTTCACAGCCGCGGCCCCTTATGACGATGGTTGGCGCTCGTTACGGCGCGTGAGCCGGCGCGGCGAAGATTCCTTGAGAGACTTTCCACGACCAGACAGGCTCGGATTCGTCATGAAGTAATTGTGCAGGTTGAACGGCTCTTCGCCTTTCGCGGCCTTCATACGCGTTGAGGACCCGTCGGGCAACAATTGCCAGCTCTGCTCGGTATCCTTCAGGTTCGCGACCATGATCTGTTCGAGAACCTGCTGATGTACCGTGGGATTTTGCAGTGGACAGAGCACCTCGACACGGCGGTCGAGGTTCCTCGGCATCATGTCGGCGGACGAGATATACACAGCCGCCTTCGGGCCGGGCAGGCCCTGACCCATACCAAAGCAGTAGATTCGGCCGTGCTCCAGGAAGCGGCCGATCACGGATTTGACGCGGATATTGTCCGATAGCCCGGGCAGTCCCGGCCGCAGGCAGCAGATGCCGCGCACCACCAGTTCGATCGACACGCCGGCCTGCGAGGCCTCGTACAGCGCGTCGATGATATCGGGGTCGACGAGCGAGTTCATCTTCATCCAGATCGCGGCTGGTTTGCCGTGCCTGGCGTGATTGGTCTCGCCCTTGATGTGCTCGATGATGCGCTTGCGCAGCGTCAGCGGGGAGACCGCCATCCGCTCGATGTCGCTCGGCTCGGCATATCCGGTGATGTAGTTGAACACCCGCGCCGCATCGCGGCCGATAATCGGGTCCGAGGTGAAGTAGGAGAGGTCGGTGTAGATGCGCGCGGTGACCGGGTGATAATTGCCGGTGCCGGTGTGCACATAGGTCGTGAGGTTACCGCCCTCGCGCCGCACCACCATCGACAATTTGGCGTGCGTCTTCAGTTCGAGGAAGCCGTACACGACTTGCACGCCGGCGCGTTCGAGGTCGCGCGCCCAGCGGATGTTGGCTTCCTCGTCGAACCGCGCCTTCAGCTCGATCAGCGCGGTCACCGATTTGCCGGCTTCCGCAGCCTCGGCAAGCGCGCGCACGATCGGGGAATTGTTCGAGGTGCGATAGAGCGTCTGCTTGATGGCGACGACATCGGGATCGCGCGCCGCCTGCTGCAGGAACTGCACGACGACGTCGAAGGATTCGTAGGGGTGATGGACGATCAGGTCCTTTTGCCGGATCGCGGCGAAGATGTCGCCGCCATGGTCGCGCACCCGCTCGGGATGCCGTGGCACATAGGGCGTGAATTCGAGGTCGGGCCGGTCGAGCCGCGTGAGCTGCGAGAGCTCGTTCATCGCCAGCACGCCGTCGACCAGAAACACCTCGTCATCCGCCGCCGCAAGCGCCTGCCGCACGAAGGCGCACAGCGCTTCCGGCATCTTGGCTTCCATCTCCAGCCGGATCACCGACCCGCGCCGCCGCCGCTTCAGCGCAGTCTCGAACAGTCGAACGAGATCTTCGGCCTCTTCCTCGATTTCGAGTTCGGAGTCGCGGATGATGCGGAAGGCGCCCTGGCCTTTGACGGTATAGCCGGGAAACAGGCGGCCGATGAACAGGCCGGTGGCCTGCTCCAGCGGGATGAGGTGCACGGCGCCATCGCCGGTCGCGGGCATGCGGATGAAGCGGTCGATCTTGCCGGGCATGCGGATCAGCGCGTTCATCGCCTTGCCGTCGGCAATCCGCGACAATTGCAGCGCGATGGTGAAGCCCAGGCTCGGGATGAACGGGAAGGGGTGCGCCGGATCGATCGCCAGCGGCGTCAGCAGCGGGAAGATGTTGCGGAGGAAGTGGTCCTCGAGCCAGCCGCGCTCCGCCTTGGTGAAGTCGTGGCCGTCGACCAGCGTGATGCCGGCATCCGACAACGTGGCGCGCAGATCGCGCCAGATCGCCTGCTGGTCGGAAGCGAGTTCCGAAACCGTCTTGTTGATGAGGGCGAGTTGCTCGGACGGCGTCAGCCCATCGGGACTGCGTTCGGCGATGCCTTCGCGGACCTGTGCCTTGATACCGGCGACGCGGACCATGAAGAACTCATCAAGGTTATTGGCGGAAATCGACAGGAACCGCACCCGTTCCAGCACGGGATGGCCGGGATTGACCGATTCCTCGAGCACACGGCGGTTGAAATGCAACCAGGAAAGCTCGCGGTTTATGAACCGCTCGGGACTGGTGGCAATCGCGGAAGGTGCTTCGGCAATCGGTTCTTTTTCTTTAATATCAATAACTTGTGCCGATTCCATGAGGCTTGGATCCATCTCGGGAGGGAGCGCCCGGCATTGTTAGGCGAACGCCGCCCAAACCATGTGATATTCCGATGACGTTTCAATGACATTGATGTTCCGCCCAAAGCCGCCGTCAAGGGGACAGGACGCAGCATGCGGGGCGGGTCAGGCGTTGCGCAGCAGTTCCACGGCCAGTGCCCGGGTCACGGGACGGCCGAGCCGCAGCGCCTCGATGTCCAGCAGCTCGACGGCCCGGCGGGCGGCGGCATAGGAGCGCTCGATCCGGGTGGCGAGATAGCTCACGACCGTCTCGTCGATGCTCAATTGGCGATCCGCGCAGAACTTGACGATCAGGCCGCGAAACAGGAGGTCGTCGGGCGGCAACAGCGACACGGCGGGTGCTGCGCGCAGCCGCGACCGGAGATCGCGCAATTCGATCTCGAACGAAGCCGGCGGAACGCGAGCCGTGATCAGGACGAAAGCCCCGTCTTCGCGCGCCAGGTTCAGGAGGTGAAACATCGCGCGCTCATCGAAGTCGGACGGCTTCAGATCTTCGAGCACCAATGCCCCGGTCGTGAGCGCGCCCGGGACGGAAGCGGGGTCAAGCGCATGCGCCGATATCGAGCGCGCGCCGGCCTGTTCGGCCCAGATTGCGGCGAGATGGCTCTTGCCGGAGCCCTCCGGTCCCATCAGCACCATCACGCGGTTCGGCCAATCCGGCCAGCTTTCGATCAGCGATAGCGCAGCTTCATTGGCAGGCCCTTCCAGGAAATTGTCGCGGGTCAGGCTCTCCGCATGCGGCAGCGAGAACGCAAGCTGACGAGGTTGAACGCGAACTGCCACGCAAGTCTCCAGGCCGGGATATTGCAGCCTTCATAGCGTTTTCGAGCGAAATGGCTACCGGCTCGCGGGAAGAAAACGCATCAACAAGAGATGATTCCTGTGCTTTCGCCCGGCCGCTATTTACCCAAGCTGCCGCCGATCATCTCCGGCATCGGCTCAGCCTGGCATTTCGATCCATAACCGGGCGAGAGCGGCTTCCGGCGTCTCGCTTCCGCCGTTCTCGACTCCCGCCCGCCAGAGCGCCGCACCGGCTGAATAGGTACCGGGCGAGAGGCCGCCTGCCTCGCATTGGCTGACGGCGCGGATGCGGCAGCCACGCCGCACCGCGTTCGCCAGAACCGTTTCCAACGCAGGGTCGCTCGTGGCCGTTCCTGTCCCGTAGATCCTGAGAACCGCCCCGTCGAGTTCGTCGAGCATGGCGGCGAGCGCCGGAACGGGCATCCCGGGTGAAAGCGTCAGGATCGCAATCCGCGCCGCGCCGAAGCGGCGCGGGCGATAAGGATCGGGCTGCCGCGGCTGCGGCATCGAGCGGAAGGAGTCAGGTCGCTGCGAGTGATGCTTCACCAGCCCGGCCGCGGGCAGAAGCCTGCCGGCGAAGGCGAGCCAGACCCCGGCTTCCCCGCGATGCGCGACTTCGAGCGCCTGCCGCAGGTTGCCCTCGGCATCGCCACCCGTGTTGAGTGGCTTCATCGCGCCGCAAAGGACCACAGGGATCGCGATCCCCGCCAGCGCCCGGGCGAGGGCCGCCCCTGTGTAGGCCATCGTGTCGGTGCCATGGGTGATAACAACGCCCGCGCCGCTGAATCCGACGACGAGGTCGATGATGCGGTTCCAGTGTTCGGGGCTGATCTCGGCGCCGTCTATCAGCGGGTCGAAGGCCCGCACCGTCACATGCACGCCTGCCGGCGCCAATGCACCCACGGCCCGCTCGACCACGCCCGCCGCCGGCGCCAGCCCATCCGGCCCGGGGACCATGCCGATGGTGCCCCCGGTATGCACGACAAGAATTTCCGTCACTTCATCCACCCATCAGGTCGTCCTCGCGGCAACCGCAGCGTATTCGCGCGTGGCGCGCTTCAGGCGTCCTGGATTGGGCCGAAAGCCGTGGCCGGGCTGTTGCGATGCCGTGATGCGCGACGGCCCGCTCAGGACAATCTCCGGCTCGGAAAGATCCGTTTCATAGAGCCGTTCGGTCGGGAAGACGTCGCAGGGATACTTGACGTTAGGCAGCGTCGACAGCGCGAGCGCCGGTCCCTGTCCGACAGCGGATTCGAGCATGCCGCCGATCCAGCATGGAACGTTACGGGCTGCGCAATGATCATGAATGGCGATCGCGTTGGTCAGGCCGCCGACGCGCCCCGGCTTGATGTTGATCCAGCCGCAAGCGCCGATGTCGATCGCCTTTCGGGCCCGGTCGAGCGACGTGATGCTCTCATCCAGGCAAATCGGCGTCTTCAATTCCGACTGCAGACGCGCGTGGTCGATGAGGTCGTCGTAGGCGAGGGGCTGCTCGATCATTGCGAGGCCGAACCGATCGAGTTCGCGAAACATGGCGATATCGTCCAGGGTGAACCCGCTGTTGCAATCGACATGCAAAACCGCCTCGGGGAAGGCTTCGCGGACGCGAGCGACCATGTCCAGCCCCCATCCGCGGCGGAATTTCAGCTTCGTCCGCTGAAAGCCGTCCTGCTGAGCCTTGCCGACAGCGGCGACGAGTTCGTCGATGCTGTCCATCACCGATATGTCGGCGCCGACAATCGCATCCGGCCCGCTTCCGCCGATCATCTTCCAGAGCGGCTTGCCGGCGATCTTCGCGGCGAGGTCCCACCAGGCCGTGTCGAGTCCGGCCTTGGCGAACTGGTTGCCCTTCAGCGGCGCCAGTTCCCTTTGCAGATCTTCGGCACTGTCGACGCGCTTGCCCAGCAGCGCCGGCGCCATCGCGTCGCGCAGCAGCGCGAAAGCGCCGGAGGCCCATTCCGGCGAAAACTGCGGCAGGCGGTAAGGGGCCGTCTCGCCCCAGCCTTCTTCGCCCTCCGCCCTCAGCCGGACCAGAACCGTGTCGATCGCAGTCTCCTCGCCAAAGGCTGTTCGCCACGGCTCCTTGAGCGGCATCGCCACGTGAAAGAGTTCGATTTCGTCGATCAGCATTGCACTTCCCTTGAATACCGGAACTGACGCCGCAGCAGTGTCAATTGCTGGGGTCGATCTCTCCCATCAGGCCCATGAGATCCTCGATGCGGTTGAGCTGCTCGCGCCCGCGCTCCCCCGCTGCCGAAACGATTTCGGTACAGAGGTAGTTGGCAAGGCTCATCACCCCGACATAGGAATCGAACAGCGATACGCCGCGCACCTGGCAAGGGAAGGTCCACGTAGCCAGCTTCGGGGTGGTGACCGCCACGCGATCGGTGATGTAGGCGATCGGCACGCCCAGGTCGCGGACGATCTGCATCGCCCTCCCGAGCGTGGGCGTTCGGCGCCGCAGTCCGACGGCGATCATCAGATCCTCCGGCGTCATGCTGCCCAGATCTTCCATCAGGACTTGCCCAGCCGCGGGCACGAGCGTCACGTCGGAGCGGACCTGTATCAACTGCCGGCGAATATAGGCTGCGAAGA
This sequence comes from Bradyrhizobium jicamae, assembly GCF_001440395.1. Lineage (GTDB taxonomy): Bacteria > Pseudomonadota > Alphaproteobacteria > Rhizobiales > Xanthobacteraceae > Bradyrhizobium > Bradyrhizobium jicamae. Next base: position 118,530 of record NZ_LLXZ01000205.1, on the reverse strand, counting down.
AATAGCTGTTGCGAAAGCCCAACACCCAGACCCGACGGGCCGCCAGGCAGCGGCGAACGACCTCGCGGAGATCGTCCGGGTTCACGGCCTCAAGGGTCTGACGCAGATTGGCGACGTCGCGCTCGAGATGCTGTTGCAGACGGGCGCGGTCGACCGTTGACCCCAGCAGCCCGGTATTGAGGTAGATGGGCTCTCCGGCCTCCTGCGCCTCGCGCACCTCGCGCTGCATCTCGCGATAGTCCTGGTAGCCGAGACGCTGGACGAAGCGGGTAACGGCCGCCTTCGACACGCCGCCGCGCTCCGACAGTTCGGTCGCCGAGTAGACCAGCAGGTCGCCGGGGAATTCCAGGATCAGATCGGCGAGAGCCCGCTCGCTGCCCGGAAGATCATCATACAGGCCGTGGATACGCTTTTCGAGCATGCGCGGTTTGCGTTTCTCATCCGTCATAATGTGCCTCATTCGTGGGCAAAACTAAAACATAAGTATCGGTAGATTGACAATCTGAAATTTTTGTATCGTAATCGGCGGGAACAGAAGAACGCCGGAAAAACCGGTCGGACCAGAGGAGAACGGGGATGAATGGGACTGTGGCCGCGAGGCCCACGGGGGCCGGCGCGTTACGCCGTGTCCGTCCGTCATATCGTCCGGACCAGGGCCAGCGACATTGGCCCGCCGGCTTTTCGGGATGTCGGGACGACATCCCCGCGCGCCGCCGAACAATGGTCGTTCGGATCCGGGTGGCGCCCTGGCGCAGCTTTTGCCTGTCCTCAGCGAAACACCATTTTGGAAAGGAATGACCAGTGCACAAGAGGCAATTCATTACGGCGCTTGTCGCCGTCGGCAGCGCCGCGCTCGCCTCGGCCTTTCCGGTCTCCTCGGCCATCGCCGACGCGCTCGCGGACATCACGTCGAGCAAGACGATCCGGATTGCGGTCCCTCAGGACTTTCCGCCGTTCGGCAGTGTCGGCCCCGACATGAAGCCCCGTGGCTACGACATCGACGTGGCGACGCTCGTCGCGGAGAAACTGGGTGTGAAGCTTTCGATGGTGCCTGTGACCAGCGCCAATCGCGTAGCCTATCTGCAGACCAACAAGGTTGATCTGGTCATCTCGAGCCTGGGCAAGAACCCCGAGCGCGCCGCGGTGATCGACTTCTCCATTGCCTACGCTCCCTATTTCAGCGGCGTCTTCGCGCCGAAAGACGTGGCGATCGCAACGGTTGCCGATCTGTCCGGAAAGGTCGTCGGCGTGACCCGCGGATCGATCGAGGACCTGGAGCTGAGCAAGCTCGTGCCCGAAGGCGTAACGATCAAGCGGTATGAGGACAACAACGGCAACATCTCCGCCTTCCTGTCGGGTCAGGTCGTCGCTGTTGTCACCGGCAATGTCGTCGCGGCCGCGATTCTCGACAAGAATCCGCCGCGCAAGCCCGAGCTGAAGTTCCTGATCAAGGATTCGCCCTGCTATGTCGGCATGAACAAGAACGAACCGGCGCTAATGGCCAAGATCAACGAGATCATCGCCGAAGCCAAGAAGAGCGGCGCTCTGAATGCCATCTCGGAAAAGTGGCTGCATCAGCCGCTGGACAAGAACCTCTGACCGCAGATGACCGGGCCGGGCTGCAACTCCGGCCCGGCCGCCCGTAGAGGCCGTCCATGACCTATAATTTCGATTTCGGCTGGCTGCTGGTCTATTACCCGCAGATCCTGCATGGCATCGCGATCACCATCGAGCTGATCGTCGTCGCCGCCGTGGTCGGGATCGCGGTCGGCATCTGCTGCGCCTGGGTGCGCGCGCTGGGCCCGGCTTGGCTGAAGCCGCCCGTGACGGCCTATGTCGAACTCATTCGCAACACGCCGTTTCTGATCCAGCTCTTCTTCATCTATTTCGGCCTGCCACCGCTCGGTCTGCGCCTCAGCGAGCTCGAGGCCGCCAATCTGGCCATGGTCGTAAACCTCGGCGCCTATAGCTGCGAAATCATCCGCGCCGGAATTCAGGCCACGCCAAAGGGTCAGTTCGAGGCCGGGGCGAGCCTGGCCATGACACCCTTCGAGACCTTCCGGCATGTGGTCCTCGTCCCCGCGCTGCAGCGGATCTGGCCGGCGCTCTCATCGCAGGTGATCATCGTGATGCTGGGCTCAGCCGTCGTCTCGCAGATTGCCGCCCAGGATCTGAGTTTCGCGACGAACTTCATCCAGTCGCGCACCTTTCGCGCCTTCGAGGCCTATTTCTTCTCGACGGTCCTCTACCTCGTGCTGGCGATCCTGCTGCGCTGGGTGCTGGCGAGGCTTGGCCGGATAATCTTTCCCAGGACGGTTGCGCGATGAGCGACTTCACCATCTGGGACATTGTCCGAAACCTCCTGCTTGCCACCCGCTGGACCGTCGTCCTGTCGTTGGCCGCGTTCGTCGGCGGCGGCGTACTCGGAGCCATCTTGCTGTTCTTGCGCATCGGCAAGCGACGGCTGCTGAGGAATTTCGTGAAATACTACGTCGAGCTGTTCCAGGGCACGCCGCTTCTGATGCAGTTGTTCCTCGCCTTCTTCGGTCTCGGCCTCTTCGGCATCGACGTGCCGGCCTGGGTCGCCGCCGGCGCGGCGCTCACGCTCTGGACGGCCGCCTTCCTGACCGAGATCTGGCGCGGTTGCGTCGAGTCCATCGCCCGCGGCCAATGGGAGGCATCGTCCAGCCTGGCCATGGGCTACGTCCAGCAGATGCGTCATGTGATCCTGCCGCAGGCGCTGCGGGTCGCCATACCGCCGACCGTCGGGTTCCTGGTGCAGGTCATCAAGGGCACGGCGGTGACCTCGATCATCGGTTTCGTCGAATTGTCGAAGGCAGGCACCGAGGTCACCAACGCAACCTTCGAACCCTTCACCGTCTACGGCATCGTCGCGCTGATCTATTTCGCCATGTGCTGGCCCCTGTCGAAGGCGAGCCAGTCGCTCGAGAGGAGGCTCAATGTCGCTCATCGAAATCAATGAGGTCCGCAAGAGCTTCGGCACGAACGAAGTCCTGAAGGGCATCACTATTGCGATCGAGCCCGGCGAGGTTGTCGCCGTCATCGGCAAGAGCGGCTCCGGCAAGTCGACCCTGCTTCGGTGCATCAATGGCCTGGAGAGCATCGACGCGGGTTCGATCACGGTTGCCGGCGCGCAGCTTCGCCCCGACGAGGCTCATCTGAGGCAGCTGCGGCTGAAAGTCGGCATGATCTTTCAGCAGTTCAATTTGTTTCCGCACCTGACCGCTGGCGCCAATGTGATGCTTTCCCAGACGGTTGTGAAGAAGACGCCGAAGGGCGAGGCCGAGCGCATCGCGCGGGCGATGCTCGATCGGGTCGGCCTGGCCGAGAAGTTCGACGCCTATCCTGACCAGCTTTCGGGCGGTCAGCAGCAGCGCACGGCGATCGCCCGAGCGCTCGCCATGCAGCCGATCGCCCTTCTTTGCGACGAGATCACCTCGGCCCTCGATCCGGAACTCGTGTCCGAAGTGCTTGCCGTCGTCCGTGGGCTTGCCGCTGACGGCATGACGCTGGTGATGGTTACCCATGAGATGAAATTCGCCCGCGACGTCTGCAATCGCGTGGTCTTCATGCACCAGGGGCGTGTCCATGAGATAGGGCCGCCCGACAAGATCTTTGCGGAGCCTGCGACTCCCGAACTCCAGCAGTTCCTGGGTGTCCAGAGCTAGCGCGCTTCGATCGTGCTCATGTGCCGCACCCACTCGACGAGATAGAGCGAGACCGATACCAGCGTAAAGACCGTTACGAATCCCATCAGGATCACGTCGTATGGCGCCGGCTTGAAATTGAAGCCGAGCGAGGCCAGCACCAGTGCAGCGAACGCTACCTGCGCCACCGTGTTGAGCTTCGACACCATCAGGGGTTTCATCGGGATCGGCTTGTCGAACAGCCAAGACACGATGACCGCCGTGACGATCATGATGTCGCGCGACACCACCAGGATGACGAGCCAGCGCGGAACCGCGCCCCAGATGCCGAGCGCCACGAAGATCGAAACCAGGAGCGCCTTGTCGGCGAGCGGGTCGAGCAGGGCGCCGAGCTCGCTCGACATGTTGAAGCGCTTGGCGAGAAAGCCGTCGACGGCGTCGCTGACGCCAGCAACGACGAAGATCGCAAACGCGATTTCCATCTGGCTGGATACGATCGCCCAGACGATGACGGGCACCAGAATGATGCGCCCCAGCGTAATGATATTCGGAATACTCAACTCGGTCGCTTCCCGGCTCCCGGCCTTAGATCCGGCCCCTGGCGGGTTCAGCCGGCTCTTATCTACATAGTATATGCGCCAAGCGCTTGCGAGCCATTGCAGGATCGCTGAATTCCTCGTAACCAGCGGTCATCATACTGGAATTTGGGCATGAACGACCGCAAAAACGGGCTGACTTACGCGGATTCGGGGGTCGATATCGACGCAGGCAACCGCTTGGTCGACCTCATCAAGCCGATGGTGCGCGCCACCGCCCGGGCCGGCGCCGACGCCGAAATCGGCGGATTCGGCGGCCTGTTCGACCTCAAGGCGGCCGGTTTCAAGGATCCGGTGCTGGTGGCGGCGACCGACGGCGTCGGGACCAAGGTCAAGATCGCGATCGAGACCGGGCTGCATGGCGGCATCGGCATCGACCTGGTGGCGATGTCGGTCAATGACCTCGTGGTGCAGGGCGCGGAACCGCTGTTCTTCCTCGACTATTTTGCCTGCGGCAAGCTCGACCCCGAGGCCGCGGCGGCCATCGTGGCCGGTGTCGCCGAGGGTTGCCGGGAATCAGGCTGTGCCCTGATCGGCGGCGAGACCGCGGAGATGCCGGGCCTCTACAAGGACGGCGATTACGACCTCGCCGGTTTTGCGGTCGGGGCCGCCGAGCGCGGCACGCTGCTGCCGAGCGCTGACATCGCCGTGGGCGACGCCGTGATCGGATTGGCCTCGTCGGGCGTCCATTCCAACGGCTTTTCGCTGGTCCGCAAGATCGTGGAAAATTCCGGCCTCGGCTTCGATGCGCCGGCGCCGTTCTCGCCAGTCATGACGCTGGGCGGCGCGCTGCTGGCGCCGACGCGGCTCTATGTGAAATCCTGCCTGCGCGCGATTCGCGAAACCGGGGCGATCAAGGGTCTCGCCCATATCACCGGCGGCGGCTTCACCGACAACATCCCGCGCGTGCTGCCGAAGCATCTCGGCGTCGGCATCGACCTGGCGCGGTTGCCAGTGCTGCCGGTGTTCAAATGGCTGGCCGCGCAGGGCGGCATCGCCGAACTCGAATTGCTGCGCACCTTCAACTGCGGCATCGGCATGATCGCGATCGTCAAGCCGGATGCGGTCGAGAGGGTGACGGAGATTCTCACCGAAAGCGGCGAGACCGTCGCCTTGCTCGGCGAAGTGATCCCGGCGACGGGCGAACATCGCGTGGTCTATAACGGCCATCTCGACCTCGCCCCATGAAGCGCCGTGTCGCCATCCTGATCTCCGGGCGCGGATCGAACATGGCCGCGCTGATCGATGCGGCGAAGGCTGCGGACTTTCCGGCCGAGATCGTCGCCGTCATCTCCAACCGGGCCGATGCGCCGGGGCTCGGAAGGGCGGTTGCGAGCGGCATTCCGACTGTGGTCATCGAGAGCAAGCCTTTCGGCAAGGATCGCGTCGGTTTCGAAGCGGTCCTGCAGCGGGCGCTGGACGAACATAAGGTCGAACTGATCTGCCTCGGCGGCTTCATGCGCCTGTTCACCGCGGAATTTGTGCAGCGCTGGTACGGCAAGATGCTCAACATCCATCCCTCGCTGCTGCCGTCCTTCCCGGGCCTCGATCCGCACGGTCAGGCGCTCAAGGCCGGCGTGAGGCTCTCGGGCGCGACCGTGCACTTCGTGATTCCGGAAACCGACGCCGGCCCGATCATCATGCAGGGCGCGGTCGAGGTGGCCGATGACGATACGCCGGAGACGCTGTCGCAGCGCATTCTCGGCATCGAGCATCGCATCTATCCCGAGGCGCTGCGTCTGCTTGCAAGCGGCAGGCTGCGGCTCGAAGGCGATCTCTGCAAGACCACCGGTGGGGCCGGCCGCGACGGCACCCTGATTTCGCCGCGGACGATCTGATATTATCTGCCGGGGCAGGCGGCGAGTGCGAGAGCCGCGCTCCGCAGGATATATCGAGGGTTCCATGATCACGCTCTATGGCTCCGGGCCCAATTTCGGCCTTCCCGACGCAAGCCCGTTCGTGACCAAGGCCGAGACCTTGCTGCGGATGTCGAAGCTGCCGTTCGAAAAGGCGCTGATGAGTTTTTCGAAGGCGCCGAAAGGCAAGATTCCCTACATCGAGGATGACGGCCAGTTGCTCGGCGACTCCACGCTGATCCGCTGGCACCTCGAAAAGAAATACGGCATCGATTTCGATGCGGGACTGAGCGCCGAGCAGCTCGCGGTTGCCTGGGCGTTCGAGAAGATGGCGGAGGATAATTTATACTGGGCCAGCGTCTACTTCCGCTGGATGATCGACGACAATTTCCGCAAAGGGCCGGTCAATTTCTTCAAGGGCGTGCCGGCGCCGGTCCGGCCCGTCGTGGTCTCGATGATTCGCCGCCGCCTGCGCAAGACGCTGCACGGCCAGGGCATCGGGCGGCACTCTCCCGACGAGATCACCGCGATCGGAATCCGCTCGATCGATGCGATGGCGGCCTATCTCGGCGACAAGCCGTTCTTCATGGGCAGGGAGCCCACCGGCATCGACGCGACAATGTTTGCCTTTGCAGTCAGCGCAATTTGTCCGCTGTTCGAATCGGAGTTGCAGCGGGCGGCGGCAGGTCATGCCAATTTGCGGCGATATGTCAGCCGGATGACTGCGCGATTCTATCCGGAACTCAGCGAGATCGCGGGTTGCCAAGCCGCGGCCTGAAATCCAGGGCAACAAAAATCCCCCGGCGAGGCCGGGGGGAAATTTGCGTAGACGAAGTCTAGGTGATCTTGAGGTTCTCCGCGGACGTCTTGCCACGGTTCTCGACAAGGTCATACTCAATGTGCTGGTTCTCGTTGAGAGTGGTGAGCCCCGCACGCTCCACGGCCGAGATGTGGACGAACACGTCCTTCTCGCCGACCGCCGGCTTGATGAACCCATACCCCTTGGTGGGGTTGAACCACTTGACGCTGCCTTTCTGCATCGCCTGTCTCCAAGTTTAGACTAGATACAAAAAAGACGCGGCCACGTTTTCCACGTGCCACGCCACAAACGGGCTCCCCGGTAGCTGCTGGATTTCCTGCTTACGAAACGCACAGTCGAACGGCCTGAATCCGATTGTACTTGGGATTGCAACACGAAATTTTGCCATTCGCAAGGTTCTGGCGCACACTGGAAACGTGGTCACGATGTCGCGCGAGCTGTGGCAACCGAACAACAATGAAGCGTATTCAGCGGCAGGCCGGGGGGCTGACCGATTGACCCCTTGGGTGAACCGGGTGCAAATCGCTGCAGTTGATCGGGATTTTGCATTTTTCGGGCCGCGCTTCTGCCCTTGGGAATCGTTTGCATGCGCTGCGCATCGCGGCTTTGGCGGGCACGACGAAGCGGGACCTGTCGCGCGCTCGCGCGGCTCTTCGCGATCATGGCCGTACTTGTCGCCGTGATGTCGACGGCGCAGGCGCAATCACCGACGCCCACACCCACCCCGACCCCCACGCCTTCGCCGACGCCGAGCCCGACACCGACGGTGATCAACTCGACGGTCTCGTCCAGCGCGGCGCTGACCAATCTCGGCAGCAATTTCCTGGAGCGGCTGGGCAACCAGTCGAGCAACGGCTTCAACCGCCTGCAGCGGACCAATCCGGGCGGCGGCGGCGCCTCTGAGAGCACGGAAGCGCCGCGCTACCGGACCTGGTTCGAGGCTTATGGGAACTCGACCAGGAACGGCGCGGTCGGCTATTTCGTCGGCGATAACCGAAAGACCTGGGGCGGCGTGGCCGGGATCGGCGCGCGGGTGGCGCCGGGCATCAATATCGGCTTCTCGGTCGACCAGAGCCGGTCGGCCATCGACATTCCGCTGGCGCTGCAATCGGCGACGATCGACCTGACCCAGATCGGGTTCACCGCTTCGGTCGACAGCGGACCGTGGACCTGGGCCAGTGCGGTGGTGCACGGCTTTGGCAATGTCAATTCGCGCCGCGACACCGGCCTTGGGCTGGCGACCGCCGGATACAATGCGCGGCTCGACGGTGTCCTGAGCGAGATCAGCTATTACTGGACCAAGGACCAGGGCCGCATCGTGCCGAAGGGCGCCTTCGAATATGTCCGCGCCCAGACCGGGGCGCTCCAGGAGATCGGCGGCCTCGATCCCGCAACGGCGACGGGTGCCACCGTGCAGCGCGCGCGGCTCCTGATCGGCGCGGAGATCGGCCATTACTGGATCTTCGACGGCAAGATTCTCGATCTGTCGGGCTACGGCAAGTTCGTCGACAATCTCGTGCAGAATTTCTCCGACATCACCGTCAGCCAGGGTGTGCAGAGCATTACGTTCCAGGGCATCGGCGAGAGCCGGTACGGAATGGATGCCGGCGCCTCGGCGTCGCTTAGCCTCACCAATACCGCGCGCGTTTACGTCAACTACGACGCCAAATTCCGCAATCTGATGCAGGCGCATCAAGGCACGGTGGGGGTGGAATTGAAGTGGTGAGGTCCTTCACCCGCCCCTTGAGGGGGTCGAGACGAGCGAAGCTCGCTCTTGGGTCGTCTCACATGGAGCGCAGCGCCATGTGAGACGGGGCGGGCGGCAGTCTCTCTACTCGGGCACTGTCGGACGTGGAGGGACCGTCACCCCGCGCGTTGCGCGTCGATCCTCCCCCTCCAGGGGAGGATAAGAGCGGGCTCGCGATCCGGCTAAGCCCGGTCCACCCTGACGACGCGGCCTTTCTCGATCGCGAGTGCGAGCCGGCCGTGCTTGAGCGCAATCGCGGCTTCGCCGAACAATTCGCGGCGCCAGCCGTGCAAAGCCGGAACGTCGGCGTGGTCGTCGGCGGCGATCTGGTCGAGGTCGTCGACGGTGGCGATCACCTTGCTGGCCACCGCGTGCCGCTCCGAGGTCATCCGCAGCAGCACCTTCAGAAGCTCGACGGTGGCCGCGCCATTCGAGTTGCCGCGCGGCTTCTCGATCTTCGGCAGCGTGTGCGGATCGCGGGCGAGGCCACGCTGGACAGCGGCGATGATGTCGGTGCCCCATTTGGAGCGGTCAAAGCCCTTTGGCAGCGAGCGCAGGCTGGCGAGGCGTTCCAGCGAAGTCGGCGCATGGGTGGCGATGTCGCCGACCGCATCGTCCTTCATGACGCGCGAGCGTGGCACGTCGCGGCTTTGCGCTTCCTGCTCGCGCCAGGCTGCGACTTCCATCAGCACCGCGAGTTCCTTGGGCTTGCGCACCCGCGTCTTCAGCCGCTCCCAGGCGCGCTCGGGGTGGAAATCGTAAGTCCTGGGCGAGGTCAGGATTTCCATCTCCTCGCTGACCCAGTCGTTGCGGCCGCGCTTCTTCAGATCGGCGTCGAGTGCCGCAAAGACGTCGCGCAGATGGGTGACGTCGGAGACCGCGTAATGCATCTGCTCGGGCGTCAGCGGCCGGCGCGACCAGTCGGTGAAGCGGTGGGTCTTGTCGGGCCGGTGGCCGGTGACGCGCTCGACGAGCTGGTCATAGGCGATGCTGTCGCCATAGCCGAGCACCATGGCCGCGACCTGGGTATCGAAGATCGGGTGCGGAATGGTGCCGGACTGGTGCCAGACGATTTCGATGTCCTGGCGGGCGGCGTGGAACACCTTCAGCACGGCCTCATTCCCCATCAGCTCGAAGAACGGCTTGAGGTCGATGCCGGGCGCCAGCGTGTCGATCACGACGGCTTCATCCGGGCTCGCCATCTGCACGACGCAGAGCAGAGGATAGTAGGTCGTCTCCCGCAGGAACTCGGTGTCGACCGTGATGACCTTGTGCTGGGCGAGCCGGGCGCAGGCGGCGGCGAGGTCGGGAGTGGTAGTAATCAGATCCATGAACAATCCATGACGCGTCGGACAGGCGTTCTGCCGAAAACGCTGATATGTCAAGGGTGTCGCGGGAAAATTTGAGCCCTGCAATTGAGCCTGGGCATGGCTTTTTTGCGTCCCAACCGCGGCTGGGGCAGCCGTTCAGGGCGTTAGGCAGCCGACGGGGTGGAAAACGCTCATTCGTAGCGGATGTGCCGCGACCGGCGCCGGCCCGACGGGATCGCCAGCACGGCGAGACACAGGGCAATCATCACCATTCCCATGAATCCGAATGCAAAGGCATCCATGGCAATTCTCCCACAATAAACCGTTAGAGTTGTGGGGAGCGCGTTGACGGGTTCTTAATGGGTGCGGAGTGCCTCGCCGAATGGTGGATGAGCGCTTAAGGATTTGGGTTAACGAGCGCGCGTGTATTAGTGGGTTTCGCTTCGCTCTACCCATCCTACGATGCTGTTCGGCGCCGTGAGCTCTCACCACGTCATTGCGAGCGCAGCGAAGCAATCCATCGCGCGGCATAACGGATAAATGGATTGCTTCGTCGCCTTGCTCCTCGCAACGACGCGGATAGATCGACGCCTCACGTCCCGCAGAATGTCCGCAGCACGCGCTGATCCGGCAGCGGCGGATCGGCATAAGCCGCGAACTCCGGCTGGTCCTCGTACGGCTTCGACAGCACCGTCAGCAATTCCTCGAACGGCGCGTAGTCGTTGTTCACGGCCGCGGCGATCACGGCTTCGACGCGGTGGTTGCGCGGGATGAACGCCGGATTGACCGCGCGCATCGCGGCCTGTCGTTCGCTCGCGGATTGCGGCTCATCCGCGAGGCGCTGGCGCCATCGCACGGCCCACTCATCGAACGCGGCGGGATCTTCGAACTGCGCCCTGACGCTGTCGTCGTCGGCATCCGCGGCGGCATCGCTCAGGCGGCGGAAGGTGAGGGTGAAGTCGGCCGCGTTCTTCGCCATGGCGTCGAGCAGGTCCTGCACCAGCGCTTCGTCGCCGTCGCCCGCCGTGAACAGCCCGATCTTCTTGCGCAACCCTGCCTGATAGGCGGCGGTGAATTTTTCGGCGAAGTCGCCGAGGATGAACTGTGCCTGTTCGATCGCCTTTTCCTGCTCGTCGGAGAACAGCGGCAGCAGGCACTCGGCGAGCCGCGTCAGATTCCACAGCGCGATGCGAGGCTGGTTGGCGTAGGCGTAGCGGCCGAGCTCGTCGATCGAGGAGAACACTTGCGCGGGATTGTATTCGTCCATGAAGGCGCAGGGGCCGTAGTCGATGGTCTCGCCCGATATGGACGTGTTGTCGGTGTTCATCACGCCATGGATGAAGCCGACCAGCAGCCAGCGCGCAACGAGATCGGCCTGGCGGGCGACGACGCGTTCGAGCAGCGCGTGATAGGGACGCTCAGCGTTGGCGATATCCGGATAGTGCCTGGCGATGACATGATCGGCGAGCGCGCGCACGCCGTCGGTGTCGCCGCGGGCGGCGAAGAACTGGAAGGTGCCGACGCGGATGTGGCTTGCGGCCACACGTGTGAGCACCGCGCCGGGCAGCATGGTCTCGCGCTGAACGCGCTCGCCCGATGTCACGGCGGCGAGCGAGCGGGTGGTGGGGATGCCGAGCGCGAACATCGCTTCGCTGACGATATATTCGCGCAGCACCGGCCCGAGCGCGGCGCGGCCGTCGCCGCGGCGCGAGAACGGGGTCGGCCCGCTGCCCTTGAGCTGGATGTCGCGGCGGACGCCGTCCCTGTCGATGACTTCGCCGAGCAGGATGGCCCGGCCGTCGCCGAGCTGGGGCACGAACTGGCCGAACTGGTGACCTGCATAGGCCATAGCGATCGGATCTGCGCCCTCAGGGACGCGCTTTCCGGCGAGGATTTCTGCGCCCTCAGGGCTGTCCAGCAGGTCCGGATCGAGGCCGAGATGGACGGCCAGGGCCCGGTTCAACTTGATCAGCCGGGGGCTGGCCACGGGCGTCGGCGCCACCCGCGCGAAAAAGCTCGCCGGCAGGGCCGAATAGGTGTTCTGGAACGGGAAATGGACGGTCATGGCCTAAAGATAGGTGCGGGCAGGGAATAGGCAAACGGTTCGGATGCGGTCGTGCCGAAATGGCCGTTTTTGAGCCGAAAACAGCTCTGCCATTGGTTGCCGCCCCCGGCGGCGTCGGGTAAACCCTCCCGCAACTTCGGACCGGCTTTGGCCTCCGATTCTTAAACCTCCGACATCTGTTTTTTTGGGACTTCCATGCATCGCTACCGGTCACATACATGCGGCGCGCTCCGCGACAGCGACATCGGGCAGACCGCCCGCCTTTCCGGCTGGTGCCATCGCATCCGCGACCATGGCGGCGTGCTGTTCATCGACCTGCGCGACCATTACGGCATCACCCAGTGTGTGGCCGACCCGGACTCGCCGGCGTTCAAGGAAGTGGAAAAGTTCCGCTCGGAATGGGTGGTGCGGATCGACGGCAAGGTGCGCAAGCGCCCCGAGGGTACCGACAATCCGGAACTGCCGACCGGCGCGGTGGAAGTTTACGTCAGCGAGATTGAGGTGCTGGGACCTGCCGGCGAATTGCCGCTGCCGGTGTTCGGCGAGCAGGAATATCCTGAAGACATCCGGCTCAAGTACCGCTTCCTCGACCTGCGTCGCGAGAAGCTGCACCAGAACATCATGACCCGCGGCGCCATCGTCGATTCCATGCGCAAGCGGATGAAGGAGCAGGGCTTCTTCGAGTTCCAGACCCCGATCCTAACGGCGTCCTCGCCGGAAGGCGCGCGCGACTTCCTGGTGCCGTCGCGCATTCATCCCGGCAAGTTCTATGCGCTGCCGCAGGCGCCGCAGCAGTACAAGCAGCTGCTGATGATGTCGGGCTTCGACCGCTATTTCCAGATCGCGCCGTGCTTCCGCGACGAGGACCCGCGCGCCGACCGCCTGCCGGGCGAGTTCTATCAGCTCGATCTCGAAATGAGCTTTGTCGAGCAGGAGGACGTGTTCGCGGCGGTCGAGCCCGTCATGACCGGCGTGTTCGAGGAATTTGCCAAGGGGAAGCCGGTCACTAAAGGCTGGCCGCGGATTCCATTCGCCGAGGCGCTGAAGAAATACGGCAGCGACAAGCCGGACCTGCGCAACCCGATTGTGATGCAGGACGTCTCCGCGCACTTCCGGGGCTCCGGCTTCAAGGTGTTCGCGCGGATGCTGGAAGACCCGAAGAACCAGGTCTGGGCGATCCCCGGCGCCGGCGGCGGCTCACGCGCGTTCTGCGACCGCATGAACTCGTGGGCGCAGGGTGAAGGCCAGCCCGGCCTCGGCTACATCATGTGGCGCGAGGGCGGCGAGGGCGCGGGTCCGCTCGCCAACAACATCGGCGCGGAACGGACGGCAGCGATCCGTGCGCAACTCGGCTTGAAGGAAGGCGACGCGGCGTTCTTCGTCGCCGGGGATCCGGAAAAATTCTGGAAGTTTGCAGGCCTCGCCCGCACCAGGGTGGGCGAGGAATTGAACCTGATCGACAAGGACCGGTTCGAGCTGGCCTGGATCGTCGACTTCCCGATGTACGAATACAACGAGGAAACCAAGCAGGTCGACTTCTCGCATAACCCGTTCTCGATGCCGCAGGGCGGCCTCGATGCGCTCAAGGGGCAGGACCCGCTGACCATCAAGGCGTTCCAGTACGACATCACCTGCAACGGCTACGAGATCGCCTCCGGCGGCATCCGCAACCACAAGCCGGAAGCGATGGTGAAGGCGTTCGAGATCGCGGGCTATGGCGAGAAGGATGTCGTCGAGCGTTTCGGCGGCATGTACCGCGCGTTCCAGTACGGCGCCCCGCCGCATGGCGGCATGGCGGCCGGCGTCGACCGCATCGTGATGCTGCTCTGCGGCACCACGAACCTGCGCGAGATCTCGCTTTTCCCGATGAACCAGCAGGCCGTGGACCTGCTGATGGGCGCACCGTCGGAGGTCACGACCAAGCAGCTCCGCGAGCTCCATATCCGGCTCAATCTGCCGGACAAGGGCTAGCTCACAGCCCCGTCGAAGCCTCGATCTTGAATTGCGCCAGCGCGAGGAGCGGATCGGTCTTCAGCATCTGGAATAGCTGCATCGCCGGCACCTTGCCTGAAGGCGTGAGCTTGATGACCAGCGTTTGTCCCGGGCTTTCGACAAAGCGCGCGAGCGCCTGCACGGCATTCGCGGCGTCGGGATTGGCCGCGGCGACGTCCTGACTGGTGGCCCTGATGCCTTCGACGATCGCTTGCCGCGCGGCGTCGCGGCTGACGTTCTGGGCGCGGGCGTATTGAACGACCCCGACATCGACGCTGCCGAGATCGCGCACCGTCAGCTCGATTGCGCCGGCCTCGATCTGCGCCGCCGCACCGATCGCCTGGGCTGCGTTGGCCGAAAAGGTCTGCCGCGGCACGTTGGCAAGCAGGATCCGCGCCGATGCGTTCAGGAGCCCGCCGAGCTCGAGCTTCGGAACCTCGACAACGAAGCTGCGCGCCGCCTCGGTCCATTCCGCGCCGATATCGCCATCGACCGATAGCTTGTCGAGTCCGGCCGCGACGAGCGGTTTCATCGCGGGATCGGTTGCGTCGACCGGCCCGGTCATCTTCGCGGTCAGGCGTGCCTTGCTCGGAATCGGACCGACGAATTGCCCCCAATTTATGTCGAAGCCGTCGAGGTTGACGAACTTGCCGGTGTTCTTGAATGGCGCCGTCACGCCCTTGATCTCGACACCCTCAATCAGCGGAAACAGTCCTGCGATCAGTTCGGGCGAGGGCGGTTGTCCGGGACCAGCGAACTGCGCCGAGATCCGCATGAAGTTGGCGATATCAAGCGATTTGAGCGCGAAGCGTCCGAGTTTGAGCGGCCCTTTCGGCGTATTTGCATCAAGGCCTTCAAACGCAAACTCACCGACCTTGCCGTTTTCCAGGTTGAACCTGATCGCGGCGAGCTTGAACGGGCCTTGCGGTGTTTCGGCCGAAAGGCCGCGCATCTCGGCCGTTCCGATCCGCATGCCCTCGTAGATCGCGGCCGCTTTTTCGAGCAGTTCGCGCGCCTGCGCGGGCGAAGGCTGTGCGGTTCCCCCGGCCGCCTGGATCGTCGCGAGCAGCGCCGGAAGTTGCACCCGCGATGGACGTACGCCGACCTCGTCGATCGTCATCGCGTCGATGCGCATGCGAAGTCCGAGCGCGGACGTCACGGTGTAGGGACCGGCCGTCGTCTTGCCGTAGGCGCGGATATAGCGATCGTCATTCGCCTTCTGCGGGTCCAGGATGGCGGTGAGCGCCGCGATATCGAAGTCGCTCGAGGCGAGTTTGAGCATTTCGCCGGTCATCTTGTCGGCCTTGCCGGCCTGCTGCGTGTTGGCCGTGAAATTGACCCGCTCGATCTGCATGCTGGCGATCTTGCCCGCCTTGATGTCGCGCAGCGCCGTGCCGGAATAGGTGAACTCGCCCGACATCGCCGGGCCGAAGTTGATCGTTCCCGTGAGGCTCGGAGCTTCGATCGATGTCGCCGAGACGGTTGCGAATTGCTCCAGCGCAAATCGATACGCGTCGATGACGGATGCGGAAGCCTGGGGCCGCTGCAGGCTCGCCGGGCCAGTGTAGTCCTTCATGACCAGCCGCGGCATCTTGTAGGTCAGGTTCCCGCCCGTGGGACCCGCGATGCTGACGCCGAACTCGACATCCGCCGCATCGATGCTGTCGGCCGAGAACCGGCCCGTATCCGGCTGACCGACACCCGAGGCGACGATGCTGGCGATCTTCATGCTGACCGGCGGCTGCGTTGCCGATTCGGTCGTGATGTCGGCGATGGTGACGGTTCGGCTCTTCAGGTCGAACGACACCTTGCCATGGCTTGCCTTGCCGCCGCCGGCTCTGAGCTGCTCGAACGCGGCGTCGACCTCGCCCGCGACGCGGTGCTGGGTATAGAATTCGAAGCCGAAGAAGCCGCCCACCGCGATCACGACCGCGGCGACCAGACCCAGCAGTATCTTTACCATTAGTTGTGCTCCGGATGCCGGCATTCGCGGGAGGCAAAATTGCCACAATGTCGGTCAAGGGGACGGGGTAGGGAGGATATTATGCTACCGGCTTTGACGCGTTGCGTCGATGCCCCCTGTTGATGGGAAAGCTCTCGGATGTTGCATCCAAGCGGTTGCCCGTGCTTCACATCCGGCTCAATCTGCCGCAAAACTAACGGTTCAAATGAAGACCGGCCTCGGCACGTAATTCGGGGCCGTTGAAGCCCGTGGGGGGAGTGTATGTCGTCCTATTCTGAAGAGCTCCATTCCGCGGCGCTTGCGTATCACCGGCTGCCGCGCCCGGGTAAACTCGAGATCCAGGCGACCAAGCCACTCGCCAACCAGCGCGACCTCGCGCTGGCCTATTCGCCGGGCGTTGCGGCCGCCTGTACCGAAATCGCCAACAATCCGGCCGAAGCGGCGGCGCTGACCTCCAGAGCCAATCTGGTGGCTGTGGTTTCCAACGGTACCGCGGTGCTGGGGCTCGGCAATATCGGCCCGTTGGCCTCGAAGCCGGTCATGGAGGGCAAGGCGGTCCTGTTCAAGAAATTCGCCGGGATCGACGTCTTCGACATCGAAATCGCCGCCGACACTATCGAGCGCGTCGTCGAGACCGTGGCCGCGCTGGAGCCGACCTTCGGCGGCATCAACCTCGAGGACATCAAGGGACCGGAGTGCTTCGAGATCGAGGCGCAGCTCAAGGAGCGCATGAAGATCCCGGTGTTCCATGACGATCAGCATGGAACGGCGATCATCGTGGGTGCCGCCATCGTCAATGGTCTGCTGCTGAACGGCAAGAAGCTGTCGGACGTGAAAATCGTCTGCTCCGGCGCTGGTGCCGCTGCGATCGCTACCCTCAATCTCCTGGTGTCGATGGGCGCGCAGCGCAAGAACATCTGGGTCTGCGACATCGACGGTGTCGTGCACGAGGGACGCAACACGCTGATGGATCGCTGGAAGGCGGTCTACGCGCAGAAGACCAGCGCGCGCGTGCTGGCGGACGTGATTGGTGGCGCCGATATCTTCCTGGGGCTGTCAGCGCCGAACGTGCTGAAGCCCGAGATGGTCCAGTCGATGGCGGACAAGCCGCTGGTGATGGCGCTGGCCAACCCGAATCCGGAGATCATGCCGGACGAAGCGCGGAAGGCGCGGCCCGATGCGATGATCTGCACCGGGCGGTCCGACTTTCCGAACCAGGTCAACAACGTCCTGTGTTTCCCGTTCATCTTCCGCGGCGCGCTCGATGTCGGCGCCACCGGGATCAACGAGGAAATGAAACATGCGGCGGTCGACGCCATCGCGCAGCTGGCGCGCGATCCGCCGTCGGATGCGGTGGCGCAGGGCTTTGACAGCGGCGAGACGCAAGGGTTCGGCCCGGGCTCGCTGATCCCGAGCCCGTTCGATCCGAGGCTGATCCTGCGCATTGCGCCGGCGGTGGCGAAGGCTGCGATGGACTCCGGCGTCGCGACGCGCCCGATCAAGAATTTCGAGGAATACACCGCGCTGCTGGAACGCTTTGCGTTCCGTTCCGGCCTGACCATGAAGCCGGTGTTCGCCAAGGCGAAGACCCAGCCGGTTCGCGTGATCTATGCCGAGGGCGAGGACCAGCGCGTGTTGCGTGCCACGCAGGTGGTGCTGGAGGAGAAACTGGCGCGGCCGATCCTGGTCGGGCGTCCCTCCGTGGTCGAAGCGCGGATCAAGCGGTTCGGCCTTTCGATCAGGGCCGGCAAGGACTTTGACCTCGTCAATCCCGAGGACGATCCGCGCTATCGCTCCTATGTGCAGACCTATATCGACGTCGCCGGACGGCGCGGCGTCACGCCCGAGGCGGCGCGCACCGTGGTCCGCACCAACAACACCGTGATCGCGGCGCTGGCGGTGATGCGCGGCGAGGCCGATGCCATGATCTGCGGCGTCGAAGGCCGCTATATGAGCCATCTGCGCCATGTCCGCGAGATCATCGGCTTCCTTCCCGGCGTCAGCGATTTCGCGGCGCTGGCGATGATGATCACCAGCAAGGGTTCCTATTTCATCGCCGATACGCAGGTGCGGCCGAATCCGAGCGCCGAGGAACTCGCGGAGGTCGCCTCGCTGGCTGCGATCCACGTGCAGCGGTTCAACATGAAGCCGCGCGTCGCGTTCGTGTCACATTCCGACTTCGGAAGTTATGATACGGAGTCCTCGCGCAAGATGCGCCGCGCCACCGCGCTGCTGAAGGAAAAGCATCCGGAGATCGAGGCCGACGGCGAGATGCAGGGCGATACCGCGCTCTCGGCCGCCGCGCGCAAACTCGTGCTGCCGCATTCGAAGCTGGAAGGCGACGCCAACATCCTGATCATGCCGAACCTCGACACCGCCAACGTCGCCTACCAGATGATCAAGACGCTGGCGGACGCGCTGCCGGTGGGCCCGATCCTGATCGGTCCGGCGCGGCCGGCGCATATCCTCACCCCCGGCGTGACCGCGCGCGGCGTACTCAACATGACGGCGGTGGCCGCCGTCGAGGCCCAGGAGCGTGCCGGCCGTCAGCAGCCGACCTTGTTCGGGTAGATCCCGGTTCAGATTGATTCAAAATCGGGATTTAGCCTTTTGTTCTGACGCGCTTTCTTCGAGCGAAGCACCGCCGCCCCCGCTTCAAGTCCGGGGAGGCATGCTGTGCGCGAAATGCTATGATCAAGAAAGCGCCTTGGTTCTGCTTCTATCAGTAGGTCAGGTGGAGCCGCGCGCAGGCCCCTGCGCGGACGGTTTCGATTTGAGCGTTTGAAAAGCGGACACGAAACGCCCATAATCGTTTCGCGCCGCCTGCTATCTTTTGCATGCCATTCAGTGAGGCCGATCCCATGCCAGCGTTAGTTACCTTCGGGCGAGTCCTGTTCGCCGTGCTCTTCATGTACACGGGGGCGACCAAGCTTTTCGCGATTCAGCCGACGGCGGACTTCATCGCATCCAAGGTGGCCATTCCGACGGTGCTTGTGCCCTATACCTCACAGCTCGAAACCATGACGGGCATGCCCACGCCGCAATTGCTGGCGGTGGCGGCCGGCGGCTTCGAGATCCTTGCCGGGCTGATGATCGCGGTCAATTTCGGCGCGCGCTTCTTTGCGATCCTGCTGATCTTCTTCGTGATCGCCACGACGTTCTACTTCCACGATTTCTGGAATCAGCCGGCGCCCGAGAATGCCAAGACGCTGATCGATGCCTTGAAGAACCTGTCGATCATCGGCGCCCTGTTCATGATCGCAGGCTACGGCAAGGGGCCGCGGCCGAATGAGCCGGCCTACGGGGACATCTGAACCAAAGTCAGAAATTCCGGATCGCCACCCGTGAACCGTCGAGCACTGTCGCAGCGTTCTGCGGCGGCGCGACCTGCTCGATCTGCGCGGTGCGCGCCGCGATCCGGCGCGCCTGCAGCCAGTTCGGGAACCACATCGCGATCGCCGGGAAGATCAACACCAGCGCCACGCAAACGACCTGCAGCACCATGAAGTCGGCCATGCCGCGATAGATCAGCCGCAGATTCCATTCCTTGACGACCTGCTTGAGATAATAGGCCGACATCGCGACCGGCGGCGACAGGAACGCAGTCTGCAGCACGACGGCGACGATGCAGCCGAACCAGACCATGTCGTAGCCGAGGCCCTTGGCGACGGGCGCGAGCATCGGCAGGAAGATGAAGACGATGGCCGGCCATTCGAACGGCCAGCCGAGCAGGAATATCAGGGTCAGGAGCAGGGACATCGTGCCCCAGGGCGGCAGCGGCGAAGCGAGCAGCGCCTTGGTCATCCAGCTTGCCGTGCCGAGCCATGCGAACACGGCGCCGAACACGTTGGAAGCCACCGCGAGCAGCAGCACCATGCTGGTGGTCGCCAGCGTGGCGTAGCAGGCATCGAGCAATCCCCGCCATGTGAACTTGCCATAGGCGATGACGAGCAGGATCGCGCCAAGCGCGCCGAACGCCGCGGCTTCCGCCGCGGTCGTGATGCCGGCGAGGATGGCGCCGAGTGTCACGATCGTCAGCACGGTCACCGGCACCAGGCCGACCAGGCATTCCCACAGCACCATCCGCATCGACTCCGGCCGCTCCTCGACCGGCACCGGCGGGCCGAGCTTCGGATTGAAGTAACAGCGGATCAGGGTGTACGCGATGAACATCGCCGACAGCAGGAAGCCGGGGCCGAACGCGGCCGCATAGAGATCGATGATCGAGATGTCGAGCACCGGCGCCATTACGACCAGCATCACGGACGGCGGAATCAGAATGCCGAGCGTCCCGCCGGCGGCAATTGAGCCGGCCGACATGCGCACATCGTAGCCGGAGCGGATCATCATCGGCCCGGCCATGATGCCGAGCAGGGCGACGGTTGCGCCGACGGTTCCAGCGGCGATCCCGAACAGCGTCGCCGTGAGGATGACGACCACGTAGAGTGCGCCATTCAGCGGCGCGAACAGATCGCGGAACGCCTTGAACAGCCGTTCCATCAGGCCGGCCTGGTCGCAGATGAACCCCATCAGGATGAACATCGGCACCGCGACAAGTTCGTCCTGCTTCATCAGGCCGATGGTTTGCAGGTAGGCGAGGTTGAAAACGCGCTCCCCCATGCCGATGTAGCCGAACGACAGCGCGAGAAACAACAGTGTGAAGCTGATCGGCAGGCCGATGAAGATCACGCCCAGCATCACCAGGAGCATGACTAGTCCGAGGAGCTCGAGGCCGGTCATATCTCGACCTTTTCCCTATGCACGAATTCGCGCCCGAACCGAACCTGGTACCAGCACTTCAGGACCTCGGAGACGCCCTGGATCATGAGAAGGAGGGCGGCCAGCGGGATCGTGGCGCGGAACGGCCACATGATCGCGCGCCACACGCTCTCCTGCGATCGTTCGCCGGTGTCGTAGGAATGCCAGGCGTCATCGATGCTGATGAGCATGAACGTGATCATGGCCGGATAGAAAAACACCAGATAGGAGATCAGGTCGACGACGCCCTTTTTCCGCTCCGAGTAGTTCTCCCAATAGATATCGGTGCGGACGTGGGCGCCTTTCAGCAGCGCATAGGCCGCGCCGAGCATGAATGCTGCGCCATTGGCCATGAAGCTCGATTCATAGACCCAGACAGTCGGCGCGCCGAACCCGTAGCGCATGACGACCTCGTAGGAGATCGTCACCACGAGGAACAGCATCGTCAGGGAAATGAGCTTGCCGGTGACGTCCGTGAAGCGGTCGATCGCGCGAATGATCGCGTAGAACGCGCGTGGGAACTGCGCGCCCGCATTGCCCGGGGCCGAAGCACTTGCGACGTCCGACGACATGATCGCTCCTCTTGAGGCACTGCTGGCGTCCGGACGTTGCGGACGCCAGCAGCTTCGCTACACGTGAAGAGAGATCACTTCTTGGTCAGGTAGATCTTGTTCTTCCAATAATACTCGCCGGCAAAATTGTACGGCGGGAACCAGGAGAGCTTGAACGGCACGATCTGTTCGGCATAGGCCTTCTGGCTGTCGATGACCTTCCGGTAGAAGGGGTTCTTGGCCGCGTGCTCGGTCTGGATCTTCTCCCACTCGTCGAGGAAGTTCTTCAGGACCTCGTCGGGTGTGCGATGCATCTGCACGCCCATCTTGATCAGGTCCTGGCAAGCCTGCGCGGTCTCACGATTGAAGGCGAAGTTGCGCGTCGTCGTTGCGTAAACGCTCGCCACCTTGATGATTTCCTGCAAGTCCGGCGTGAGCTTCTTCCAGACGTCGCCGTTGATCATCAATTGGCCGCCGGTGACGGGCTCGTGCATGCCCGGCGTGTAGTAATGCTTGGCGACCTGGTGAAGACCGAGCTTCTTGTCTTCCTCGCAGTTGATCCACTCGGCGCCTTCGATCACGCCGCGCTCCATCGCCGGCACGATCTCGCCGCCGGGGATGGTGACAACCGAGACACCGAGCCGGCCATAGGTTTCCGCACCGATGCCGTAGATCCGGTACTTCAGGCCCTTCAGGTCGGCCAGGCTGTTGATCTCTTTCTTGAACCAGCCCATTCCCTGCGGGTAGTCGGTCGGGATCGGGAAGCCGACGACGTTCAGTTTGAGGACGTCCTTGTAGAACTCGTCGAGCAGCTTCATGCCGCCACCGTCATAGTACCAGGCCCAATAGTCCGAGCCGTCCATGCCGTACAGCGGGCCGTGCGACATCGGTATTGTCGCGGTGTTGCGGCCGAGAATGTAGCCGAACGGTCCCATGCCGACATCGAGAACGTTCTTGGAGGTGGCGTCGAAAACTTCGAACGCAGGCACGATCGCGCCTGCTGGAAGCGTCTCGATCTTGAGGCGTCCGGCCGTCATCTTTTCGACGGTCTCCGCCCACAATTTGAAGATGAGATGGAAGTTCGAGGATGCGGGGTGGGTCGATTGACCCTTCAGAACAAGCGGCTTTTCAGCAGTCTGAGCGCAAACCGGTTCAGCAAAGACGGTGACCATTCCAAGAGTCACCGCTGCAACCATGGTTGAAGCGTACCTCAACATGTTGTTGGTCCTCCCGATGATGATATGTGTCTTTTTTCTTTTCAGGGTGGAACCGCGTCCGCGTACTGTCAAGCGATCTCTGGCCGCAGGCAGCCCGCATCGAGGTTTATTTGAGCGAAAGGACTACGCCCTAGGCGTTACGCCGCCACGGTGTGACGCTGACTTCATCAGCGGCATCGAGCATCTGCGGCTCGCCGGCACGCAAGCCATGCGCGGCCAGGATGTCCTGCGGCGAGCGCGCAGGCACCCCCGGGAAGCACGGCTCGCCGCCGGGCAGGCGGACATGCGGCGCGGTCGACAGCCAGAACTCGTCATAGCGGTCCATGAACATGCCGAACACGCCGGGGCCGCCGATCACGGCGACGGTGCCGGACGTGGCGCCGGCATGCTCGCAGGCGGCTTCGAACGACGCGCCCGCGGGATTCCACAAGGTTGATTTCGGATTGGATGGATCGGGCGCGATCGCATCGATCTGTCGCGTCAGGATGACGCGTTTGCGCCGGGGCGAATTTGGCTGGTCCTCGTAGGAATTGCGGCCGTGCAGGATCAGGTCGACGCGGTCGAGGGCGGCGGTGAAAAACGTCTTGTCGCCCTCGAACTTCAACTCGTCAGGCATGACGTTTCGCGCATCCGCCAGCATGCCGTCGGCGGATACAATGACATAGCCTTCGATGCGCAGCACCACCTGTGCGTCGCGCCGCTTTTATTCCGAGATCGTCTGGACGACGCTGGAAACCGGGCGTGAGCTCACGGTCGGCAGCTTGAGGTCCTTGACGATGTCCTCGTCATATTGGGCGATGGTCTGGATCGGCGCCTTGGCGCGCATCGCGACTACCTTGTAGCCGCCGGCCTTCAGCTTCTTCAAAAGCTCAGGCAGGGCTTCGGCGGTGTGCTTCTGGAAGTCGTGCATCAGGATGATGCCCTTGCCGTTCTTCTCCACCTTGCGCATCACGTTGTCGACGATGTTCTGCGCCTTGCTTGCCTTGAAATCGAAGGAGTCGAGGTCGCAGGAGAAGATCGCGATGTTGCGGGTGCCGAGATAGGTCACCATCTCCGGCGGATGCTGCAGCGCCGGGAAGCGGAAGAACGGCGCCGGGGCCTTGCCGAGCGCCCATTTCACGGCGCTAAAACCCTTTTCGATTTCATCCTTGCGCTGCTGCTCGGTCAGCTTCTTGTTGACGAGGGCGGCATGCGACCAGGTGTGCGATCCGATTGAATGGCCGGCCGCGGCCACCTGCTTGAGGATTTCGGGATAGTAGGTGGCGTGCTTGCCGATCGGGAAGAAGATGCCGGTGGTGCATTCCTCCGCGAGCGTCTTCAGCACCGCCGGCGTATTCACCGGCCACGGGCCGTCGTCGAAGGTCAGCACCACTTCCTTGTCGCGAAGGAAATCGAGCTCCTTGAAATGCTCGAAGCCGAAGCCGGGACCGCCCGTGGTGTCGATCTCGACGGTGCGGCCGATGCCGAGTGCGTTCGGATTGTTGCAGGGCGGACGGGTCGAGACCGGCGCCGGCGGCGGGGCAGGGGCTGGCGCCGCTGCGGGAGCGGCCTGAGGAGCAGCCGCCGCGCCCTTGGTGGGTAGCGCCTGCGACCACGCCGCGCTGGATGCCAACAACGAAACCGCGCCTGCAAAGATCATCCCTGCCGCAACACGCATCTTGTTTTCCTTAAATTTGAATCCCGCACCCGGTCGCGGCGCCGCCGCCGTCCGGTCTGCCTCCATTCCCCGAAGCAGATAATAACCTAGTTGGAGCAGGCGCGCCAACGCAACCGCTGCGGTTACGCGCAGCGGATTTGTCCCCGAGCCGGTTAACTCAGGAAGCGGCCAGTGCCCGCGCGATGGCGGTTTTCACCCGTGTATCCACGGGATCGACGGATTCGGGGAAGACCTCGGCGATGTAGCCGTCGCGGCCGATCAGGTATTTATGGAAGTTCCAGCGTGGAACATCCTTCGGCCGCGCCTCCGCCGCCCATTTGTAGAATGGATGCGCGCCAGGTCCCTTGACGACGGCCTTTGCGGCGATCGGGAAGGAGACGCGGTGGTTCTGCGCGGTCGCGGTGATTTCGGTCGCGCCGCCCGGTTCCTGACCGCCGAAATCGTTGGACGGGATGCCGACGATCATCAGGCCGCGGCCGCCGAATTCGGTCCACAATTCCTGCAAGCCACCATATTGCGGCGTGTAACCGCAGAGCGACGCCGTGTTGACGATCAGGATCGGCCGGCCGGCAAATTCGGAAAGCTTGATGTCGCCCCCGGAAAGGCCCGGAAACGAAAATGCATAAGCCGTGATCCGGCTCATGCCGGCCTGCGCCAGGGATTGCCTGGTTGTGCCGACGGCTGCGATCGCGGCCAGCGCCGCTGATATCACGCTCCTGCGGTCAATCATGAAACGCCTCGGCTGTGGTTCAACAGCGCAAAGCATAGCGCAACGTCCGGTCGGTCGCCGCTCAACAAGCCGTTATGGCCGGACCGCGCGCAGAGGAACGATGAAATCGGTGCCTTCGCCGGTTTCACCGCCCTGGTTGATGCTGTGATCGGACACGATGATCGAGCCGCCGGTGGTCAGCACCTCCGCGATCCGAACGAGCGCGTCCTGCGGGATCGTGATGCGGTCCAGCGCCTCGGCCGGACTGTTCTGCGCCGGCAGCGGCTTCACCTCGGCGGATGAACCGCCGGCCACCCTGCGCCGCGCAGGACGTTCGTCCTCGGTGACAGGAATGGCGTTGCGGACCGCCGGCAGCGAGACCACCGACCAGCGCAGCAGGTTGGGATCGGTCTTGTCGGCTTCCGCAGTGAAGACATGCGTGCCCAGCGGCCGGTCGCCCGGTGCGATCGTTATCGGCACGTCGAACTGCGGCTTGAAGCTCTCGCGGACGTAGAGCTTGGCGTCCTTGCGGCTAACCAACACGGCGATCTGGCCGGGGCGCCTGGGCGCTTCGACCTTGGCAGCCTTTTCCGCACCGCCTGGCAGACGCGCCGGATCTTTCTTCGCGTCAGGTGCAATGGCCGGTGCATCGGTGACCGCCTTGACGGGCTCGGCCGGCTTTTCGGCGGCTTTCGATTCAGTTGCGTTGGATTCAACGGCCTTGGATTCGGAAGCCTTCAATTCGGAAGCCTTGGATTCGGAAGTCCTGGTTTCCTCGACCTTCGGCGCTGCCGCCTTGGCGGGCTCCTCTTTGGCAATCGCCGCCGTAGGCGTCTCGGTATTCACTTCGCTGGCCTTGTCCTCGGCCTTGACGCTCTCGCTTACGGAAACCTCGGTCTTCGCGGACTCCGCGTTTGCCGTATCGCTGACCGGCGGAGCCTCGGCTGCAGACGGTGCTGCATCGGACATGACCGCGTTCTTCGCCGCCAGCGCGCGGCTGGCATCCGCAGTATGGGTCTGCTCGCGCAACGGGGCCGTGTGTCCAAGCGTCGACCTGAGATCGAGGTTCGGCTCCGAGTTCGCCAGGCTGGCATTCGCCGGCTTGGTCGCGCCGCCGGCGTCCGCGCCCTTGTCGCTCTTGATCGCGGGCGCATCGAGCTTGGGGTCATCGGCAATCAGCGGCTGCGGCACGACCTTCTGCGCCGCCAGCAAGGGGTGCGAGATACTGGCCGGCGTGATCTGGCCGGGCGTGATGATTACGCGCGCGCCCATCCGGGTCCAGTTCCACATCTTCACGGCAAAGGCCGTCGGCATGCGGATGCATCCGTGCGACGCCGGGTAGCCCGGCAGAACGCCGGCATGCAGCGCAATGCCCGACCAGGTGATGCGCTGCATGTACGGCATCGGCGCGCCGCTGTAGATATTGGAGCGGTGCATCTTGTGCTTCTGGATGACGCTGAACACGCCCATCGGAGTCGAATGACCCTTCATGCCCGTCGATACCGGGCTTTCGGCGAACAACCCGTTGGCGTCATAGACGCGGACCTTCTGCTGCTCGATCGAGACCGCGATGATCAGTGGACCCTGCGGCTTGGCGTTGGTTTCCTTGATCGCCGGCTCGGTCTTGACAGCCGGCTTGCGCGCCTTTGGTTTGCGCGGCTGCACGATCGGCATCGGCCGGTAATAGCTGGGGTCGGAATCCTGCCAGTAGAACATCGTGGCAGCATCCGCCTGGGAAGCGGTGGCAACGGAGCCGGCCACGGTCAACATCGCAATCTGCCAAAATCGCTGCTTCGCAATCGTCGCGCTCGCAATACTCGCACTGAAAAACCGATGCCCGCTCACGCGCATAATCCTCAAATCTAGCTACTCGAATCTACCGTCTTGCCAATCCGTTTGTTGTCGCAGAGGCGAAAAGCGTTCACCAGCGTAGGCCTTCTAATTTCAGCGCTTTTCGCCCTGATCGTAGCAAAAAAGCCTCACATTCCGTTAACCGGCGCTTGGGTCAATCTGACGCCTTCGGTGCGGCGCTACTAAGGCCTCCAGGCCCGCCAGCGGTCTTCCTGTTCGGCATTGCAGCACTACATAGGCGACGTGCCCTTCAGCGGAGATATCAATGACATCCAAGGCCGTCGTTAAGTGTGACAAGAAGTGGGAAATTCTGGCCTTGGTGGTGTTGGCGCTGACAGTGTGGCAGGCGTCCCCGGCGTCGGCCGCTGATGAGCCCGACCTGATTTTTCGCCGCTCGACGGTGTTCAAATGGCTGAGCCCGAACGACAAGCTCGCGACATACGCCGTCGACGACCCTGAAGTCGAAGGGGTGGCCTGTCACTTCACGGTGCCGGAAAAGGGCGGCTTCAAGGGCTGGCTCGGGCTTGCCGAGGAGGTCTCGGACATCTCGCTGGCCTGCCGCCAGATCGGCCCCGTCAAGTTCAAGCACAAGCTGGAGCAGGGCGACGACATGTTTCGCCAGCGCCGCTCGCTGTTCTTCAAGAAGATGCAGATCGTTCGCGGCTGCGATGCCAAGCGCAACGTGCTGGTCTACATGGTTTATTCGGACAGGCTGATCGAAGGTTCACCCAAAAATTCGACCTCCTCGGTGCCGATCATGCCCTGGGGGGCGACGGAGGCCGCGGTTCAGAAATGCGGTGAATTCATCCAGTAAGTCCGATGCCATCCCGGATCCGGGATGAGGGCCTTACCGTTTGAGCGGATTGGGATATTGGCGGACCTCCGGGTCGGGTGCGACCTTGCGGTCGCGGCAACCGACCAGATGCACGAATTTCTGCGGCGCCGAGACATTGCCGCGGAACTCGCCGCCTTGCTGCGACATCGCACCACAAACGCCCGCGGGATGCTGTGAGGCTTTTTCCTGGCGCTTGAGGGAAGGATCGATCCGCGAGTTACTCCCGGACAAATTTCCAACAACCGGCTGGCCGGGTTTGCGGGTCGGGGTGTCATTGCCAACATCGGTGTTGCGATGGCCCACGACTGCTGTCCTTTGTTGAGGAAGGGTCGAAACGCACGAGCCCGCGCAAAGTTGCACGGTGTCCGGTTGAGTCGGCCGGACCGAAGCTTCGGTTCATCCGATAAAGCCTGTTAACGAGGCGGTCCTCGTCCACTGGACGAAGGCCAAAGCGGCCCGATTGGCCGGCTGGCGGCGTTCAGCCGGAACATCCGAGGCGAGGGCGCCCCGCCTGAATTCATTGGATTTTTTCCGCCAATGTTTCGTCCGGCGGCGGCGACGAAACAATTCTCCTGTGTCACGAAACCATTTTTCGTTTTTGGCGCAGAGGTCCGGAAACGGCCCGCTTGTATCAGATTGGCGACGAGACGGCGGCGGCGGCCACCGACAACCGGAGACAGTTTAGATGTGGAACCTTAGCTTCATCCTCGCGTTTGCCTTCGTTCTGGCGAGCCCCTCGATGGCTGGTTCCTCGGATCAGGCCCTGCCGGGCGTCGGCACTTTTGCCTACAGCGGCTCGCCGGTTGCGACAGCGGCTGCCCAGCCGATGATGGTTGTGGCCGCCAAGTAAGTGTGGCGTATCCGTTGCAACGAGATCGCGGATAAAGGCCCTGCATGTTGGTACGCATCTCTTCTGCCGTAGTTCTGACGTCCCTCCTTCTCGGCGGCGCGGCGCAAGCTCAGGTCCAGTTTCAGCCGCCGCAGACTTCGTTCCGTTCGCTCTTCAAGGTGCCCGACCCGCGCGGCGAGTTCGTGCGGACGTGCGCGCCGCATATGGTCGGACGCTGGGCGCACCCTGAAAGCGTCTGCGGCTGTCTGCATGATTACGCCGCCGCGACCGTGGAAGATGCCGATTTGCGCGAAGCATTGCTGCGCGGCATCAGCGAGACCGGAGTGCCGACGATCGAGACCGCATGGGTCCCGGCGTCGAAGCAAGCCCAGATCGGTCCAACCTTCACCAAGATCGCCAAGCCGACGCTGCAATGCATGTTCGAGCCGGCGCCGAACCAGTAACGCCGGCGTTACTTAGTCTCCTGCAATTCCCTCAGTCTCGACACACCGATAACGGCCATTGTAAGCAATGGCCGGTCGATGATCTGTGCGGGGCCTGTCAATGCAGCCGGGACGTATCCTGCTCTCATGCGCGATACTTGTCGTGCTGGGCATGCCGGCCGCTGCTGCGCCCGATGAGGAGCTGTTGGGAAAGGCGGCCGGCTATCCGATCGGCTCGCCCGCCAACTGGTTCTATGACGAGCGCGTCCGGGTCGGGTCGTTCAGCCACCTCGACAGCATCCTGCCGCACTACACGCTGAAGAAGGCGGCTTCTCCGCTCCCCTTACGGAAAACCTCCACTGAGCCGAAGGTCGAGTATCGGTTCGAACAGCAGACCCACACGCTTGACGACTTTCTCAACCGTCAGCGCGTCACCGGCTTTCTGCTGATCAAGGACGGCGAACTGCTGACTGAACGCTATCAGTATAATCGCAATGCGGACCATCGTCTCGTTTCGCATTCTATGGCGAAGTCCATTGTCAGCCTTGCCGTGGGGATGGCGCTGGCCGAAAAGAAGATCGCCACGCTCGACGACACCATCGCCAAATACGTGCCTGGGCTTGCCGGCAATCCCTACGGCGAGACGACGATACGCAACATGTTGCGGATGGCGTCCGGTGTGCCGTTCCAGGAAAGCTATGACGGCAAGGACGATCTGGCCAAGTTCAACAGGATTCGCCTGACGCAGGACTCGGTCGCGGCGCTGCGCGCCTTCACGACGCGCGAGGTCGAGCAGGGGAGCCGCTTTCACTATGCCTCCAATCAGACCGTGGCGCTGACGCTGCTGCTGCGCGCGGTGACCGGCACCTCGGTGAGCGAATATCTGACGACGCGACTGTGGCAGCCGATGGGTGCGGAGGCCGATGCGACCTGGGTCAGGATCAAGGACGGCACCGAAGTCGGCTCGGGGAGCTTCAATGCGGTCCTGCGCGACTACGGGCGGCTTGGCATATTGCTGGCGAATGACGGCGCCCTGGGCGAGAGACGGATCGTGCCGAAGGATTATCTGCTCGATGCCACCGACTGGCATCGAGCAGCCCGAGGCGTTCGCACCGCGCAAGGCGACACCGTATTTCGGCTATGGCTACCAGTTCTGGCTGTTTCCAGGCGAGAAGCGCCGGTTCGCGCTGCTCGGCGTCTACGGGCAATCGATTTTCGTCGATCCCGAACTCAAGCTGGTGATGGTCATTACCGCGGCGGCGAAGAACGCCAGCGTGGGGAAGGAGCCGCTCGCGCGCGAGCGCGATGCGCTGTGGCGCGGGGTCGTCGCCAAATACGGAAGTTGGTAAGTCGAGCTCAACATCGAAACAGATAGCACAAGG
Source organism: Bradyrhizobium jicamae (assembly GCF_001440395.1). Lineage (GTDB taxonomy): Bacteria > Pseudomonadota > Alphaproteobacteria > Rhizobiales > Xanthobacteraceae > Bradyrhizobium > Bradyrhizobium jicamae. Next base: position 88,281 of record NZ_LLXZ01000205.1, on the reverse strand, counting down.
GGAAGACCATGCGATCCATCATCATCGGCCTCATCGGCATATTGCCGTTCGTTGTGTCTCCGGCTTCAGCCGCCGAGCCGGCCAGCGAGGAAGCCAACAAGAAGGCGGTGCTCGAATTCTACGATGCGGCACTCAACCGGAAGGATTTCGACGCCGCCGCGAAGTATTTCGGGCCGCATTACATCCAGCACAATCCGACGGCGCCCGATGGCATCGAAGGGTTCAAGACCTTCCTCGGCTTCCTCAAGGAAAAATTTCCGGACTCCCGCAGCGAGATCAAGCGGGTTTTCGCTGATGGCGACTACGTGATCCTCCACGTCCATAGCGTGCGAGAGAAGGGCACGCGTGGCCGCGCCATCGTCGACATTTTCAGGCTCGAGAACGGCAAGATCGTCGAGCACTGGGACGTCATCCAGGAAGTGCCGGAGAAGGCCGCCAACACCAACGGCATGTTCTAGCGCCTCGCAGCGCGCCGCTAGCGCTTCTTGGTCCCCAGCCGCTGAATGCACTTGCGCGTGCGCACGACGCCTGACGTCGTCATCTGCGAACCTTGGACTTCCTTGATCTGTCCCGCCGGGCACGATCCGTCATCGACCAGGACGCGCTGGCCGAGTCTGAGGTCGACGATGTCCTGCTCGCGTGAGACCGCTTGAGCGAGCGCAGGGGTGGCGAGCAACAGCAGAACGAGGGCGGCGGCTTTCATCGGCGTCAAATCGGTCTTCCTCACTTGGTCTTGATCTTCAGTCCATCGGGGCCGACATTGATCTGCAGGCCCTCGGGTTCCTGCTTGGCTTGATAGAGATTGTAGCCGAGCACGCCAACGGCGACGATCAACACGCCGATGATGAGATAGAGAACGTTGCGATTGCCGGGCATCCGGTATTTCCGCCGTAAAAGTTGATTCAGGCATCGAGCTTAGTGACGCGGCGACGATTCTGATAGAGCGCCGGTCGGCGCAGTCAGCTTGTGGCCTTCCGTCTGCCGCCGGTTCCACGGGCCTTGCGATCTGCCTGCAACGCGGCCAGCGATGACTTTGCCAGCCGCTCGGCCGAGGCAATTAGCTGCGGTAGCTTGTGGCCGGCAAATCCCAATACAAAGCCCGGCAGCGGGCGGGCACGAAAATAGGTCTCCGCCAGCAGCCAGCCCGCGACACCGGCCTCCGCCTTTGCCTTGGCGGCAACCAGCGGATCGGTCGAGGGATCGAACCGCGCGACCAGGTGCAGGCCCTGCGAGGGCACCGGCACCGAGAGCTGTCCCTGCGATGCCGCTGACAGCGTCGAGGCCAGCACGTCGCGTGCCTCGCGGTAGATCCCGCGCACCTTGCGCAGGTTGGCGGCGAAGGCGCCGGAATTCAGCATGTCCGCCACCGCGCCTTCGAGCAGCGTGCCGGGAAAGCGGTCGAGCGCGGCGCGGGCCGTCGTCACCGGTCCGACCAACCGCTCGGGCAGCGCGCAATAGCCGATGCGCAATCCCGGAAACAAGGTCTTGGCAAACGTGCCCATGTAGATGACGCGCGAGAGGTGATCGATGCCGGCGAGCGACAGCAATGGCGCGCCGTCGTAGCGAAACTCGCTGTCGTAATCGTCCTCGATCACGAAGGCGCCGGCATCCCTGGCCCAGTCGAGCAGTTCGAGCCGCCTTGTCATCGACATCTGCACGCCCAGGGGGAACTGGTGTGACGGGGTTACGTAGGCTGCGCCGGCTGAAGGCGCGAGGGCCCGGCCTTTAGCCACGATCATGCCTGATGCGTCGACCGGCACGGCGGCGGGACGCAGGCCGCAATGCCCGATCGCTCGTCTTGCGGCGGGATAGCCGGGATCCTCGCACCAGATCTGATCGCCGGGCTTGAGGATCGCGCTGAGCACGATCCGTAAGCCATGCTGCGTTCCCGAGGTCAGCATGATCTGGTCCGGATCGCAGCGCAGCCCGCGCGCCGACAGCAGGTGATCGGCAATGGCGGCGCGCAGTTCATGGCTGCCGCGGGGGTCGCCATAGTGAAGGTGCTCGGCGCCGAAGGCGCGCATGCGCCGGCCCGCAAACGCCCGGAAGCGCTGCAGCGCCCGCTCGTCAATATCTGTGCAGCCGAGTGCCAGCGGGCCCTGCTGCTGCGACTCGATTGCGATCTTGGTCTTGCGCGGCTCGCTGGCAGGGGCGGGGATGCGCGCGGCGACGAAGGTGCCGGAGCCTGTGGTCGCCACCGCAAAACCGTCGGCGATCAGCCGCTCATAGGCCGATGTGACGGCGTTGCGGCGAAAACCGGTCTGCTTGGCCAGCGTGCGCGACGGCGGCAGCGGCTCGCCGGGCTTTGCGATCCCGCCGGTGATGGCGTGGCACAGCGCCTGATAGAGCCGATGCTGGGACGAGGCGCCCGGCGTCACGTGCGCACCCGAGAGATCGAGCGCGAGCTCGGCCTTACGGGGGGACGGCGAAGAATTGGTCGGAATTTTTCGCATGTAATTGGCACTATCGCAGACCAAATTGGCCGGTACAACTGTCAACGACCGCACTCAATGGGATGAGGACTGCCGTGACCGACGCCGTGACCACCGACGCTTATCCGCTATCGCCGCGAAACCAGGTGAAGCGGCGTCACGATCGCGGCTTCTACGACCACGCCACCGTCCATCGCCTGCTCGACGCGTCGATGCTGTGCCACGTCTCCTATGTGATCGACGGCCAGCCCTATTGCACGCCGACCTTCTTCTGGCGGGAGGGCAGCAAATTGTATTGGCACGGCAGCAGCGCCAGCCGCATGCTGCGCAACCAGACGGGCGGCGAGCGGGTCTGCCTCACGGTTGCGCATCTCGACAGCCTGGTGCTGGCCCGCTGCGGCTTCAACCATTCGGCAGATTACCGCGCCGTGATGGCGTTCGGCACCGCCTATCTCGTCACCGACGCGATCGAGAAGGAGCGCGCGCTGGTCGCCATGGTGGACCGCTTCTTTCCGGAGCGTACCGCGAGCCTGCGACAAAGCACGGTTCAGGAGATCAAGGCGACATCCGTCATCGCGATGGAGATCGAGCAGGCGTCCGCCAAGATCAGGTCGAAGGGCGTCGCCGACGACGATGAGGACTACGAACTTCCCATCTATGCCGAACGGATTCCGGTGCGCACGGTGCTGGGGCGGCCGGAACCCTGTCCGCGACTACTCGACGGAGTCGAGCGCCCGGCGTCGCTCGGTGCCTATTCAGAAGGCCGCCTGCTCGAAGATGCATTGCGGGATGCGCATTTTGCGCATTACGCCGGCGGCTGAGATCGGGGTAGGGTGGCCGCTCCCGAATTCGCGACTGGAGCCGCCGCATGACGACCGATACGCAACAAAAAATCCTCGACGCCGTTGACGCCGGCTTTGACGCGCAACTGGCGACGACACGGGATTTCGTTGCGATCCCCTCGACCCGCGGCGCGGAGGGGCCGTGCCAGGACATGATCGCCGACCTGCTGCGGCAGCGCGGCTACGAGGTCGACGACTGGCATATCGACGTCGAGGATCTGAAGGACCTGCGCGGCTTCGGCCCGATCGAGCATGATTTCTCCAGGGCGCGCACGGTGGTCGGCACCTACAGGCCCGCGAGCAATGCCGGCAAATCGCTGATCCTGCAGGGCCATTGCGATGTCGTGCCGGCAGGTCCCCTCGACATGTGGGAGACGCCGCCGTTCTCGCCGACCATCAAGGACGGCAGGATGTACGGCCGCGGCGCTTGCGACATGAAATCCGGCACCATCGGCGCGCTCTATGCGCTGGACGCGATCAAGGCCGCGGGGCTTAAGCCGACAGCACGCATCCATTTTCAGTCCGTGATCGAGGAAGAGAGCACCGGCGTCGGCGCGCTTTCGACCCTGCAGCGCGGCTACCGCGCGGACGCCTGTTTCATCCCGGAGCCGACCGGCGAGACCATGGTGCGCTCGCAGGTCGGGGTGATCTGGTTTCGCCTGAAGGTGCGCGGCTTCCCGGTGCACGTGTTCGAGGCCGGCGCGGGCGCCAACGCGATCATGGCGGCCTATCATCTGATCCACGCGCTGCAGAAGCTCGAGGCCGACTGGAACGAGCGCGCCAAGGCGGACCGCCATTTCAAGGCGGTCAGCCATCCGCTCAACTTCAATCCGGGCATCATCAAGGGCGGCGACTGGGCTTCCAGCGTGCCGGCGTGGTGCGATGTCGATTGTCGCATCGCGGTGCTGCCGGGTTGGTCGATCGCCGAATGCCAGAAGGAGATTCTGGCCTGCGTGTCGGCGGCCGCGCGCGATCACCGGTTCCTCTCCAACAACCCGCCGCAGGTGGAATGGTCGGGCTTTTTGTCGGAAGGATATGAACTGACGAATTCCGCTGAGCCGGAAGCCGCATTCGCAAAGGCGTTTGGTGCCGTCTATGGCGGCGTGGTGCCCGACCGCGCGTTCACCGCGCTGACGGACACGCGGTTCTACGGCTTGAACTACAACATCCCGAGCCTGTGCTACGGCGCCAAGGGCGCGGCGATGCACGGTTTCAACGAATATGTCGAACTGGACTCGCTGCGGAAGTCGACGAAAGCGACCGCGCTGTTCATCGCGGAGTGGTGCGGGGTGGAGAGGGTGTAGGCAGGAAATTGTAGCTGCCGTAGGGTGGGCAAAGCCAAGCGTGCCCACCGTCACTTGCGGCGTGCGTTAAATGGTGGGCACGGCGCTTGCGCGCCTTTGCCCACCCTACGAAACTGGACTCGAGCCCCACAGCGCCTTCACAAGCGCGTCCAGCCCATCCGTCAGCGCCGCCGGTCCCGGCTGCAGGATGATCGTCGACTTGATCTCGACAATGCGGTTGCTGCGCACGGCGGGGATATCGCTCCAGCCCGGACGCTGGCGGATGCGATCGGGCACGACCTTCTTGCCGCACCAGGAGGCGAGGATCACGTCGGGCGCGGTGCCGCGCACCACGTCTGGTGAAATGATCCGGTCCTTAGCGGCCTGCTGAAGCCGCAGCTTCGGCAGCGCGTCCTCGCCGCCGGCGATTTCGATCAGCTCGGACACCCAGCCGATTCCGGAAATCAGGGGATCGTCCCATTCCTCGAAATAGACTTTTGGTTTTGGCGAGGGACGGGGTGTCGCGGCGATGCGTGCGATGCGCCCTTCGAAGTTGCGCGCGAGTTGATCGGCGCGCTCCGCTGCGCCAACGATGGCGCCGAGCGTGCGGATCATCGCGAGGATGCCGGCGATGTCGCGCTGGTTGAAGACGTGGATGGCGATCCCTGCGCGCACCAGATCGGCAACGATGTTCGCCTGCAGGTCGGAGAAGGCCAGCACCAGATCCGGCTCGAGCGCCAAAATCTTCGGAATGTCCGCGGAGATGAAGGCGGCAACCCGCGGCTTCTCACGGCGGACCTGCGGCGGCCGTACCGCATAGCCGGAGACGCCGACGATGCGGTCCTGCTCGCCGAGAAGATACAGCGTCTCGACGGTCTCTTCGGTCAGGCAGACGATACGGCGGGGCGGGAACTGGCGCATGCCCTGATATGGCGAATTTCCGGCCTCATGTCACGGCAGCCATTACCTCGGAGGTCATTGCCTGATTTACCGGCAGCCGCCATTCTGTCCGGGAAATCACTTCCAAGAAAAGCCCGGAGGACGAATGACGCCGCTCGAAAAGATCCAGTCGATGAAGATGCCGTTCGCGGAATTGAAGGGGGTGACCTTCACGGAGGCTGGAATGGACCGCGTGGTGGCGAAGATGCTGGTGCGGCCGGACCTCTGCACGCTGCGGAATACGATTCATGGTGGCGCGGTGATGGCGTTCGCGGATTCGGTCGGCGCCGCAGCAACCGTCATCAACCTGCCCGCGGACGCCAAGGGCACCACCACGATCGAGAGCAAGACCAATTTCATCGGCGGCGCCAAGGAAGGCTCAACGGTGATCGCCATCGCTACACCGGTGCATCGCGGGCGCCGCACCCAGGTCTGGCAGACGAGGCTGGAGACCGAGGACGGCAAGCTGGTTGCGGTGGTGACCCAGACGCAGATGGTGCTGTAGGGCGTAGACTCCTAAAAGCGATGTTTGCTTCCGGGGGCCGAGTGGAAATCTTCTGATCGGTTAAAGCACGACTGCTGGTGACCCCAGAAGTGCGGCGGCTCGGGTTCGATTCCCTAAATCACACCCAAGGCTTGACGCAGATCAAGCATCTTGCCCCGGAACCACGCAGCGTCACTGCGCTAGAACCTCGCTTTGCTGCACGATAACCGTGCGGCCGATTTCGCCGCGCGCGTGCAACAGGGCTCTCCGAAGCAATCTAATCGTGGAGGAAAGCATGAGCGTCGAAAAAGAGCAGACTCCGGTGCGTGCAAAAGCGCGTGGTCTGGATCGCCGCCGTATCCTGCTCGGCGGCACCGCGCTTGCGGTCGTTTCTGCGCTGAGTGCCGGCGCTGCGGTCCGGACGGCGCAGGCCCAGCAACCGGCTCCGGCGCAAGCGCCCGGACGCCTCCCCAATGTTTTGGCGATCATGGCCGACGACATAGGCGTGTTCAACATCGGAGCCTACCACCGTGGCATGATGGGAGGGGCCACACCCAACATCGATCGCATTGCGCGCGAGGGTGTATTGCTCACCGACGCCTACGGCCAGGCCAGTTGCACCGCCGGGCGCGCCGCCTTCATCACCGGGCAGCTTCCAATGCGCACGGGTCTAACTACCGTCGGACTTCCCGGTGCGCCGCAAGGGCTGAGTTTCGAAGATCCCACCCTTGCCGAATTGCTCAAGCCGCTGGGATACATGACGGCTCAAATCGGGAAGAACCATCTGGGCGACCGCAACGAGTTCCTGCCTACGGTTCACGGCTTCGATGAGTTCTACGGCAATCTCTATCATCTCAATGCCGAGGAAGAACCGGAACAAGCGGACTACCCGAAGGACAACCCGGTATTTCAGCAGAAATTCGCACCACGCGGCGTGCTGGAGGCCAAAGCCACAGAGAGGGACGACCCGACCGTCGACCCGCGCTTCGGCCGCGTGGGAAAGCAAACCATCAAGGACAGCGGCCCCTTGACGCGCAAGCGGATGGAAACAGTCGAAAACGACCTGCTCCAACACTCGTTCGACTTCATGGGGCGGGCGCGAGCCGCCAACAGACCGTTCTTCCTGTGGCACAACACGACGCGCATGCACGTGTGGACGCGTTTGTCGGACCGCTGGAGGGACAAGACCAAGTACGGCGTCTACACCGACGGGATGGCGGAGCTCGACTGGGTGGTCGGTGAACTCCTGACCAAACTCGACGAGTTGGGGATCGCCGACAACACCATTGTCATCTTTACAACGGACAACGGCGCGGAGAAGTTCAGCTGGCCGGATGGCGGGACCACCCCGTTCCGCGGCGAGAAGGGGCTTGGCTGGGAGGGCGGATTCCGCGTGCCCTTCGTGATGCGCTGGCCTGGGAGGATTCCCGCAGGGCAAGTGCTCAACGGGATTTTCTCGAATGAGGACGTGGTGCCGACAATCATGGCCGCGGCTGGCGTCCCTGACGTGAAGGAGAAGCTGCTCACGGGGTACAAGGCCGGCGACAAAACCTACAAAGTGCACCTCGACGGCTATAACCAGCTGCCCTACCTCTCCGGTCAGAGCAAGGAATCCGCTCGCCGCGAGTTCTTCTACTACGGCGAGGCCAATCTCTACGCCATTCGCGTCAACGACTGGAAAATCCACTTCCAGACCAAGAACGATTGGTTCGCAGGGCAAGCCGTCACGCCGACCGTGCCGCGGCCGGTGAATCTGCGGTCGGACCCATTCGAGCAGCACATGGAGGCGCCATACTACCCGCTCTACGCGGGCGAAAAATTATGGACGGTCGTGCCAGCATCCGCATTCGTGCAACAGCACCTGGACTCGTTCAAGGCCTTCCCGCAACGTCAGAACCCGGCCGGCTTCAACGTCGGCGACGCGGTGGGGCAAGCGCTGCAAGCCACGACTGTCGGTGTCGGAAAACGATAGCGCAGGATCGGCTGCGCCTGTGCCAATCGCGTCGCAGGCGCAGCACCAATGCGATTGCGGCCGATCACGCCGCTTCCACCGCGTTCAGCATTCCGGTTTGCGGGTGACACTCTACATATTCGAAAAGCTGCTCGTCGGCGCGGGCGACGGTGACCTCGTGGTAGAGCCGCAGCTTTGCGGCTGGCCCGAGCGTCGACAAATATTTCATGGCGGCGCCGAAAATCCTGACATGGGTCGGGTGCGATTCAGCCCAGCGTTCGAGTGCCGACAGGCTCTTCCACCAGCTCATGCCGTAGGATTTTTCGGTCGCCGCGCCATCGGGGCCGACAACCGTCATGTAGCGGTTAGCGTAGCAGCCGATCGAGCGTCCCTGGTCGCGCAGGAAATCCATACCCTCGCGCAGCACCGGCTCGACATCGCCGAGATACATCTTGCGCTCGGCGGCTTCGGTGTCGCCCCAATCCTGGCCTGAGCGGATCAGGCAGACATTGTCATGCGGAATGATCCGGACGCGCGCGCCGTCACGAACGGCGCGGGCCGAGCCAGACGGTGCCATCTCGCTGGTTTGCGACAACGGGATGCGATCGCGCATGCCGCCCCAGTAGGCGTGCTCCAACACCTCGCCGCTCATGCCGTCGGCGAGCACGGCGACGCCTTCCGGCCTATCGAGGGAAGAGAACAGCGTCTCGTAGCCTTCCACGGAGGGATAAAGCGCCTCGATGAAGGTGCCGAACCCGTCGCTGGTGCGCTCGCCGCCGGTCCAGCGCTCGCGTGCACGTGGAAACCAGCGATCGAACTTCTGCCGATCATTCCAATAGGCGACCGTGACGACGTTGGTGAAACCGGCCTCGTCGACGTAGCGCGCGCGGTCCCAATGCGTCGGGCCATCGGTTGCCGTGAATCCTGACGCAAGCCGATCCAGCGCCTGCTCGGCGGCGATCGATGGCGTATCGCGGGTCTGGAGGCCGAAATAGGCCATCACCACTCGCGTGACGCTCGGTTTGTGCCGCGCCACGAAGGACGGGTAGGGTGGCGCATAATCGTCGCCGACACGGCGATGGCGCGTTCGTGCGGTTTGCAGATGTGCAGGGATCGCGGATTCCATCGGCCTGCTCCTTGTCTGAATAACTGCGTCAGGCCTGCAGCCTGATTTCGCTCATGACCTCGGCATCGACGGGCAGCGAGAAATGCTCGACGCGGTTGGCGCGCGTGGTGTTGAGCAGCAGCCGCGTGACATCGGGCCGCGAATAATGCCCGGCCGGATCGGCGGCGTTCTTCGCCACCCCGATCATGCCGAGATCGATGTCGGCGTACAAAATGCCTTCCTGGTCGGGCGGAAGCTTGTCGGCAAGCGAGCTGCCGTCCGGCCCGTAGATCACGGCGTGGCCGCCGCCGGCGTGCAGGAAGGCGTGCTTCTCGGGGGAGTCGCAGAGCTCTTCGATCATCGCCTGCGAGACGACCGCGCAGGGGCCCAGGAAGAAGCATGAGCCTTCGACCGCATAGACCTTGCTGGCGGCGTTGTTGACCTCATGCCCGAGCGCATGCGCGAACGGGTCGTACAGCGAAAAGCTCGGCCATGCCCCGACATGCACCTGCTCGTTCTGGGCATACATCGCGTATTTCGACAGCGGCTGCAGGTGCTCCCAGCAGCATAGCGCGCCGAGCCGGCCGACATCGGCGCGATCGTGAACCGCGAGGTCGCTGCCGTCGCCTTCGCCGAACACGGTGCGTTCGGCATGGGTCGGCCGCAGTTTCCGGCGCTTGGCGATGGTCTCGCCATCAGGACCGATCAGCCATTGCGCGATATAGAGGCTGCCGCCGTCGCGCTCGGACAATCCGAGCACGGCGGTCAGCTTGGCGCGCTTCACGGCGTTGCGGATCTTCTCTGCCTGCGGGCTATTGAACGCGAGCGAATTGTCAAAATAGCGCTGCACAAAGCCGCGGCCGATCGCCCAGGCCGGCGCGCCGAGCCAGATCTGCCACGGATATCCGGGAATGAAGGTTTCGGGAAAGGCGATCAGCCTGGCGCCTTTTGCGGAGGCTTCCTCGATCAGCGCAATGGTCTTGTCGACGGTGGCGTCGAGATCGAGAAAAACCGGCGCCGCCTGAACCACTGCCACCTTGTATTTCTGATGAACCAGACCCATCGCACCCATCCTCTTCGCATTGGTGACCGACACTTGCTGGGGGCGAGCCTACTGCCATGGCCGTACACGCGGCTTGTCCGCGTCGGAACGAAAACTTGTCGTAACTGGCAATGGACGGCTGAGGGGGGCGTTATCTGCCCGGCTGTTCGCGCCATTCGCGCGGCGAGACGCCGAAGCGCTGCCTGAAGATACGGCTGAAATGGGCGAGGTCGTTAAAGCCCCATGCGAAGGCAATCTCGCCGATGTGCCGGGCCTGACAGGCGGGGTCGGCAAGGTCGCGCTTGCACCGCTCGAGCCGTTGCATCTGCACGTAGCCGCGGAACGAGGTCTGTTCGTCCGCCATCAGGTCGCTGGCGTAACGCGGCGAGATTCCGACCGCCGCTGCGGTGCGCGGCAGCGACAATTCGGGATCGGCAAGATGCGTCAGGATATGGTTCTTGAGCCGGTAAAGGAGAGCCGAGCGGTGGGCCGATTGATCCGACAGGCGCGCATGCAGCCTGTCGGCCAGTGTCATCGCCAGCAGGTCCAGCGCCTGGTCGAGCAGGCGGCTCGCGGCTGCGGGATCGACTTGTTCGATCGTCTTGCTCACATTGAGCGTGAAATCATAGGTCAGCTGTTCGAGCGGACGGTCGCCGGCGAACGTCGTCGCGGTCAAACCATCGAACGAGCCGATGCGCTGTTGCAGCAGCTTGCGCGGCATCTGCAGGATGGTCTGCGAAAAGCTGTCGTCGAAGCGCAGCTCGTAGGGGCGGGTGGTGTCGTAGATGACGAATTGTCCCGCGGAGACGATCGCCTCGCGGCCGTCCTGGAAGACGCCGTTCACGCCGTGATTGCCCAGCGCCAGCAGCACGAAATCCTCGCTGGCGCGGGCAATGCGCGACGGCGTGCGGAATACCCGCTGCGCGGTGGAATCGACCCGCGTGAACGCCGCGGGTCCGATTTTCGATTGCGACACCGAGCCCCAGAACGCGCCGCGCATGTCCGATTTGCAGTCGAGGCCCACGAAGGTGTCGCAGACGATGTCCTGCCACACCGCAAGCCGGCGGTCCGGGAGGCATGAACGCGTGTCGAGCACCACAGCCACAACGGGCCTCCACGAGCGATCCGGGTGTGTTGGCTTCAGCCTTGGTTTGTTCGGAAATAAGCAGGCGCCGTGCCAGTCTGCGCCGGGCGGCGAATCTTAACAATTGGTTAATGGTGCCGCCGCTAAGGTGCTGCGATTACTGCTGTTATTTAAGGCAGTATACGGAGCAATCCGGCCTTGAATTTCATGCTGCGACGCACAATATTGGTGGTCTAGGGATTCGACGCCTCCTCGAAGGGCTATTCTGAGAGGAGATTTGGACTATGTACCTCAGCCTTATTGCGGCAGCGCTTGCCAACAGCAGCGTGCGCACGCTCAGCCAGCAGGAAGAATTGCCGCTCTTGCGCGATCACCTGCTGCGGCTCGACCGCATCAGCCGCCGCGACCGTTTCCATGGCTTCATGGACGACAGCTTCATCGAACGCTACGCCGAGAAATGCGCCAATGACGGCACGGTCATCATCGCCTTCTTCGAAGACGGCGTGGTTCGGGGCGCGGCAGAACTGCATCCGCCGGATCAGTCACCGGATTCGCTTCCCGAGATCGCCTTCAGCGTCGAAGCGTCGGTGCGCCGTCGCGGCGTCGGCAGCATCCTGTTCCGCAAGCTGATCGCGGTGGCGCGGGCCAAGGGCTACCAGAGCCTGCGGATCACCACCGGTGCGCAGAACGACGCAATGCGGGCGCTTGCCGGCAAGTTCGGCGCGCAGCTTGTGTTCCGCCACGGCGAATCCACCGGCACCATCGATCTGACGAAATATGATCAGGCCGAGCTCGCGACGTCCTGGGTCGAGGGCACGGTGAATGCAGCGCGTACGGCGGTGGCTTTCAACCGCGCCTATTGGCGAATGCTGCTTCGGATGGCCGGCACTGCACCGTCGGAGTGGGGCGCCTCGTAAGCCAGCACGCACGTTAAATCCAGCGAATTGCCGAAAGGGCGATTCGCTGGACACAATTCCAGGGAAAGTTTGGGCTTGTCAGGTGCCGGTGCGCTTGTCGTTGCCGAAGCGCCTAATGACGCGGCGCTCGACCACGACGGAGCGCTGTGCGCCCGCTTCGCCCGCGATCACGCGGGTCGCCGATCGCGCCAGCGCGCGGCCGGTCTTCTTCACTTCCGCCAGCACTTCCTCATAGGGCAGACCCATCAGCGCGGCGGCGATTTCCGCCTGCTGCTGCTGATCGTCGGTGATCCCCACCGCAGCGAAGATTGCCTCTTCCAGCGTCGGCGGATCCCGTCGGACGCGTCGTGTGCCGTATTTCGTGTTCCAGTCTTCGCTCATAGGGGCCTCGCATTGCTTGCCGAGATACCTATGTGCCCTAATGTTGCATTGCAATATGAATTTCGCGTGGCAATACAGCCATGCGTCTACAACCCCTCAAATCCGGTAGCGCCGTACGGTATCGGTATTTTGATCGGCTCATGCCGTCAGGGCGCGGAATTGCCGGCCGCGGTCAGGTCCAGCGGCTGTTGCGGCCAGCGTTTCAGCGCGGCATGGCCCGCATCGGTCAGCACATAGATGCCGCGCTCGGCGCGATCGAACCAGCCATAGACATTATGCAGCAGGATTTTGCCGGCATCAGGAATCTGAGCGCGCAGGTCCCGGACGCGCTGCGGACCGCTCGATAGCGCCGAGGCGCAGGCCAGCGCCTGCTGCCGGTAGGCGGTCATGATCGGCGCGCGCGTCGAACCGCCGAGGACGGGATCGCCCTTGCGCTTCCGATGCTCCGCGATCAGCCGCGAGCGCTTTTTGGGGTCGCGGCGAGGCGCCGACGTCGGCGGCTTCACGATCACCTCGACATCGCCGGTACTGGTGACGGCGAGCATGCCGAAACCAAGCCGGCGGCAGAGATTGCGATAGCGCGCGTCGCTTTCCCGGCCCTTGCCGCGGGCGGACAGTTTGGCCGCGAGCCAGACCTCGTCGGCGGCGCCGGCGCGATCCACCGCCTGCAGGATCAGTTCCAGATTGAAGGAAAGCTTCAGTTCACCGATCACCACGATCGGCGGGTCGTCGCCGCTCAGCGCGACCAGGTCGCAGCCGCCGACCTCGCCCTTGACGGTAAAGCCGAGCTTTTCGAGGAAGCGTTTGACGGGAAGGTATAGCGCGGTTTCCAAAATCTGCTCCGGCGGCGGGTTTGGCCGCGACTCAATGTCCGGACTCTAGCCGAATTCCGGCAAAGCGTTTGATCGGGCTGTACCGCAGCGGCTATTCTGGCTCCCGGGGGACAAGGCCATACGGCAATTGATGGAACCTGCGAATCGAGTGTTCGCGGGGCAAAAAACATTTGCCGGACACGAAGCGAGCAGGGGCGTGCTGAAAGGACTGTATAAATTCCGTTTCACGACGGAGCGCGGGGAAGGTTCGGGCGTGATGTTCGCGACCGCGGGCGGCAGGCTCTATGGCGGCGATTCCGGCTCTTCCTTTGTCGGCAGCTTCACCGAGGCCGATGGCATCGTCTCCTGCGAGGTGACGATGTCGCGCCACTATTACGATCCCAAATATGTGCCGATGTTCGAAGTCGAACATGCCGTGATGAACTTCACGGGCGTAGCCCGCGGCGAGGAAATTCATTTCGAGGGCGGCAGCGCGGCCTTGCCCGGCGTTCATTTCACGACCGTTCTGACTCCCATCGATGTTACCGACGCGCCGCCGCCTGGTGAGGTCGGCCCTGACGGGATCGGCAATGGACTATATTCGATCCACATCCGCATGCTTGACGGCATCGACGCCGGCAACACCGGTGTCATGATGCTGCGTGACGGTCGCATCCGCGGCGGTGACGCGTTCTTCGACTATATCGGGGCCTATTCGGCGGCGAACGGCAAATGGAAGGGCGAGCTCGTCAACCGCGAGCACACGCCGTCCATGAGCGAGCGGCCGATATTCGGCGGCCATGAAGTCGGCATCGGCTTTTCCGGCACTTACGACGCCAATGGCGCGGAAGGCGAAGCCACCGCGCTCGCCGGCAAGCGCAGCATCCGCTTCAAGGCGGTGCTGCGGAAACTGGTGGAGGTGGAGGGCTAGACCCTCCCGTTCACCGGCAGCAGCGCCCCAGTCACCGCGCTTGCAGCGTCGCTGGCGAGGAACAGGATCACCTCGGCCAATTCTTTCGGCGTTACCCATTTGGCGAAATCGGCCTTGGGCATGCTGGCGCGGTTGGCTGCGGTGTCGATGATCGACGGCAGCACGGCGTTGACCGTGATGTTGCCTTTCAGTTCGGCGGCGAGCGCCTCGGTGAGCCGGTGCACGCCGGCCTTGGAGGCGGCGTAGGCACCCATGCCGCTGCCTGCCTGCAGTGCGCCCATCGCGCCGACATTGACGATGCGCCCGGCGCCCGATGCGACGAGATGCGGGATCGCCGCGCGCGATGCGTTCAGCGCGGTCATGACGTTGAGCGCATGCATCCGCTGCCACGTCCTGGGATCGCCATCAGCCACCGTCTCGAAGGCGAAGCCGCCGGCGATGTTGATCAGTGCGTCGAGCTTGCCGAAATGCCTGGCCGCGGCGTCGATGGCTTTTCTGGCTTGCGCCGCGTCGGTGAGATCGACACCGCCCAGCTCGAACAGATCTGCGGTAGCTGGAGCTTGCGTCGGCGCGTGATCGACGCTCGCAATCCTGGCGCCGCGCGCCAGTGCCTCGTCGGCGACGACGCTGCCGAGCGCGCCGAGAGCCCCCGTCACCACAATGACTTTTCCGTCCATGATGACCTCCGTACGCGGGGGAAACGGCAAGCGCACACTAGCGCCTGCATATTTTCATTTGCAATGCGGCGATTTTGTCGGCGAGATACCCCTGCAACGTGAGATGGTATCACACAGCGGAGGTTTCAAATGGTTGACAATTTCGCCGTCGCCGATCTCCCTGACGAAGTCATCGGGTTCAAATACCCGCTTCCGAATCTGGCGCGAAGCCTGAAGCAGCGAAACACCAAAATCGTTGCCTTTGGTTCCTCGTCGACGGCGGGGACGCGCCAGGTCGTGCCCTTTCCGGCCTACCTTGAGTTGATGCTGAGAAACGAGTTCGGCACCGAGATGACCAGCGCGTTCGGCAAACGGATGATCAACGTGATCAACCGGGGAGTCGGCGGCGAGGAAGCGTCGACCCAACTGCCACGCATGCAATCCGATGTAATCGGCGAGGCGCCGGCGCTTGTGATCTGGCAGGTCGGCACCAACGCTGTCTTTCGCAACACGGTGCCGGAATTCGCATTCGAGAAAGTCTTCGCCGCCATTGTGGAGGGGCTGCATCGCCTGTCCAAACTCCCTATCGATGTCATCCTGATGGACTCGCAATACGCGACCGCCGTGGTGACGCCCGAGAAGAAGCCGCTCTCCGAGGCGATGGTGAAGCGCATATCCGAGTTGGCTGAGGTAGCCGGGGTCGATGTGTTCCGTCGCTACGCTCTGATGGAGCGGTGGCACATCGCGATGCGGGAATTGGTCGATCCGGCCGATGACCTCGCACTACACATGAGCGACTGGGCAACACGGAACGTCACAGACGCGCTGTTCAATCAAATCAAGAGGATGGTGAACGCCGCCGACGCCACGTAAGACTACGGAATGGGACGAAATCGATAAAATTTGCCGGAGTTCTGTAAGCCGTTTGCAGACTCCATTCGCTACAAGCGGGTTCCAACAAGAAGGCAGGGGGATTTGTCATGGGTTTGCCGGATCACGGTTTACCGCTTGTTCAGCTTAAGGAGCAGCGGCGCGACCTGGTGGTAGCGCTGCAAAATCGCAGCGGTCCGGTCTCGAGCTGGGAATTGATGCAGATCGCGGCGATCCAGCAGGCGATCTCGGCGTTCGAGGACGTCATCGCCGATCTCGACGCCGAAATGGAAATGGAAGCGGCGGCCTGAGCCGATAGGCGCGGCCTTCCGCAACTGCCACGGACCGCTTTACGGCCCGTGTGCAGGGAGTAAGGTCGCGGTATGCGTCGCGCTCTGGTCTTTCCACTCGTTCTCCTCGCGTTGCATGTGCAGCAGGCGACGGCCGCGCATGCCCAGGCCTGCGTCGCCGATCAGCATGGTGGTCTCGTCTGCGGCGAGGGCAAGGCGGCGATGCGTGTCGTCGCCGATACCATGTCGCCCTCGAAGGATTACGCGTTCGCCTGGCGCACCCCGCAGGGCCTGCCGTCAGGCAGCGATAGTCCCGAAAACATCGAAAACGTGCTGATCCGCGTCAGCGACGGCGCGATGCTCGCCAAGCTTGGCGGCGAGTATTGGGCGACCGACGCGATGCGGGCGAACCGCTACGAGTTGATCGCCGCCTGGTCGCCGGACAGCCGATCCGTCATCGAGGTCGCGAACAGCCGTTGGGAAAGCGATTCCTTTGCCTATTACCGGATTGATGGCGCGACGGCGGCCAAACTCGATCTGCGTGCGCTGGTCGAGCCCGTCATCGCAGCAAGGCTGCCGCCGCGAAACCGCAAGGGCAATGCCTTCCGCGTGCGGACGGATCAGCCGGTGACGCTCGATGCGCGCGGCCGCCTGCGCTTTACCGCGATGCTCTATGTGCCCAAGAGCGAAACCAGCAACGACTACAAGGTGCTGGTCAACATCCGCACGAGCGGCGGCAAGCCGACCGCGCAGGTCGTGTCGGTGCGGCGGGCGAAGGCGGATTAGGGTTGTGGTTTCTAGCGTTGTAGCTGATCCTCTTCGCGACACCAGATGACCAGTAAGGCGCTGGCTGTTGAACGTGCGCGTCATGATGGTTGGCAGCGCGTCGTTGCGAATGCCGCAGGCATTTTCGCATCTTGCGCCGCCTGAGTGTGAGGGTTAGCCCGTCTGAGGTATTCAGCCGCTCGCCAGGGCACTGTATTCTGCCTGAAGGCTTGCGGGAGCAGCGGAGCGGTATCGCGAGTTCAGGATTGTCGGGTTGGCGGAAGTACCCAGCCTGCGATCCGAGAGAGGAGCCCCGGCGTGCGCAGCGTCGGGGCTCTCTTTCTGTGTTGTCAGCCTTGCAGATTCAGCCTTGCAGATAACGCGCTTCGAGATGGGCGCGTTCGGCTTTGCCGAGACCGAGGCCATCGCGGAGATAGGTCTCGAGATTACCGTAATCGGCGTCGATGGCCTCGAAGGCGGCGGCGAGGAACGAGGCTTGCACCGAGCCGAGCACCTGCCTGATGTCGTCAGGCAGGTCGGTGCTGTGATTTGGATCCCGTCGATAGAAGCGGTTGGTCAGCAGATAGTCTTCCGAAATGATGTCCTCGGAAACGCCGAGCGTATGCAGGATCAGCGCGCAGGCAAAGCCGGTGCGGTCCTTGCCGGCGGTGCAATGGATCACCAGCGGCGCACGGTCTTCCAGCAAATGTGCAAACAGCGCCCGGTAGTGCCGCGTGTTCTTCTGCACGTAGCTGCGGTAGGAGTCGCGCATCACCTCAACGGCGTGATCGGTCGACAGCGGTGTGCCGGCGGCCACGATCGCGCGCAGCGCCGCGACCACCGTCGGCTCGACCGGCAGCGAGTGGACGGTGATTTCAGGCATGCCGCACAGGGCGGCGGAGCGCTCCTCGGTCCCGCGAAAGTCGAACGCGCTGCGGACGCCGAGCTCCCGCACGACGGAGACATCGCCATCGGTGAGATGGCCGAGATGGTTGGAGCGAAAAATCTGCCGCCAGCGCACGGTCCGGCCGTCGCTGGCGGGATAGCCGCCGAGGTCGCGGAAATTGCTGGCGCCGGAAAGGTTGAGATGGCGGGCAGGGGAATCTGACATCAATGCATCAGGGTTCGAACGGAGAATATGGGACGGATCAGGTGTCGTTCAGGGCCGTCTCGTCTATACTGAACTCTCACGGGGGCGAAACATGAATCGGCGGAACATCACGATTTTTGGCGCGGCGCTGGGCCTCGCTGCGGTTGCGGCATCGCCGGCTACGGCGCAGTCCAGCTTCCGGAACTATCGTTGCGCCGACGGATCGCAATTCATGGTCGGATTTTTCCAGTACGACAAGCGCGCCCATCTGCAACTGGACGGCAAGGCGCTGACGCTGCCGAAACGTTGGGCCCTGTCGGGCTCGCGTTACCAGGCGAAGGGTGTGACCTTACGGGTCACCAAGGCCGGAGTTACGACGCTCAAGCACGCCAAACGGAAGACCACGACATGCGAGCAGACATGAAAAAGGGCCGAAACGCTTTCGTTCCGACCCTTTTCTAGTTCTCCGTCCGCGCCTCGTTTGCCGGGCGCGTCCCTGCCAAACACCTCCCAGGCATCAGTGATCCCGCTCGTTGCTGGCGTCCTGGATCGCCGCGGCGTGGTACCAGCTATCGCAGCAGTCAGCGAGGTTGACCGGCTGGGCAGCGGCAAACTCGGTCGCAGCTTTGGTCTCGCCATAGCTACGTCCCCCGAGAGCCGTCCGGCCCCCGGCTGGGAATTGGTAGATCTTGGCGGTCCCCTGATTCAAACCCGTAGTCATCATTGCAAGTCTCCTTCTGTCGACGCGCTAGCCTCCATGGTGCGCTCGACTCGTTCTTGAGTGGTTACGTAGTCGATATTGTCGGTGCTCCGGGCGGGTGCAAGTGACCAATAGAACGGCAGGTTTTGTCTATTTCGTAGGCAGTTTCGGCGCTGCTTCCTGCGAGGCAGTCGTGGTGTGATCAACGCGCGGGCCGGCGGGATGGTTGCTCGGGTCGGCCGACGGCCCGCGCGCGGACTTCAAAACGGTGCCGCACCTTTAAGCGTTTGGCGGTCGGCAAGCGGAAATGCCGGAGAAATGGGCTGGATTCGGGCTGCGGACCGCGGCCTGAACCGCGTGAATTGCAGGCCTGCCGCGCTCCTATGTCGCAGCTCTTATTTTAGGCCGCCACCGGCAAGCCCTGTGGATGACCGTTGCCGCACTGCAGCGATTGGCACGTTCCATGCTTAGTAAGACGTGGCCTACGTGGCCGGGTACACGTATGCGAAAGACCTCCGGGGGCTGGGCGTCACACCTCAGATTTCAAGCGTCGGTCTTCCGCATTTCACAGAAGCAACTCAAGAGAGGCTCAATGACCAAGTACAAGCTCGAGTATATTTGGCTCGACGGCTATACGCCGACGCCGAGTTTGCGCGGCAAAACGCAGATCAAGGAATTCGACAAGTTCCCGACGCTGGAACAGCTTCCGCTGTGGGGTTTTGACGGTTCGTCCACCATGCAGGCCGAAGGCCACAGTTCCGATTGCGTGCTGAAGCCGGTCGCTGTCTATCCGGATGCCGCGCGTGAAAACGGCGCGCTGGTGATGTGCGAAGTCATGATGCCCGATGGCAAGACCCCGCACGCCTCGAACAAGCGCGCGACCATTCTCGACGATGAAGGCGCCTGGTTCGGCTTCGAGCAGGAATATTTCTTCTACAAGGACGGCCGTCCGCTCGGCTTCCCGTCGGATGGCTATCCGGCGCCGCAGGGCCCGTACTACACCGGCGTCGGCTACAAGAACGTCGGCGACGTCGCCCGCAAGATCGTGGAAGAGCACCTCAACCTCTGCCTCGCCGCCGGCATCAACCACGAAGGCATCAACGCCGAAGTGGCAAAGGGCCAGTGGGAATTCCAGATCTTCGGCAAAGGCTCCAAGACCGCTGCCGACCAGATGTGGATCGCGCGCTACCTGATGCTGCGCCTCACCGAATCCTACGGCATCGACATCGAATTCCACTGCAAGCCGCTCGGCGATACCGACTGGAACGGCTCGGGCATGCACGCCAACTTCTCGACCAAGTACATGCGCGAAGTCGGCGGCAAGGAATACTTCGAGAAGCTGATGGGTGCGTTCGAGAAGAACCTCATGGACCACATTGCCGTCTACGGGCCTGATAACGACAAGCGCCTGACCGGCAAGCACGAGACCGCGCCCTGGAACAAGTTCAGCTACGGCGTGGCTGACCGCGGCGCCTCGATCCGCGTTCCGCACTCCTTCGTCAACAACGGATACAAGGGCTATCTGGAAGACCGCCGCCCGAACTCCCAGGGCGACCCATACCAGATCGCTTCGCAGATCCTGAAGACCATCGCGGAAGTCCCGACCGGCGCCAAGGCGGCCGCAGCCTAAGGACTTAACGATACGTCCCGGGACACCGGGGGGCAAAAGCTGATCCGCCAAGGCGATCGCCTTGGTGGATCTTTGCGTTTTTATGACCCGGTGTCCTGGCGGGGCTGAATTAAATCCGGCCGCTCAAGACCGTTCCCCTGGGTTGTGAACCGCGCTAGAGACAGGCCATGAGTTTGCCGGGGACACGGCATTGTTTGAGGGATTTTACAAGGTCAGGTTTCAGCTTGGCGCTTCGGTCGGCCGCAGCGTGATGTATGCGCGCGACGGCAAGATGCTGGGCGGCAATTCGGCCTTTGCCCATATCGGCACCTACGAAAAGCAGGACGATGGCGTCGACGTCGTGATCCAGACGGTGCGCCACAACCCGGACCCGAACTATCGCGCGATGGCCGGTACCGACGACGCCACCCTGCTGGCCAAGGGCAGGGCGGACGGAAACCTCTACCGCTTTGAAGGGGGCTTGAAGGAACTGCCAGGCGTGGCGTTCCAGTCGGTGATGACGCCGATTGAGCAGGACGCCATTCCAATCGCCGGCGGTGTCGGCGCGGGAGGCATCGTCAACGGTCTCTATTCCATCCACGTGCGCCTGCTTGACGGCATCGAAGGCGGTCTCACCGGCGTGATGCTGCTCAACGAGGGCCGTATCCTCGGCGGCGATGCGTCCTTCTACTATGTCGGCACCTACACGTCGGAGAACGGACGCTGGAAGGGCCAGATCCTCAATCAGGAGCATACACCATCCATGGGCGAGAACCCGATCTTCGGCGGCCATGAAGTCGGCATCGGCTTTTCCGGATCCTGCGACGCGGAAGGCGCGCTGCTGGAGGCAACCGCGCTCGCCGGCAAGCGCAGCCTTCGCATGACCGCGGTGCTGAAGCTGATGCGGCGGGTGTAGCGGCCGATGAGCGATGCCATCCGCGTGCTCTCGACGCTGGCGTTGAAGGGCGCCGTCCACGGCCTGGCCGGCCAGTATCAGGCGGCCGGCGGCGCGCGCATCGATGCCGATTTCGCGCCCACCTTGGCGCTGCTGGAGCGCTTGCGCGCGGGCGAAGCCGCCGACGTCGTGATCTTGACCCGCGAGGGGCTGGACGAGGTCGCCCGCGAGGGACGGGTGGCCGCGGATAGCTGCGTGGACCTGGCCCGCTCATGGGTCGGCATCGCCGTGAAGGCAGGGGCGGCCCATCCCGATATCGGAAGCGAGGCTGCGCTGCGCGCGGCGTTGCTCGGCGCGCGCTCGGTGGCCTATTCGCGGCTTGGCGCCAGTGGCATCCTGTTCGCCAAGCTGATCGATCGGCTCGGCATTGCCGCCGACATCAACGCCCGCGCCGTCATCATCCCGCAAGGCTTCACCGCCGAGCGGCTCGTAACCGGCGAGGCCGATCTCGCGGTCCAGCAGATCAGCGAGTTGAAGCAGGTCGGCGGCATCGAGGTGGTGGGGCCCATTCCGCGCGACCTGCAGACGCCTGCGGTGTTTTCGGCGGGCCGAATGGCGGCATCGCAGCAAGCGGGCGAGGCGGATCGGCTGCTGCGCTATCTCGCGTCATCCGATGTCGCTCCGCTGCTGCGCGAGAGCGGGCTCGATCCTTGAATTTGGCGGCCCTTCGAAGCAACCCCGCCGATCCAGACAAGCCGGCCGATGCGAACGGCGTGTCCGATATTGCGGCCTCCGACATCGCCACGGCCATCAAGTTTGCAGCGCTGACACTTATTCCCGGATCAGCACGACGCCGGCGATCAACAGCACCGCGCCGGCGAGCCGCGCGGCGCCGATGGGGTGCGGCGTCAATCCGAACGCGCCGAAATGATCGAGCGTCATGGCGGCGAGTACCTGGCCGGCAATGACAAGCGCAAACAGCGTCGCCGCGCCGAGCGAGGGCAGCAGCAGGATCGCCAGCAGGATGAAGGCGCCGCCGAATACGCCGCCGATCCACGCATACCAGGGCACGTCGGCCATTGTTTTCCAGGACGGCACGCGCTCGCCGAGCGCGATCACCGCGACGATCATGGTGAGGAGGCCGCCGGCATAGCTCACCAATCCCGCCCATGCGGGTGAATCCAGCGCGGTGCGCAGGCTGCCATTCAGTATCTGCTGCGTGACCACGCTGACGCCGGCGCCAAGCGCGAGGAGATAGAAGAAATATTGCACGTGATCCCCCGTTCATTCCGTGCCGGCGGAGCGATCCGGCATTGCAAGCCGAAGACAACGCGAATAGCCGGATCGGAACAAGAGGGGCGGCGGCGCGATTATGACAAGGACGGGGCTCGCCTATAAGCGGAGCTGGCCATGATCCGAAAGCTGCAGTCAGGCGAATACCGGCTCTATTCCCGCAAAATCAATCCGAAAACGGGCAAGCGGCGTAACCTTGGAACCTTCAAATCGCGCGCGGCGGCCGAAAAGCACGAACGGGCCGTACAATATTTCAAGCGGCACTGAACCTGCGTTAATTCGCGGCTGGCACCTCGCCTGCGGCGGTGCTAAGCCCCCGCCAGACATTTTCGATATCAGGACATTTTCCGTTGCTGAACGGGCTTTACAAGGTTGAGTACGGCGTGAACGACGCGTTCGGCCGCAGCATCATGTGCATGCACAATGGCAAGATGCTGGGCGGTAATTCCGCCTTTGCCCATCTCGGCACCTATCAGGAAACCGGCGGGGAGATTGTCGGCGAGGTCATCACCCAGCGCCATAATGACGATCCCTACTACAAGCCCTTGATGGACACCGACGTCGCCGCCATCAGCGTGCGGGGCAGGCTGAACGACAACAAGATTCGCTTCGAGGGCAGCGCCGCACCGCGGCCGGGCGCCTTGTTCTGGGCCGACCTGACGCGGCTCGACGACGAGGCGCTGCCGCCGGTCGGCACCGTCGGGCCGGGCGGTATTACCAACGGCCTCTATTCCCTGCAGCTCCGCGCGCTCGACGGGATCGAGGCTAGTCTGTCAGGCGTGATGCTGCTGCTGGACGGCCGTATCCTCGGCGGCGACGCATTCTTCTATTACCTCGGCTCTTACGCTTCGGCCGACGGCCGCTGGAAGGGCGAGATTCTCAACCAGGAGCACACGCCGGCGAAGGGCGAGAATCCCGTATTCGGCGGCCATGAGGTGGGAATCGGCTTTGCCGGCACCTGCGACGATGCCGGAGCCGAACTCGAAGCCATTGCATTGGCCGGCAAGCGCAGCCTGCGGCTGGCCGCGACGCTGAAACTGATGCGGCCGGCCTAGATCCGCTCGTAGAAAATTTCTGGACAGTCGATTTGCCATCGGCGCTTGAGAGCCGTGGCGCGGGAACATTCAGCAATCGTTGCTGCCTCCCCATGAGGCTAGTTCCTTAACGCGATCCGAACTCCCAGATTGAAGCGACGATCCAGGAGTTCTTCGCCATGACTGACCCAACCGCACCAATCCTTCCCGCGATATCCTCAGCCCTTGCCGACATGGTCGCCCGGACAAAATCCGCGATCGTCTCGGTGCATTCCCATCGCTCGCGAGCCTCCGGCTTTATCTGGAAGCCCGGCTTGATCGTGACGGCCGATGAGCCCCTGGCCGATGAAGGCGACGTCTCGATCAGGTTTTCCGACGGGTCGGAACGGCCTGCGAGCATCGCTGGACGCGACCATACGACCGACATTGCCGTGCTGCGCGTCGATATCGGGAACAGCGCGCCGGTCGCGCTTTCATCCATCGTCCCGGATCTCGGTTCGCTAGCGGTCGTCGTCGCGGCCGAGCAGGGCGTTACGACGGCGGCGCTTGGCATGGTCTCGCTGGTTGGCAGCCGCTGGCGCAGCATGCGGGGTGGGGAGATCGACGCAAGGATCGAACTGGACGTGCGACTGCGGCGTCGTCATGAGGGTGGCTTGGTCCTTAATGCCTCCGGCGAAGCTGTCGGCATGGTCGTTCAGGGCGTGCGACGAGTGCTTGTAATTCCGAGTGCCACCATTGACCGAATTGCCGCGAGGCTTGAAACCCATGGCCGGATCGCACGCGGCTATCTCGGCGTTGGTTTGCAGCCCGTCGAACTCGACGACGGGCTCGGCGCGATGGTGATGAGTGTCGACAGGGCAGGTCCTGCGGCTGCCGCCGGCATTCGGCAGGGCGACATCATCGTCGGGTGGAACAATGAAAAGCTCGGGGGCGTCCGATCGCTGCTACGATCCCTTGGTCCCGACAGCATCGGCTCGGTCGTCGACGTCGCGATCAGACGTGCCGGCGAGCCGGTTCAGGTCAGCCTCAGGATCGGCGAAAGGGCAGATCCATGAACGGCGCAGCGTCGCCGATGATCGTGGTCGCGATCGAGATCGCAGATGCGGCGACGGCGGACCGGCTCGCATCGCTGCTCAGCGGCGTAGCCGGCATTCGCCTGGCGCTAGCTGGAGAAGAAGCGACGGTCGCGCTCGTGTCACGCGACCGCGCGGCCGTCATTGAGCCGGCCGAGGTCGATCTGACGCCGCGCGAACGCGATGTGCTCCTGCTGCTGGCGGAGGGCGCATCGAACAAGGCCGTTGCGCGACGGCTCGGAATATCCGTTCACACCGCCAAATTCCATGTCGGTTCGCTGCTGGAGAAGCTCGACGCCACCGGCCGTACCGACGCGGTCACGCACGCGGCGCGGCTCGGCGTGATCAACCTGTGACCTGACGTGTCGCTATTCTATCCCTGTGGCTTCTGAGGCTTGTGGCCGGATTGCCCGGGATGATTGTGCTTGTTGTGCTGGCTTTCCTGGTTGAGGCCGCCGCGGCTCACCGCAAATTCGGACTGACGGCCCTCACGCTTGGCGATGTTTGCGCCGCCCTCGCGTTGCGTCCGCGCGATGTCATCCTCGACCTGTCTGGCATCGGGCACGTCAGGCTTCCTTTCCAGCATGCGCAGTTGCTGCTCATGCGTCTTCTTGCCCTGAAGTGTCGTTTTCCGTGGGCCGCAATCCCGTTCGTTCTGCGGCGGCCCGCGCCGCCGGTCGCGAACCTCTGCCTTGTCGATGCCGCCCTGAGCATTGGTGTCGTTCTCGATGTCGCCCTCAAAGGTATTGGCACCTTCGAACTCCTCCAGCTCATCCGGCGTGACCTGCGCCATCGCGGCGCCCTTCGAACCGCCGATCAGCGGATTGCGATGCAGGTCGGCGTCGGTCGGCTTGCTCAGTTTCACGTGCTTGGGGCTCATATGCGCTCCTCCCTCGCTAGCGATCCTGCCGGTGGCCCTGATGGGTGGTGTTCTGGGCGGTGTTGCCCTGCTGGCCCTGCTGCTCCGGATTTTCGGTACGACCTCGGTCCTTCGCGGCCTGATGGGCATTGCCGGACTTGGGGTCGCCGGTACCCTTGTGGCTTTGATTGTCCTGCGGGACAGGCGGAGACTTGGTCATTGCGGGCTCCCGTTGTTGGTTCGCTTGTGCTGCGGGGTCAACGCGCGGCGAACCGCAAGGGTTTCTGGCCGATTTTTCGGGAACTGCATCGCCGGAGTCTTACGGAACTTGAAGGTGCGGCTGCGATGTCCTAAGCAGCGGCCGCAGCGATTTCCCCCTTCAGGCCCCAATGATCCGTCTCGATAACGTCAGCAAGCAAGTCGGCCACCAGATTCTCTTCATCGAAGCCTCCGCAGCCCTCCAGAAGGGCGAGAAGATCGGTCTCGTCGGCCCGAACGGGGCCGGCAAGACCACGCTTTTCCGGATGATTTCGGGCCAGGAACTGCCGGACGAAGGCCAGGTCTCCCTCGATCGCGGCATTACCATCGGCTATTTCAGCCAGGATGTCGGCGAGATGTCAGGCCGCAGTGCAGTTGCTGAAGTCATGGACGGCGCCGGCCCTGTCAGCGTCGTGGCAGCCGAGTTGAGGGAACTCGAGGCTGCGATGGCGGATCCGGATCGCGCCGACGAGATGGAAGATATCATCGCCCGCTACGGCGAGGTGCAGCACCGCTTCGAGGAGCTCGACGGCTACGCCCTCGACGGCCGGGCGCGCGAGGCGCTGTCGGGTCTGGGTTTTAGCCAGGAGATGATGGAAGGCGACGTCGGCGCGCTGTCGGGCGGCTGGAAGATGCGGGTAGCGCTGGCGCGCATTCTCCTGATGCGGCCCGACGTGATGCTGCTGGACGAGCCGAGCAACCATCTCGACCTCGAAAGCCTGATCTGGCTGGAGCAGTTTCTTAAAGGGTATGAAGGCGCGCTATTGATGACCTCGCATGATCGCGAGTTCATCAACCGCATCATCAACAAGGTCGTCGAGATCGATGGTGGCACGCTCTCGACCTATTCCGGCAATTACGAATTCTACGAACAGCAGCGCGCGCTGAACGAGAAGCAGCAGCAGGCCCAGTTCGAGCGCCAGCAGGCGATGCTGGCCAAGGAGATCAAGTTCATCGAACGCTTCAAGGCGCGCGCCTCGCACGCGGCGCAGGTGCAGAGTCGGGTGAAAAAGCTCGACAAGATCGAGCGCGTCGAGCCGCCGAAGCGGCGGCAGACGGTGGCGTTCGAATTCATGCCGGCGCCGCGCTCGGGCGAGGATGTCGTCAGCCTGAAGAACGTTCACAAGGGTTATGGCAGCCGCAGCATCTATCAGGGGCTCGATTTCATGATCCGCCGCAAGGAGCGGTGGTGCGTGATGGGCATCAACGGCGCCGGCAAGTCGACGCTCTTGAAGCTCGTGGCGGGCTCGGCCGAGCCCGACGACGGCACGGTGGCGATCGGCGGCAGCGTCAAGATGGGCTATTTCGCCCAGCACGCCATGGATCTGCTCGACGGCGAGCGCACGGTGTTCGAGTGGCTGGAAGATTCCTTTCCGCAAGCCGGACAAGGCTCGCTGCGCGCGCTGGCGGGCTGCTTCGGCTTCTCCGGCGACGATGTCGAGAAGAAGTGCCGCGTGCTCTCCGGCGGCGAGAAGGCGCGGCTGGTGATGGCGAAAATGCTCTACGACCCGCCGAACTTTCTGGTGCTGGACGAGCCGACCAACCACCTCGACCTCGCGACCAAGGAGATGCTGATCGGCGCGCTCTCCGAGTTCGAGGGCACCATGCTGTTCGTCTCGCACGACCGGCATTTTCTGGCGGCGCTCTCCAACCGCGTGCTGGAGCTGACGCCCGACGGCATCCACCAATATGGCGGCGGTTACACCGAATATGTCGCGCGCACAGGGCAGGAAGCGCCGGGATTGCGGAGTTAATGCCGTAGCCCGGATGGAGCGAAGCGCAATCCGGGAACGGTTTAGCCAGCGGCGAGAACCCCGGATTTCGCTTCGCTCCATCCGGGCTACGAACTTCATCCGGGCTAGAGGCTATCTGCGAACGAGCGGCGCAATCACCTCGATCTCGTTTGTCCAGATGCCGCCGGAAAAATTTTGCGGCAGGCGTGCAAACTGCTCTGATGTATCGATGCCACTGGAAAATCCGCCCCCGCGATAGGAGCCGAGCACGAAGACTTCGCTGTTGGCCACTTTCATCCGGTTGATAAAGCGGTCCGGCCAGCCCCACATCCACGGCGCGACGTTGATCGGCACCATGACCATCGCATTGCTGCATGCTTTCGGCAGCAGGCCGGTCCAGCCGTAGCCGATATAGCCAAGCAGGCAGCTCTTGATGGACGCACGTGAGATTGTCCGAATCTCCGGCAGGCGCTTGCGCACGGCTTCGACCGGCTCGTCGCCACCATAGACCATGATCTGCGTGCGGCGCTCGGCGGGCAGCTTGGCCAGCGCGGCCGCCAGTTTCTCCCCCTCGGACGCATCGCGGCTCTTGACGTTGATCAATAGCCGCGCTTGCGGGAAGGTTGTCAGCACTTCGGTGAGCGTCGGCATCTGGCCGATGCCCTTGCCGCGGAAGGGAAAGGTCTTGCCGCCATCGGCGGTATAGCCATGAGCGATATCGAGCTTCTTCAGATAGGCCATGGAGTGCTCGCGCGTGACGCCGTGCCCGTCGGTGCGACAATCCAGCGTCCAGTCGTGAAACACCGCAAACTCGCCGTCTGTCGTCGGGTGAACATCGAGCTCGACGATATCGGCGCCGGCTGCAAAGCTCGCCCGCATCGAGCTGATTGTATTCTCCTGATACTCGTGCGTCGGTGGCAACATCCGGGCTGCCGTGCAAGTGTCGTTCTTCAGGTCACGCTCGTCGAAGCGTTGCGCCATGCCGCGATGGGCGAGCAGGACGGATTTGCCGCCATGGTGCTCGGCGAGAAGATTGGTGTTGTTGAGGTAGATCGCGCCCGCGATAATTGCGATAGCCGTCGCGGCATATTTGAGCTTCTTGTTCAAGGCTTGCCCCCGCGTGAGAGGGGCATTCGCTAGGCAGCCTTTCTGTTCGATTTGCGGCGGGAAGCAGCAAATGCCTTAACGTGTGGGTGCTGCAACCGGCGCGCAGCTTGTCCGCGCTGAACTCGCCCGTTAGGCTGTTTCAAAACGGGGAGCGAAGCCGGGATGAAGCAACTCAGGATCGGGGACGTCACCATTGATGCGGTGATCGAGCGCGAGGGGCCGTGGCGGCGGCCGCAGGATTTCTTTCCGGCTTATGATGAAGCGGTCTTCAGGCATCACCTCGCCGGCATGGAGCCCGAGGTGTTCGACGCCGCGCTGGGGCTGATGGTCATCACCTACCAGACCTTCGTGGTCCGCACGCCGAGTTACACCATTCTGGTCGATACCTGCACCGGCGAGGACAAGGGTCATCCACCGCCTTTCGATTTTCCGGGCAAGGAGCGCTGGCGCAACGAGCTGTTCGCGCTCGGCATTGCCTACGAGCAGGTGGATTACGTGTTCTGCACCCATCTGCACATCGACCACACCGGTTGGAATACCACGCTGCGCGACGGGCGCTGGGTGCCGACCTTTCCCAATGCCAAGTACATATTTCACAAGAGAGAATATGCGGCGTGGGAGGCGGAGCATGCCAGGGGCGCCAACCCGCCCGGAACGGTCTTCCGAGACAACTGCCTGCCGATCGTCGAGGCCGGGCAGGCCGTCCTGGTTGACGACGATTACGCCCTCGACGATACCATCACGCTGACGCCGACGCCGGGGCATTCGCCCTGTCACTGCTGCGTCAACATCTTCTCACGGGGCAAGCGCGCGGTGGTGGCCGGCGATCTCATGCATCACGTGATCCAGTGCCGCGAGCCGGAATGGTCGGCCAAGCCCGACTGGGATCCGAAACAATCGGCGATCTCGCGGCGCAAGTTCTTCGCCTCCGTCGCCGGCACCGACACGCTGATCCTGCCGATCCATTTTCCGGCGCCGACCGTCGGCCTGATCACTGCGGACGGCAACCGCTTCGACTATCGATTCAAAAGGGACTGATTTATGGGAATGCAACGGATGGATTTCGAGACGCGCACGATGTCCGAGCGCATGATGCCCCCGCGACAGCTTTCCCGCCAATGCGGTGCGGTCTGACCGTGAAGCCAACAGCGATTTCGTCCGCTATGTCAGGTTCGCCGACTGAGGCGGGCTGGGCTTAACCTTATCCCAGCGGGCGCAGAATGCCTCGACGTCGCCGGACTGAAACTCCGGCAAGCGGTCCCAGATGGTTTCCGGAGGCCAATTCCACCACCCGATCCGCGAGAGTTGCGCGGCGATGTTCCGATTGAAGCGTTCCCCGATCTGCCGCGCCGGTACGCCGCCGACGATGGTGTATGGCGCCACATCGCGGGTGACCACGGCGCCAGCCGCGAGTACGGCGCCATCGCCGACGTTGACCCCGGGCATCACGATGACGGCATGACCGATCCAGACATCGTTGCCGATCACGACGCGATCGTCACGCCGCTGCTTGAAGAAGGTGTGATCGCGCTGCGCGGTTGCGGTGTAATATTCAGGGCAATAGGTGAAACGATGCTGTGACGGCCGGTCGAGCGGATGGTTCGGGGCGCCGATCCGAACCTGTGCCGCGATCGCGCAAAACCGGCCAATCTGTGCATCGGCGACCATGCAGCCCGGACCGAGATAGGAGTAGTCGCCGAGCGCGGTGTACTCGATTGCTGTGTCGCCCAGAATCTCGCAGCAACGGCCGACCGTCGTCTCGCGCAATTTGACGGTAGGCTCGATGACCGTCTCGGCGAGCTTCGGGCGTGAGGGGGCAGCCTGATGCATATCGGTCGTCCTTCATCGGGCGACCCGCTGCCGCCTTGCGGCGTCCCTTATCACGGCAGGACGCCGATCGCGAACAGATCAATGTGACAGCTCGGCCGCCGGAGCTATGCCGCACGCACCTCGGAGAGGAAGCGGTTGACCTGGCCGGCGAGATCCTTGGACTGCGAGGACAGTTGCTCGGCTGCGCCCAGCACCTGATTGGCGGCGGCGCCGGTGTCGTCGGCGGCCTTCTGCACGCCGGTGATGTTGGAGTTGACCTCCTGGGTGCCGCGCGCGGCTTCCTGCACGCTGCGCGATATTTCCTTGGTCGCGGAGCCCTGTTCCTCGATCGCCGCTGCGATGGCGGTGCCGATCTGGTCGATTTCGGCGATCACGTAGGCGACGTTCTGTATCGCCGTTACGGTCTGGTCGCTCGCCGTCTGGATCGAGGCGATCTGTTCAGAGATTTCGGTGGTCGCCTTTGCGGTCTGGCCGGCCAGCGATTTGACTTCGGAGGCAACGACGGCAAAGCCGCGGCCGGCGTCGCCGGCGCGCGCGGCTTCGATGGTCGCGTTCAGCGCGAGCAGGTTGGTCTGCGCGGCGATGCTCTGGATCAGCGTCACGACGTCGCCGATCTTCTGCGCGCCCTCGGCAAGCGAGCGGGCGGTCTCGCCGGTGCGGCGGGCGTTCTCGACCGCGCGGGAGGCGATTTCGGTCGATTGCGCGACCTGCCGGCCGATCTCGGAGATCGAGGAGGTCAGTTCTTCGGTGGCGCTGGCAACCGTCTGCACGTTGGTGGAGGTCTGTTCGGACGCGGCGGCGACGATCGCCGCCTGGCGGTTGGTGGCGGTGGCGGTCGACGACATCGACTGCGCGGTGTCCTCCATGACGGACGATGCCGCCGAAAGCCCGCCGACCAGCTCGGTGACCTTGGCTTCGAACGCGCGGGTGAGTTCGTCGAGCACCTGGGCGCGGCGCATCTTGCCGTCGCTCTCGGCAGCCTTCTCGGCAGCAAGGCGTTCGGCCTGGATCATGTTATCCTTGAAGACGCCGACCGCCGCAGCCATCGCGCCGATCTCGTCGGAACGCCCGGCGCCGGCGATGTCACCGGATACGTCGCCGCTGGCCAGCCGCGACATCGTGGAAGTGAGGTCGACGATCGGGCCGCAGACGCGGCGGCGAACCATCGCGATCAGCGCAGCGCTCGCAACACTAACCGCAATGAGGCCGGCGAGCGCGATCAGGAAGCTGAAGCGCGCGGCGGAATAGGCATTACCCAGAACATATTCGGCGTTGTCGTAGAATGCGTTGCGGACTTCGACGACAGCGCCGAGGCCCTTCTGGGATTCGTTGTAGAAGAAGTCGACATCGTGCTGGTATTTGCCGGAAGCTGCGCCTTCCTTGACGAGCTTCAGTTCGTTGCCGAAACGGCCGACATAGGCGTCGTTCATCTTTTCCAGCGCTGCGGCCACATTGGGCGGCGTCGCCGGATTGCCGCGCAGTTCCTGCAGCGACATCAGGATCTGGTCGGCGCGCCCTTGAGAGCGCGAATATTCCATCTTTTCAGCCTCGGTGGCGGCGCGATTGGCGCCGACGAGGTTCTTGTGGATGCTGGCGTTGTAGCCGCCGACGTCGCGCAGGTTCCAGGCGATGTTGGCATAGACGGCCTGGCGATAGGCATCGCCGTCGAGCTGCGCCATGCGGCGCACCTGCTCGTCGAGCAGCTTGGTCACCGCGGCGTTGAACACGGCGTTGTCGGCGACGATCTTTCTGGCGGCATCCTTGCGCGCTTCGGCCGGACCGTCGATCGCCTTGTCGATGGCAGCGCGGAGCGCGTTGAACTTCACGTTCAGTTCGTCGATCCCGCTGCCGATCGCGGCGGCATCGTCGAGCCCGCCCGACAGGTTCTTGCGGACCGCGTTCATCTTGTCGCGGGCGCCGTCGGTGTTCTTGCGAAGTTTTTCGTTAAGTTCCTTCCGAACCGCCGGATCGACCGCGGGCGGGCCGTACAGGATGTTGGTTGAGAAGCCGCGCTCGGAGTTCATGTAGCGCGGGATGTCGCCGACCGCGCGCACCACCTCGAGCCGGCTCTGCGCAAGCGAGACCTTGTCCATGGTCTGATACTTCGAAACCGCCACATAGACGGCGAGCCCGCCGCCGACGGCGGAGAGCGAGACGATGGCAGCGGTGAGGAGGGTACCGATTTTCATGGGATTTCAGGCCATTTGCGCGGGTCTGGGAGTGCGGACCACCAGTATAAGTGGTGCTAATTAATCCAGAGTTACGGCCGGGCGTGTCACATCAGTGCCTTCCATTTCGTCTTGATTTAACGGGGGTTTCTGCGGTTCTCAGGAGAGAGGAGCAAGCAACATGAAGATCGTTATCATCGGTGGTACCGGCCTGATCGGTTCGAAACTGGCTCCGTTGCTGCGTTCGCGCGGCCATGAGGTCTTGCAGGCAGCGCCGAGCAAGGGCGTCAACGCCGTGACCGGGGAGGGCCTGCAGGCGGCGCTGGCGGGCGCCGACGTCGTCGTCGACGTGTCGAATTCGCCCTCGTTCGAGGACAAGGCGGTGCTGCACTTCTTCGAGACGGGAACGCGCAACCTGATCGCGGCGGCGAAGCAGGCCGGCGTGCGGCACGTCGTGGCGTTATCGATCGTCGGCACCGACCGGCTCGAGGGTAGCGGCTATTTCCGCGCCAAGCTGGCGCAGGAGCGCCTGATCGAAAATGCCGGCCTGGCCTATACGATCCTGCGCGCCACCCAGTTTCACGATTTCGTCGGCGCGATTGCGGATTCAGGCCGCAAGGACGGCGCGGTCCATGTCTCCAGCCAGTTGATGCAGCCGTTGTTGTCCGATGAGGTCGCGCTGGCGCTGGCCGATGTGACGGTTGGCGATCCTGTCGGCGGCATCCGCGAGGTCGCAGGTCCCGAAGCGGCGCCGATGGCGGATTTCGTCGGCCGCTGGCTGCGCAAGCAGGGCGATACCAGCAAGGTCGTCGCAGGCGCCGACGTACCGTATTTCGGCGCACCGCTCGCGTTGCGCACGCTGGTGCCGGACAACGGCGCGCGGATCATGCCGACGCGCTTCGACGATTGGCTGGCTCAGCGAAGTCCGTAAGTAGTAGGGTGGGCAAAGCGAAGCGTGCCCACCGCCAAGGCGTATGCTCGTTGAAAGATGGTGGGCACGGCGGAAGAGTGCCTCTGCCCACCCTACGCACCGGTGGACAAGGAGATGTAACGTCCACTCACTGCGCTTCGTCGGTTGCATCCTTTGCAGCGGCGCGCGGCTGGGCCGAGGCCTTGGAACCCATCGCATGACACGGCAGTTGCGTCCATGTGCCGTCGGCTTCCTGCTGATAGGCATGGCAGGCGGCGGAAGCGGGGGCTTCGCTCGTCTTCGCCGTGTGGGAATTGGTGTTTGAGTTCCTGGCGAGCGTCGGCGCCGCCAAAGTGAGGAGCGCAGCCGCCGAACCCAAGAAGATCGCTTGCCCTAGCCGCATGACAAATTCTCCTTTCTCGAAAACGATGTGTTCTTACTAAAAGATATTGTGGAGATATTTGGGAATGCCGATGGACGTAGCGGCGCTTGCTTAACAATTGGCAAATGCACGGGAGCCGACGCGCGCGCAGCGCAGGACGAATTCTGTTCTCGCGCAGGAACCAGTTTCTCCGGCTGCGCGTTGGCCCGGCATCATGCCGAAGGCACGGCCCATGCGTCCGGAAAAGTCACTGTTCAACGCGCTGCTCACCCATTTCCTGATGGGCGTGGCGCTTGGACTGTCGATGGTCCTGTTGCTCAGCCTCATCGATGCCTTCCATGTCAGAGACCTCGTTGCCAAGAGCACCGCGCCGGTTCAGACGACCGTTATGCTGGTCACGACCTACGCCCTGATGTTCGGCATCGGTTCGGCGCTGACAGGCTTGGTGCTGACGCTCGAAGAAGAGGGCTGAAGGTCGGACGGCCTGCCTGATCAGCGGCGCAGGCGGGCGATCGCGCCGGCGACGATCTGCATGGTGACGCCGACGATCCACCCGGCCATGATCATCCCTATCCATCCCACATGCGGATCCTGGCGCAGCACGATGACGCCGACGCAGGCGAACGCCGAGAACGCCGCGAGGAAGGTGCCGACGGCGCTGAGCAGTTCCGGTCCGTCGATCTTGCCGACCCACACGCCGTCGACGCGCGGTGCGTTCACGGCGCTGATGGGAAGGGGCGGCGTATCGATGCCGAGGTAAAAGCCGATGGCGCCGCCGATCATCATCAGGAGCAGGAAGGCCTGGTTGGTGAGCGCAGCATGGCTCGTTCCGACCAATGCAGCCACAAACAATCCGCTCGCCGCGCCTGCCATCGCAAGCCCAAGGCGTTCCAGAACGTGGGCAACTTTTCGAACGCGGGTCTGCATGCCTGGCCTCCCGCTGATTGCCGGGACAGGTTAGGCCGATTTCACAACGGGCGGAAGCAACCTGACGGTGCAGGCGTGCGCCAAATTGAGACGCATGCCACAGCGTGTGCTCCCGAGCGGATCGGCAGGCACGATAACTTGCAACGTCCGAAAATGGTTTCATTCGTTTTGCGCGCGTTGCGGAGAAGGGCGCTGGTGTCGGGCGAGAAACATTGGATAGCCATTTCATTGACCAATCCGGCGAACGGCCGGATATTTGATGCTGCTTTTCGCCAATCGAGGTCACCGCATGAGATCGAATCCAAAGCCGGCCGTGGGCGATATGCGCAAGCGCATCACCCGCCGCTGCGTCTCGGCGGCGACCGGCGCCTGTTGCTGATCCGCACGTAACAAATCCCGCGATCACTCATTCGACAGGAGCGCCGATATTCGGCGAACGAACAGCCATGTCCAAAGCCTACATCATCGAAGTTCACGACCGCACCGCCGGGATCGTCGCCGGCGACGAGCGCGGCTTTACGTTTTTCTCCTCCGACCGTGCCTTCGATCGTCTCGACGGCCGCGATTTCAGCTCCGCCCGGGTGGCGGAGCACGCGGCCAGGGCGATGCTGGGGACCACGAAAACCCGCGCGCATTCGCTGCCGTGAACCGTCGGCTCGATCACATCAAAGGAAGAAAGCATGATCATCACCAGAAGAGGCATCATCGCCGGCGCAGTGATCGCCGCATCGCTTGCGGCGGCACCCGCGCAGGCGCAGTCAGCGGACAGGCCTGCCGAAATACGCATCGGCACGCAGAAGGGTGGATTCTTTCCGGCTGTGCGGCAGCGCCACACGGTCGAGGACGCCTTCAAGCCGCTCGGCATCGAGATCAAATGGATCGATTTCCAGTTCGGTCCGCCGCTGCTCGAGGCCATCAATGTCGGCGCGGTCGATTTCGGCTTCGTCGGCGACTCACCGCCGATCTTCGCGCAGGCGGGTGGCGCGCGGATACGATACGTGGCCGCGGTCAAATCTGATGGCAACACCCAGGCAATCATCGTTCCCAGGGACTCGCCGATCAAGACGGTCGCCGATCTCAAGGGCAAGCGCGTTGCCTTCGGCAAGGGATCGAGTGCGCATAACCTTCTGGTCGCGGCGCTGGAGAAGGCCGGGCTTTCCTATGGCGATATCACGCCGGCGCCGCTCGCGCCGGCCGATGCGACTGCGGCCTTCCTGAAAGGCTCGGTCGATGCGTGGTCGATCTGGGATCCCTATCTGGCACTGGCCGAGCTGAAGGAGAACGCGCGGGTCATCGCGTTCGACAAGGACGTGCACAAGCCCAACGCATTCTACATCGCCGGATCGGATTTCGTGAACAAGCATCCGGCGCTGGTCACGAAACTCAACGCGGTGCTTTCCTCGGAAGGACAGTGGGCGGAGCGGCATCCCGAAGAGGTCGCGAAGGCGCAAGCCGAAGCGACCGGCGTGGATATCGACGCCGTCAAACGTTTCGTCGCCCGCTCCAACTATCGCGTCGTCCCGGTCGATGACGACGTCGTCAGGAGCCAGCAGGCGATTGCGGATCGTTTCGCAAAGCTCGGGCTAATTCCGAAACCGGTCAACGTGTCAGATATCATCTGGAAATGGTCGCCGGGGTCCTGATCCCGAACGACGTCACTCCGGGGGGGCCGGACACGTGTGGGGCGGACATGGCGGGTCCGCCCCATTTTCGTTTGAACGTTGCGGAGGAGGGCGGGTTGCGCCAACCTTGGTGGTCCAACGCCATCGGGAGCGACCGCCATGAGCCTTTTCGAAAAGCCATTCGATCCCGCGCATGAGGCCGCGCTCGTCACCGGTGCAGGCAACGGCATCGGCCGCGCGATTGCGCAGGCGCTGGTGGGAGAGGGCGTGCGCACGGTGTTTGCCGATGTGAACCGGGACACGGTGACCGCGGCGATCAAGGCCTCGGCGCGGCCGGAACTGGCGATGCCGTGGGTTGGCGATCTTGCCGATCCCGCCGCGCGCGAGGCGCTGCTGGCGGAATCTGCCGCCGTACTCGGGGGCGTGACGCATTTCGTGCATAGCGCCTCGCCGCCGCGGCGCGAGAGCGACCATGCGCTCGGCGTTACCACTGATATCTGGGCGCAGATGCATGCGGTGAATCTTGAAGCCGGATTTCATCTCTGCCGCGAACTGGCGCGAAAGCTGATCGCCGACAAGGAGGGCGGCTCGTTCCTGCTGCTGACCTCGCTGCATGCCGGCACGCCGCGCAATCTGCCGCACTACTCGACGGCGAAGGCCGGGCTTTCGATGCTGGTGAAGGAACTGGCCAAGACGTTCGGCCGCTTTGGCATCCGCGTCAACGCGCTGGTGCCGGGCGCAATCGCGGCCGGCGGCTTCGTCGCCGATCCCGCGCTTGCCAGACACATTCCGCTCGGCCGGCTTGGTGAGGCCAACGACCTTGCGCCGCTGGCGTTGGCGGTGTTGTCGAACCGGATATCGGCCTACGTCACGGGCGCGGCGATCGTGATCGACGGCGGGCTATCGCTGACGAACTGGTTCGAGCCGCCGGAACTGGGGGAGTTGTAGCGATTGTAGGGTGGGCAAAGCGAAGCGTGCCCACCGTTACTTGCGATACTCTTGATGGTGGGCACGCTGCGCGTTGCCCACCCTACCGTTCTACGGGTTACGCGCTATGCTTCGCGTGCCATTTCGGGCCGGGGCCGCGCATGTAGTGCAGCTCGGGGCGGTAGCGGTTGTGGGCAAGGCCGAGCAGACCCCGCCAGCGGGTCACGATCTCGGTCAGGCGTCGGAGCAGCGGTTGCATGGCCAGCATGGCGACCTCTCAGTGCGGCCTGCCGAGCAGGGACGAAAACGGCAGGGCGAAGATTTCCTCGTCGAGATCGTCGCTGACATGCAGCGTCCAGTCGCGCCAGTCTTCCGGGTCCTGCAGCAT
Organism: Bradyrhizobium jicamae; assembly: GCF_001440395.1. Taxonomy (GTDB): domain Bacteria; phylum Pseudomonadota; class Alphaproteobacteria; order Rhizobiales; family Xanthobacteraceae; genus Bradyrhizobium; species Bradyrhizobium jicamae. The sequence goes on along the minus strand of NZ_LLXZ01000205.1, from coordinate 50,692 downwards.
GATCAGCGACTGGACGACGCGGGCGGCATGGGCGCGCACCTCGGCCAGATTTTCGACGGCGGCGCCGCGCTGGTCGAAGCATGCGCCCTCGGAATTGGAACAGTGGAAATAGACCCGCGCCATGTCCGCCTCCTGCGATTGCGATTCGCGCTGAAAATAGCAGGCGGAAGAGGGGCTTAATATTCGGGGAGATTGCGGACGGGATACTACGGGGAAACGCGACTCCAGGTGGAACCAATGCCTGAACTTGTCTCAAAATTATCCATTCTTCCGGCAGGAACGAGAGTTTCGGTTCAGCCGTTTTCATGGGGAAGCCGCGACGATTCGGAAGAACGCCGTGGCGGAACCCTGGGAGAGCGAAATGATCTCGGAAATGCAGATCCACACGATCGCGCGTCAGATGATGGAGAAGCATGGTCTCACCGCGATCGCGCAAGCCGCACACAATGCGCAGGCCTGCGAGAGCAAGGGCGACATCGAGGAAGCCAAGGAGTGGCGCCACATTGAAGACGCGATGAAGATGATGCGGGGGCCGCATCAGAGCTAGCGATGATCCCGGATGCGGTATGCCGCATCCGGGAAGCGCATCACTTACCGCAGTGGCATCGGCGGGCGCACCACCGGCTCGCCATCATCCGCGATGGTTTGCTGAGGCGGTAGCGGCGCGGCGGCCTGTACCGGCGGAGGCGGCCCTACAGGAGCGGCCGCCATCGGCGCAGGTGAATAGGACTGCGAATAGGGCGTGGTCGGCTTCGGCCTGCGCGGGGCGGGCGGAGGCGTGGCCGGCCGCACCGGAGGCGGCGTCAGCGCCGACACCCGGGGCCGCGGGCTCGGCTCGGCGGTCCTGGTCTCGGCGGCCTTTGCCTCGGCTGCCTTCGCAAGGTCGCGTGCCATCTGCGCCTGGCTTGCCTTGAGCTGCGCAATGGTGGCTTTGAGCTCCTCGACCTGCTGGCCCATCGCGGCGAGATCCTGCGCCATCGATTGCAACTGGGTCGTATCGGCTGCAGG